>JADLDK010000011.1 GCA_020846715.1 Armatimonadota bacterium | reverse complement strand
GCATAGACGGGGATGTGTCCCAGGCAGTCTTTGTGGATGCCGTATTCGGGTCCGATAGTCCGGCGAGCGGTTCGATGGCCTCACCGTGCAAGACGATTCAGTACGCGATCGCTCGCGCGGTTGCGCTAGGCCGGTCCCAGGTACTCATAGCCAAAGGAGTCTATTCCGAACAGGTCACGCTGGCTGATGGCGTGGGCCTTTACGGGGGTTATGACGGCCCTCCTCTCTGGGGCCGTTCGGCTTCGAACACCACCTCGATCTCCTGGACAACGGCGGACGGCTCCGGCAACGTGCATGCCCTCAGCGCGTCCGGAATCACTCAGCCCACAGAAGTCGCGTTTCTGAGCATTCAGGCGGGGAATGCAGCTCCGCCCAAAGGCTCCAGTTATGGTGTCCGGGCTCATCAGAGCCCGGGTCTCATTCTCAGGTATAACTCCATCACAGCTGGCAACGGTCACTCTGGTACTAGTGGATCCTCTGGTCCGGGTGGCCAGAATGGTAATCCCGGGTCCTCTGGCGGCCCCGGAGCATGTGACGGTAGCGGATCGGGTGGGCCCGGCGGCTCTGGCGGACCTGGGATATGCGGTTTTCCGGGTGGCCAGGGTGGCTGGGGAGGCGCCCCCGGAGTCAATCCGGGTCAAAATGGGTATCCGGCGCCCGGTGGCGCCAGCGGTGGTTTCGGCGGCTCGGGTGGAAATCCTGGTGGACCCGGCGGCTCTGGCGCCGACGGATTACCAGGCGCTTCGGGCTTGATGGGCTCTGCAGCCTCTGGTGGTGTGGTCTCAGCGGGACTGTATGTCCCTGGTGACGGAATCAGCGGAGAGGCCGGCTATGGCGGGCGCGGCGGCGGAGGCGGCGGAGGCGGCGGAGGCCAGGGATGTTTCCTCTGTTATAGTGGCAACGGTAATGGCGGCGGAGGTGGCGGCGCAGGCGGTTGCGGCGGATCGCCGGGTCAGGGCGGCAGTGGAGGTGGCGGGTCATTTGCTGTCCTGATGGATGCCTGCGGCGGCGCTACTGTGGAAGAGTGCGTCCTCATCAGCCAGAACGCTGGCGCGGGGGGATCTGGCGGCAACGGAGGCGCCGGTGGCACTGGTGGTAATGGAGGAGTAGGCGGCAGTGTTTGTACTGGCGAAGTCGGCCGCGGCGGTAATGGCGGGAAAGGGGGCAGTGGCGGCTTTGGCGGAGCCGGAAGCGGAGGCGCTGGCGGATGGACGTGGGGGCTTTTCGCCCAAGGTGGAGCTCCGGCGGCGGCCTCAAACATCTACAGCTTTGGCATTCCGGGAATGGGAGGTCCGGGCGGCACGGTTCCCGGTAATTACGCTCCTGCTGGCCCTGCAGGGTCTTACGGCGCCTATTCGGGTGGTGATCCCGGTAACTATGTCCGCTTGTCCGCGACGCGCGTCTCACCGTCCGCGTCTATTGAGGTCACGGTCAACATACTCGGCAGTGTCACGACAGGAGTTGAAGCCAACTCTACGCCACTGGCCGTCTTTGCTCCGCATGTGTGGCGCGGAACCATCGTTGCGCCGTCTATACCCGGTACGTACCCTGTGAAGGTCACCTACAACAATACCGCGTTCATGGGTCCGTCGTTCGAAGTGCAGCGTGAGCTTGGCGTCAATGGCCATGCGGCTGCCACAGTCCTTCCAAATGCTCCGGATCGCTATCTGTTCCGCGTATGGGGAAAGGTGACTGTGCGCGGAGGTAACACAGTTGATATCAGTGATGGCGCAGATGCTCCGGTGAAGGTCACTGCGGACTCTAGCCTCCTGGCCGGCATTGCTGTGGGAGACTATGTTGTCGCGAAGGGCGTCCTGGATGGTCAGGAGAGCTTCTCACTTATGCAGGCGTACGCGGTAGAGCGAAAAGCGCCGTAGCCAGGAAGGTTTCAGGCCATTTCGGACAGCCTCAGTTTGAAGCGGAAGACCAGAGATGGTGGTGTCCTGCCCTGAGAAGGCGCTGGGACGCCACCAATATCCTTTTCCTGTTCGCTCCTTTCAAGACTCAAGGCTTGTCACAGGTCAGCTCCTCCATCCTGTGACAGAGGAAGGAATTGGAGTCGATCGCTTGCCGAATCCATTCCAACGCCGCGCACAACGGGAGCGTCAGGTCTGGCTTCTGGTCTGACATCTCTTTCGACCAGCAGGCGACAGTATGGTATAATGAACAGGTATCAGGCCGTGTTTGGCCGTGAGTTCAAAGAAGAGGTCATCGGTCCGCAATGAAGCTCTGCACGCGTATTACTTCCATTTTTGGCGCCTTCCTGTTTTCCCTGTGTGTGGCCCCGGCGTATTGTGATGTTGATGTCCCGGATCTTCTTTTTCAGGACAGCAACTCTGACGGCATTGATGGCGATGCCTCCAAAGCCATTGTTGTGGATTTCGCCTCAGGTTCGGATTCTCCGTCAAATGGCTCAATGAGCGCGCCGGTCAAGACGATTCATTACGCCATCAGCAGGGCACAGAGCCTCGGCAAGACTCAGGTGCTCGTTGCGAAGGGCACGTATCCTAACACAGTTTCTATGGTTGATGGGGTGAGTATTTACGGCGGCTACGATGGTCCACCGCACTGGGGCCGCTCGGCTTCGAACGTCACCCGAATTGATTCCGGCTCGCAGTTGGGGGTATTCGCAAATGGAATCCACGCGACGACGGAGCTTGCATTCCTTACCATCCGGGCATCATCCATTACGGGCTATGGAGAGTCTTCTTACGGTGTGCTCGCGAACGGAAGCCCCGGGCTTACTCTCAGAAACAACATTATTATTTCCGGCAATGGGAACGCCGGCCAAAATGGCAGCTCGGGGATGTCTGGCCAGAACGGACTCAATGGCAGTCCCGGAGGTGAGGGGTATTGCGGCGATTCCTACGAACCACCGGGGCTGGGTGGCGCTGGCGGGGACTTTCCCTGCGATCGCGGTGGTCACGGTGGCGATGGTGGCTTGTTTGATCTGACCGCTGGAAAGCCAGGCGCGGCCGCTGCCACAGGTGCGGCAGGAGGGCACGGAGGGGCTTTGGGCACGAATACAAAGCCTGGCCAGCCCGGTGGGGACGGCGCAAATGGCTCGGACGGACTCCACGGCTTCCCCGGCGAAGCTCGCAGTGGTTCCTTTCTATATGGACTGTATATCCCCGGCAGCGGCTCCGACGGCGGACACGGCTGGCCTGGAGGCGGTGGTGGGGGCGGCGGCGGAGGCGGCGCCCGACGCTGTGATGGTATCTTGTTCTGCGTGAGAGGTTCCGGGAATGGAGGCGGCGGAGGCGGAAGCGGCGGTTGCGGTGGGAATCGCGGAACCGGTGGCGGCGGGGGCGGCGGTTCATTTGCTGTCCTCTTGCTGTCGAGCGATGGCGCAACTGTGACCGGGTGCACTCTCATTAGTGGCAACGGTGGTAACGGCGGCAATGGGGGCAATGGCGGCAAGGGTGGCACAGGTGGTGAAGGAGGACTGGGAGGCGCTGCCTGTCCGGAGAATATTGGCTCGGGCGGACGTGGAGGGTCTGGTGGAGACGGCGGAAATGGGGGCGGAGGTGCAGGCGGATCCGGCGGTCCGAGCTGGTCTTTATTCTCCCAGTATGGAGCGGTGACGCAGCAAGGCAACGTGTTCAGCTACGGCTCAGGAGGCGCGGGAGGAGCAGGCGGAAAGGGCGGCGCAGGTCTAAGTGAGCCCGCACCAGCCGGATTCAACGGGGAAAAGGGAGCTATTATGGGTGGCGGTGTTGGAGGGACCGTGCAACTCTCGACCAGACGCGTTCCTCCGTCCGGAACCATTGATGTTACAGTCAACCTGTTCGAGACTGTGACCACTCCTGTAGTTGTCAGCGGTGTTACGCTCGCGCAGGATTCACCCTATATCTGGCGTGGAGTCATTACCGCTCCGCCCACCGTGGGCTCTCAAAGAGTCACACTCAGCTACAACTCCAAGAGTTTCAACTATCCGCCATATCGCGTGGAGCGAGAAGTTGGTATCAATGGGCGTGACGCAGCGGCTATGTTGCCGGGTTTCCCGGCAAAGAATTTCTTCCGTGTCTGGGGGAAAGTGACCGCCCGGGGCGGAAATACTCTGAGCATAACGGACGGATCGGAGTCGCCCGTTCTGGTGACAGCAGATTCCGCGCTGTTATCGGGAGTTGCAGTCGGAGACTTCGTTGTGTCGCGCGGAGAACTGGGCACAGGCGGACCACATCCGGCGCTTCAGGCCTACTCTGTTCAGCGGCAGGCGCCGTGATGGCTTGCTCGCGCGGATTGGCGCCGCATCTCGTGCTCGCCAGCGTCTGATCCTTAGTCTCTGATCTCCCGGATATAAATGTTTTTGAACTCGAGCTTGCTGTTGTGGTTTTGCAGCTCTATCTGGCCTGTCGGATAAATCGGCTTGTCACGCTCCCAGTAGTTCTCCATTACAACACCGTTAACCACAAGCTCGTTGTTCAGAAAGACCGTCACCCGCTCCCCAATCATCACTATCCGGAAGCGGTTCCATTCACCGGGTGGTCTGTCTTCGCGAGCCAAGGGGCCACTCGGGTTTTTCTGATTGTTGTAAAGCCCACCAGAACCGATGGGATTGTCCCATATCTGCACTTGTGGGCTGCCGCGCAGATAAATGCCACTGTCGCCTCCTGGCTCGATGCGCCAGTCCGCCAGCATCTCAAAGTTCCGGTAGTCTTTGACTGTGCACAGGCTCTCACCCTTCCCGTCGTAGGTCAAGACGCCATTCACAACGCTCCAGTGCTGCCGCATCACTTCGTCCGCTTCCTTCTGCTTTGAGGCAAGCTGCTCTGGCGTCATTTTGGCTCGCTCGGGCGGGCTGGCGACCAGTCCCTTCCATCCGGCTAGATTGCGCCCGTTGAACAACGCCTTGAAGCCGGGTGGAGCAGTGTTGTCCTTCCGGGGTCTGGAAATATCTTTGATAACTATGTTGCGCAGAGCAACTTCTGCCGGGCCGTGTCCCATGAAGCCGATGCGTCCGTAGTCGCGCAGGAGTCCTGGATGCTCCAAAAGTACCTTCGGGTTGCGAATTGCATTGATGTCAGCATCCACCACTTTCCGCCCGTTGACGCTTACGCTGATATTTCGGCCCTGTGCCCGTATCTCTTCCCGGTTCCACTCACCGGCTGGCTTCAGCGCACTGTCTGTAACGGGAGTCACTTTGTAGAGGGCTCCGTGAAGCTGCGTAGCGAGTAGTCCTGAGTACATGGGGTCGCTATTATCCAGAATCTGGCTCTCCAGGACGTCGTAGGGAGCGCGATCGTGGCGCGGCGCTCGAAGTGCGACACCGTTGTTGCCGCCCTTATCCAGCCGAAAGTCAAAGCGTAGAATGAAGTCTGAGTAGTCCCTGTCTGTGTAAAGAACTCCTCCGCCGTCTGAGGGGCAGATCAGAAGCCCGTCTCGCACGATGTAGCCCTGTCCACTCTTGCTTTCAATAGTCCACCCGTTGAGAGATTTTCCATCGAACAGCGGCACAAAAGGGGATGTGACCGCGCACCGTGGCATTACAGCCAGCGCGAAAGTAGCAACTACAGCACAGAAGATTCGCATAATGCGGGATTCTGCGCGCGCTCTTCTGACTCCTTCGCTCGGACAGGCACAGGAAAAAGCGCCCTCCAGGGACAGAGTGTCCGGGAGGGCGCAAGAGATTCAAGGACAAGTGCAGGTCGCGCGGTAGTTCGGCTTTTCCGCACGGCCAACATCCTCATGCTACTTCACTCTTGTCAAGGATGGCATTGGTCCATTAGTACTGCATCGCTCAGGGACGGCTTTCCCGGCAGAAGCCTGATGCACAAGCGCCAACCACTCGCCTTCTGCTTCGGAGATGACCGCGGCAGGCGGCCCGTTTTCCGCAAACTCCGCTATACTTCCCGTTAGCGATAGTTTTTGGAGTACAGTTGCAAGTGGACAGGCTTGGTATTGGAATTGTCGGCTATGGAGAGTTCGCAGAGTTCTGTCACGAGGCGTGGAGAGACCTTAAGGATGTACGGGTCGTTGCCGCCTCGGACCTCGATACGTCCCGCATTCCCCCGGGACTGAAGTCATACCGCGACTTTCGCGATATGCTCAGGGATGACTCAGTTCAGATTGTCTCAATCGGGACTCCTCCGGCGACGCACGCTTCCATTGCGCAGCAGGCTTTGGAAGCCGAAAAGCATGTGTTCGTGGAGAAGCCGCCGGCTTTGACTCTCGAGGAGGCCGAAGAGCTTGTCGGGACGGCACATAGACAGAAGCGCGTCATCGCGGTGGACTATATGCTTCGCTACAACCCGCTGGTTTGTGCGCTGAAGAGCGTGGCCGACTCAAAGGTGCTCGGAAAGCTCCAGCACGTTAGCGTCGCCAACTATGCCTACGACGGAAAGTTGCCGCCACAGCACTGGTTCTGGGACAAGTCCAAATCGGGAGGCATTCTTGTCGAACACGCCGTGCACTTTTTTGACATGGTCAACTTTGTGTGGAAGGCCCGGCCTGAGAAAATAACGGCCCAGGCTCACTGCCGGCAGCCAGGTATGGAAGATAAAGTTCAGGCGACCGTGCGCTACGACGATGGAGTCATCAGCACACACTATCATCACTTCTTCCGGCCGTGGTGGTTTGAACGTCAGAGCTTTCGCTTTGCGTTCGATCTTGGCGAGATAGACGTGGAGGGTTGGATTCCACTGGCGGCGACAGTCCGGGCCATCACAACAAGAGAAGGCTTGCAGCAACTGGCCGGCATTTTCCCATCTGCACACATCCAGGAAGAGCCTCTTGATCTGGAGCGCTTAGCCGCTGATGTGACTTATGTGCATGGCGCACCGACAGAGTCCCACTCCGTCACAGCGGGCGGCTCGTCGTATCCGGTATCGTTGATGGTGAACCTTCACTTTGGAATTGAGAAGCCGAAAATAGAAGTGTACCAGGACTGCGTGCGCGCGGCCATGGAGGATGTGGCGGCCCATATTCGAGGCCGAAGCGGCAAACCGCGCATCGCACTGGAGACCGCTCTTGACTCCATCCGAATTGCGGCCGCGGGGGCAAGGCTCATTCAGCAGGACTATGGAGTAGATCTATAGACATCTCGACTAGTTTCTCACAGCTTTTCGCTAATTCCAGATTGTGACACTCGACGTTGTAATCCCGAACTACAATGGCGCATCGCTGCTCCGGCAGTTTCTACCCAGTGTGCTGACTTCCGCCAGACGCGCTGGCGCACGTGACGTTGTTGTCGTGGACGACGCCAGCACTGATGACAGCCTGGCCGTCCTGTCAGAGATCGCGCCCGATATTCGCGTTATTCGGCGCCTTTACAACGGCGGGTTTGGCGAAGCGGTGAACGAAGGAGCGCGCGGTTTGACAGGCGATCTGCTGGCCGTGTGCATGACGGACATTGAGCTGTACCCAGACTGTCTGGAAAAAGCTGTCTCTGCCATGGAAGCTCCGGACGTTTTTGCGGCAGGCTTCCATCTGCGCACCAGTGCTGCCACCGGAAATGGCGGAGTGACCTCACTGGCATTCAGTCGCGGGCTTTTTCACGCGGAGTTTCCAGGTGAGGAGCAGCCGGGCGCCTTTGATGAACCTACCGAAATAGCTTTTGCGCTTGGCGGAGCCACAATTATGCGCCGAGATGTTTTTGAGGAACTTGGTGGGTTCGATCCCGTCTATGCGCCGTACGGGTGGGAGGACATTGACCTGTGTTACCGGGCATGGCGCAGTGGGTGGCGCTGCGTGAATGAACCCAAAGCGTTGGCGTGGCATCGCCACCCGCACACATCTGTTCAGTCTCACGCAAGCGAACTGAAGCGTGAGATTATCTCTCTTCGAAACCGCATGCTCTTCGTACGCCGCAACTTCGCTTCTCCGTCTCTGTTGCGCCAGCACAAATTGTGGATATCTCTGATGAAACTCAAAGCGCGCACAAAGAGAAATCCCGCTGTTGCCGAGGCTGATCGGCAGGCCCGGCAGGCTCTTCAGGCTACAGGGTCCCGCGGACATATCATTGCGCCAGTTCTGGATGAAGCGGGACTCCTCGAGCGGCTCAGCCGTCCAGGATCAGTCTCACCTTCCCAGAGCTTGCCGCTTACAGCCCAGGCGGACGGTCTCCTATGAGCGCTGAAGTCACATCCCCTCATCCTGAAGCGCCTGCTATGCGAGTCACAGAGAACTCAGGTCCGCGTCCCACAGTTCAGTATTCCACCGGGCGGACGCTGGCCTCCTGGGGCTGTGGGTACATTGCCTACAATGCCGCCATGGCTGCGTTTCGCGAGGGTCTGCTAACCGGAGTTATCGCGCCGGGGTATAACCCGTCAGACATACCCGATGAGTTAATATCAGTTGTGGCTGCGGCGGCTGAGGCTACACTGCGCGCCCGCATTCCGTATCGACTTCGTGTTAGGTACGGTCTGGACTTCTGTCTGATGGATAACGCCTTTGATCTGGGCGCGCGCAAACTGCTTAACGTCTCCGACATCTTCCACGGTTGGAGCCATCAGGCTCTGTTCAGTATGAAGCAAGCTCGAAAACTTGGGACGCGGCTGGTTCTTGAGCGCGCTAACACGCACCCTGAAGACATCGTCTCACTGGTCTCCGGGGAGTATCGCAAGTACGGCTTCAAAGGGCGTGTGGAGGCGCCGCTGGAGCGCTGGAAAACTTACAGGGAGTACGCCCTGGCTGATCGGATCGTCGTCTGCAGCGAGTTTGCCCGCGAAAGCCATCTCCGCCACGGCATCCCGGCCGACAAGCTCAGAGTTATCAACTACGGTGTTGATACAGAGGTCTTTACACCGGGCCCAAAGCAGGACTCCACTTTTAGAGTTATCTACTGCGGAATGGTGTGCCTGCGTAAGGGCGTGCAGTATCTGCTTCAGGCGTGGAAAGAGCTGGGCTTACAGGATTCGGAGTTGTGGCTGGTTGGGATGGTTCTGCCCGATGCGGTTGAGTTGATGCGACGATACGAGTCTCTCCCAGGCGTAAGAGTGCTTGGGCATGTTGGTTCACGCGCTGAACTTGCGGAGTTGTATCGTCAGGGCAGTGTCTTTGCTTTCCCTTCTGTCGAAGACGGCTTTGCAATGGTTGTAACGGAAGCTATGGCGTGCGGCATACCCGTTATTATCTCCGGCAACACCGGAGCCAAAGATGTGGTAGAGGACGGCGTCAACGGATACGTTGTGCCAACCTGCAGTGTTGAGGCTCTCAAGGAGAAAATCGTGCAGCTCAAGCGAGACCCGCAGTTGCGCAGTTCACTCGGAGCCAGTGCCCGGTTGGCCGCTGAGAACAATACGTGGTATCACTACTCCGAAAAGCTGCTGCAAGTTTACAAAGAGCTGATCTAGACCCTTTTCAGTCATACGTTTGACAGCCTCCTTTCTGTGCGTGGTATGGAACAAGCTGATGAGTCCCCTCGATGGATAGTTTCTTATGACACTACTGCGACGTATGGTTATGCCGATTCTTCTCCTACTCTCAGTCACGGAGCCCGCGCGCGCCGCGTCACAGGCTGTCACTGAGCCAGGCGGGTTCCTGACTCTGAGTGTCGGTCTGGGTTTTTTCGCCTGCTTCGTCTGGAAATCCCGGAGAGCTGTCGAGCCCTGCGAAAACGTGATTGATGCGCGTGATCTGTTTGCAGGACAAAATGCGGACGAACTTTTCGAAGATGGAGAGTCGCACCGCGTAGCATAACGTGTGAGGGAGTTGCAGAGCGTTTCTGAAATATCTGGGGAGTCTACCACCGAGAAACAGCCGCTCTCTGCTTCGGCTTCAGACTCTCAGAGTGCTGTTGAGGAGTCCTGTCGTCCTGCGGTCCACCTGATGCTCTTCACGCACCGGGCGCTTGCAACTCTGCTGTGAAGCGCCGGCTTCGAAGTTGTGTCCTCCGGGAGCATCCTGACAGACCCGCTGCCCGATCGTTTTGTGGATCGTCTGAGGTGGCTGAAGCGCCGCCTGACCGGACACCGCCGGTATAAAGGTGGCCTATGGATTCTCGGGCGGTTGCCGGACTGATCCTCAGGCCAGTCTGACGGCTCCATTGTAGACTTCTTCGACGTGTACGACGACGGCGGCAACGGGCGGGTACTGCGGGTCTATCCAGTTCGGCAGATCGTCGAACACTTCCCCGCTTGTCATATACTCCAGCCGCCCGTATATCTGGTAGGAATTGTAGTCTGTTGTCAGAAACAGCACCGAGGCCAGACTGCCGTTGGCAATGTTTGCCCGGGTCTTGTGGAAACTGGAGTCCGAAATCACAAAACGGCAGGCATCCAGAAGCTTGATTGCGCCGACGTAGATGGCGTTTGGCTGCCCGGAATCACTTACGGTGGCCAGCACTGCCGGGCCTTCGCGTTGATCCCACGCTTTGATTACTGTCTCTGGCAAATCGGGCATAGTCGTTCTCCCTGAACTCAGCTTCCCTTTCTTGGCAGCTCATTGGATGTCCTTTGCGAACATGCCGTCATTTGTGATACATTTCTCAAGTTCAGCGATGCCGTGGTATCATCGCTCGGAACCGTAGCGGTATTGAGCCAGACTCCGCTTCGCAGACGTCTCTGTCAGGATGTCGCGCAGTCATTGCGTGGAAGCCTCTTGCAGCTTGGCGCTAAGGCGGAGGAATGGGCTATGCTGTACGGGTTAGCGTCAGCCGCTCAGTTAACTGTCCGTGCTCAGGTCGGACAGAGCCAGGGAGATTCAGTTTTATGGCAGCCTCACACGAAGCGGGTCCGGGGATCGTCTTTTCCACTGTTGACAAGGTTGCGAAGTGGGCTCAGAGTTCGTCCATCTGGCCGTTCTCTTTCGGACTTGCCTGTTGCGCAATTGAAATGATGTCCACTGTGGCCGGCCGCTTTGACATCGCCAGATTCGGAGCGGAGGTGTTTCGATCCTCGCCGCGCCAGGCGGACCTTATGATTGTCGCCGGACGCGTCTCGATGAAGATGGGTCCGGTTATTAAGCGCCTTTACGATCAGATGCCTGACCCGAAGTGGGTCATTGCGATGGGCGCGTGCGCTTCGACCGGAGGAGTGTTCAACAACTACGCCATCATTCAGGGTGTGGACAAAGTCATCCCTGTGGATGTCTTCGTTCCAGGATGTCCACCAAATCCGGATGCTCTCCTTTACGCGATCACCAAGCTTCAGGACAAAATCAGAGCGGGTGAGGCGCAGCCGGGGAGCAAAATTCTCCTTCCACCTGATGTCGACCGGACAGCCATCCGGCCCAAACCCGCCTTTGTCTCCGCCGAAGGAATGGAGAGCGAGGAATACCTGTCTCGCAAGGTCTGATCACTCTCTGTTCATAGGTGACTGCTCTCGCAGGACTTGCCTCAGACTCACACGATGCAAAAAGAAGAAACGCGAAAGATATTTGAAGACGCCAGGCTGAAATTTGGCGAAGATGTGGCCTTTTCCGACAGACCTGCTGAGGAAGGGTCCATCGTTGTCCAGCCGTCCCGGATCAAGGAGTTCAGCCGTTGGCTGCGCGACGACCTCAAGTTTGATTTCTATTCTGAGGTCGGCGGTGCGGACTTTATGTTCCAGAACCCGCGCTACTCTCTGACCTACACGCTTTTCTCCACCAAAGAGCGCAAGCACATCCACTACAAAGTTCTGCTGGATGAAGACGAGCCGCGCGTGGACACTATCAGCGATGTTTACGCCGGAGCGAACTGGCACGAGCGCGAAATTTTCGATATGTTCGGCATCACTTTTGACGGCCATCCGGATTTGCGCCGACTTCTGATGCCGGACTACTGGCGCGGCCATCCGCTGCGCAAAGACTACGACATTGGCGGGGAGTCCGTTCAGTTTTCTGCTAATTTTGCGGATGTTACGCCCCAGACGCTACCCGCTCCGCCAGATGAAGAAGTCTTTCTCGGGTGGGATCGCCTGGAGACTCAACCGAGCTCCTACACACAGCTTCTCGACTCTGGCGCTGAGCTGGAGGATGCCGGCGAAGGCAGGATGATCATCAACATGGGGCCACAGCATCCGAGCACGCATGGGGTGTTGCGGCTGCTGGTTGAGCTGGATGGTGAGAACGTCATCACAACCCTGCCGGATATCGGCTATCTGCATACGGGCATTGAAAAGACTGCTGAAAGCCTCAATTTCAACCAGGCGCTGACTCTGACAGATCGGATGGACTATCTGTCGCCGCTTGGCAACAATCTGGCGTTTTCCCTGTCCACTGAGCGGCTGCTGGGCATAACGATTCCGCGTCGCGCTCAAGTGCTGCGCGTGATTCTGGCCGAGCTCACGAGGATTCAGAGTCACCTCGTCTGGCTCGCTACACACGGGTTGGATCTCGGAGCGATGAGCGCGTTCTTCTACTGCTTCCGTGAGCGCGATCAGATTCTGGACCTTTTTGAGACCGCTTCCGGCGTACGGATGATGACAAGCTACATCTGTCCAGGGGGCCTGAGAGAAGACATCCCACCTGAGTTTATGCCCATGCTGCAAAGCTTCATGGACATTTTCCAGAGCAGAGTTGATGAGTACGAAGTGCTCCTCACCAAGAACCCCATATGGCTGGAGCGTACGCAGGGAGTAGGCAAGATCAGCGTGGAGGACGCGCTTTCCTATGGCGTCAGCGGGCCGAGTCTGCGCGCTTCAGGGATCGACTGGGATATGCGCAAGGTCGAGCCCTACAGTGGTTACGAAGAGTACGATTTTGACGTCCCTGTCGGGTCACACGGTGACGTCTATGACCGCTACCTTTGCCGGGTTGAAGAGATGCGTCAGAGCCACCGGATTATCGCTCAGGCGATTAAGAAATTGGAGCCGGGGCCGGTGGGAGCAGACGAGCGGCGCGTACTGTCACCACACAAAATTGAAATTGGCAACAGTATGGAAAGCCTGATTCACCACTTTCTGTTGACGACAATCGGGTTCACGGCGCCCCCGGGTGAGGGGCATGTGCCAACGGAGACCGGGCGCGGGCTGCTCTCGTTCTACATGATTGGAGATGGTTCGCCGAAGCCTTACCGAATGCGTGCGCGAACGCCCTCGTTCAGCAACCTCCAGGCGCTCCCGCTGATGATGCAGGGAGGGCTGGTGGCGGATGCCGTGGCGACAATTGGCAGCATCGACATCGTTCTGGGAGAGATTGACCGCTAGCGAAGCGATTGGAAGGAGCAAGCGCTGTTTGTGAGGTGAGTCAGGTGCGCAACCCTCTCAACTTCTCAACACTCAGCTCAAAGAGATAAATGTCTGATCTAGTTACTCTGACAATTGATGGCCAGCAGATTCAAACCGCCCCGAATACGCTGCTTGTTGAAGCGGCCGCGCAGCTTGGAATTCTGGTGCCAGTTTACTGCTACCACCCGAAGCTGGCGCCTATTGGCGCGTGCCGTATGTGCCTGGTCGAAATTGAGGGCATGCCCAAGCTCACGCCAAGTTGCACGACACCCGTCAAAGAGGGCATGGTGGTTCACACGCAGAACGCCCGCGTGGAAAAAGCGCGCCGGGGGATGCTGGAGTTTCTGCTCATTCACCACCCTCTGGACTGTCCGGTCTGCGACAAAGGCGGTGAGTGCCCGCTGCAGGACTACACCTATGAGTTTGGTCCGCGCAAAACACGTTTCCGCTATCCAAAGCGCCACTGGGACAAACCACTTCAGATAGGCAAGAACATACTGCTGGATCGCGAGCGCTGCATCATGTGCCTGCGCTGCGTCCGTTTCTGTGAAGAGATTTCCGACCATCAGCAGATTGGCGTTTTTGAGCGCGGACATAGCCAGTGCATAGGGACTGTGCCCGGTCACTCCTTCGATAGCCAGTTCTCCGGTAACACCATCGAGCTTTGTCCGGTTGGGGCGCTGACTGGCGCTCCCACGCGTTTCTTTGGACGCACGTGGGAGATTCAGCATACACCCAGCATTTGTACAGGTTGCGCTGCAGGCTGCAATATCCGTATAGATCACCGTCAGCAGAGGGACGTGGTCCGGCTTTGGAGCCGGGAGAACAAGCACACGGATGACGGTTGGTTGTGTGATCGTGGGCGATTTGGCTACGAATTTGTAAACCAGGATCGCCTGAAGGATTTCAAGATTCTGCAAGATGGGCAGCTTGTGGATGCCACGACTCAGCAGGCGACGGTAAAGGCGGCCTCCATCCTCAGCAAGCACGCAAACTCCGGCAGTCTGGGAGTACTGGCCTCTCCCATTCTGACGAATGAAGAGTTGTACGCGGTTGAATGGCTCACGCGTTCTGTTCTTCAGACCAGCAGCATTGATCATACCGCATCTGCCGTCAATCCCCAGGCCGTACAACTTCACAGCGTTGTGCGTGAAGCCGGGTTTAGATCCGGAGTTTTGACGGATATTGATGAGGCTGCTCAGATTGTCACGATTGGCGTTGATCTGTCCAACGATCAGCCGATTACGGAGCTGCGCGTCAAGAAAGCTCTGTTCCAGCGAAAAGCACAGCTCGTCAGCCTCTATCCGGAGACCATTGAACTCGGCCGCTACACCGAGCACAACCTGATCTATGAGCCCGGACAAGAGGCTTCCGTTGTCGCTTCTCTGGCTGCGGCGGTGCGCTCCGGAGGCGGCGAGGGCGTTGTGGGTCAGGCGGCCAGACTGCTCTCCTCTGAAGCGCCCAAAGCTGTGATTGTCGGCTGGAAACTGCAGGGTCTGAGTGACTTTTCTGCGCTTGCGAAAGCCCTGGGTGAGCTGGCTTCCGCGCTTGGGCCGGATGTGCCCTGCATCACGATTTATCCCAACTGCAACACGCGCGGTGCGCTGGATCTGGGCATTACGCCTGGCTGGCTACCTGGAGGTGTCGCTGCCACGGGCTCATCTGAGTCGGGAATGACGGGTATTCAGATACTGGAAGCTGCCCGAGATGGCCGCTTGAAAGCGCTGTGGGTGGTTGGGGCTGAGCCTCTGCTGGAAGCAGATCCGGAGCTTGTCAAGGCTGCTTTGGCTAATGTCGAGTTCATCTATCAGGGGTGGTCTTTGAGAGACGTGCCGGTTGATCCGGATGTCGTGCTGGCGAACGTGACATTCGCCGAGCAGGCTGGCACCTTCACCAACACGGATGGCCGGGTGCAGCGAATCTATCCGGCGGTCAAGCCCCACGGGCGGTCCCGGCCAGGGTGGCAGATTGTGGCTGACCTGGGAAGGGCGCTCGGAAAAACGTGGGAAGCCACCAGTGACCAGGAAGTTTTTGAGCAGATCAGGCAGGCCGTTCCCGCTTACAGTCAGATCAAATGGTCTGAAGTTGGGACATTGGGAGTGCAGTCTGGCGCTTCCGCTCCCCCGGCGATGGCAGGAGCAACTGGCTAAGCAAGATTCGAGAGGTCCGTTGAAGTGATATCAGAGTTTATCAAGGGTCTGGGTATTACGCTTCTGCAGGTTATTCGGAAGCCAACCACTGTCAACTACCCGGAAGAGAAACGCCCCACTGTGGCGCGCGCGCGCTGGCGTCATAAACTTCTCAGGCACGAAGATGGCCTTGAGCGGTGCATCGGATGCAGTCTGTGCGTGGGGGCTTGTCCGTCACATTGCATCACGGTTGTCGCCGCCGACAATACCGACGAAGACCGTCGATCTCCGGGAGAGCGCTATGCTGCCGTCTACGAGATCAATATGCTGCGCTGCATCTTCTGCGGCTACTGCGAGGACGCATGTCCAACTGGCGCGATTATTCTGGGTCCAGATTTCGAGCTGGCCGACTATGATCGGGCAAGCTTCGTTTACGGCAAGGACAGGCTGCTGGTTCCTGCGCCCGGGGAGATTGCCCGGGTCAAGACCAGATTCTGAGAACCCATCTCTGTCCGTACCCGGGGGTAACCCGTGGCCTTCTTGAGCGAGCTTTCCTGCTGTGATTACCGCATATGCCGGACTTTGCCGCTGTACATGGGGTATCATTGCTATGCACGCCACTTGTTACATAGACTGTCCCGCGCCAGTGTGTCGCTAACGCGCTTGCGAGTGCAGCGCGTATAAAATGCATAGTGCGTTTTACTGTGGAAGGATAAGCAGATGAAACGCGCACTGCCTGTTCCAGTATAAATCAGGCGGTGCTACTTGCGCCTGGCAGGTTCTCGGCTCGAGCCTGCGGCGGGCGCCACTCTTAAAAGGAGTCTTTTATGGCGATTACTCGCTCCGGCGCTCACACTGTTGAGCTGCTGGATAAGCTTCCGCGCGAAGAGCACCTCGAAATGTACCGGATGATGGTACTGATACGCCGCTTTGAGGAGATGGCCGGCAAGAAGTACATGGAAGCAGTCATCGGAGGCTTCTGCCACCTCTATATTGGTCAGGAGGCCGTCTGCGTTGGCATTCAGTCTGTCCTCAGGCCGGATGACTACGCCATGGGCACATACCGCGAACATGGACAAGCGCTTGCAGCGGGAATGGACGCCAGGGCCATTATGGCCGAGCTTTTTGGTAAGGCAACTGGTGTCAGCAAAGGCAAAGGCGGGTCCATGCACCTCTTCGACAAATCGCGCAACTTCATGGGAGGAGATGCCATCGTCGGCGGCCACCTTCCGATTGCCGCTGGGGTCGGGCTGTCCATCAAATACCGGGCCGCGGATCAGGTCTGTGTTTGTTACTTCGGAGACGGGGCGGTCAACGAAGGAGCGTTCCACGAGGCGCTCAACATATCAGGGCTGTGGAAGCTTCCTGTCATCTACGTGTGTGAGAACAATCTCTATGGTATGGGGACGCAGGTGACGCGCGCTTCGGCCGTCCCGGACCTCAGCCGCCGGGTGAGTGGATACGGGATTGAGAGCGCGCACGTTGACGGGATGGACCTGCTGGCGGTGCGCAATCTTGCTGAGGTCGCTGTGCGTGAGTGCCGCAATGGCAATGGGCCTTACTTCATTGAAGCCAAGACCTACCGGTACCGTGGTCACTCGATGGCGGACCCGGCCACCTATCGCTCCAAGGATGAGGTCGAGGAATGGCGTGTGCGAGATCCGATCAACCTCTTCGAGCGCCAGCTTCTTGACAAGGGTCTGATGAAAGATGCGGACGTGCAGAGAATTTCCTCAGAAGTTGATCAGTTGGTGGATGAGTGTGTCCAGTTTGCGGAGGAGTCCCCTGCGCCCAGTCCGGACGCCCTCTATGAGTATGTTTACGCTTCGGAGGAAATCTAGCTCATGCCCACAATGTCCATTAAGCAGGCTCTGAACGAGGCTTTGCGTGAAGAAATGCGCGCCGATCCGGATGTCTTCATCATGGGAGAAGAGGTTGCGGAGTATCAGGGCGCATACAAAGTGACTGAGGGGCTGCTGGCCGAGTTTGGCTCCAAGCGTGTCATTGACACTCCGATCTCTGAGGAAGTTATTGTGGGCGCGGGAGTTGGCGCCGCGATGGCAGGACTCAAGCCTGTTGTCGAGATGATGACCATCAACTTCGCGTTGCTGGCACTGGACCAGATCGTCAACCACGCCGCCAAGTACTATTATATGTCCGGCGGACAGTACAACATTCCTCTGGTTGTGCGCGCAGCAAGCGGGGTAGGGCTTCAGCTGGGAGCGCAGCACTCACAAAACTTTGAAAGCTGGTTTGTGCACGTTCCAGGTTTGAAAGTCGTGCTGCCCGCGACTTCACGCGACGCTAAGGGTCTGCTCAAATCGGCTATCCGAGACCCGGACCCGGTGATCTTTCTTGAGCACGAACTCATTTATCTCAACAAGAGCGAAGTACCGGATGGGGATTTTACCGTCCCTTTGGGGGTAGCTGATGTAAAGCGCGAAGGAACCGACGTGACTATCATCACCTATTCCAGAATGGTATTGTTCGCGTTGAAAGCAGCGGAACGCCTGGCTAAGGAAGGGATATCCGTTGAAGTGATTGATCTGCGCACTTTGCGTCCGCTGGATACCCGGACGGTGATCGACAGTGTGAAGAAGACGCATCGCGCTGTGGTGGCCGAAGAGGACTGGCCGATGTGTGGCATGGGAGCGGAGCTTATCGCTCAGATTCAGCAGGAAGCCTTCGACTACCTGGATGCGCCTGTTGAGCGAGTCTCTGGAGTTGATGTCCCGATGCCCTACGCAAAGAATCTCGAAAAGATGGCAGTTCCTGGAGAGGAAGAGCTGTACAGCGCGGTCAAGAGGGTGATGCAGGGAGTTTGAAATGAGTCAGTCCGTCATTCCGCTTGAAGCATTGAGTCTGCGGCCGGAGCCGAAGGCCTCTCGTGCGGCTGGATGCGGAGGTGGCGGCTCCTCCGCTATTCCGGTCGGAAACAAACCCTCATGGATGCGGGCGCGCGCGGTGTCCTTTGATGTTTACGACCACATGAAAGGCGCGCTCGGAGAGTTGCACACTGTCTGCGAGTCCGCCCGTTGCCCAAATCTGGGTGAGTGTTGGACTCGTGGGACCGCCACGTTCATGATTATGGGTGACGTGTGCACCCGATCCTGCCGCTTCTGCGCAGTCAAGACTGGACGCCCAGAGCCCCTGGACCCTGGCGAGCCTAGCCGCCTCGCTGAAGCTGCGCGCAGGATGAAACTGCGGCATGTGGTTATCACCTCTGTCACGCGCGATGAGCTGCCTGATGGAGGCGCTTCCCATTTTGCGTCCTGCATTCAGGCTGTTTACGAAGCGATTCCCGGCGTTACCGTTGAGGTGCTCACGCCGGACTTTAAGGGCGCGTGGAGCGGTGTGGAGACTGTTCTGAGAGCCAGGCCGGCTATCTATAACCACAATCTGGAAACCGTGCGGCGTCTGACGAAAAAGGTGCGCGTTCAGGCGCGCTATGATCGCTCTCTGGACGTGCTGCGCATGGCCTTTGAGATCGATCCCACGATCCCGACGAAAAGCGGAATTATGCTCGGCCTCGGAGAAGAACTGGAAGAGATTCTGGAAACACTTCAGGACATGCGCCGGGTGGGGGTCAGCATTCTGACTCTCGGGCAATATCTGCGCCCATCTGAGGACCATCTGCCCATCGAGCGCTGGGTGACGCCTGAGGAGTTCGACTGGCTGAAAGACGAAGGCTACAAGATGGGTTTCCGTCACGTTGTCAGCGGACCACTTGTGCGCTCATCCTACCACGCGGAGGAAGCCGTATAGCTTTGCGTCGTAGTGACGCAGTCTTTGCGAACGGGCGCCAGCCTATCTGAGCGTAATGCAAGCAAAGCAGCGGCGCCCCTTTTCCGCTCTATGACATCTGCAGGAACAACGCGATGGTGGATCGGGATTCCGTGCTCCGGGGTCAGAGCGCTGGAAAGCGGCGAGCTGGCCGAGGTCGCTGCGCTTAGATCGCGTTTGCGGAGTCGCGGGTGGGTGTGGGTTGTCGCGATGATCTGCGTTTTTCCTCTCTCCGCTCTTGTCGCAGCCGCTTCCGATGGAGTTGCCGAGCGCTCGCAGGAAGTTGCTGACATCCTGACAGGCGTGGTTGTTGTGGCAAGTCTTGCGTTGTTTGCCGGGGCTATGCTTCGTGCCCGGCACCTTTTCCGCCTGGCGCGGACGCTTCATGCGGATGTGGGTGAAGCGACTGTTGAAGTGTACCAGCCAGAGGAGCCGTTTGCGAGCGCCTCTCTGCCGCGCCCGCTGCAAAGAATGCGGCTTCCTATGTTGAAGAGTGCCGAGGTCCTCCCTGCGTCCGGAGTCATCTGGCGGGTTAACGGGGAAAGGACAGCGCATGAGCGGTGGTTGCAGCCGTCGACTGTCGTGGCGCGCACAGACGTAGCTGATGTCCCTGCTGGAGCGATGCTGGCGGCTGACTGGGTGCAGCCGTATGAAGACGAAGCCCTGCGCAACGTGTACCACAACAACCGCTTTCTCACGAACGAGGAATGCGCCGAAATCCAGCGCTATCGGCGTGGGCTATTGCGTTTCTCAGTTCCTGCCGCGGCTCTGCTGAGTTTGTGGGCCGGTGCGGTGGCAGTTATCTCTGGCTCCTTTCCACCGGCGCTCAAGGCAGAAGACCTCTTTCGATGGTGGCTGATTGCCGGGCTGGCTCTGTACCGGGACCTTGTACTCTTGCGGTGCCTGTTTTTGTCCTGGCAACTGGGCCGGGACGCCAATTCAGGCTCTGTCGCAATATTGCGGACTAGACAAAGTGAAGGCAGCGACTCCCTGTCCGAGCCTCAGGAGAGACTGCCCTTTTCCGGCGTTCTCTGGAGCCTGAATGGCATTCCCGCTGAATGGCGATTACGCGTCAGGTAGGCCCGCGCACGCAATCAATCGTGGTCGTGCGGCTTGTAGTTACCCACTTCAGGTCTGAAGCTTACAGACAGGCGGTTCCAGGTGTTGATTGATGTGATTGCCAAAGTTAGATCAACCAACTCTCTTTCCGAAAACTGCTCGCGCGCTTTTTCAAAAGCCTCATCCGGCACGCCGGTTTCAGAAACCAGGGTCACCGTCTCCGTCCACGCCAGCGCCGCTCGCTCCCTATCTGTGTAGAACGGGCACTCGTGCCAGGCTGGCAGACAGTACATGCGCTGCTCAGTCTCACCGAGTTCTTTGGCATCTTTTGTGTGCATGTCCAAACAGTACGCGCAGCCATTAATCTGAGAAGCGCGCATTTTCACGAGTTCTCTGAGCTTGGGTTCAAGAGTGGTGGTGTGAAGATACTTTTCGACGGTTTGAAAAGCTGTCATTACTTCGGACGGGATCTTGTTGTAGGGAATTCGCGGTGACATGTTGGCTACTCCTGGTTTCCTCACAGTGGGAATTGTCGTGCACAGCTTGCCTGCGGCTCCTGAACATCTGGAGTGGCGTGTTTTCGCGGCGCCATCTTCCAGAGCTCAGGACAATGCAGCGCGCGCAGGGCCACACTCTGCACGCGACTGCTGCGCAATGAAGTATAGCCCATATCGGCCCCAGGTGAAACGTCTATCCGGCCTCTCCGGGGGCTCAGACAGGCGCCCGAGATGCCGGAAAAGGCCGGTCGAACTTTACCAGACTACAGCGGCGTGACGTCCCATTCTGGCGGCCTGGAGTATTGCTGGCGTCTCAATTCAGTGTAGGAGAGACGTTTCCCGTGCCCGTCACAGTAGATAATGGTCGTCCCGTCCCAGTGCACGTTGTCTGGATCGTCGTTCGCGTTGTTCTTCCAGAGGTAGAGGCCGTCGTTAATGGTCTTGCGGCTTTCGTGAATTATCATCATCACTCTCGCAGGGTCCACATCTGACAACGCCTAGTCGAGGTTACGGAGATGCAGTACGTCGTTGACACTGTAGGACAGCGCAAAATTGCGCGGCCTCCCATCAATCTGTTCGGCTGGTAGCCTTTTGTCGGTGGGGCACAGATAGATCCCCCTGCTTTTCGCGTAAGGCCACAGTGAGCCGTTCTCGGGGTAGACGAGTTTATGGGTATCTACTGAACCGCACCAGTTGGGCATTCTCTCCGGGTGGTAGGTGCCAGTGCTCGGCATCCGGCCATTGTTGTCGCTACAGTATTGGATAAAGCCCAGTGACAACTGCTTGAGATTGGACAGGCACTGAGTTTGCCGCCCCCGTTCGCGCGCTTGCGCAAAGACAGGGAAGAGAATCGCAGCGAGGATGGCAATGATTGCGATCACCACCAGAAGTTCAATCAGTGTAAATCCGGAACGGATTTGCCGGATGCGCACCTGGAGGTGGTTCCAGGTGCGGCTGCGTCGACAGGACAGCTTCATCAAATCACCTTGCGTACATGCCAGATTCAGCAGCCCGTAACTGGCCGCTGATGTACTCCAAAAGCATAACACATCGCTGTCCGCAAAAGAAAGCCAATCAATACATTTTCTGAGGATGCGTGTCACTTTGTGTGGAAACGGTGCTGGTTTGCGCCTTTCCTTGGCACGTCGCCATTGCCATAACCTCGATTAGCTTCGGTAGGCTGTCCTGTTCGGTACGGTGCTTTTGAGAAATCCATTGACAGAATCTGTCCCTGTGCGCTACCCTTCGCAAAAGTCAATGCAAGTCAGGAGTCCAAATGAAAACAGTGTTGTTCTTGGTGGTTGCGGCGGCGCTTCTGAGTGCCGGTGCGTTTGCTGAGACGGTGTCCATGCCCACGGATCTGATGAGCCGGACTCAGTGGTGGCGGGAAGCGCGCTTTGGGATGTTCATTCACTGGGGCATCTACTCGGTCCCTGCGGACTCAACCAATCTCAAGGGTGAGAAAGTCGCCGGGGAGTGGTATCTCAACAACAAGCAGATGCAGGTTGCGGACTACGCAAGGTTCGCCCCCGAGTTCAACCCTGTCTCGTTCAATGCCAGGAAGTGGGTACGAGCAGCCAGGGACGCTGGCATGAAGTACATTGTCATCACCAGCAAACACCACGATGGCTTCTGCATGTTTGACTCTGCTCTGACTGACTACAGCATTACAAAAGCCACGCCCTTCAAGAAAGACCCTATGAAAGAACTGGCGGCAGAGTGCAAGAAGCAGGGGATCCGGCTGTGCTTCTATTACTCAATCATGGACTGGCATCACCCTGACTACCTGCCGCGTCGGGCGTGGGAAACAGACGTACGGCCAGCCGATGGCGCCAGTCTGGATCGATATATTGAATATATGAAAGGCCAGTTGAGTGAGCTTCTTACCAACTACGGCCCAGTAGGCATTCTCTGGTTTGACGGTGGGTGGGAGCACAGCGCAGAGGAGCTACACTCTGCAGAAGTCAATGCCTTGATTCGTCGCCTCCAGCCTCAGATCATCATAAATGACCGGAACAGACTCCCCGAAGACTACTCCACACCGGAGCAAAGCATTCCGGAAGATGCTCTACCAGACGGACGGCTGTGGGAAACCTGCATGACCATCAATGGCACGTGGGGATATGCGAAGAATGACACTGACTGGAAGTCCTCAACAGATCTCATTCGCAAGCTATGCGATATCGCCTCCAAGGGCGGCAACTTTCTACTGAACGTAGGGCCCACCTCAGAGGGTGTCTTTCCAGACGCGATAGATGAGCGGCTTGCAGACATCGGCCGTTGGATGAAGACAAACGGAAAGAGCATTTACGGAACTGAGAAAAGTCCTCTGAAGGGTCTCCCAGCTTACGCGCGTTGTACACAGAAGGGTAGGAATCTCTACATTCAGATGTTCGAGTGGCCGGATGGACCAGGACTTCCGCTGGCAGGTCTCAAAACTCCGCCTGAAGAGGTCGTTGTACTCGGCTCTGACCAGCGCCTCTCTTGTATGAAGCTCGACCTTCCCGAAGCCGAGTACTATGTTGTTGGCAAGATTCTCAAACCGGATCCGGCCGCTACAGTTCTGGAATTGCGATTCAAAAGTCCTCCGGCACTGGATTAGATCCTCCGTGCGCCAGTCGTGTCTTCGACCGGGCTTCGGTGGACGGAGGCAACGTATCCGAATTGATTTGCTGCCTTCTGCACAGCCAGGCTGCTATCGCCGCATCGCCAGCAATTCTGGAATTGTGACAAAACGATAGCCTCTCCGGCGCAGCTCTTCAATAATCATAGGAGTCGCCTTCACGTCTTTCCAGCGACTACAGAACGTACCGTCATGGGCGAGGACTATTCCGCCACTCCGCACGTGTTTGAGCACTCTCCGGGTCATCAATTCCGGTGTAGGAGCATCGTGGTGATCAGCGCACACCGTCCAGAGAATTGTCCGGTATCCTTCTTCGTCCGCAATCTGTAGTACTGTGCCGTCTACGAGACCTCTTGGAGGGCGGAACAGATGTGCGCGCCGCCCTGTCATCTGCTCGATGATCTCTTCACATTTGTCCAGTTCCCGGATTACCTGCGCCTGAGAATCCGCCTCGATGTTGTGAGGATGAGAGAATGTGTGATTTGCCACAACGTGGCCACGCCTGACGACTTCGCGCACGATCTCCGGATGCTTCAACATTTCGCGTCCGATCATAAAAAACGTCGCCTTGATGTGGTAATGATCCAGAATCGAGAGTATTTCGGGAGTGTAGGTCGGGTGGGGGCCATCGTCAAACGTCAGAGCCACAACCTTCTGCTTTGTCGGAACCCGATATACCACAGGTGAGTCATCTCGCCCATATCCAGGGGCGCCAACCGGACGAAACCACAACAACAGTACGAGCCCGATCAGTGTGATTTCCAGGATAGCTCGTCCTGAGCCGAGCGCCCGAGCTGAAAACCGGGTGAAGACTTCCCTCATCGTCCCCTCTGTGCAGTGTTACGTTTCACACGAGTTACCTGTCCAGTGTAGCTGTTGCGCCTCGACTGCCACATCCACGCTCGCTGTGCGTTCGTGTGGCAGCACTACCGCTGGCTCTTTACCATCTCTCTGGCGAGAAATGCATTTTGTCTTGACATGATTATCCGCGCACCAGCCATCGGGCCTCTCTTGACAGCGATTTATCTGCTGTCAGAGCGGGCGGAGGCCGTCACGCGAGCTACCAAGGGTTGATAATACTATTCCGTTAGTGTCAAGGTCAACGGCATCTAATCCGGATACTGTGGCGGTCACGAGGCGATGCGCGGAGGGCTCCTGGAGCGGTACCGTGGTCAGAAGGCAATGCGGTGGCGTCGCCGGTAGACACCCATCACCAGCCCCATTGCGGTGAGCATGGAGAGGAGGCTGCTCGGCCCGTAGCTGAAGAATGGGAGCGGCACTCCCACGACCGGCATAATGCCCATCGTCATACCAATATTCATGACGACGTGAAACAGCAGCATCGCCAGTACTCCCCCCGCCATCATGCGCCCCAGAGTCTCTTCTGTCGCCTGCATGATCATCGCTACGCGCGCAATGAGAATCCAGTACAGGATGATCAGCGCAGCAGAACCGACAAAGCCCAACTCCTCGCCCACCACCGTAAAAATGAAGTCCGTGTGTTGCTCGGGAATGAACGCATACTGGCTCTGCGTGCCGTGCCGATAACCCTTCCCGAGTAACTGGCCCGACCCGATTGCGATTTTCGACTGCTTTACGTGATATCCCGCCCCCTGAGCATCCGCCTCTGGGTGCATTAGGGTCACCACACGCTTTTTTTGATAGTCCTGAAATACGTTTGTATTCCACAAGATGAAGAAGCCGACCACTCCCATAGCAGCCAGCGCCAGCATATACTTCCAGCGCACCCCCGCTGCCAGAGAAACTCCAATCCAGATAGACGCCAGAACCAGCGATGTCCCAAGATCTGGTTGCTTGAACACAAGGAAGAGAGGCAGTGCGACGTGGACAAGTGAAAGGATGAATGTGCGAAGCTCACGAATCTCGTCATAATGCGACAGGAAAAACGCAGCCAGTGTCACGATGAGAACGACCTTGGCTGGTTCTGATGGCTGAAGCTGAAGAGGGCCCAGATCAAGCCACCGCTGCGCACCCTTGGAGTGCCGGCCAGCTATGTCGACAAACAACAGCGCTGCGACAGTCGCCCAGTAAACCCAGCGTGACAGACGCGGTAGAATGTGGTCGTCCAGACTGGCCGCCAGGGTTAGAAAGACGAGCCCCACAATTCCAGTGGCAATCTGCTTCTGAACGTAGGACGCGACGTACTTGCTCGGTGCCGCCGAATAGATCGCGAATACTCCATAGAGAATGATCGTTACAACGACTGTGAGCAAGACCCAGTCAGCACTTTTGAGAACTCGACTACTCATGACTTTGAAAACAGTAACTGATATGTTAGCGCCCAGCGCTCCAAAGATAACCGCGCATCTCGCCGTCTTTGCTCTTTGCGCTCTGCTTTTTGTCTGGTCCGCCACGCCTGCGCTGGCGCAACAGCCCTACGAACGCACGCTTTCCAACGGCCTGACTATTGTTGTCGCTCCGGATCCGTCTTTGAGACTTGTAAGCGTCGATGTCTGGGTTCGCGCCGGCTCGGCCTTTGAAAACGACGACGAACAGGGAGTCGCCCATTTTCTCGAGCATGTCATCTTCAAGGGAACGCCGACCCGGGGTCCGGGCGAGATTGACCTGGCGATTGAGAACGTCGGCGCCACGCTGAACGCCGCCACATCGAAAGACTGGGCACACTTCTTTACCACCATTGCCACGGAATATCTTGATACAGCTCTTGATTTGCTATCAGATGCCGTCCTGCACCCTGTGTTCCGTCCGGCTGAAGTAGCTCGCGAAGCTCAGGTAATCGCCTCTGAGATCGCCGGCCGCCGGTCCGATCCGGTGCAGTTACTACAAGATTCTCTGGCCGAAAATCTCTTTGGCTCCCATCCGTACGGAAGACCGGTCTACGGTACGCTGGAGCAGGTTCGCTCCATCAGCCCGCAGCAGCTTGCCTCCTTCCACAAACGTTGTTACGTGGGACCGGCGATGACTGTCGTTGTCGTCGGCAATGTCACACCGGATGATATATTCAAACGCGTCGAAAAGCGCTTCTCGTCAGTGCCCGATGGAACACCTGCCGCCTGGCCGCCGAAGGCCACTCCTCCAACGCAGGCCACACCAGTAGATATTCCGGAGAAAAGCGCAGGCGCCCAGTGGCTGGGTGTCTCCTTCCTTGGGCCCAGTATGGACGATCCCAGCGATGTCTGGACGATGGACGTTCTCGCTTCCATTCTGGCGCGCAAAGAGTCTGGCTGCCTCTACGATCGGCTTGTGACTGCGGATAACGTCTCAGTTGGCGTCGGGGCCAACTTCCTTACGCAGAAACTGCCTGCGATGGTTTCTCTGGTCACGGGCGCCCTGCCTGGAAAAGAGGATGAAAACCTCGCCGCAATTCGCCAGGAGATTGCGAAGATTCGCCTCGACGGAGCATCGGCAGATGAAATGGCCGCAGCCAAGCGCTATCTGCTTGGAACAAACGCATTCGAAACAGAAACGGCGTCTGGACAGGCCAGCAGTCTCGGGTTCTATGCTGTCATTGGCAGTGTCCGGGACAGTGTTCACTACGCTGAGAACGTGCAGAAGGTCACACTGGAAGATGTACAGCGAGTCGCCAGGAAGTATCTTGATCCGTCGCATATGGTGGTGGTGAGGTTGTCGAAATGAGAATGCCAGATCGCAGTTCAATAGCGGCGCTGACTCTTCGAGCGGTGTGGGTTCTAGCGCTGTCTCTTGCCGCTGCATTGCCTGTTCATGCTCAGACCAGGGACGTCAGCAAACTCATTTTCCCGAACGGTTTTCGGCTCCTGGCCAAGCCGGAGCCCGGCAAGGGGTTGATAGCCCTCGATATGGTAATCCGGGCTGGCGCTCAGGAGGAGACAGACCAGCCGGGAATGGGGCAGGTCGTCGCGAGGACGCTGTTCACAGGCGCAAGGAATCTCTCAGCGCGAAAGCTTGCGCAACTCTCGGATGAGGTGGGTGGAAGCTTTGCTGTGACGTGGGATCCGGACTATACGGAGATCTATATCGCCACAACAAAAGACCAGCTTTCTGCAGCGGTGGAATTGCTTGCAGAGACGTTGATCTCCCCGAAAATTAACGCCTCCGCCGTTGAAGCCGCAAAAACAATGCTCCGATCTGACATGGAGCGCGCCGGCAACGATGCCTTCCGCTCCGCCTATGACGAGATGCGACGGCTGCTCTATCGTGACAGCCCGTACCGGCGCCCTCTGCTGGGAGAACAAAGCGCGGTGGACAAGATATCGGCTGCGGACGTTCAGCAGTTCATCGGAAAGTGGTTTGTGCCCGGGAACATGGTGCTGGCTGTGGTGGGCGACGTGTCAGTACAACAAACGCAGGACGCGGTCAAGCTATGGTTCGGAAAGCAGCAGAGTGCCGCGGCGCCCAGGCGAGAGCCGATTGCCACTGAGAGCGGGCCTCAGCGGCCTCCGTCCTTGCTGGAAGTGGACTCGAACTCTTCCTACCTCGTTGCGGGGACACTTGCCTCTGGAATGGCATCAGCTAACTATGCCGCGGACATGGCCGCTATTACCGTCCTCGGAGGCGGCAAGGCCTCGCGCATGTTTCAGGATCTGCGGGAGCAGAGGGGTTTGGCCTATGAGCTGGGGACACTTTACCCACCGCTTCTGAATCAGTCGCACGCTCTGGCCTATGTCGTGGGCGCAACGTACACGCTTCAGCCTGATGCCCGCGGTCAGAAGCCGACGACGGAGACTATTCGATCAGCTCTCAGAGGCGCTGTCGTAGGTCTGCGAGAGAAGCCGATCACGCAGGAAGAGCTGAATCGGGCAAAGAGCTACCTCATCGGCACGTTCGCCCTGGCGCACGAAAGGCTGCGAGAACGCGCAAAGCATCTGGCCTGGTACGAGGCGATGGGTCTGGGGTTTGGGTACGACGACCTGTATCCGCAAAAAATCCAGGCCGTAACGCTTGCTCAGGTTCGCGACAGCGCAGATCGCCTCTTTGATAGATCGGCTATGGTTGTCGTCGTCCCGAAGGAATGAGACCCTTCCGCAGACTCAGCGTGTGCGACCGGGACGATTGGGCATTCTAATCCGGAATTCTGACCATGCGCCGAGAGAAAAGCCGCTCGCTTCAGCCCCAGCTATGCTGCGCGACCGCATGTTGCGCCGATTCTGCCTGCCTTGAGTCCCCGAAGCGCGCTCTCCAGAACGTCGTCCTCCTGGATACTGTCAATGCACGTGTGAAAGTTCGCGTCTGAGCACCAGCGGGAGTTGCAGCTTGTGCGGCAGCTCAGAGGCGCCATCAACACCGTGTGACGGTCGCTATCGTTGCGTTCTGGACACATCGAAGGACCAAAAATGCCGACTGTCGGAGTGTCAACTCCACGCGCCAGGTGCAAAACAGGTGAGTCATTGCTGATAACGAGATCGAGTTGCGCCACCAGCGCCTGTATCTCCGTCCAGCTCAGGGCTCCTGGAGCGAAAACCGCGGCCATGCGGAGATCGCCGCCAACTTCCTGTGCCAGTGACCCTTCGCCTGAACCACTCGTAATCAGAATCGTGCCTCCCGTGTACCGCTCCAGCCTTCTTGCGACTGCCGTGAAGCGCTCTGTTGGCCATCTCTGAAGAAGCAGTGGGCTTCCCGGATGAATCCCGATCCACGGTCTCGGAGCCGCCTCGAGGAAGCTGTGGATGCGGCTGACGTGTTCAGGGCCGTAGGGCAGACGCACGGCGCCGGCGGTTCCACTGAAGCCCAGAGCTCGCACCAGACGAAGATGATCCAGTCTCGTGAGGCGTACGGATCGTACTCTGCTGCTGTGGGCGATTCTGTAGCGCGCGCTGGACAGTTCATGAGGCGAAGACTTACCGCCCGTGAAGTCAATAGCCAGATCGAACTTCTCTTTTCGCAAAGAGCGTATGAGCCGCGTTCTCTTCTGAATCCGTCCCAGCCACCCTTCGCCCTCCAGTGTTGAGGACAGAATGTTATGCAGCTCAGGATGTCCGCCCAGAACTTGCGCACTGTAGGGTGAAGTCAGAAATGCAATCTCAGGGCGCTGGAGCCCTTGTACCAGAGGGTGCACGCAGGGCAGCGCCTGAATAACGTCTTCGAGGAAACCCGTGTGAATACAAAGGACGCGGCGGATTTCTCCTGCTTCCCTTTCAGCGCAAAACGCCTCCAGGCGCTCCTGGCTCCAGTCGCCTGGAAGCGCCACTGTCTGATTGTCCGACGGATCTCCTGTGATCATTGCCGCTCAGTGTTGATCTCTTACTTCAGAATCGGCATCTCAACGGTGAAAATGAAGACCTGACGCATATCCTTCACTCGCAACCAGAGCCTGGTCGGCGCACTTGCTGTGCAGCGTGCTACAATCGCCTGTGTCAAAGTCGTCTTTACTCCGAACATTCGTAGCTGTTATGCTGCCGGGAGATCTCCAGCGTACCATCGCAGACGCCGTGCGACCGTTGGAACGTTTACGAACACGTGTTTGTTTGACCAGGAAGGAGAATCTTCATATCACGCTGAAATTCCTCGGTGACGTATCCGTTGGGAAACTGCAGGAAGTGGCATCTCTGCTCATGCCCGTTGCTGGCCGGCGAGCGCCGTTTGAAATAGAGATTGCCGGCATTGGCGCTTTTCCCGATGTGGCTCGAGCGCGAATCATCTGGGTGGGGGTTAGTCGGGGCGCACAGGCGCTCAAGCTGCTTTCCCGGGATATTGAGGAGTCGCTTACGGGCGTCGGGTTTGAGGATGAAGACCGCTTCAAAGCGCACGTCACTGTGGGTCGGATCAGGCACGCCAGCCGGACGCCAGAATTGGAGACAGAACTGAAAGACCGTATCGGCACACTAGGCGGGTGCCGCGTGAGCGCGTTCTACCTTATGAAGAGCACTTTGGCTTCGGGTGGCTCGGTGTACGAAGTGCTGGAAGAGTTCCGCCTGAGTGGCGAAGAGCCATCTCCAGAGTTTGCGGGGTAAAAAACAACACATGGACAAGGAAAAAGCACTAGAGCTTGCGATAACACAGATCGAGCGGCAGTTTGGACGGGGGTCGGTTATGAAGCTGGGACAGCGGCCGCAACTCACCATTGACGCCATTCCTACAGGGTCACTTTCGCTGGATATCGCTCTTGGCATCGGTGGGATTCCCAAAGGCCGCATTATTGAGCTTTACGGGCAGGAGTCCTCCGGAAAAACGACGCTTGCCTATCATATCGTCGCTCAGGCGCAGAAGCGCGGTGGCACGGCAGCTTTTGTTGACGCCGAGCACGCCGTCGACCCTCTCTATGCAGCCAATCTTGGAGTGGACATCGACAATCTGCTCATTTCTCAGCCGGATACCGCCGAGCAGGCGCTGGAGATTGTGGACGCGCTGGTGCGCAGCGGCGCTGTGGACGTTGTAGTTCTGGATTCTGTCGCTGCTCTCGTCCCGAAAGCGGAGATTGAAGGTGAGATGGGGGACTCGCACGTCGGTTTGCAGGCGCGTCTGATGTCGCAGGCCATGCGCAAGATTGGCGGATCGTGCGCCAAGACCAACACTGCTGCGATCTTCATCAACCAGATTCGAGAGAAAATCGGCGTTATGTTTGGCAATCCGGAGACGACACCTGGCGGTCGCGCGCTGAAGTTCTGGGCTTCGGTGCGTCTTGAGGTGCGGCGACTCGAGACGCTGAAGTCGGGTACGGAGCCTATTGGTAACCGAGTGCGCGTCAAAGTCGTGAAGAACAAAGTCGCTGCGCCGTTCAAGCAGGCGGAATTTGACGTCTTCTTCCAGAAGGGAATTTCGCGGGAAGGGTCACTTCTGGACGTCGGCGTAGATCAGGGACTCGTCACCAAGACGGGCACGTGGTTCAACTACGGTGAGGTTCGGCTCGGCCAGGGACGCGACAATTCGCGTTCTTATCTTGAGCAGAATCCGGAGATCGCCGACGAGCTGGAGAGCAAAATTCGCAGTGCGATCACCAGTACAGCAGTTCCCGTGGCCGAAGAGGAAGAGGAAGAACTGGAGCCTCTTGAAGTCTAGCTTTGCTCGATATTGCCTGCCTGTGAAGGGTCGCTCTCTTCGCTCGTATCCAGGAAGCGAGGACGTTTCTCGAGGAAGGAACCGGCGCCCGTCATCGCAAAGACTTCTTGGGCTCTACTGTTCAGATTTGGGTAGATTGCGCGGTGGCCTGGAAAGCCGTCTGGGAAGGCAATGATAGTCCTGATAGTTGGAGATATCGTCGGTCGGCCTGGACGGCGGGCCTTGTCCGAAACTCTGCCGGGACTGGTTGAGGAGTTCTCGCCCGATTTTGTGATAGCCAACGGAGAAAACGCGGCCGGTGGGTCTGGCATTACGCGAGAGACAGCAGCGCCGTTGTTTTCCGCTGGCGTCCACGTACTGACGATGGGCAATCACGTGTGGAATCACCGTGAGGCAATCCCTTACATCGAAGAGGACACCAGGATTGTCCGTCCGGCCAACTTCCCGTCAGGCTCGCCGGGGCGGGGAGCAAACGTGTTTGTAGCCCGGGACGGGGTGAAGGTCGCGGTTATCAATCTTCAGGGTCGCACTTTTATGCAGCCCATTGATGACCCGTTTCGAACCGGATCACAGCTCATTGAGACGCTCAGTCAGCAGGCGGATGTCATCATTGTGGATTTTCACGCTGAGGCTACCTCGGAGAAGATGGCCTTCGCGCATTATGTGGACGGCGGGGTTGCCTGTGTTTATGGAACACATACGCACGTGGCGACGGCTGACGAAGGGGTGCTGCCGCGGGGCACCGCATACATCACAGATATCGGCATGACCGGGCCTTCGCAGTCAATTATCGGAATGCGCCCGGATGAAATTATTGAGCGCTTCGTTACGGGGCTCCCAAAGCGTTATGAGGTGGCGGGAGGGCCCACGATGCTGAATGGAATAGTGCTGGACATTGATGAGTCCAAGGGTCTGGCCCGCTCGATCCAGCGCGTACGCAGAGATGGATCTTAGGACAGCAGGAACCGACCGCTCGGATCCGGACGTCCAAATGACAGTGAAGGGCGGACACTGGGCGTCACCGAATCTCTTACCATTACTAGAATCAGCCCGGCAAGGACCAAAGCTTTGAGTAAAACGATAAAACGGATAGCAGTACTTCGAACAGCGCTCGTTGCGAGCTTGCTGACGCTGGGCTTCTCTGCCTGCGGAACTGCTCGTGAGCTTTCCATCTACTCGGGCCAGAGTCTGGCGACGGAGGGCATATCGCTGCATTCATGGGGAAGCGGTGTGTTTGAAGAGGATGACAAGACTGGATTCGACAGCACGCACAGTATCCAGATCACTTCTCCGAGTCTGTTTGCTGGGGCCTTTTTGACGCTGCGCGAACCTGTCCAGATCGCCGATCCCGCCACAATCACACAATTTGACTACATTGAAGTCACAGTCAAGTTCAAAACCACAACTCAGATCGGTCTCAGTCCGTCGGGTGGCGCTCCAACCGCAACCGTCACTTATCAGCCTTTTCCTCTGGATATAGTGGGTGGCAACTACGATTATGATGAGCTTCCGCAGGTGCCGAGAGCGCGCAATCTGAAGATGATTATGTACTCGGAGGATGGTCGTGCCCTGGAGCACACAGAGCCGATTGTGCTCAAACCGAATGATGAAGAGGGCTGGATTGGCGTGGCTTTTCCGCTGGCCGCGTTCGGATTGACTGCCGACTCCGGTGGGTTCAAACTCTCGAAACTCGCGCTGTCCTGCGACTACCCTGACACTTTCTGGGTCGGGCAGATTCACATTATCACTGACAGCAGCCCTATCTTCGTCGAGTCTCTCGGAGGGTCTGAAAGCGTGGCTCCCTACGACGCGCTGGTGTTCAAAGCAAACGCGGAGGCCGGTCACACCGCGCTTCTCTACTCATGGGACTTCAACGCCAAAGATGGGATTCAGGAAGACGCTACGGGACCCTATGCCAGCGTCAGCTACAGCACTCCTGGTGAGTACACGATCACACTGACTGTCAGTGATCCGGATGGCCTCAAGAAGCCTGCGTCAGTAAAAACGACTGTGGAGGTCACCGGCTCCTGAATTCCGGGTGCGGACAACTCTCAGAGCGCTTTAGCGAGCGGTTGTGTGGCCGGAGTTGCGTGGCTACGGTGCGGACGCACTGGAAGAAGTCTGCAGCTCGGAAGACCAGTAGGTGTTGCTGAAGATGGCATTCAGGGTGTCCAGACTGTCGTTCTGCGGTTTGTGCTTTTCCACTCCGGTTCGGCTGATGTCCCCGACGAAAGCAATCTGCGTTGTGGTGCCAGTGTGATCGCTCGGTAGTTCTGTATCCACCCGCACCGTGATATTGTCAACGTTCCTGTCGGCCATCAGCGCTCCTCCCGCAACTCCCAGAGCGCTTTCCAGAATGGCTTTTCTGGTCTGCGAGGGCTGCACGTGAACCGTTACAAATACGCGGTTGTCGCGCGGGTCGGCGACAACACTGCGAAGCGCGGCTTTGCCGCCCTGAAAGACGTCGGCTCTCTGCAGATTTCGGGCGAACTGCTGTTCAACAGGCCTCGGGGCCACAACTGTTCCTGGCGCTGAGGGCTCAATGACAGAGCCTGTCGCGGAGCCAACAACCTGCGGAGCGGAAGTGCGGCCCTGGGGCACCGGGCTGGCCTGTGTGACAGAGCTTGATGGAACTTGCGGCGCTTCGCGCGCAGCACTGGCCGGTTGAGTCGCCGCCCCCTGTCTGAGTGGCTCCGTGGGGAGCCTGCGGTCGCGAGATCGGCTGACCATTGCGGCCAGCACAATGAGCGCAAACAGACAGACACCAGCTATCAGGACAATGTTTCTCACAGTTCCGTAACCTGCGCTCTGAACAAAGGAGTCGAGCTTCCCCTGTGGATCAGGATTGGCGGCCACCGCTGCGCCTGCTGCGGAGGTCTGGACACGTATGCTCTGCGCTTTTTGGAGCATCTCGGCACGCTCAGCCTTGCTCTTTACGCTCACGTTCTGTGGCTCAATGTCCAGCGCCATCTGGTACCATACGGCCGCATCCTTGTAGCGGTCCTGGTTCATAAAGATATCGCCCATTAGAGCGTGCGCGCCCGCATCCTCGGGAGCGATGGCCAGCGCGTCCCTGCAGACTTCCTCGGCTTCAGTGAACTGCCGCCTGGTGCGCAGCAGGTTTGCGGACACGAGCAGGGCTGTCAGGTCATGGTCCTGCGGCTCCGTGTTTCCCATTGCGGGCGCAACGGCGCCGCAATGCGGACAGAACTTCGCGGCCGGATCCACCTGTGCGCCGCATGAAGCACAGCGTACCGTTGCTGAACTCATTCTTAGACTCCCGTGTGGCCGAAGCCGCCCTCACTCCTGCACGAACTTGACAACTCTACAGTCTCTTCTATAACCGCCTGTGTTACGGGTGCGATCACGAGTTGAGCTATCCGGTCACCGCGCTGAATGTCAAAGGGCTCTTTGCCAAGATTGATGACAATTATTTTGACTTCGCCCCGGTAGTCCGCGTCAATCGTTCCCGGTGTATTGACCAGCGAGATACCGTGCCGCAGCGCCAATCCACTGCGCGGGCGCACCTGGCCTTCAAAGCCCGGAGGAATCTCAAATCTAAAGCCTGTTGGCACCAGCGCTCTCTCACCGGGTAGAAGCGTCAGGACATGTTCAACCGCAGCTGCCAGGTCCATCCCACTCGACAGCTCCGTAGCGTAGGCGGGAAGCGGCAGGTCCGCCGCACCCTCCATTCTGGTAACCTGGATTGTCACGCGCGCCATATTCATCTCTGCTAACTTATACACCAGTTACCAGCCAGCGCGCATGTTGGTCCCGATTGTGCCAGGACTAGCTTGTCGCCTCTTCCTGTTCAGAAGCAAACTGGGGCGGCACGAGGGGCAGCGTGAAGATGAACTTTGACCCCTTCCCAACTTCGCTCTCGATCCAAATCTGCCCTCCATGCGCCTCAACCAGGTGCTTCACGAGGAAGAGTCCAATACCGGTGCCATAGATTTCCCGCGTATCCCGCGTGTCAACACGGTGGAATCGATCGAAGACTTTGGCCATGTGTTCTTTCGGAATGCCAATGCCCTGGTCTTCTACGCCGATCTGGACCATGCCATCCAACTGCTGACCCCGGATTGTCACCGTCCCACCGTCCGGCGAGTATTTGATCGCGTTGTTAGTCAGGTTGGTCAATATCTGGTCCACCTTATCTTCATCCGCCACGATAGTGGGAAGGCCTTCTATGCCCGCCATAACTAGCTCGTGGTTGTGAGCGTAGGAACGCTGGGCGTTGACAACCTTTTCGACAAGTGAAGGAAGCTCGACAGGCTTCGGGTTGAGGTCCAGCGCACGCCCTGCTTCAATGCGCGAAACGTTTAGCAGATCAGAGATCAGTCGCGTCAGGCGATCGCATTCCTGATCGATAATCTCCAGAAACTCTCGCGTCGTGGCCTGGTCGTAGTAGCCTTCTGTGTCTGCCAGGAGTGTCGATACAAAGCCTTTTATAGATGTCAGCGGAGTCCTGAGCTCGTGTGAGACAGTGGAGACAAACGCAGTCTTCATACGCTCAACGCCGCGAATCTCAGTAATATCGTTGAAAATCGCGACTGCCCCAATAGTGGAGCCATCTTCGGAGCGCACAGGCGTGCTCTGCGCCTGGAAGACGCGCGGCTCTTCGCCCGGAGGTCCCGGCAGGTCTATTTCTCCCGCCGTGTCCTGTCCTTCCTTCAGGGACGTCAGCAGCATTTCCTTGATGCTGTCAATCTTGATCGCGTTCTCAAAGCTCTCTTTGGCCAGCTCGGATTTCTCCAGCCCCAGCATGTGTTTTGCGGACTGGTTGATCTGTGTGATGCGTCCATTTGCGCTGACCATAATCAGTCCCGCGTAAACGCTCTCAATGATCTGCTCGAGCTCTTCCTTCTCTTCGACAACCTCGCGGTAGAGCTGGGCGCTGGCAACAACGGCGGCGGCGTTCTTGGCCATCAGCTCCAGCAGCTTGACGTCCTCTTCGATAAACACATTGCCATAGCGCTTATTGAAGACGTGCAGCACGCCGATGGTCGTGGTATCAATGACCCTGTTCTCAGCGTCCCGTTTCTCGACGACGAGCGGGACGCACACTCCGTTTCGCACATTCAGAAGCGCAACATTCTCTTTGAGAGTGCGCGGGTCGTTGACGGCATCGTAGAGAATCTCCGGCTTGCTTTCGCGGAAGACCTGTCCGGAGATACCAGTAGTCGCCCGCACGCGGAAGCGCTTGAGCTCCTCATCCGTGAGCCCGAGCGCCGGTTTCGTTGCCACAAGTTCGCCGGATTCCTTGTCAAACAGCATGAACACGCACTTTTCAGCCTGAAGCATCATTGAGATGCGGCTGTTCATGCGGTTGAGGATCTCTTCAAGCTCGGTAATTGGAGCTGACGCTTCGGAAGCTTCGGAGACGCTGCGGACTTTTGCCTCAAGTTCCTTGTTTGCGTCTTCGAGGATCTTTATATATCCTCGCTTCTTCTCAAGCTCCTCTGTGAGCAGGCGAATCTGCTCCTGGGCGTCAATGGTGGTGGTATGTGGTGTGTTTTCTACGCTCAAATTTCAGGCTCCAGCGCCCGGCCCATCCACGGGTCCCGGCGTGCGCGGGTACAACTTCCCTGCGCTCATCAGGTGTTGTCTACGCGTTCCCCAGCTTGTGAGCGGCCGACTTGCGCTCGATACAGGTGGGACGTCCATCTGTACTGCAGTCACGCTCTGCTGCTCTCACGCGTACATTATTGGCAAATCTCATTGTGAACTGACTGCGAAAGGACGGCTTGCCAAGTTGGGCCGCCTCTGGCCAGTTTTCAAATACTGTTTGATAGACGCGGCCAGGTGTGCGTGTGTTCAACTCCTTCTCATCACTCATTATTTTGACCTCTTTCACTCTGTAATGACTACCTGAAAGTCACTCCAGCAATCGTGCCCGGCATTAGCGCCTTGTGCAAGCATGCAGGGGAGTGATATGATAGGTGCCGTAGAGAAAACTTGAGAGGAGGCACTTGATGTTACTTCGCCAGAAAGAACTGCGCCGTCGCCGCAAACGCGCCCTGGAGCGCTACAAAGCTCGAGCGCGACAGCAGAGTCCAGAGCAACCCAAGCCCACCGCTAAGAGTAGATCGACAAAGCGGACGAAAGATCAGAGTAGCGCCTGACCGAGCATAGATGGATCGCTGCGGCGATTCCAGTTCCGGTCAGATCTGTCGAGGCTCCTCTGTGGAGCCTCCTTTTTCCTGTTGGCTGCCGGAAGCGTCTTGCTCGGGAGTCAGAGTCCTCGCCTTACATACGCCGCCGCAACTGATACACCTGGGCCCCTCGTATTCCAGGCACTGCATAAGGCCGCAGTCACGGCAGACGACGGGAGTGATCACGGAATGCCAGCAGATAGGGCAGGCTACTTGCAAGACAGGATATCCTTTTAGTCGTAGAGTACTGGAGGCATATTACCGCAAGCTGTACAGGCCGCGCAACCGTCGCCAGCCTCTAGGCAGGCGAGGTCTCTGAGGAATCCTCAGCATGGGTGAACGCTCGTAACGGTGCTTCCCGTGGCACGCTTACGCGCAGAACCAGCACGCTGAGCGCCAGACCCGCTAAGCGCCACACGACATGTCCCCACGAAATCTTGTCCGCGTCCGCAGAGGCAGTGCTGAGCGTGAAGCATCCGCAGTCAATATCCAGTCCACGCATCAGTGCGCTTGCCATGGCGATGGAGAACGTCAGATAGAGAATGGCGCTCACCAGCGCCGCTCCTCGCGTTACCAGCCCGAGAATGAGAAGTACGCCAGTTACAAACTCCACCCAGACCAGCGAGATCGTGAAGACGTTCACCAGAGCTCTTGGAAGAAGGCGGTAGTTTTCTACCTTGTTGGCAAAGGGCTGCGGGTCAAAGAGCTTGTTGTAGCTGGCGTAGATGAAAATCACGCCAAGCATCAAGCGCAGGGCGAACACGACGGCCTTCCTGCCAGCCAGCGCCGCACCCAACAGCACTGCGATCAGCAGCGCGAGCTGGAAAGGTTTGGAGAGATAGGCGCCTATCCTGTCTGACCCTCCCGCGAGTCCTCCGGATTGCCATTCTAGCGCCACGCGAATCGCCAGCGCTGCCAAAGCCACGGCCATCACCGCACAACCGGCTCTCGCGCGACCTGCGCTCAAGGCGCGGCTCCCTCAGACACTGGCATGCTTCGCTCGTTCACCCAACTGTTATAACCATCTCTGTAGTAGGTTACGTGCTTCCAGCCGTGTTGCAGGAGGTAGCCGCTGACCTTTTTTGACAGATCACAGCTCTCTGACTCGTCACAGTAGACGATGACAGGCTGATCCTTTGGGATGCGCTTCTCGATGGACGGCAAATACTTCTCACGCTCCTCCCACGGCAGAAGAAGCGCTCCCTGAATATGCCCCGTTTCATATTCGACTCTGGGTCGCGCATCCACAAACACAGCCTTGTGTTCGTCAAAGGCCGCGGCGGCCTCTTCGAACGCAATCGCTTTGGCCGCTTTGGGGAGTGGAGGAGTCACCAGAGGGATGCCCTTAGGAGCCGCAGCGTTGGCGATTAACCCCACCGCTGAGGCCCCCAGAACAATGAGAATCGCAGAACCGAAGACTGAGCCAGCACGGCGCATCAGACTACCTCAGCTTTCGCGACACAGCTTCGTGGTCGTGCATCGAGTCGAAATGACCTGAATCTCCTGTCACGCCGGAGAGATTCTAGCTAGACGCCAGCGTGCCGGTGACCGTCTGCACGACAGGAGCGCCGTTGGCCTCGTTGGAGCGAATCAATATGCTTTCATAGACGCGGCCGGAGTTCGTGCCGTTGTTCTTTACGGTCACTTTGATTTCCCACGCGCCCTTCTCCGAGCCGTGTTTCACCGGCTTACCGAGAGTAATGAAGTTGGCCTGAGTCTCGGCGCTGGTAACCCAGATTTTGGCCGGATTGCTGGATTTGACAATTATCGTCTGCTGAAAGGTCTTGCCTGGTTTGAGGGTTCCGAAGTTCACGCGCTGGGGGAATACATCGAGCGGCGGCTGGATCAGGCCCGCTGCCGTAAGCGAAACAGTGCCGTTCTGTGGATCATTTGTCTCCACTGTGATGCTCTTCATCACTTTGCCGCGGTAGCCAGCGGAGTTGAATACGGCTGTGATCTTGGCAGACTTGCCCGGCGCTATTGTTTTTGTGGATGCCTGTGCGTTGGTGCACCCGCAAGAGGTGCGAACGTTGTTGATTGTCAGAGTCTGATCGCCTGTGTTCTTGAAGTCCCAGACGAGATTCACTTTGGCGCCCTGAGGCTCTTTTCCCCAGTCGTACTTCGTGTTTGAGAAAGCAATCTTGGGGGCGGCTGAAGCCATGGAGGCGCTTAGAGCCACCACAACGGCAAATGCAGCCACAAGACCACTGTATCTGTGCATTCTCATCTAATCTTATCTCCTGTAGTTCACATACGCGCCTGACAGAGTTCTCTGCGCAAAATGTAGTCAACCGGGCGCGCGCAATGCTATCCTATATACGCACAAAGAACCGGAATCTCTCCCTCCGGCCGAAAATGCCCGTATTTCTATCAGGCTAGCACAGGCTCAGTTGCCTCGTCAATGCATCAAGCCTGACAAGATTGACAGGCTATCTTCCGGGGATTATACTCCCCAAGCAAGGGATAGCAAGCCGCAGAACACCATCTGAACACGCTGATAGCGTCCGGTTGGTAGATGGCTTTCGGCGCTCGAGAACTTTGTTCCGTGTTTTCCCGTAAACCAATTGGGACTTCATCGTGCCCAGCGGTGCTGTTGAATCCCATATCACCGCCCGGAGCGTTCTGACAGGCGCATTGTTGCGCCAGAGGACAGCCGGGTGTGAGCACACTGAGGCGTTATACGATTCTATGGAAAACGCGATTGAGATCCGCGATCTAACGAAGTCGTTTCACAATATGCTGACAAAAGAAGATGTTATCGCCGTTGATCATCTTACTCTGGATGTTCCCCCTGGTCAGATTTTTGGCTTCCTCGGCCCAAACGGCGCAGGCAAGACCACGACAATAAAGATGCTTCTCGGGCTGATTTTTCCGGACTCAGGCACCGCGCATATTTTTGGGCAGCCGGCCGGCGAAATAGACGTCAAGAGGAAAATTTCTTACCTTCCGGAAAGCCCCTACTTTTACGAGCACCTGAGCGGCTACGAAGTGATGGACTTTTATGGACGTCTCTTCAACATCCCGGCCAAAGCGCGCAAGAAGCGCGTAGAAGAGCTACTGGAACAGGTTGGGCTGGGGGCGCAGATGCACAAACGGCTCCGGCACTACTCCAAAGGGATGCTGCAACGTGTGGGATTGGCTCAGGCGCTGATAAACGATCCGCAACTGCTGTTTCTCGATGAGCCCACGTCTGGCCTTGACCCGATAGCGCACCTGGACATCCGGGACCTCATCCTGCGGCTGCGAGAAGAGGGCAAGACCCTGTTTATCAGCTCTCACCAGCTTTCGGATGTTGAAATGGTCTGCGACCGCGTATCCATTCTCAATCACGGAAAGCTGCTCAGAGTTGACAATCTCAGTGCGCTGCTGGCAGGGGAGACAACTCAGGTCAGGGCGGCTAACATCACGGATGAAGTTTTCCAGGGCGTAAAAGAGATCGCGCCCGAATCCATGGTGTCAGATGGCGCTCTCTCTGCGCGGATCGACCCAGAAAAGGTGGATGAGCTCGTTGACTACATCCGGCGAAGTGGAGGTTCAGTCGTCGCCGTGACGCCTGTCCAGCGGACTCTGGAAGACATATTTATCGAGACGGTACGGGGAGGGAATCTCTCTTGAGCACGTGGATTATCGCTCTGAACACTTTTGGGGAGGCTATGCGCAAGAAGATTCTGAACGTCTTCCTGATCCTTGCGCTCGGGTCGGTCATCATCTCGCTCACGTTTACGTTTCTGACATTCCGCCAGCAGGTGGATATCCTGAAGAGCTTTGGCCTGGGACTGATTCAGTTCTGGGGGCTGTTCATCGCGATTATCATGGGCATTACGCTGATACCGCAGGACATGGATCAGCGCACGATCTATACCATTCTGTCCAAGCCCGTGAAGCGCTATGAATACATTGTAGGGCGCTTCCTGGGCGCCGCAATGACGCTCGGCGTCAATGTTTTGCTGATGGGGCTTGCGTTTCTCGTAGTGTTTCTCATCAAAGTGAACACGGGGGACGACAGCGCAATGGATGCCCTTGCCAATTACCACATTGGCGAGTTCTTCTCGCGCTTCCACTGGTCGGCTGAGATTCCGGGGCTGATCGGCGGCATACTGATGGTGTTTCTAAAGCTGCTCCTGCTGGCCGCCGTGGCGATCTTCTTTTCTGTGTTCATCAGTATGACTGTGAACTTCTTTCTGACGGCTGCGGTGTTCATTGTTGGCAGCATGTCCAGTGTCACGGAGTCCATGGCCAACAATCCGGAAACGTCGCCTCTGTTACGCGTTATCTACAAGGGTTTTCACCTTCTGGTTCCCAACTTCGGCAACTACGACATCCAAAATCCTCTCATCCATCCGGATGTTCCGCAGTCTGATATCGGCATGTATATGGTGAAAGCGGCCCTTTACGGGCTCGCGTACACGATCGTACTCATCGTTCTGGGCGTTCTGGTTTTTGAGCGGCGGGAGGTATGATGGATACCGGTCGATCCAGGAGACAGGGGCTGATAGGGCTGGTTGTCGTGCTGCTTGTGTTCGTCGCCTATATGCAGTCTGTTCTGGACCCCCAAAGACAGAAGTATCAGCCAGGAAAGGTGACACGGGTTGAAATTGGTACGGAGTTTATTGCCGCAACGCTGATCGGTCTGAAAGAGGTTGTCGCCGGACTATTGTGGGTGCGTGCGGACGAGTTCTTCCACACGGGCAACTATGAAGCCATTATTCCAATGGTGCGCATTATCACCTGGCTGGATCCTCATCAGCTCGATGTATACGACACAGGCGCGTGGCATCTTGCGTACAACTTCACGGATTCTCAAGAGCGATCGGACCGGCGCTATATACCGGCTGCCCGCGCGCTCCTCGAGGAGGGGATTCACAATAACCCGAACATCTTCGACCTCTACTTTTCGCTGGGATGGACGAATTTCCAGAAAATCCAGGACTACCCTGATGCTGTCAAGTGGTTCAGGTTAGCCAACACCAAGGGATCAATCGATCCAGCCACAGGTAAGATACGCCCGCCGAAGGCGCAGTTCAAAGATCGTCCGCAGTTTGTGGGACACAGCCTTGCGCATGCGTACGAACGCGCGGGAGATATCGATCAGGCTATTGCACAGTGGAAGCAAAACATTCGCGACAATCAGGCTTATGCCAGACAATACCCGAAGGATCAGGGCAACAAGGCGATGATAGACGTCGCGAACAACAATTTACATGCGCTGGAGTTTGAGAAGAAGGTACGTGCAGAAATCAGGCCTGTGAAGAACGTGCACTTCGACGCCCATTTTCAGCGCCTTGGTCCGCGCAAGTTCAGAGTTTTTGGAACGCTCGACCTGCCAACCGGAGCCCGCGTCAGAGTACGTTTGGCGGACAAAGATTTCCGCGAGCAACAGTTCAAGACCTTTACCTATGACATCAATGACAAGCAGACCATTCTGATTGACGATCTCTACGTTCGCGACGGAAAGTTCGATCGGGTTATTGATATTCAGAGAGATGCTGCCATCTATCCTCTCAGGTCAAAAGATTATACTCTGACTCTGTCGTTCAACCCGCTTTCTGCACCGGATTTCGTGCAGGGTATGCCGGCGGAACAGAAGATTGACGGGGGTCGCAGAGGAGAAAAGCTGCAGTACGGCGCGGTAGGCTGGCACGGTGAGGGATTGGCTGACCAGAAGTATCTTGTGGTCAAAAACGGCGTTCGAATGCTGGAAAAGCAGATCCCTTTGACACGCGCCGACCTGGCCTGACTTCGACAGAATGCTGCTCGGATCTCTCCACCGCTTGACGGACGGTGTTTGCGTCAGTATTATGGTGTGCGCCTGTCCGCTCTCAGCCCGGTGCAGCTTCACAATATCTTGTTTCGGAGCAACTGATTATTGACAACTAGACAGCCCGTCCGCAAGACTACTTCCACGCGCTCGCAGCGGCCTGGAAAATCCACCTCCCGTCGCCGGAAAAAGCCTTCCCTTTTCAGCGTAGTCTGGAAACTCTTTCTAGTTGCTGTCTTCGCCGCTGTCTCTCTGGCTGTTGGGGTCGCAACGTACTGGACAGTCAAGAGTCCGTCCATTCGTCAGGCTGCCACGGCGGCGGTTACGGGCGGGTTGTCACCCGACAAGGCCTTTCCAGGGCGTAGTGAGCTTAATATTCTGCTGCTCGGCCGGGACGAGGACCGCGACAACAAAGATCGTGTCATGAACACGCGCGGACGCACCGATACGATAGTCCTCGCCCATCTCGATTTTGCCCAACGGCAAGTGAATCTCCTCTCCATACCGCGTGATACGCTGGTGCGGATTCCTGGCTACTCCGGCCGGCACAAGATTAACGCAGCGAACGCGCTCGGCGGTCCGGAGTTGACGGCGCAGACTGTCGAAAACCTTATAGACATCAAACCTGACGGCTATGTTCTGGTTGACTACAAGGTGTTTCAGACACTGATTGACCAGGCTGGCGGAGTTCAAGTGAATGTCCCGAAGCAGCTCGACTATGACGACAACTGGGGCAATCTGCACATCCATCTCAAGCCCGGGCCGCAACATTTAAACGGGGAGCAGGCGCTCGGGCTGGTGCGCTTCCGGCACTCTAACGACGGTCGCGCGGACTCTGACCAGGAGCGCATCGCGCGCCAGCAGATGCTTCTCGCCAGCGCCCGCCACCAGTTTACGCGTCCAGCGATGCTGCTTCGTTTGCCTGAGGTCTTTTCGACTCTTATGGAGCAGACCGATACCACGCTAACAACAGACCAGGCGCTGTGCCTGGCAAATTTTGCGCGCAGTGTCGGCAGCAACATGCGCATGGAAGTGTTGCCTTCAATTCCGGCGCGGTCCGCGCTGCGTATGGATCGAGTCCGCGCGCGGCAGCTTGTGGAAGAGATGTTCATCAAAGGACAAAGCAAAGAGTCCACGTAGGCGCCCTGACGCCTGCGTTGCTTACGGACTGTGACGGCTCCTATTGACCACGTCTGGACTCCATCGTTCCAGATTTCCCCAGATACCGCACTTGCCCTGATAGCGCCTCATCTCGATCTGGCGATACCGGCGCCACTGTTTGTGGGTGAAGCTGACGGCAGCCACCCTTGCGCATTCTCCGGCTACCGCTACATTCCAGACCGGACGGCTTGTGCGCTTGACCGATCAGACGAGATGTTTCAGAACTCCGCCGAAGATTTAGGACGCTTTCTGCGTCCTGCGCAACATACGCTCTTCAGGGCTGTTTACGGGTTGGGAGAGGGCGACCCGGCCCTGTGGAAGCGCGCAGGGCGGAGGAGTCTGGTCTACGGGGTCACCCAGACAAGCTACGGCGCGGCGATATCGGACAGCGCCCTTCAGGCTGCTGGAAAATCGGCTCTTCTCGGGGCGATTCACATCTCTTGATGTCAGAGGCAGCTGGAGACTCATTACGGGTCTCGGCAAACAAAAACACCCGGTGGCCGCTACCGGGTGCTATCCAATCGTCTCTATTCACCTCAGAACGCTTTGCCGCGGGGCATCAGTACGCTCCAGGGATTTCTCTGTGTTACAGAGCCGATACGTTATTGGCCTGCGGACCCTTCGGACCCTGCACAACCTCAAACTGGACTGACTGTCCCTCTTTCAGCGTGCGGTGGCCATCCCCGTTGATTGCGGAAAAGTGTACAAATACGTCTTTTCCATCCTGAACGGAAATGAAGCCATAGCCCTTGGAGTCACTGAACCACTTAACAGTGCCGGTCTCCATTGCTTTCCGACCCTTCCATAACCATGACACATGAGAAGCGCGTCCGAACTGATATTCCTGGCTGCGGAAGCAAGCGACCGTTGCAAATCCGAATCAGAATCTCACGTTGCGTCCGAGCTACCGACTATACTCCGACGGAAGCTGGGATCGAATTCCCACCTCACACCGATCCTTTTGCGCGAGTTTTTCAGATTCCTTCTAAGAGTCTCAAAAAAAGTCGGAATAATTCTTCTTAGCGGTGGGAATGTGTCCGAATTGCAATAGAAGTGAAGCGGCCGACGTTCAGGCTGGCTTCCACGCAGGCTAACCCCTCTGACTGAAATGCCGGATTTCAGCTTCAAATTCGCGGCGCATCTCATCCATGCGGTTCTCCGCTTCTTCTTGCGTCTGCTTCAGTCGCTCCAGCAGTCCAAGAATTACCTCAACGCCTGCAAGATTTACTCCCAGATCCTGCGTCAGCCGTTGGATTTGTTGAAGTCGCTGAATGTCTTCTTCTGAGTATAGCCGGTTGCGTCCGTTGCGCCGCTGCGGCTGCACAAGTCCCAGGCGCTCGTACAAGCGCAGAGTCTGGGGGTGCATGTGGCACAGCCGAGCAGCAATACTGATCATGTAAACTGGCTCGTCCTTGTGTTGTGTACTCATTGTCGCTCAAACCTCCAGTCTGCATTTCCCACGCGGAGATGAGTCCCGCCGGCGCCGCTAGTTGGTTCGGAAGCTTATCCAGCTTTCAACCCTTGAGCGATTGCCAGCTCCGTCAGCACCTCCTGTTCTCTTGCTGACAGCGGTTTCGGAACTGTAATCATCACTCTCGCCATCAGATCGCCGCTGCCTTCCCCCTTCAGCTTTGGCATTCCCTTGCCTTGCAGCCGCAAAGTCTGCCCGCTCTGTACGCCTGCTGGAACCTTCATGGTGACGCGCCCGGTCATCGTTGGCACAGCAATCTCTCCCCCCAGCGCTGCCAGCAGATAGGGCACCTGGACATCTTCAGTGAGGTTGTCCCCATCACGTTTGAATCGCACGTGTGGTTTGACGACTACGTTCAGGATGACGTCTGCCTTCTGCCCGTTGGCGCCAGGAGCTTCGCCAGCCAGCCTGATCTTGGAGCCCGTATTCACGCCTCGCGGTATCTTGACTGTCAGCCGCCGTCCACCTACGCTAATCTGACGCTCTGAGCCTGAGTACGCTTCTTCCAGGGACACCTGCACTTCCGCCTGAACGCTTTGTGGCTGAGGCGCAAAGTTTGCCCCGAAGCCCCCAAAGCCGCCCTGGTCTACGTGGAACCGTCCGCCTCGTCCTCGGGTTGCGCCACCGAACAAGCCTTCAAAGATGCTCCCGATATCAGGGCCGCCTGCGCCGCTTCCAAATCCGACATCGTCAAAATTGCCGTCGAAGTGGAACCCACCGCCACCCGGGCCGTACGCTTCAAAATCCGTTGCTGTGGCGCCTGCCTTCTGCGCTTGCTGCCACTGTTCCCACTGTGGGCCAAAGCGGTCGTACGCCTTGCGATTCTCCGGATCTTTGAGGACCTCATAGGCTTCGCTCACGAGCTTGAACTGCTCTTCCGAAGCTTTATCGCCGGGGTTGACATCCGGGTGGTGTTTGCGGGCGAGCTTGCGGTAAGCCGACTTGATCTCTTTTTCTGTCGCGCTTTTAGGAACGCCAAGAATTTTGTAATAGTCCTTGCTTGCCGCCATCGTATGCCTCAAACTACTGCCGAACCAGGATTGGAACGGTAGAGGAAGCGGGTGTTGCCCCGCCTCCCTTTTACAATCACCACCTCATCGCCGGCGATCCTCAACCGACTTCGATGTCAATCTTCTTCGGCCTGACGGCCTGTGATTTGGGGATGGTCACCTGCAGCAGCCCATCCCGATAGACCGCTTTCACATTCTGGACATCCACCGGAATACCGATAGAGAATGACCGTGAAAACGGACCATACTGACGCTCAACGCGTACCCATTGCCCGTCATCCGGTTGCGGAAGGCTGCGTTCACCAGAGACGTTCAGCGTATCTGCCGTGACTTCTATGTTGATGTCTTCCATCTTTACGCCAGGCACTTCGCAGACAACAACGATATCGTTGTCGCTCTCACGCACATCGCACTCCGGCGTCCAACTTGAACTCCGCGCCTCTTCCGCTCCGCCACGCCGCGCGCCGTGTCGCCACGGCTCAAACAGCTCCGCAATTTCCCTGAACGGATCTCGTCCCCTTACATCCATTCGCATCTGCTTTCACCTCTCAAGTAGTCTTTGTGAATGTTTTTGTGGCTTCTACCCTGCTCCTCTGGGGAGGAGATCAGCCTGGCGCAGTTGCAACTGCGCCAGGTGTCGTGTGTGTTTACTCCTCTTTGTACTCGGCCTCGATCACGTCTTCGCCGCCGTTCGACGCGGCGGCTGCCCCTGCCGGTTCCTGTTCCGGAGACTCCTGTTCCGCGCTCTGCCGGTAGAGAATCTCGCTAAGCTGATAAGCTGCCTGCTGCAGCTCTTCTGTGGCCGACGCGATATCCTGCTGGTTATCGCCCTTCAGCGCTTCCTGCAGCTTGTCGCGCGCGCTCTCCACGCGGGCGCGGACGTCTTCCGGCGCTTTGTCACCAAGGTCTGTCAGCGTCTTGTTGGTATTGTAGATAAGGCTGTCAGCGCGGTTCTTGATCTCCGCAACCTCTTTGGCCTTGCGGTCATCATCAGCGTGCGACTCCGCCTCGCGCACCATCTTTTCGATATCGCCCTTATCCAGATTACTGGAGCCGGTAATCGTGATACTTTGCTCGCGTCCGGAAGCCCGATCCTTCGCGCTCGCATGCAGAATGCCGTTGGCGTCAATGTCAAAGGTCACTTCGATCTGCGGGATACCACGAGGCGCGGGTGGAATTCCAGACAGGTGGAACATTCCGAGGCTCTTGTTGTCGCGGGACATCTCGCGCTCACCCTGAAGCACGTGCACTGTAACTTCGGTCTGCCCGTCAGCGGCCGTCGTGAATGTTTCAGATTTGCGCGTAGGGATCGTTGTGTTTCTCGGAATGAGCTTGGTGCACACGCCGCCCAGAGTCTCGATGCCCAGTGAAAGCGGTGTCACGTCCAGGAGCACAACATCCTTCACTTCACCCGCCAGAACGCCAGCTTGGATAGCAGCGCCTACTGCCACGACCTCATCCGGATTAACGCCCCTGTGCGGGTCCTTGCCAATGAGCTTCTTGACCAGCTCCTGCACCTGTGGCATTCGGGTTGAGCCGCCAACCAGAATCACTTCATCAATGTCTTTGTCCTCGAGTTTGGCGTCTTCAATAGCCTGCTTGTACGGCTTCACGCAGCGGTCCAGCAGGTCCGCAGTCAGCTCCTCAAACTTTGCTCGGGTGAGCGTGACATCCAGGTGCTTTGGGCCGTTAGCGTCGGCCGTAATGAAGGGCAGGTTGATGTTCGTCTGGACCACGTTAGACAGCTCAACCTTCGCTTTCTCAGCGCCTTCGCGAAGCCTCTGAAGCGCCTGCTTGTCTGAGCGCAGATCAATTCCAGATTCTTTCTTGAACTCATCAGCCACATACTCGACAATGCGCTCATCCCAGTCATCGCCACCCAGATGCGTATCGCCATGCGTGGACTTGACTTCGAACACGCCTTCGCCCACCTCCAGGATGGACACGTCAAACGTTCCCCCTCCAAGGTCCCAAACCAGAATGGTTTCGTTTTCCTTTTTGTCCAACCCGTACGCCAGGGCGGCAGCAGTTGGCTCGTTGATAATCCTCAGTACCTTGAGCCCTGCGATCTCGCCTGCGTTCTTGGTCGCTGTGCGCTGGGCGTCGTTGAAGTAAGCCGGTACAGTGATCACCGCGCTCTCCACTTTGTCCCCAAGGTAGGCTTCCGCGTCTGTCTTCAGCTTCTGAAGAATCATGCTGGATATCTCTTCAGGAGAATAGTTCTTGCCGTCGATCGAAACGCGCGTGTCCGTTCCCATATCGCGTTTGATCGAGATCACGGTGCGCTCGGGGTTGACGATAGCCTGACGCTTTGCCTGCGTCCCTACCAGCCGTTCGCCATTCTTGGTGAATCCAACAACGCTCGCCGTAATTCTGGAGCCTTCGGCGTTTGGGATGACGGTGGGCTCGCCGCCCTCCATAACCGCGACGACCGAGTTAGTGGTGCCAAGATCGATACCAACTGTTTTTGCCAATGCAATCACCTCCGCCCGGAACTCGTCCGGTCTTTTTCACTGTGTAATCCGTGTGGAGCAGGCTCTGTTCTGAACCGCTCTCCAGTGGTTTTTACCCACATCTTTTTATCGCAGGGATTATCAAGTATTGAGTCTAATATTGTCAATGCTCTTGCTAACAGCATTGTTCCCTTCTGCGAAGATTTTTATCGTTTTTTTGGTTCGGCCGCGCTTCGTTCGCACTTTGGCGGCGTCCGGCCGCGCACAGAGCTATCATAGGCTGCAGAAACGGGCAGTTCTGCCCGGACTCTTTACACATTCAGGAAACTAATGAAACTTGCTTTGATTGGAACAGGTACAATGGGAGCGGCGATGGGGCGGCGATTTCTGGAAGCCGGGCACGACCTGGCTGTCTGGAACCGCACGGCTGAGCGAGCCTTACCTCTCAAAGAGCGCGGAGCAACTGTGACGCGCACTCCTCGAGACGCCGCACAGAACGCTGCGATAGTCCTGTCTTCTCTGAAAGATGACGAAGCCATTTGCGAGGTCGCACTTGGAGAGGATGGCATTTTGCGCGGGCTTCAGGATGGGGCCGTGCACTGTGATACAAGCACTATCTCCCCTTCTGTAGCCTTCGATCTGTCCCAGTCGTATCACAACTCCAACCGCTTCTTTGTCCACTGTCCGGTGCTTGGAAGCAGGAGGCAAATCGCTGAGGGCGCCCTGCTGATGTTCGCAGCCGGGTCGGCTGAGGCTGTTGACACGCTGGAGCCAGTCCTCAGTCTTCTCGGGAAGCGGACGTGGCGATTTGAACAACCTTCCGCAGCGGCGTCGCTGAAGCTGGCCTGCAATATGCTCATCGTGAGCATGATCTGTGGCTTTTCTCAATCACTGGCCTTTGCGCGTAAGAGCGGTTTGGATCCGGCCCTTTTCACGGAAGTCATCCAGTCTTCCGCTCTTGCTTCGCCGATGTACGCCAGCAAGGCCCGGCAGATTATGGAGGGGGACTGGTCGGCAAACTTCATTGTCAACAACATTATCAAGGATATCGACCTTGCTCTGGCAGCAGGAGACACTGAGAACGTCCCGCAGCCAATGCTGGCGATGATGCGCCAGTTCTTCGCCGCCGCCAGCGCCTCCGGGTATGCCGAGGAGGACTACTCCGCAGTCAGCAAGGTCTTCGCCCGGCTGGCCGGAGTCGACCCTGAGGCGTCAGCGGGAGGTGAATAAACAGTGCCTTCAGAAGTTTTGGAGACTGTGGAGAACCGAAGCCGCAGTGGGTGCGGGTGCCGGAACGGGCTGCTTAGATGCCTGGTCGCCCTGTTCATCATGGCGGCAGTAGGCTTTGGCGCCTTCTACTGGGTTGTGGCACAGATTTCCAGGGATCTCGATCGCTACAGTGTCCGCATGACGGCCCCCTCGCCGGACGGACGCTTTGTCGCAAGTGTTGTGACGCATGGCTTCGGCGCGTCTGTCTCTCATAAAGAGGTAGGCGTCTATCTGCGCCCGCAGGAGCAGGAACCCGTCTATCAGGACCGCGCGGACTATGTTTTGTATGGAAAGCGCGACGATCTGACTGTGCGCTGGGCCTCCTCCGAGACGCTGGTAATTACGTTGCCTCCTGCTGGCCCCAGGTCCGAGTTTACCGTGTATCGAACTGTCTGGAGGAAGATCAAAATCAAGTACGTCTCCCGGCAGTAAACATCCGGGAACCACTTTCAGATATGCGGAGTTATTCCTGCGGAGGAGCAATCCGAGATGGCCGTCCAAGAGCACAGCGTCCATACCGCCCCTGAGGGCGAAGTTTGCGATCTGAGTATCGGTGGAATGCACTGCGCGTCGTGTGTGGCTAACGTCGAGCGCGCTTTGAAAAAAGTCCCCGGCGTCGAGTCTGCTTCTGTCAATTTTGCGACGCAGGAAGCCCGCGTTCACACCTCTTCGCATGTCAGCCCTGACGTCCTCGCGCAGGCGGTGCACAAGGCTGGCTATGAGGCGGAAGTCATCGTGCCGGAAAGCGCTGGGCACGACCATTCCCATATGCGCGATGAGTACCCGGACACCGTCCGCAGCTTCAGAACCGCCGCCGTTCTGACCGTTCCAGTTTTCATCCTTGGGATGTTCTTTATGAACTGGTATCCGGGGCACTGGATATCGCTTGTACTGACTACGCCCGTCGTTTTCTGGTCCGGGCGCGGGTTCTATACGGGTGCGTGGGCGGCGCTGCGCCACAAGTCTTCGGACATGAACACGCTGATTGCGATGGGCACGTTCGCGGCGTACGCCTACAGTCTGGTTGCGCTGGTGGCGCCCGGTCTGCTGCACTCGATGGGTGGTCATCCCCATGTGTACTTTGAGACAGCCGCCGTCATCACGACTCTGATTCTCTTTGGCCGGATGCTGGAAGCCCGGGCGCGCGGGGAGGCCTCCACCGCTATCCGCAGTCTGATGGAACTCCAGGCAAGAACCGCGCGGGTTGTTCGCGGTGGGCAGGAAGTGGATATTCCTGTGGAGCAGGTCGTCACGGGTGACCTGGTCATTGTCCGCCCGGGGGAGAAGGTGCCGGTTGACGGTGTTATCACAGAAGGCGCTTCTTCGCTTGATGAGTCTCTCATGACCGGAGAGTCCGTGCCTGTTGAGCGCGGAGTAGGCGATGAGGTCATTGGAGGCACGCTAAACGCCGCGGGCTCTTTCACGTGCAAAGTCACGCGCGTTGGGCGGGAGACCGCCCTGCAGCAGATTGTGGAGCTGGTGCGCCAGGCTCAGAGTGAGAAAGCGCCCATCCAACGCCTGGCGGACCTTATCAGCGCCTGGTTTGTCCCCACCGTCATCGCTATTGCCGTTGTTACTTTTCTCGTCTGGTACAACGTGCGTCCGGTAGACACTCGCTTGACGGATGCATTGGTCTCCTTCGTCGCTGTTCTCATTATCGCCTGTCCCTGCGCTCTTGGGCTTGCCACTCCGGCGGCCATTATGGTCAGCAGCGGCGTTGGCGCGAAGCTTGGCATTCTCATCAAAGGCGGAGAAATCCTCGAGCGGGCAGGGCGCATCCAGACCGTAATACTGGACAAAACTGGCACTATAACGTCCGGAACACCGCAGGTGACAGATGTCATTGGATTTGGAATAGAGCGCCTGGACGCGCTGCGGCTGGCCGCTGCTGTTGAGCGCCGCTCCGAACATCCCATCGGCGAGGCCATCGTACGCGCGGCTGAGTCAGAGGGCGCCGTACTTCCGGACCCTTCCGATTTTCAGTCTCTAGCGGGCTTTGGTGTTTCTGCAGCAGTAGAAGGCCAATCTGTTCAGGTCGGTAGTGTGCGGATGAACGCCACGCAAGGGGACCTGCCGGACAGCGTTCAGACGCAGGCCAGAACCCTGGCTGCTGATGGCAAGACTCCTGTGGTCCTCTGGGTGGAAGGCCGGCCCCTGGCTCTGATCGCCGTTGCGGACACCGTCAAACCGGGCTCTGCTGACGCTGTGTGCCACCTGAAAGCCCTTGGGGCAAAGGTAGTAATGCTCACAGGTGATGACCGCCGCACAGCGCAGGCTGTGGCGGACCAGGTTGGCATCCAGCACGTTCTTGCGGAAGTTCCGCCGGATGGCAAGGCTACTCAGGTGAAAGCCGAACAGGCCACTGGCGCAGTGGTCGCGATGGTGGGGGACGGAGTGAACGATGCTCCTGCGCTGGCGCAGGCGGACGTAGGTATCGCTATTGGCGCCGGAGCGGACGTAGCGCTGGAAGCCTCCGACATCACTCTGATGCGTGGAGACCTTTCAGACGTTGTGAACGCTGTGCGCCTCTCACGAGCTACACTCTCCACTATCAAGCAAAATCTCTTCTTCGCCTTTATCTACAACGCCATTGGGATTCCCGTAGCCGCCGGCGTTCTCTACCCGGTTACCGGCTGGCTCCTCAATCCGATGATCGCCTCCCTTGCCATGGCCATGAGCTCCGTCTCCGTCGTCACCAACAGCCTGCGCCTGCGCGGGTTCAGGTAGGCAACCCTCACACGTCGTACACCTTCAGCACCTCGTCGCCGTAGTGGTTGATGACTTTGACGGCGATTTTGCCGGACCGCGATGCTGGCGAAATCCTTGGCGTTCCTTACAGGATATCTATGTCGTCAGTTGTCAATGACTGGCCAGTGGGTTTGACTTCCTCTCCTTTCTGCCTGACGCTGACACTGCGCCCGATCTCCGGTTCTAGCCATTCAAGCTGCGGCAGCGGAGTTCCACTTGTACTCATATACACCCAGTCCTGTGCGCGTGTAGTGCCAACAAAAAGGAGATCCTCTGGCGGTGTGGGCACGTTCTCAAAGCGGTGCCACGAGAGGTAAGGCATGAAAACACTGTTGAATGTGAGTCCTTTTGCCGAGTAGTAGGTCATCACTTTTGGAGCGTCTGATGTGTGGTCCGCCTCTTTATTAAACTCAGCTGGGATTCCCGCTTCCTGCAGACCCTTGGTGTTTCCGATCGCTAGACGGTTTGTGGGTACAAGAATTGCAACTCGCTCTCCCATGTTCACCCGCTCTCGAACAAGTCGGATCAGATTCTCCGACTCGTCGTGGTAGTCTGCTGCTTTGTACAGGACCACCGTTTCGCTCTGCTTGGTTGGGGTGTATTTCTGTGCCAGGAACTTCCCTCGCTCAGCCTCGTCGAGTAGGAAACACGCTGCCGCATTATGAACGTGGGGGCAGCACCGGAAGGCATTGATAAGGGCTATATTCTCCTGCTTTAGCCCCAGGGCTTCCAGCACCTGCCGCTCGTCAGTACCCTCTTCGTAGAGTCGCTGCTTCTGATCCATCGCTACCATAAGATGTCGACTGATCAAGGTGAGCGTGCTCAAGGATTCGGCATCAATATCCTGTGCTTCGTCCACGAGAACAAACTCATACAGTGGGCGAGGTAATCGCCGGGCTAGTAGATGGCTTCTCACTGCAGCTCTCATCTCCGTGAACGCAGGACATCTATCATTTCTGTTCCATGGAAGCTGCCGGCCAATGTGGTCTCTGTAGTAATCGCAACACCAGCTGTCCCAGGTGCAAACACTATCTTCCGGGAGATCAATCAAAGTGGAGTCGGCCTGAATGTACTCTTTCAGCGCATTTGTATAGACAAACAACTTGAAACTGTCGGGAGGAAGACCGTACTTTGTTCGCAAATAGTCCGCGCGATGCACAAGAACCATGGACTTGCCAGAACCAGGAGGCCCGGTGATAGCTCGGCTTCCGTCCATAGGTTGCTCCACGGCCCGCTGCTGTTCGGGTGTCAGGCGTGCAAAAGGCACGAGCCAAGCCATTTGCTACTCCTTCCCGCTGGGACCGATTGGGAGCACCCCTCCTCCGTCTTCTCCATTGCCACCCATCTTTCGGCGACGGCTTTCTTCGTCACAAGCCGAAAGGAGTTTGTTGTCTCCTACCATACGCGCTGCAAGGCGCAGCCAGCCCACCTCCCAATCCTCCAGAGCTTCAACAGGTCCGAACGTCTCAAGAGCTTGCGACAGCGCTGCATCTCGCCCGTCCTTGTCGCCTTGCCCGCTTAGGATTTTAGCGTAGAGAACGAGGTAGCCTGCTTCCCGTTCGCGTTCCAAAGCTTGCTCAACCAACAAACGCGCTTTTTGAAGTTCACCGCGATGCTCGAGAGAATCGGCGAGGTTAAATAGGGGCCCACCCCAGTTTGTGCCAGCTTGGGCCGCGGCCGTGTAGAAAGTCTCCTCCCGTTTATGATCGCCTAACCGCCCTGCGTAGATTCCGGCCAAGTTCAGCAGGCCCGGTTGCGGAGTACCGGCGATTGTATTTGCTGTCTTTAGATGACTGAGAGCCCGCTCGAATTGCCTTACCTCTGCACAGAGTACCGCGAGCTCCCGGAACGCGGCCACGCGGGCCCATCCCGCGTAATCTCCTGTTCTAATCTTTTCCTCGATCTCAATAATCTTACCGCGAGTCTCGTTTGGGTCGACCACGTGGGTCAGAGGCCGTTCAACTGTGAGGCCGAATGGACTCCCCGGCGCTCCAGCGCGAAATGCCCGTATTGCCAGCATCTGGTTGTCGTCCATATGATACTGAACTACTAGGGATTCCCCCTTGGTCACCGGTCCCGAGATCCTCCAAATCGCAGATTGCAGCCGACGCTGGGCACGTCCGTCGTCAGCCGTCAGATCGATCCGAAGATCCAATGATTCAGCTGTCTCCGGTATGCTAAGGGTGTCTATCTGGCCCCAGCCGTCCGCAGGATATGGCACAGCTTCGCCCTTGGGAATCAGGGTGAGAATCCCATCTCTTGTGCGGAGGCCGATGCTATCGCTCAGAACTGGCTGAATAAGACCCGCGCCAAAAAGGCGCAGTGCCAATGAGTGCAAGGCTGCCCCCTCGGCGACGGCAGTCTGTATCTGTCCGTGGTCGTCAAAAGTCCGCACTTGTGCTTGAGGCCCCAGGTGTTGTTCCAGCGCCTCCACAACCTGTGGAATCAGGCTGCTGCCGCCGACGAGTAGCACTGTATCCACGTCGGTTGGTCGCAAATTAGAGCGGGCTAGCGCATCATCCAGCGGCGCAAAGATGGAGCATGTGACGCCGTAATCACCCTCAATAGGCACTGTGATGTCTTCGTCGAGAAACGGAGCGAGGATTGCCTCGAACTGTTCTAGCGTGAGAGAGGGGCTGGGTAGCAGAAGCTGCCTGCCATTTAACACACACTGATGGCTTGATGGAAGTACTGCAGTGTGGCGATCGGTATCTGTCGGATCGAAACGCTTGAAATCCTTGAGCCTTCGTACGCTGTTGCACAGCGATATCTTCAGTGACTCAGCCACGCCGAGAAGGGCTGGCTCCAGGAAGTACTTTCGCTCCTTGAACTCTATTTCGCTGGACGATATCCCATTTGCTTCGAGCAATGCAGGAATCAGGACTTCATGTACAATGGAGTTATCAATGTCACCACCACCAAGCCGGTGGTAACGAGACACCGCTAGCGGAGCCACGCTTATCGGACGCTCCGGTGACTGGCGCGTGAGCTGAAGTACCGCTATGTCGCAGGTGCCGCCGCCGAAGTCGAACACCACAAGGCGCGACGAGCCGCAGCGCTGCAGGGGATCCTCGTCTGGTAGGCCGTTGAGAAAAGTCAGAAACGCTCCAATCGGCTCATCAAGCAGATCCCCCGGCATTATCTGTATGCCTGCTTCGCGTGCCGCCTCCACAGTGTCCGAGCGCTGGGGCACCTGGAACGAGGCAGGTACCGTAACGACGGCCCTCTGAATGGCCGTGTCGTCGCGCAGCGTTTCCACCAGACACCCTAAAACTTTCGCTGCGATGTCGCGTGCGCATCGAAAGCCTTCCGGCGCCTGGTTGTAAGTGCGCGTAATGCCCATTTCATTCTTGCATTCGTAGAACAGGTCCCGGTAAGGTAAGAGGTTATACTCGGTGCTCTCAGCTCTTAGCCGCTTGGCGCCTTCCCCGACAAGTACCCGGTTTGGCAGAACAGCCACCACCGAAGGGAACAGCGGACTCGTAGTATTGCCGGCATTTAGTGTCTCTTGGGGAATATCGAGGCAACGCACCTGGACGCTCTCTGGCTGGTTTGGATCCCAGCTTGCCTCGGCGACAGTTGAATTCGTTGTACCGAGATCAATGCCAATTCCCGTTACGGCTTCATCGGGTACGTCGTTCTGTCGTGCTGCCATAAGTTCACTGAAGTAGCTCATGCGATTCCTTTCTTGCCAAGTTTGTGATGAGTTCCTTCCACCCTCACACGTCGTACACCTTCAGCACCTCATCACCATAGTGGTTGATGACTTTGACGGCGATTTTGCCGGATTCGGGACGGGCGAAGGGGCGGCTTGTGGTGAGGTAGAGATCGGCCCACGCAGCTTCGTCCACCTCCGCTCGGAGCGCTCTCTTCAGTTTGTCGTATGGCTCGCCTGCGCCTGTGAAATAGGCGTGGCGCACGAAGAAGCTCTCTTCGTTGTAGCTCGTGTCTATGAACCAGGCGGCGATCTCGTCGGTTGCGTCTGACCGGAGCTCGCCAGTCGTCGGATCGTAGATGTCCACACCGCGGATAGTCACCTGCACCTGGTCGCCAGACAAGTGGCTCACCACGATATCCGGCTCTCCGAAGATCATGAAGAGGTTTCCGGCGCCGGTTTTCTTCAGGAGTTCGTCGCCCATCGTGAGGTCGGCGTTGATCCTTGTGGGAAGGACGACGAGGTTTCCGTAGCGCTTCGTCTCCTCGCCGACGTGTGGATCGAAGGCGAGGCCGGCGATGAGGAGCGTGTCGAATCCAGCGCCCTTCACAGCCTCCTTGGCGGCTTCACGTACGAGGTCCGGCGTGACGGTCCCAAACTCCGGGCCCACACAGACGGCCACCCGCTTTGTGGTCTCCCCTTCCGTATATTCACCGGCCGCGTGCAACCACTCGCCAGGGTAGATGTCCAGACGGTCGAACTTCAGCCGCTCACCCTTGACGGTGTTCTGGACACCGGCCTTCTTCATGTTTTCGATGATGGTGACGCCAAACTCGCCCGCTCCGCGGATAGAGAACTGGTAGCCGTCCTCCGTCGGCTTTTCAAGCTCTTTTTTGCTCTGCACGGATATCTGGCGGTGAGGAGACAGGCTTTCGACGGTGAAAGGGCCTGTAACGCGGATGCGCTTGTTGTCTTCGTAGGGCTTGTCGTAGAGAAACTCGGCGTCGGCCCGGCGGGCGATGCTGGCGTCAATCTCCTGCTGGCGCTCCCGGCGCAGGTCCCACCATTTCTTCAGCAGGGCCTCCGCCTCACTGCCCACTGGCTTCTTCCCGCTGTCCCCTGTCCGCGGCACTTCCCACTCTTCCCAGCTCTTTCCGAAGGCCTGGTTGATTTTTGCTCGCAAGTCCTCCAGCGCGGGCTGCCACTTTTCGTGGATGGTGTCTATCTCTTCGTTGTTGGCGATGGATTTCAGCGTGATGTGCGGCACGCGCTGGTAAACAAAGCCGCGCTTGATGTCGTGGCCAGTGGTCAGTGATTGGTGGTCAGTGGGCAGTGAGGCGTGGTCGGCTTCCAGCCCTCTGATTTCGGACTCTTTCTTGCGCCCCTCGGGGGAATCGGCCAGCAGGTAGTAAGGAAACTTCGCGCACATAAGGCGTGTGCGGGCAAGGGTCAGCGCTACGCGAGAGGTGTCGCAGGTGATCCAGCGGCGTCCCCACTGCTCCGCTACGTACGCCGTCGTGCCGCTGCCGCAGGTGGGGTCCAGGACGAGGTCGCCGGGGTCGGTGGTCATGAGGAGGCAACGCTCGATCACACGGCGCGCGGTCTGGACCACATACTGCTTGTCTTCGCTCCAGCCTGCTATGACGGTGTCAGTCCAGAGAGCGTTCAGTGGGACAGCACCGAAATCGTCGAGGAACCTAATGTACCCTGCCGAACTGCGCCGCGCGGAAACGCGACCGGCAGTGATCAGACGCGCCATACCTTCAGGGTTCGACTTGTAGCTGTTCGCATATGTGCGCCCGTTCACTACCACCTCGAATACAGGGTTGCCTTGTGTCGCCAAATTGTCGTGGCGGAACAGCTTGCTGCCGGCCGGCAGCTGTTGTATCGCAGCTAAATCATCTGTCGGGAGTGTGCGGGTACTTCCGTCAGGCAGCATTGCATAGCGGTATTCTGCTGTGCCGCCACCGCCCAACTCCTTGTTTAGGTAAAGCTGATGGTACTTCACAGCCTCTCGGTTCTTCGTGTACCACAGCAGATAGTCTGCAACCCCGGTCAGCAAGCGCGACTGGAAACCGCTGGTTTTCGCAAAGACTATCTCGCCGCAGGAATTCTCACTCCCAAACACCTCGTCCAGAAGGCACCGCACCAGGTGCACGTTCTCATCACCAATCTGCACGAACACGCTGCCGGATTCAGTGAGAAGCTCGCGGGCGACGACCAGCCTGTCGCGGAGATACGCGAGGTACGAGTGGATGCCGTACTCCCACGTGTCCCGGAACGCCCGGACCTGCTCCGGCTGGCGCGTCAGGTCAGAGGCTGCCCCGTCCTTCACATCGCGCTTGCGCGTGGACACCTGCCAGTTGCTGCCGAACTTGATGCCGTAGGGCGGGTCTATGTAGATCATCTGGACCTGCCCCTTCAGCCCCTCCTTCTCCGCCAGCGAGTTCATCACCAGCAGGCTGTCGCCCAGGATCATCCTGTTGGACCAGTGGTTGGCGTGCTCGTAGAACTGAATCTGTTCCTCGAACGGCAGGCCGTTGAAGGCATCGCCGAACAGATCGAGCTGGGCGGGGGGCGCTGGAGACGCTTGGGCGCTCGCCTGCCGCCGGAAGTCCTCGATAATCGCCTGCGGGTGAATCTTCTCCTGAATGTAGATGGGGACAGACAGCACGGACAGGTCCTCAGCGTCCTGCTGGTCCTTGCCCTTCCACACAAGCTGGGGGTCCAGCGACGGATCGCGCGGATACAGCACCGCCTTCGGCTTCTGCTCGTCCTCGCTTACAAACCCTCGAAGCTCCTCCGTCGGTATGTTCGGCCGGGTGTCGGAATGGGTGATGTTCTCAATCTTCTTGTTCATGGGTCCTCTGGGCCTCATGGGACGCACGCTGAATGTTACGTTGCCGCAGCCGCGCCCGCGTCATGCGCTCGCGCAGGCCACCTTCCTCAAGGAAGGACTTCTCCAGGCTTCTCAGCAGGCGGTCCAGCAGATAGTTCGTCTGGTGAATCAGGCAGATGATGGTGTTTGCCGCGACCTCCGGAGGCGCGTGGGCCACACGAGTCTCATAAGTCTTATAGGACACATGCTCCCCGTACGCCAGCTTCCGGATTACCTGCGCCTGCGGGTGGTTTTTGTCCCACGCCGGCAGTTTGCGCGTGCGCAGAAAGTCGCGGTAGTCCTCCAGAAGCTCCTCCAGACTGGCGCGCGCGACGTTCATCAGCTTGATTTCCGTCTCTTTGGAGGTCGCCGAAGCCATGCTCCCTTCCACGATGTTTTGCTTGCCAGACCTTGCCGCCTGAATCATCTGATCGTGTGTCCGGCTGCGCCTGTCAACAAAGCGCTGACAAAAGGCGGCCGTCGCGTCATAGACGATCCTGGCTTTCTGGTAGGCCGCAAGGTCCTGGTAGCCTCCGTGCTTCGGGATGAAGCCTGCTTCAGACATCGGCATGGGTCTTGTGGGTCTCATGGGACGCATGATGGAGCCAGGCCCGTATCGTCTGCTTCGCATCCCACGGATCGCTTATCTCCAGGAACGCCCAGCGGCCGTAGCCGCCGTGGTTGTTGATGGCTGGAACCCACAGTGTCCGGGCCGTAGCGGTCTTCGCCGTCTTGTCCTTTCTCTTTTCACCGGAGCACTCGAGGATCAGGTTCAGCGTCTGTCCGTCCCCCTGCCGGACGTGGCAGATGAAGTCCGGGATGTAGCTGCGCTCCTCCCCGGAAAGCGAATAGGGAATTGTGAAGCCGAGGTTGTGGTTCTTGACGTAGTGTGCGACTTCGACCATCTCCTCCAGCGCCTGCGCAAGTTTTTGCTCCCACGACTCCGTGTCGGCCACGACGTGCGAGATGTGGCACTTTTCCGGATCGGTCGCATACACCGGGCGCGTTGTGTCGAAGTCCACGTAGCGCGTGGAGCCGACGGTGTCATACGGTCGCAGGATCGGTATCAGCCGCTTTTCGCCCTCCTGGGACGCCACAATCGCCCTGTAGATACGGTCGGCGGCGTCGTGCTGAAACTGGGTCAGGAGCATAAGCTGCGGGAAGCAGTTGTCCTTGCAGGTGAGGCATTCCTCAAGCCAGCGGCGGGCGATTTCGACCAGATCCGGGAAGTACCAGTGTTTGATATTACCCTCTTCGTCCCGGAAGTACGCCTCGAGCGTCCGTTTGGCCAGGATAAAGGCCACCTCTTGCATTCGGTGTTTGCGAAGGTCATCCAGGTTGTGAATAACGGTTTCACCGACAAAGGCGCCCATCTTCGTGCGAGTGGTAACATCTTCGGTCGTGAGGGCGAAGCGTGAATCCTCTGTGAAATCTGCGGTCAGCCGCTCCGCGGGAAACTCATAGCGGTATCCCGAAACACGCGGGAAGGTGATCTCGCATGCAATCCGGTCTTCCAGCGCCCGGACGCGCGTGGGGATCGGTCCGGGTTTCGGGTCGGTCATCGAACCGGCCGCCGGGATAAAGGAAAACGGAACGCCGTACACCTCTGCGTATTCTGCGGGGAACAGCCCGTTGTCATCCGGCTGATGGCTCATTCGGCGCAGCCCGCGTCCAACCACCTGCTCACAGAGGAGCTGTGTCCCAAATGCGCGTACCCCGAGGATATGGGTCACGGTGTTCGCATCCCAGCCTTCGGTGAGCATTGAGACTGAGACAACGCAGCGCACATGCTCCCCCAGCTTTCCCCGTTTACCGACCGTGTTCATAACCTCGCGCAGCAGGTCCTCATCGGTCAACTTGCTGGCGTCGCGTCCAGGGAAGCGCGCTACATACTCCGCCTTGAACTCCTCGATCTCGGCGGCGGCTATCTTCTTGAACTCATCGCTCATCGCCTCGCCCGATTCGAGCTGCTCGCTGTCAATCAGAATCGTGTTCGGACGGTGCAGCCACTGGCCGTGCTCGACATTGCTGAAAAGAGGGAGCGCCCCGGGCACATTGACCGTCTGGCCATCTTCGAGCGGTTTCTCCCATCCGGCGATGAAGTCGAAGACGAGCTTCGAAACGTTCGTGTTGTTGCAGACGACAATGAACACCGGCGGAACGCCGGAATTACCGGCGTCATCTGTGCTCTGCTCCCACTGCCGGTAGTATTTCTCGTAGTTGCCGTAAAGGCTGCGAATGGCGCCTTCCAGCTCTGCTGGCAGCTTTGGTTCAACGGGAGCAGCCTCCGTGCCGCGGCCTTTTTTCGGGAGATCGTCCCGGATGCGCGTCCACAGATCGCGGTACGTCGGCTGGTCGCCCGTCATGGAATCGTCCGCTACGGGCACGCGCGGGACTTTCACGATGCCGGACTCGATGGCGTCCACGAGAGAGAAGTCCGAGACAACCCACGGGAACAACATCCCTTCCGGATAGCCTGACCCGCGAAGGAAGAACGGTGTTGCGGACAGATCGTAGATGGCCTTTACACCTATCTTGTTCTTGACCGCCTCAATGCCTGATATCCAGACGCGGGCTGCTTCGTCGCGCTTCTGCGCCTCTTTGCGCTCATCGCCGGTCAGCTTTTCTTCGGGGGCTTCCGGCTTGCGCCTGTAGCAGTGGTGCGCTTCGTCGTTGATGACGATGATGTTCTTCTTCGAGCCAAATTGCCGGCACACTCTGCGCACCATTTCATCGGGCGTCTCCGTGAACGTCGAGCTTGACGAACCTCCACGCGACTGCAGCACCTCTTTGGTGAGCTTCCCGGCCGAGATCTTTTCCCGGTGGAGGAATGCGTGGTAGTTCGTGATGAGGATATTGGCCTGACCGAGATCTTCGCGCATGTCGGCGGGCACAACATCCATAGTCCGGTAGTAGTTGTCCCCGTCGTTTGGGAGCAACACGCGCAGGCGGTCTTTGATGGTGATTCCCGGCGTGATAATCAGAAAAGTATCGGAAAAGCGCGTGTCCTGCCGGTTTGCCAGCTTGTTGAGGGTGTGCCAGGCGATAAGCATGGCCATAACGACCGTCTTGCCAGTTCCCGTGGCCATCTTGAGCGCAAGGCGGTCCAAACCGGGATTGCTGGCGTTGTTGAAGTCTTTCAGCTTTGTGGCCAGGGACGCATCGCCCATTTTGCCCGCGCACTCGGTTAGGTAGATCAGAGTCTCCAGCGCTTCGATCTGGCAGAAGTAGAGCCGCCGCTCGCGATCTTCAGCGGTCCAGTGCGCAAGAAGCTGCCGGGTAACGGGGGTAACGCCTGGTCTGCCCTCCCGCCGCCACAATCCCACGCGCTCGCGCACCAGATTGATGAAGGTATTCTCTTCGATTCGCTCCTGCGTCCATTCCGTAGCCAGCACAAGCTGTTTGCTTTTCTTCTTGGCTTTTGGGACGGGAATGAAGTAGGAGCTGCGCCTGCGGCTTTCGACGATGTCGCTCGTGATGCCATCTTCATCGAAGCGGAAGTGGCGGCGGGGCTCCTCAAAAGGAGAGTTGATAACGGGGTTTTCGATTACGACCTGAGCCATGGTATCTCGTGTCAGCCGTGTAGTCCGCGCACGCTGATCAGCTTAATATAGCGAATCACCGGCCTGCGGTCAATCAGAAGCTGAAGGAGAGAGCGCAATACAGCCCAATTTCGTCCCCTGGAACCTGCCCCCGACTTTTGTTCGTTGGGCTAAAATGGAGTGGTTCGCACAGCCGCTCCCAGTGCGTCAGCATCCGCTCGGTCAACAGTAGGGGTTTTGTGTCTATGTCTCAAGACAAAATCATCATTCACGGCGCGCGCCAGCACAACCTTAAAGATATCGATCTTGAGATTCCGCGCGACAAATTGGTGGTGATTACGGGACTGTCCGGCTCGGGCAAGTCTTCGCTGGCCTTTGACACCATTTATGCGGAGGGGCAACGCCGGTATGTAGAGTCGCTCTCAGCCTACGCGCGGCAGTTTCTGGGGCAGATGGACAAGCCGGATGTTGACGACATTCAGGGGCTGTCACCCGCCGTCTCCATCGACCAGAAATCCACCACGCGCAATCCGCGCTCTACTGTTGGCACGGTGACGGAGATTTATGACTACCTGCGCCTGCTGTTTGCCAGGGTGGGGACCCCGCACTGTCCGAAGTGCGGTCAGGCGGTTGCCCAGCAGACCACAGAGCAGATTGTGGATACCGTCCTCAGCCTGCCGGAGGGTAGCCGGCTTCAGATTCTCGCTCCTCTCGTGCGTGGTCGCAAAGGCACGTATCAAACGGTTATTGACGACGTCCGCCAGCAGGGGTACGTCCGCGTGCGCGTTGACGGGCAGATGCACGAGGTGACCGACGACATTGAGATGGATCGCTACAAGCAGCACACCATCGAGGTTGTCATTGACCGCATCGTGCTGCGCTCGGACGCCGGGCAGCGCATCTCTGATTCTATCTCCACGGCCCTGCGCTTGGCCGGTGGCAACGTGAGCGTTTTCGTTCAGTCCCGTAAAGAAGGCGACCAGGACGGCTTTGATGAGCAGGAGCTCACCTTCAGCGAACACTTCGCATGCCCGAACTGCGGCGTCAGTCTGGAAGAGGTCGCACCTCGTAACTTCTCCTTCAACTCTCCCTATGGCGCCTGCCCTGAGTGCCACGGGCTGGGTGCGTTTCAGAAGATAGACGCCGACCTTGTCATCCCGAACAAAAAGCTGTCAATCAATCAGGGAGCTATTGCGCCACTCGCTCGCTCGACCAGCGAATACTGGCAGAAGGTTCTAAAGGGAGTTGGCGAGGCGTACGGCTTTACAATGGATACGCCTGTTGAAGACCTGACTGCCAAACAGTTTCAGATTTTGCTCAACGGTTCCGATCGGCAAATCGAAATACACTCTGAGAGCAGGTATGGGCGCGGGAGCGTGTGGCAGACCCGCTTTGAGGGCGTGCTCAACTGGCTGGACAGGCGCTACAGAGAATCGACGTCTCCTCAGCTTCGCGAAGAGACCGAAAGACTGATGACCAGCCACCCGTGTCCGTCCTGTCACGGCGCTCGCCTGAAGCCGGAGAGCCTGGCCGTAACACTGGGGGATCGCAATATTTCGCAGGTGACGGAGCTGTCAGTCAGCGCCGCACTGGACTTCTTCGACGGACTCGCTCTTTCTGAGCGTCAGCAGATTATCGCGCGGCAGGTCGTCAAAGAAATCAAAGTACGTCTAGGTTTTCTACGAGATGTTGGACTGACCTACCTGACTCTCAACCGTGCAGCAGGCACGCTTGCGGGGGGCGAGGCTCAGCGCATCCGTCTTGCGACGCAGATAGGCTCCGGCCTGATGGGCGTCTTGTACATTCTGGACGAACCAAGCATCGGGCTTCACCAGCGCGACAACCATCGCCTCATTGAGACTCTTGTGCGCCTGCGCGATCTCGGGAACACGATCATCGTTGTGGAGCATGACGAGGACACGATGCGGGCCGCGGACTGGATCATTGATATTGGTCCGGGAGCCGGAGAGCACGGCGGCTTTGTCGTGTCCGCAGGTCCGATCGAGGAGATTATCAGAAATTCGGAGTCTTTTACCGGCCGCTACCTCGCCGGAGTTGAGCGCATCGAAGTCCCGGTTGAGCGCCGATCGCCAAACGGCAAGTTTGTCGAAGTCAAAGGCGCTACGCAGCACAACCTTAAGAACATAGACGTGCGCATCCCGCTTGGAGTATTTACCTGCGTGACCGGAGTCTCTGGTTCTGGCAAGTCGACTCTGATTCAGGAGACTTTGTATCCGCGGCTGATGCGCGAAGTCTATGGAACCTTCCGTGGCGCGGGCAAGCACAGAGAAATGAAGGGGGCGGAGAACGTCGACAAGGTCATCGACATCAATCAGTCCCCGATCGGTCGCACGCCGCGTTCAAATCCAGCCACCTACACGGGTGTTTTCGATATGATCCGGCAACTCTTCGCTCAGACTCCGGATGCCCGTATGCGTGGGTACAAGCCCGGCCGTTTCAGCTTCAACGTGAAGGGAGGACGCTGCGAGTCATGCCACGGGGATGGGATCATCAAGATTGAGATGCACTTCCTGCCGGACGTCTATATTCCGTGCGAGGTGTGCAAAGGCAAGCGTTATAACCGGGAAACGCTGGAGGTTCGCTACAAAGGCAAGACAATCGCGGACGTTCTGGACATGACCGTCCAACAGGCGCTGGAGTTCTTCCGAAATATTCCTCCCATCGCGCGAAAGCTCTCGACAATTCACGATGTTGGACTGGACTATATCAAGCTGGGACAACCCGCGACACAGCTTTCGGGGGGTGAGGCCCAGCGCGTGAAGCTGGCTACGGAACTGGCCAAGCGCGGCACAGGGAAGACCCTGTATATTCTCGATGAGCCCACCACCGGACTCCATTTCCACGACATCAAGAAGCTGCTGGAAGTCTTGCAGCGCCTGACTTCTCAGGGCAACTCTGTACTGGCTATTGAGCATAACCTGGACGTCATCAAGACAGCAGACTGGATTATTGATATGGGGCCGGAAGGTGGCGAGCAGGGCGGTACAGTCGTGGCGCTGGGGACACCAGAAGCTGTCGCCGCGTGCGAAGCCAGTCATACCGGACGCTTTCTCAGGCCCATGCTGGACGCAGAGAAAGTGCAGCAGGCGGCGTTGAATGCCTCCATAGATTCAGCCTCCGAGAACGGCAGCGGCCGACGTCGTCCGGCTAGAAAAAGCGCGGTGAAAAAGGTGGAGGCTGCCGCTTAGAGGGACGCCCTAGCTCTCCCGCTCGAAGACGACGCGGGCCGGGCTTCCGTCTGCGCCTGCGAACTTGGCGGGCAGGCAGATCATCTTCCACCACCCACCGCCGACGTCCGTCAGATCCAGCCCTTCCACCGCAATGACGCGCGCGCCAAGGACGATATCGTGGACAGTATGCGAGCCTGTGTTGAAGCCTTCGATAGAGAGATAGTCAACGCCAATCAGGCGAATTCCTCTCTCCACAAGCCAGCGTGCCCCCGACTCTCCAATGTGCGCATAGTCCCGGGTAAAATCTCTGATTCGCATCAGACCTCGAGTCGTATTGGAAGTTCGCAGAATCAGGCGCTGGCATTCAGGCGTATTTTGCAGATCATTCGCTTCAATTGCGCCCCTATGCTGTGCCAGATCCAATACATAGGCGGGGCCAATCAGGGTGTCAAGATTGAGGGTATCCACTCCTTCATCGCAATCGACAAAGTGGCATGGGGCGTCGAGGTGGGTTCCGGCATGGGCGGAAAAGCGCGCGTGAGTGAGGTTGCAGGAGTCACCGTTGCGGATTGAGGAAATGCGTTGTAACTCAACGGGTGGGTCTGTCGGCCAGACCGGCGTACCCGGCCCAAGCGGGACGGAAGCGTCTACGCGGGTTGTCCGGCGTGCATCCTGCATTGTGGAGCGGCTCACTCCTGGATCAGTATTCGGATTCGACTTCTCAGAGTCTCAGGACACCGGCACTCCTGTCCCTTTTCTCTCACAACTTTCCAGAATGAGGCCTCGAACTCGAACAGCCCGCAGCAGTGTCTGCAAATGTTCAGGTGCTCTTCGACCTCTTCAAGTGATGCAGTCGCGCCTTCCCTGTCAAGGAATTCGTACAACCGCGCGACTGCCTCCCGGCAGCTAATCTGTCTGCGTTCCGACATATCCCATTTCACGAGCCTGCTCGTAAAGCAATTTCTGTAAGAGTTTGCGCCCTCGATAGAGCCGAGAGCGGACGGTGCCAATTGGAATCCCGAGAATGTCCGCGATTTCCTGATACGCGAATCCTTCCACAGCGTTCAGAATGACAACCATTCGGAACTCCTCTGGGAGCTTGTCGATGGCGGCCATAATGTCCTCGTGGACGAACTTCCCCAGGACCTGGGATTCCGGGTTTTCCGATCCCTGATTGTTGCGGCTGACTTCATTGAGAAAGTAGAAGTCTTCAACTTCTGGCAGATCAACACGTTCTGGCTCTCTGGATTTCTTTCGGTAGCTGTTGATGAACGTGTTGGCCAAAATTCTAAACAGCCACGCCCTGATGTTTGTTCCGCGTTTGTACTGATCAAAGTGACGAAATGCAAGCAGCATTGTCTCCTGAACCAGGTCTTCGGCCTCCGCGGGGTTGCGCGTCATGCGCATTGCGCCCGAATAGAGGCTGTCCAGGTGCGGAATGGCCAGTTCTTCAAATTCTCTGCGTGTGCTGTTATCTGTTGCCGTCATGGTCGCATGCCCTGCTGCAGCTTCGTGGGCACAAGTTCGCCTGTTCTGGAGCGCCGCATCTCCAGCTAGCCGGAGTATACCCAAGCCACTCGGATAAGGCTACAGCGAACGGCCTGATACTCCGCTCGGCCTGAATTCTTGTTTGCGCAATGCGCCGACTGCAGTACAGAGTGTAGGGCGAGGTCTAATTCATTGTCAGATCTATTTCCCATCTACTGCCGCTCGTGCCACAAGCAGATTGACGCCTCAGCTCGCGTCTGTCCGTTTTGCGGAGAGGCGCAGGGACTGAGCGGCGCCACTCCATCTCCTCCCGCATATACACCCGGCCCTTCGCAGCAAGCCTCTCAGAGCGCTACCGCAACCCAGACGTCTGCCGGCGCCCTGGATTTTTGCCCGTATTGTCAGACGCAGGTCACTTCTGGAGATATTTACTGTCGCGCATGTGGACATGCGCTTGTGCCCGGTGTCCGGATGTCCGACTCAGATGTCGCGCAGGCCTATGCTATCAGCGCTGTCATAGCAGCTCTGCTGTGCGCTTCCCCGGCGGCGGTCGTTCTTGGCTTGATTGCGATGGTTAAGGGGTCTCGCGGTCTGGGCTGTGCGGCTATTGTTCTGTTTCTTATGGTCAGCGCCGTGTTGGCGTGGATGTCATTTGGCGCTGTGCACTCTCTGCTTCCACACGCTCTTCCCAGGTCTTTGCCCGGGCTGGGGCTGCCCGAGTGAACCAAAGACGCTGGATTTTCGGTATTATTAGTGTGGCGGATGTCGAGCGGCCGACTGACCTGTGTCAATCGGTACAGTGTCAGTAGGAAAGTCCGGGCTCCACAGGGCAGGGTGCCGGATAACGTCCGGGGCCGGACGGGGCTGCGCTCCCAGAGCGCTCAGGCCTCCAGGAGCGATACGCGTCCGGTACGGAAAGTGCCACAGAAAAGAAAACTCTGACGCGCGGTTGGGATTTCCCGCCAGCGCTCAGAAAAGCTGAAACGGTGGTGTAAGAGACCACCAGGCCCGTCGAGAGGCGGGCGCTGGGTAAACCCCACCTGGAGCAAGGCAAGGAGAGGGAGCCCGCGGCCCGCGGTTTCCTCTCCGGTGCAGACCGCTTGAGCCGCAGCGCAAGCTGCGGCCTAGATAGATGGCCGCATAGAACAGAACCCGGCTTACGGACATCCGCCACGCTTTCGGTCCTGCCAGGACATGTTCGGACTGTCTGCTCTGATTTCCCGTTGGGCCGCCTTTTCACTTGGTAAGACACCGTCCGCGCTGTAGTTTGTATAAGTTATCTCAACATAGTTGTATTCACCTGGACTGTTAAGAGGGGTTGGTAAGGGCACTGAACTAACAGCCACTCACGCACTCTTATCGCTGAGTGCCCGCTCAATTCTTGTATCTGGAATCAGCCACATAACAGCTACCAGCACAAAGATTGTCTGAGCCAGCCATGGCCGCACGAAAGCAAGTGCGAACGCCAGCAAATACAGCAGTGTTGATGCCTTCCCCTTCTGATCTTTGCCGATGGCCTTCTTGAGAACTGAATCCGTGCCCTGAGAGCGGATGATCGCTGCTTGAAGAACAAAGTAAGCAGTGGCTGTGGCCAGAAGATCGATCGCGTAAACGGCGGTCGGAAGGGTCGAATCGTGGTTGTTTCCCATCCATCCTGTAGTCACGGGCAATAGCGACAGCCAGAAGAGCAGATGGAGATTCGCCCAGAGAATCGCTCCCGTCACGCGTTTACATGTGTGCAGCATGTGATGGTGGTTGTTCCAGTAGATACCAACATAGATGAAGCTCAGCACGTAGCTGAGAAAAACCGGCAGAAGCCCGGACAAGGCGCCAGCTGTATTGCCGTGCGGGACTTTGAGCTCCAGGACCATAATCGTGATGATTATCGCCAGTACGCCGTCGCTGAAAGCCTCCATCCGTCCTGTGCCCACTGCTGTCTTGCTCCACCCTCCTCTTGGCTGACGCGCGCATTATAATCAAGGCAAATATCGCCCGGCACGCTGCGCTCGCGGGCAAGCTGGTCCTGCCTTGGCAGTAGTAAGATGAGCCTATGACTACTGAGAGACTCCAGCAACAGATAGGATTCATCCTTGAGATCGACAAGCTCAAACGGGTATTGCGGCAGACTGTGCTCACCGATGCCTCGCGTCCGGAAAACAGCGCCGAACACTCGTGGCACATTGCGCTGATGGCCTTTCTTCTTCAGGACTACGCCGCGGGCGATATCGACCCAATGCGCGTGGCAAAAATGCTCCTCATTCACGACATCGTGGAGATCGATTGCGGAGACACGTATTGCTACGACGAGCAGGGGATGATCGGCAAGTACGAACGTGAGCAGGCGGCGGCAAAGCGGATTTTCGGTCTTCTGCCAGCGGATCAGTCAGCAGAGCTTCTGGAGCTTTGGGAAGAGTTCGAGGCGCGAGAGACGAATGACTCCCGATACGCCAATGCGCTGGATCGCTTCCAGCCATTGCTGCACAACTTTGCGACTGAGGGACTGACGTGGCGCGACCACGGCGTAACTGCGGACAAAGTCCTGGCGCGCAACCAGCACATTGCGGATGGCGCGCCGGATGTGTGGGAGTATGCCAGAGAAATGATCCGGGAAGCAGTAGCTCGGGGCTATCTTCTTGAGTCGAAAAAGTCTCCTCTCTGAGTGCCGCGCGCGGAAGGTCTTGACAGGGCAATTCTCGAAGCTTTTCCAACATACAGGCGGCTGTGCCGCTATCTGTCCATGGTACGATCCGGTGATTCACAGTTGGTAGAGGTGCGAGTGAAGGTTAAGCTTCTGATGACTGCGTTTGTTTGCGCTGCGGCTGTTTATATGGCCGGGTGCTCAAAAACGCGATCTGAAAATCCTGCCCGGAGCAGTCGTAGCGCGTTGACGATTGCCGTGATTCCGAAGGGCACCACGCACGATTTCTGGAAAGCGGTGCATGCCGGCGCCGAGAAAGCCGCGCGAGAGCTCGACGTAAAAGTGAGCTGGCAGGGGCCGCTCAAGGAAGACGACAGAGAGGCGCAAATCCGCACTGTCGAAGACTTTGTCAACTCGGGTGTCTCCGGCATCTGCCTGGCGCCGTTGGACGACACCGCTCTGGTGACTCCGGTCAACAGCGCTGTGCAGCAGAATATCCCCGTCGTTATCTTTGATTCTGACCTCAAGAGTGACCGCTACACCAGTTTTGTCGCCACAGACAACTACAAAGGCGGGCAGCTTGCCGGTCACCATATGATCAGTCTGCTGAACGGCAAAGGGCGCGTGCTGGTCCTGCGTTATCAGGAAGGCAGCGACAGTACTTTCAGGCGGGAATCGGGCTTTCTGGACGCACTCAGGAAGAGTCCGGGAATAAAGGTCATCAGCGCGAATCAGTACGGCGGTGCGACGCGAGATTCGGCGCTGCGTGCCAGTGAAGACCTCCTGACGCCGCTGAAGCAGGGCGCAGGAATCCAGGTCGACGGCATCTTCTGTCCAAATGAGTCAACAACCTTTGGAATGATGCGAGCGCTGGAAAACGCCAAAGTCGCAGGCACTGTCAAGTTTGTCGGCTTTGACAGCGCTCACGAACTGGTGGACGGACTGAAAAACGGACACGTGAATGCCCTCGTCGTCCAGAATCCACTGAAAATGGGTTATCTGTCTGTCAAGACGATGGTACAGCATATCCGGGGCGAAGCAGTCCCAAAACGCATTGATACTGGCGTGGAGCTTGTGACGCGGGACAACATGGATCAGCCTGCTGTCAAGGATCTGCTGAATCCTCCAATTGAGAAGTGGCTGAAGTAGCCGCACGGCACAGACTTCGGAGCTGCCGGGGCTGGTGAGCGTCTGCAACAGGCTACTCGCTGCAGCGGAAAAAGCTCTGTTGGTCGCCTGGGTAGGCCCCGGACTTGGTCTTGTCTTCGTCTATCTTCTCTTCTTTTTTCACGCTCAGCCCTCGTTTCACAGTTGGGGAAACACGGAGACGATCTTCCGTCAGACGTCTATCGTTGGCACGGCGGCTATTGGCCTGACCCTGGTCATCATTGCTGGCGGTATTGACCTGTCGGTGGGATCGGTTGTCGCTGTCTGCACAGTTGCGACCGCGCTGCTGCTGCGTGCCGGGGCGCCCTCTATTGTCGCGGGGCTGGCGTCTATCTTTCTCGGCCTGATCACGGGCTTTATAAATGGCCTCATCATCACAAAGCTGCGCGTCGTACCGTTCATTGTCACGCTTGGCACTCTGTCGGTATTCCGTGGACTCGCCAAGGGTCTGGCGCTGGAGCAGACCGTAAGCGCCCCCTCCACCTGGATCAATGGTATCCTCGCCGCGCTCAGCCCGGACAAGCGCTGGATGTTGTTTCCGATTGGCGTCTGGGTTATGGCGCTTGTGGCAGCTCTGGTCGCAGTACTCTTGCGCGTGACAAGGCTCGGCCGCTACTTCTTTGCGATTGGCTCAAACGAACAGGCGGCAAGGCTCAGTGGGGTGCCGGTAGACCGGGCAAAGGTTTGTGTTTACACGCTGGCAGGCGCTCTGGCTGGTCTTGCCGGGTTGATGCAGTTCTCCCGCCTGACGGTCGGTGACCCGACTGTCGCTGTTGGACTCGAGCTCGACGTGATCGCCGCCGTCGTGATAGGAGGTGGAAGCCTCAGCGGCGGGCAGGGTTCGGTACCCGGATCGCTCTTTGGCGCGCTTATCATGACGGTTATCAGCAACGGTTGCCGCCAGGTTACTCCTCCGTTGCCAAACTGGACTCAGGAAATCATAACAGGCGCCATCATTGTTCTCGCCGTTGCTGTTGATCGCCTCAGACAGAGCCGCCGCATGGCACATTAGGCTTTTCGACGTTCTCACTCTCGACGTCTCCTCTTATGAAGAAACGCTCACCAATGCTGATACAATGACTGTATCTGTCATGAACGCGCCGACTTCCGCCTACATCCATATCCCGTTCTGCGCTGCCAAGTGTGGGTACTGCGATTTCAACTCTTACGCGGGGTTGATGCCGTTGGCCGACCGCTATGTGGAGGCGCTGTGCCGCCACATCGAGACTGCAAATGCACACCTTCGAGCCCCTCTCAAGACAGTCTTTTTCGGCGGAGGGACGCCCAGCATCCTTCAAGCCCGTCACCTCGAGCGCATTCTCCACTGTCTGCGGCAGACCTTTGGCCTCGATCCGGATGCGGAAGTCACTCTGGAAGCCAACCCTGAATCGGCGACCTTTCAAAAGCTGTGCAAGACACGGGAAGCTGGCTTCAATCGCATCAGCATCGGCGCGCAGTCCTTTGACGACAGTGTTCTTGAGTCGCTCGGCCGCGTGCACACGCATCAGCGCTTTCTGAGCGCTTTGGCAGATGCGAGGCGCGCGGGTTATGCGAATATAAGCTTCGATCTTATGTTCGCTCTGCCCGGGCAGACACTCCAGAATGTGCTTGAGACAGTGCGTCAGGCTATCCAGCTCGCGCCTGAGCACATTTCAGCCTACTGTCTCACAGTCGAAGAGGGCACGGACTTTCACAGGCTTCACCGTCTGGGCAAACTGGAGTTGCCGGACGAAGACCTGCAGGCCGAGATGTTCCTCTCCATCCAGTCAGCCCTGACTCAAGCGAACTTTGAACACTATGAAATCTCCAATTATGCCCGCCCGGGCTTTCGGTGCCGGCACAACGAAGTTTACTGGCGCAATGAACCCTACTGGGGTTTCGGGACAGGGGCTGTCGGCTACGTTCAGGGACAGCGTACAAAGTGGGAGATCAATCCGCGCGACTACATTGAACAGATTGAGCAAGCCGGTCAGCCGAGGGTAGAGGAATCAGAAAAGCTGGAGGGCAGGGCGCTACTTGGAGAGACTATCATGCTGGCGCTTCGTACGGCGGAGGGGATCGATCTCGACAGTGTATCACAGCGCTTTGGCACAGACGTCGCTGCGTGTTACTCGGGCGAGATTCAGCGATTCTCTGCGGCTGGAGTCCTGCAGCGCTCTGGAAGCACGCTTTGCCTGACAAAAGACGGTCTTCTGCTGGCAAATGAGATTCTTTGTGAGTTCCTCTAGTCGGCGGACTACGGGCGGTGAACGCGATTTCGTCCTTGACAGCAGCCTGTGCGTGACTTATATTTGAAGTAATTCAAAGAGTGGCAGCGGTCCTGGCTCGCTGCCCGCGTTATTCAGCAGCCCGGCCCCAAGCGACTGGCCGTCGGGGTTTTCCGGCGGTAGCCGCACGGTTCGCGGCTCTGAGGTCCGACTCATCTCACTCACACGTTTCCTTGCGCTGGCTGACGTCCAGCGGACTGGTGTGAGAAATCGATTACGCCGCGAATACGCCTGCCGGCTGTGGAACACTACTGACAGAAACTATGACTCTGACACTGAAGATATCTACCACCCTGCGAGCCCTTCGCTCAATCACCCTCGCGATAGCACTCACTCTCGCTCTTACAGCGTCCAGCAGATCTGCAGAATTGCGAGGCTGGTGGGTGGATGCGTTTGGCGCGGGCGCCCGCAGCCAGTCCGAGGTCACCAAACTGCTGGGGACGCCCGGCGTTGCCTCCAGCAAAGGGGACATTCGCAACGCCAACTGCAATGCGGTGTTTGTTGAGGTTCGCCGTCGAGCTGACACAATGTATCCATCCGGAATGGGTGAGCCTTACATGTCTGGCCTAAGCCCGTCCAACTTCAACGCGCTGCAGGCCATTATCAACGCCGCCCACGACACAACCGGCGGAAAGCAGCGCATCGAGGTGCACGCCTGGATTGTCACGTTCGCAACGGCCACCGGCTCTTCGGTCAGCCCGGTTTACTACCAGCACAACAACCCGAATGACCCGGACAACTACTGGATCACGCTGGATGATGCGGGGAACGAAACGGATGACAAAGCATTCGATCCGGGACATCCGAAGGCCGCGCAGTATATTCACGATGTCTGCATGGATCTCGTCAATAACTTTGACATTGACGGTCTTCACTTTGACTATATTCGCTTTACCGGCATAAACCAGGGTTACAATCCGACCAGCATCAGCCGCTTTCGTCAGCAGTTTCCTAACAAGCCGGCGCAGATTCCCTACACTGATGACGATTTTGAGCAGTGGCGCCGCGACCAGGTAACTGCTGTCGTTCGCAATGTCTACGCAAGCGTTCAGCAGTCCAAACCATGGGTCAAAGTATCCGGCGCGTTTGTCGGAGGCGCACCTGGCCCAACAGCCTCCACGCGCAACGCTTTCAAGAACACGCGGCCTTATTATCAGTACTACTCCGACTGGGACAGTTGGCTGCAGGAAGGCATCATTGACATGGCGGTGCCGATGATGTACTTCGACCAGGCGGGCTCTTACGCGGCGGATTACACGCGCTGGATGAACTTCGGCAAAGATCGCAAGGCCAGCCGCCAGATGGTGATCGGTCCCGGAGTGTACCTTAACTCTCTTTCCAACGCTATCTCACAGATTAAGCAGACGCGAAACCCCTCTCCATCCGGCAACTATGCGGATGGTTTTGCGGGTTATTCCTACCGCGTTCCGTATGCCGGAGGCACGTGGGCAGGGTTTGCTCCCAGCCTAGTGTCACAGGTGACGCCGTCGCCGACCGATATCCCCACAATGCCATGGAAAACAGCACCGACGAAAGGGCACATACGCGGTCATATCTTTGACGGATCCACGGGCGCTCCCGTGGATGGCGCCAGTGTAACAGTCACTGGCCCGGTAACCCGTACTCAGAAATCTGACGGAACAGGGCACTATGCCTTCATAGACTTGCCGCCCGGCACTTACACTGTCTCGGTCGCAAAGCCTTATTTTGCTTCTGCTTCAGCGCAGCAGGCTGTGGCGGCCGGAACGATGGCTGTGCGTAACTTCACTTTGTCTCCAAGCGGCTGTACGTACGCGACGATATCCGGTGTAACAGCGCAAGGGATCAGCACGCAGTTTGCCACAATCCTGTGGACAACCGACTTACCTTCAGACAGCCGGGTGGAATACGGCACTACTGCCTCTTATGGCTCTATGACGCTGCTCGATCCCGCCCTGGTTACGAATCACAGTGTGGTGCTCTCCGGTCTCTCCGCCAATACACTGTACTACTATCGCGTGATATCTACTCCAGGTGGTGGTTGTAGCAGCGTGTCGTCCGGCTCCACTTTCACCACAACAGGCGTAGCAGTGCCGGACGTCGTCATAGAGTCCAGAAAATCGAATGGCACGCTCACGCCGTCCCCATCCTACACAGAGGCAGGTTCGTGGGGTGACAGCACTGCCAAGAGTTCCGCTCAGGGTCTCAGCGGTTCTGGATCCCGATACGCAACCAATTTCACAGGCGCTACGGCCACATTCGTGCCCAGTCTGCCTTATTCGGGACCGTACGAGGTTTACGTCACATGGGGGGCTTCATCCAACGGCGCCAGCACCAACTTCAAAGTCATCTCCGGGGGCTCTGTAGTCTACAACCATAACTGGGATCAGAACAATGCGCAGCCTTATGAAAATCAGTGGCAGTACGTGGGAGAATACACGTTCAATGCTGGCCAGTCGGCTTCAAATGCCAGTGTCAAGATTGACGGAAACGCTTCCTCGAAGGGGACTACAGGCGGTACTCCCAGGCTGATGTCCGATGCGGTGAAGTTTGTGTTCAAGGGGTCGGCAGGTGACGTAGAGCCTCCATCGCGTCCCGCGGGGCTGCAGGTGCAAAGTGTCACTACCAGCGAAGTTCACCTCTCCTGGACGGCCTCCACGGACAATATCGCGGTAACCGGTTATCGCATCTACAAGGATAATCAGCCTGTTGCCACTGTGTCAGAACCTGAGTACACAGATGTCGGGCTCTCGGCAAATACCTCATTCAGCTACGGTGTCTCCGCTTATGACGCAGGGGGCAATGAGTCCGCTATTTCTGTTCCAGCCACCGCTGTTACGCTCTCAGAGGCTCCGACACCCGAGACAATCACCTGCAACAAGAATGCTGGAGACTGGTACACCACGAGCGACTTTGTGTTCAGCACTCAGGGCGGGTTTGGCCCCGGTCGGGTGGCGAAATACCGCGTTGCCTGGGATAAATCGCCTACACACACCTGGGGAGGTTCTGGGGAAAGTGACTGGACTCAGTTGGGACTGCTGAAGTACGCTTCGTCGGAAGGCAGTTGGTACTTCCATGCCCAGAGCTACAATTCTGCCGGAGTCCCCAACGGGTCATACGACTTCGGCCCCTACAACTTCGACGCAACCGCACCCACCATCCCTGCCGTTACAGATGATGGCGCGACGACTACCAGCGTTTCCAGCCTGCACGCCTCTTGGAGCGCTACCGATCCGGGAAGTGGGGTCGCGGAGTATGAGTACCGGCTCCTGGAGCAGGGTGGGCCAGTCATAAGGGATTGGACCAGCGCCGGTTCCGCGACTGAAGTGACCGTCACTTTCCTGTCCTTAGCCCCTGGTAAGACCTATGTTTTTGAGGTCAGGGCGACCAATGCCGCCGGTCTGACCAGTGGTGTCGGGACGTCTGACGGGATCACAGTTGTTGCCGGGCAGAGTGTGGCGCGAATTGGGCAGCTCAAACAGCTTGAGGATGATACTGTCATTCAATTGAGCTCCGCCAAGCCCGTCTGTGCTGTATTTGGCTCTGAACTGTACATCTGTGAGTCAGATCGAAGCGCCGGTATCAGCGTGGTGGGTAACGGATTTTCTCCTGGTGATCTGGTCAGTGTCAGTGCGACGCTCACGACAACCGCGTCTGGTGAACGCCAGTTGAAAGATGCCATCCTTACGCCTGCCGGGAGTGGATCGCCCCTGAAAGCGCTCAGCGTGTCAGTTGCGTCGCTCGGAGGAGTCTGGTCCGGTGTGTACACTCCGCCAGTTGGCGGCGCGCCGGGGCTGCAGAATACGGGGCTTCTGGTTCAGGTTACTGGGCGCGTGACTTTTGCGGGGGCCGACTTCTTCTACCTGGACGACGGGTCCAGCATCAGCGATGGCTCCGGGTATATCGGAGTAAGGGTCTATTGTCCGATTGACGCTGTTCCTGCTGTGGGGACGACAGTTTCAGTCACTGGTATCAGCTCGTCCTGGAAGTCTGGCGCGCAAGTGTGGCCGATGATCAAGGAGGTCTCCGGAGGAATCTCTACGCCGTAGGCGCGCAACGGATCATCGCTTCAGGAGTAGCAACGGCCGCCTGCAAACGCAGGCGGCCGTCCTTTCACCGGGTTGGCCGCAGTGCGGCCATTTATGCAACTTCTACCTGGGTATCGGTGGCGCCGGGTTGTCTGGTTTCGCGCTGCCCTTCTCCAGTTTCAGCGCCCACTTGATTCCGTGAAGAATATGCTGCTGATAAACCGGGTTTTCCCAGACATCTATCCGGTGTCCGAGCGATGTGTAAAACACCCGGCCCTTCCCATAGTCTTTCACCCAAGACACCAGAAAGTCACCAGCAGCCGGGGTGTCAGCGCACGGGTCGGTTGTCGTGCTGAGCAGCACATGCACGTCCGGTCTATTGTTTTCTTTGAAGAGATAGATCTCATCGAAGATTGTCCAGCTCTTGCCGAGCTGCTTCACCGCCGGATGCTTCAGATCGTTGACGATCGCCTCGATCGAACACTGCTTTCGATGCGTCCTGAACTCACCACCCAGCATCTCAACATAGCTTCTGTCGCCTTGAACCTCAGAAGGGTGATAAGTGTCGGATGCGCTGTGCATCCCCACAAAGCCCTTGCCTGTCTTCAGCCAGTCCAAAAAGCCGTGCAGATCCGGGATACCGAGGTTTCCCGTAGTATTGGCGAATACCACGCCGTCATAGGCCTTCAACGCAGCTACCGACATCTTTTGTTTGACTTCGGCTTCATCCCTGGCGTAGTCCACGTCGTAAATTCCGCTCTTAGCTCCCAGGTCTGCCAGTACTTCTTCAGCGGTCGGGATGGAATCGTGCCGGAATGCTGCGGTATGAGTCACGACCAGAAGATGTTTCGTTGCTTTGGGAGCGGCGAAACACTGAGACCCCGCAACAGTCAACGCCACCACCGCAACCGCCATCACAATGGACGATTTCTTCATTATGCTCTCCCATCTTGACAGCGCGGATGTCTTGTCTGTCTAGCTGTTAACCGAGGCAAACTCAACTGGAGGAGTCTTCGAACCAACCGGTCGAAGCGCCTGCACGCTCACCTCTGCAGCTATTTCCGACGCGATAGACCGGTATTCCTCCGCCACGCGCGACTCCGGCGCTGCAATGACAGTGGGAACTCCCTTGTCTGAATCCTCGACAATGCGCGGGTCAAGTGGCAGCCGTCCCAGGAAGCGCACGCCAAAGTCCTTCGCCGCCTGCTCCGCGGCGCCTTTGTGCCCGAAGATATCGGTTTCATTCTGGCAGTGCGGGCAGACAAACGTAGCCATGTTCTCAATAATCCCAAGCACCGGAACTGTCAGATTCTCAGATCGGAACATACGCACCGATTTGCCAGCTATCTTGGTTGCCAGGTCCTGTGGAGTCATAACAACTACAACACCGCTCAAAGGGACTTGCTGTGCCAGGCTCATTGGAGCGTCTCCGGTTCCCGGCGGCAGATCAACAATGAGATAGTCCAGGCTCCCCCAGTACGTATCTGTCAACATCTGCCTAACTGCGCTGGCGACCAGCGGGCCACGCCAGATTACAGCCGTGTCTGAAGGCGCCAGGAATCCGAGAGACATCAGCTTGAGGTCGTACTTCTCCAGCGGGATCATCTTCCGCTTGACCTCACCTGTGTTGTGATCCGGAATATCCTCGAGCATCGGCTGTTCATGAATGTCGAGCATCATCGGGAGGCTGGGGCCGTAGATATCGCAGTCCAGAAGGCCCGTATTCGCGCCAGCTTTCTGCAGGGCGGCCGCTATATTTACGGACACAGTGGATTTGCCCACGCCGCCTTTGCCGCTGGCGACTGCGATAACATTTTTGACGCCGGGCAGCGCCTGTTGTTCAAAAGACTTGGGAACCTGGCTGGCCCAGCGGATATTGACCTTCTCAACGCCGGGCAGCGCGCTGACAGCAGCCGTGCAATCGTCCTCAATCGTGTTCTTCAAAGGACACGCGGGTGTCGTCAACACTACTTCAAAATCTACAACACCGTCTGTAACAATGATGTCCCGCACCATGTTGAGCTCGACAAGCGAGCGGTGCAATTCTGGATCATTAACTGTGCGCAAGACTTCCAGAACTGCCTCTGAGGTCAGGCCGGAATCCTTAGCGCCACTTTCCTGCTGGTTTTTACGACCGAAAATCATGAAGACCTCCGAGTGGATTATCACTAAAGAGACTGATGTGTGGCAAACCGCGGGTCAATGGCGTGACTCTTCGGTTCTCCACCCTGTCTCTCCCTGCAGAGCTGCTGGCATCTTACAGACTCCGCATGCCTTGCTGGATATTTCGCCTGCCCGGCATGGGCTTCTGGCAGCACCTGGACCAAAACTCGGGGGGATAGCAAGGCTTACAAGACCGTTGAGGCGAGGCGGATATGGCAGCGCCGGGTCAGCATATTTGGTTCCAGTCTCCGGAAGGATTGTGGAACAAACAACTAGCCCCGGTACGGCCGAGGGGGATGTTTGCTCCCGTGCCGGGATAGCCCACTTCGGGTTCTGTTTTTCGCGCAGCAGAGTCTGTGAGCGCGCCCAGTCGTGACAGATAGCCGGAGCGGCCAGAGGCCGAATCTCGGCTGAGAGGTCTGCCAGAGTCGTAAGCTGTTTGTGTGGGTGCTTTACAGCCACCGAGCGCGTTGAGCTTTAGCGCGAATGCCGGTGAAGTCTTCTTGCAGACCTCACTTGCGTGAAACTGTTTACAATTTAGATTCGTGCAGTTGGGACAAAAGGGTGCGCGCGTCGCAGCGCCCTTTGACGGGGTATCCAACTCTTTCATAGCGGCCAGGATTTGACGTCGCCGGAGGAGCTGGATCGGCAGTAAAGCGCTAGCCGACTGCACTGAGATGGTCTGGTGCGGATGCGCCGCTGCGACGATGGGAGGGATAGTTGGACCAGAGTAAGCCGCTTTACACTAGAAGCATAGACATTCCAAGCCTGCCAAGTGGCATGGCCAGTATTGTCTCCGTGGCCAGTTCAGACAGCGCGACGGCTGATGACGTCGCCAACGCGATCATGCTGGACCCAGCGCTCTCGACCAAAGTGCTCCGGATGGCCAACTCGGCCTTCTACGGGCGCTTGACGAAGGCCGAGACCGTCACGCAAGCCGTAGTCACACTCGGGTTCAGCGCTGTCAAGACCGTTGCGCTGGCTGCCTCTGTGGTTGACCACGTACTGCCGGAAACCGGCGTTCCAGGTCTCAGTTGGCAGTCTTTCTGGCAGCACTGTGTCGCAACGGGCGCCGCTGCGGAAATCATTGCCCGCTATCTCACTGGTTCCAGACGGGGAAGTGAGTCTGCCTTTGTTGCGGGTCTGTTGCATGACGTCGGCAAACTCATCATTGCCCGCAATTCTTCTGAAGACTTCGGAAAAGCTGTCTGGATCGCATCAGGAACAAATGGCGATATGCGCTTTGCCGAACGCAAGGTCTTCGGGACTGATCACGCGACTGTCGGCGCCCTTCTTGCGCAAGAGTGGCGGATTCCAGAAGCGATCGGCCGCCCGATCGGGCAACACCACGATATGAATCCTGGCGCCGATCCGATGGTGCTGGCTGTCAGCGGAGCGAACCTGCTTTCAAAAGCCATGTATGGCGGATATCTTACAGACTGTAAGGTCCAGGTGAGCGCTGCAGAGGTGACTCGCGCCTGTGGATTGGAAGAGTCAGCTTTGCAGAGTGTGGCGTCCGAAGTGCCTCAGCGGCTGAGTGAGTGTGGCGAAGTCTTGTCCTGGGCGGCAAATATGCCCGAAGGCGGTGCGCTCAAAGCCGCATAACTCACCTTTGATCCTTGGCCTCCCTCTCCAGAAACCGGCCCTGAGAAATCTCGGGGCCGTTTTGGTTTGTCTTACAGGTGACTGTGCTGGAATTCTGAGGCTCTGATATTGTAAGGTATGGGGGGAGGTTATTTCGAGGATATGCGGGCTTTCTTCTTTCGATTGATAATCGGGTTGGCGACGCTGAGCCTTGTCGGGATGTGCGCTTCAATAGCTGAGGCCGGTCTGGTTGTTGGCGGGGTTGTGGTGGACGCCTCTACAGGTGCGGCCCTAACAGGAGCCACCGTTGCGCTTTTCGATGACAGTGGAGACGTGGTTGGTACAGATCTCACAGATGGCGACGGGACGTGGGCCATTGAGACTGAGTGGAAGCACGCGCATCTCAAAGCTCCCTCCAGCGGTGGCAGTCTCTTCTCATCGTTGATTGGCGTTGTCACCTGGCCGGTTCGCACAACCGCTCGCTTCGTCGGCGGGTCTACAAAGGCGCTTTTCAAGGGCGCGGCGAGAGCGGCTGGTGGCGCGGCGGTTGCCGGGGTGTCTGTGGCGGCTGTATCGGGCGCAGGCCCTGTAGCGGAAGCGGCCGTGGGACAGATAGGCCGCACCGTTGGACGCGCGGCCTCCGATGCTGTGGTGGGAGCTCTGGACGATGACTCGCCCGAGGACGAGCGATCTGACCAGATGCGGAACAGTGACCCTCAACCCGGAGAGGTCACAGTGCGCGTGTGGAAACAGGGAGCCAAAGACTATCATGGTCGTGTGTCGGTCTATGCTCTCGAACGCTTCCGCGATGAGAACGGGCACAGCAAAGCTGCGGCGACTGTTGACCCCGTCCTGCTCGCCTCTGAAGAATCAGGTGGTGTGTCGTCCGCTCCGCGCCACTTTGGGATTCTCAACCACGTCTCAGCCGATCCTATGATCGTCGAGGCGGGCGCTACAGTCAGGCTCAGTTGTCAGATGCCTCTGCCTGACGAGATGCTATCTTCGACCTGCGTCGTCGCGTGGGACCTGTCGACACGCCAGCGGCAGTCACTGACTCGTACGGAGGAGGGAGCCTGGCAGGGAGAAATGGAGCTTCCGAAAAAAGGCCCTTACAGAAACCATGAAATCACCATCGTTGCCTATCGCAACCTGGATCAAAAAGCCGGTGGTGACGAAAAGTTGGAAGCGCGTCTCTGGGACAAAGATGCGTGGAATCCGAGGAAAGCCTACCCGGTTGACCCGGTGCTTCTGGTTTCGCGCAATCGAGGCCAGGTGACGGTCACCGTCATCAAGCCGCCCAGGCCCTAGATCGATCTAGCTCACAAACGATTGGCGATCTCTATGCTGTCTGGGCGACGGGATCGGCAAAGAGCGATTCGACGAACTCCTCCGGATTGAACACTTTCAGATCGTCCAGTTGTTCGCCAGTGCCGACCAACTTAACCGGCACTCCCAGTTCATCACTGATACTGATGACTGTCCCACCGCGAGCGGAGCTGTCCATTTTTGCCAGTACAAGGCCCGTAATATCGACAGCCGACAGAAACTCCCGTGCCTGCGATATCGCGTTCTGCCCTGTAGTCGCGTCCAGTACCAGAAGCGTCTCATCCGGACCTCGCCCATTGGCCTTCTCCACTGCGCGCGTGATCTTCTTCAACTCTTCCATCAGGTTGGATCTGGTGTGCAGGCGCCCGGCCGTGTCCACGATAACGATGTCGACGCCTCTGGCCTTGGCCGCGGATACGCTATCGAAGACGACAGCGGCCGGGTCGGCGCCCGGAGCGTGCTTGACAATCTGACAGCCCACACGCTGCGCCCAAATTTCAAGCTGATCGATCGCCGCCGCGCGAAACGTGTCCGCAGCGGCAAGCAACACCTGCTTTCCCTGCTGCGTGTACATATACGCCAGCTTCGCAATGCTTGTTGTCTTGCCAACTCCGTTGACGCCGGCAACGAACACGACGGTGGGAGGAGTGTCTCCTGTGGCGATTTCCTGCGACGTATTCGCCCCCATCATACCTGCCAGCGTCTCTTTCAGCGCCGCCTGTACGCCGTCTGCGTGCTGTCTGGACTCTCGTATGCGCTCGAATATCTTCTCGACCGTCTCGTAAGAGACATCTGCGCTCAGCAATGCCTCTTCCAGCTCCTCTTCCGTCGCCGCGTCGAGAATCGTCTTGCCCTGAATCTTACGAGCAATGTTCTTGAATACGCCCAAAAACCGCATTCGCCGTGTCAAACCCCTCTTAGTGTAGTCTTCAGGATGTTAGACCCAGAGTTGTGCCAGGCGCAAGTCGCTCGTGGCCCGATAACCGCCCAGTTGCGTTGTCGTCAGGGAGAGCTCATCAGCTTTAGGCCCGGCGTACGCGTCCTCATTTTGAGCAGAGAGTCCGTTGTCGGGTCGGTGATGTAGAGAGTCTTTCGATCGGGACCGGCGAAGGCGATATTGCTTGGCCCGTGCCCTGGGCCTGTCGGCATCACATAGCTATCGAAGGTTTCTCCACGCGGGGAAATCACCAGCACCTGATGCGCTCCAAAGTGCGCGACCCACAGATTGCCTGCAGTATCAAACGCTATACCGTCCGGCTCTCCTTTCCCTGCGCTGGACAAGTCTGCGAATTCCTGCGCCCTGCCAAGCATGCCGTTGCTCCGCACGGAGAATCGCAAAATCCGGTTCTTTTGAGACTCAGCCACATAAAGCCAGCGCCCGTCCGCACTGAACGCCAGGCCATTAGGGAAGGCCAGACCGTCTGCTACGCGCGTGACTTTGCGCGTCGTAGCTTCCACTCGGTACACGCACCCTGTGGGATTGCGGAGTCCCGACCCTGCAGGGTCTGTAAAGTACAGATTGCCCTTCGCATCAAAGGCCAGATCGTTTGGCCCCCGGAAGCCTTTCACGCGGTATTTTTCGGCGTATATCTCGCAGCGTCCATCTGGATGGATTCTCACGATGGCGTTCCGTTCGTTGTCGCACGCAAAAAGCGAGCCGTCTTTGTAGAACGCAAGGCCGTTGGTATTCCTGAACTGGAGTGGGTTGTCAATGCGGCTACTCTTCAGCCATTGCGCTTCACATTCTCCGTCCAGAGAGACTCGCGCAATTGCGTTTCCTGATGCCTGCGAGCATACGACATGCTGCTTTCCATCGTAAGCGGGGCCTTCGGGAAACTTCAGACCCACGCAGACCTCAGTCACTTCTGCCAGGCTTATCTGAGCGCAAATTACCCCACAAACCACTGTCATCGCGGCAATCCTGAGCCGTTTCCACCGTATCTTCATTCCCATCTCCGCTTTGCGCATTTCGACGCCACCTGTTCTCTCTTCCTTACCACTTTCCACCCCACTGAGTAGATAGCCGTGGCCCGCTTCCCGCGCCAAAGCCGAGTTCTGCTCAGTTGACAGGCCACAGATCGTGGCAGTCTGTACTCTGTGTTGATGTATACTGACTATACCTCTCTGTAGCCAGACGTGTATCCCAACGGCGGCGATAAGGAGTTATGAAGTGGCTTTTCAACTCAATGACAATGATGTTATGTCGTACCATCGCGACGGTTTTCTGCTTGTCCCTCGACTTTTTGACAGTGAGCTGATTGCGATGCTTTCCCATACGGCGCGAGCAGATCAGCGCTACCAGTCCCTGGCGGTAGATAGAAGCGATCGAGAAGGCGCTGCGTCGCGTCTGTCCTTGCGCTATGATCTGCCTGAGGATCTGTACGGTGGTCTGGTGCGCTCAGAAGACATCGTTCTGACCACGGAGAGGCTTCTGGGTGAAGAGGTCTACCACTATCACCACAAGATGATGATGAAGGAGCCGTTTGTTGGAGGCGCATGGGAGTGGCATCAGGACTACGGCTACTGGTATCACGGGTGGTTCCTGTCTCCCGCAATAACAAGCTGTATGATAGCCGTTGATCGGGCGACCCGCGCGAATGGCTGCTTACAGGTTATTCCTGGATCGCACGCTCTCGGCCGCATCGACCACGGGGGCGTGGGAGATCAAATGAGCGCCAACCAGGAGCGCGTGGACGCTATTCTGTCTCGCTACGAAAAGACCTACGTGGAGATGGATCCGGGAGATGCTCTCTTCTTCCATTCAAACCTTCTGCACCGCTCAGACCAGAACACGAGTCCGGATCCGCGCTGGGTACTCATCTGCTGTTATGCCGCCCGCTCAAACGAACCGGCCAACGGCCTGCCTCCGGCTTACGAGTATCTGGAGCGCTGGAGCGTAGATCGTATCAAGGAAATTGGCAAGCAGCACCTGATGAGTCTCACCGGGTCTTCATCGGCCAGCCCATAAAGACTTCGCAGAGACGCTAACCGCTATGGGCGGGAGCTACTTGCCCATCTTTCGCAGATTCTCGAGACACTTGGCAACAGCCTCGAGTGGAGCGCAAGGATAGGATTCCTGCTCGACGATGTACCACTCGGTGCTGCCGATGTTCTCGCACAGGTCAAAGATGAGCGGCCAGTTCACGTCTCCTTCACCAACCAGAGCCTTGTCGTTAGTTGCGGAGTGTTCTTTCAGGTGGACAGTAAGCGCGCGGCCGGGGTAGCGCTTGAGAATAGGCGCTGGGTCTGCGCCTCCCACCAGCGCGTTGCCGGTGTCAAGCTGCATCACGACTTCCTTAGGTGTGTTAGAAAAAAAAGTGTCCCACGGCCACTCTCCGTCCAGCGCCTGGAATTCGATGTGGTGATTGTGGTATCCCACGCGCATTCCTTCCGCCACGGCGAGCTCGGCGGATTGTGAAAACATTCGGGCAGTCTCCAGCCAGGCGTCGCGCGAGCTCGTGCGCTCGGCAGGCAGTCCTGGAACGATCAAGAATCTGTTTCCCAGAGCTTTGTTGAACTCTATGGTCGTTCCAATCTCCTGCGCTGTGATCGTATCCAGTCCAGTGTGTGTTCCCGCGCACTTCAGCCCCAACTCCGAAAGCATCGTTCGGAGCTCTTCGGCGGAGTAGCCGTAGTATCCGGCAAACTCCACGCCCGCATAGCCCATGTCAGCCACTGCCTTGAGTGTGCCGGGAAAGTCCTTTGCGCAGTCGTCACGCACGGAGTAGAGTTGAACGGCGATAGGTATGTCGGGCATTGGTAAGCGCTCCAGAGTCATAGATTAGTGGACAAGGGTCTGGAATGACCAGTTTCCACGCTGAAGTTCGCTAAGCGTTAGCGCCTTTCCTATGTCTCCTCTGCAGAATGTCTAATCAGTGAGAAAATCCTGGACATCAGCGTTTGCTCTGCTGGAATTCTAGCGTTTCACGGAGCGATTTCGGCAAGTATCACATCTGCCAATCGCGATTGAGCCCCACGCACGGTCCTCTCGCCTGTTAAGAATCGGATGCCAGCCTGGACACCTGATTTTTGCCAGTTTCTGGAGGCATTTCACGAAATTGGCACGGAAGTTGCACCAGTAACAGCAGGCGAAAGGACGCCTGCAAATTCGTCAGACTTTGGTCGGCTGAACCCTGAACCAGCCGTAGAAGTAACACCCACAAACGCCAGCCACCAGGCGGTTAATACTACAGGAGACAGGACGTGCATCCTTTGAACAAGACTCTCACCTTCCTCGGACTTGCTGCTGCAATCATCTGCTCTGGCGGCCTTCGCGCATCGGCTGCTGTGAATCTGGAGCTGAGGCCCATCACCCAGACCGCCAATATCGGAGAGACTCTCGGCTACGATCTGTACGCCTTGTCAACTACAGGCAGCGACGAGTTCGTGTCTGCTATGGACGTCATTCTTACTTGGGATCCCGCTCTGATCCGTCCCGAGGTTGGCACAGATGGAATGGGTGCCCCGCAGCCGGAGTGGGATTTCGACGGTCTGCTTTACCAGGCCAGCGGCATCAACAATCGTGATATGATCACAGGAGATATCATTAACGACGGCGCCTTCATGTACACCGCAGCCGCACCGCTGGGCACTCCCGTCGCTATCTCGCCCACTGGTCTGAAGATCGTGGAGTTTCGCTTTACGGCGCGTGCGATGACGTCCGGCACGTCCATTCAAATCCCCGCTGCGTTTGGCCAGGATCAGACGAGAGTCTTTGACGGAATGAACGCCAATACCGACATCAAAGGACTACTCACCGGCGCCCGTATGACAGTTGTTCCTGAGCCAAGCGGCCTTCTCGCTCTGGCCACAGGAGCGGTGTCGCTCCTCGGCCTTATCAGACGTCCGCGAGTGTGATCAATCCCGCTTTAGTCTGACAGCATCAAGGGCCGGCGCCTGGTGTCGGCCCTTAGTTCTGTACTACGCGCAACCTATTGTTGACGCCGGCGCTTGGCGTCCAGCAGTTTTGAGCGAGTCGGCGCGGGCGTGCTCTCAGGTAGAGAAGAGCCACTGAGGACCCCGCCACTCTCGTCCTCCTTTACGAGGACTTGCGCTTCAGACGTCGTTGAAATGTCCATTCCGGCCCCCGCTGGCGGGTCAGTGCTTCTCACGCGCTTTCTATTCAGTAGATCAGACGTAGAAGGCGCCTCTGCAGAGCGAGGCTGTCTGCGAGGCAGGAGCCGGGCTGCTTTCTGCGCAACTTCCAGCGCTTCCGTCGGGGACAGTATCAGCCTGCGCACGGCGATATCCAATGGCATAAGGAGGAGCGCTATCAGGGTGAAGAATCTCCAGACTTCTGTGTAGCGTCGCTGATTTCGGGGCGCTTTTTCGAAGACCGTGCGAGGACTCGGATTGAAGCGCCCTCCGGATGTCCGTGCCAGCTCTCGCAGCAGGGGCGTATTCGCCTGAGTTGTCCGGTACTCCTCCGGGTAGGCCAGGCTGGCTGAAGCCATGCTTTGCGCTCTCCCGTGTCCCTGCTCTGACACGCTTACAATGTAGTCACCTGGCTGAGTTGCCGGAAATGACCCCTCATAGCGTCCTCGCGCCGTCTGCTCGAGCGCAATATCGGCCGTGCTTCCGCCTGGCAGAACGGCGTGCGCGCGAAGACGCCTGTCCGGTGCCGATTTGCCGTCCGTGGAGGAAGCCTCCACCCGCACATGCGCTCTACCGTTCTCAATGTCCATTGTTGTCTCCCACTGAGAACTCTGGCTCCGGCGCATTACCCAGCGCACGCTCTGTGCCCAGAGAGCTGGAAAAGTCGGCCAGGACAACCAGTGCGCTGCCCATCTCGAACGCGCGTCTGACGTGAAAGCCAGCGAACGCCCCAAACCGTATTGCCAGCTCGCTAGAACTGGATCACCTCGGTGTGAAAACAGCGCCTGATTCGCCGTAGCCTTCGGCGTGGTGGAAACGTAACCCAACAGAGGCGGCATCTGCTGAAAGTCCAGATTCCGGACAGGCTCCTGGTTTGCGTTGATTACGGGTTTGAACGCCTCTTCAACAAGCAGAGAACGCGACGCAAGCAGCGTGTCCCGCGTAAAGATTTTTGGCAGGTTGCGGGCGCTCTGCGTCAAATAGAACGTTCCTTTCCCAGCCCCGGCAAGCTGTTTCAGAAAAGGGACATCCGCTCCGTCACCGATCGCCACAACGCTGACTGTTATTTTCTTTGTGGCCATTTGCTGTGCCAGTTGCAGACATCCGGCCTGATCCTCTGCATCACTACCGTCGGCCAGAAGAATGACGTGGCGAATCGCGGTGGTTTGTGCGGAAAGCAGTCGCTCCGCCCGTACAAGGCTTGGATAAACCATTATTCCGCCGCCTCCCGCGCGAATGCTGCGGATATCTCGCGAAAGAGACAGTTTTTGTGAGGCAGGCCGCAATGGCGCAACCAGTTTCGGGTCAGAATCGCAGGCGATGACCCCGAGTTCGTCCGTTGGTTGAATAGCGTCGATGCATGCTACGGCAGCCTCGTTGGCAATGCGGATCTTTTCAACTCCCTGCTCCTCAATGCCCATTGACCCGGATTTATCCACAACAATCAACAAGCTCAGAGAAGGGACGATCTGCTGACTGCGAATAGTCATTCGCACGGGAAGCGCGTCTTCCACCGGCGTCTTGAAGTAGCCACCTGCGCCGAAGCTCTGAGATCCACCGATCATGATCAGCCCGACTCCCAGTTGTCTGACTGCGCTTCGGATCGCCAGCATCTGGTTTGCGGACAGATCCGTAGCCGGCACATTTGAGAGAATCAACCCGTCTATCCCCAGATAATCCGCTGCGGTCTCGGGAATCTGAAACGGGCGGATGACTTCGGGGGAGATTCTAGCTGCTTTCAGAGCGCTGATGAGTGGCTCATCCAGCCGGGCGTCGTCTGTGGCCAGCAGGATGCGTGGCCTCCCAGTCACAACTGCAAAGGCGTACGCTTTGTTATTCTCAGCCTCTGTGTCGGCGCCAGGCTGCAGGTCCGCTCGGTAGTGAAGGCTGCCCTCTTTTTCCGCCTTCTGCGGGATCAGAAAAACAGACCGTCCAGCGCTGAGAGAGACCGTACGTTCGCCCACTGGCTGACCATTCCGATAAACGCGCAGTCGTGCTGTCTGCGCTCTGTTGGCTCCAACTACCACCCGCGCCTCAAAGGGTTCGCCAGTCTTCAGACTGGACGGGATGCTGAAGGATTCCACCCACGCCTCATCCTGCTTTGGGCTGCCTGTCGAAACTGTATCTATCGCAATGCCGCCGCTCTGAGCGATATGGGCCTGCGCTGAGGCGTCTCCTACAGTCTCGTTCCCGTCCGAGAGCAGCACAATGTGCCGCGATGCGCTGTCTGGAAGAGATGCCATCGCGAGGCGAAGCGCAGCCGCTATATCTGTCCCTGCATCCCGCGCAACCGCCTGCGATTTTTCGGGAAGCCGGCCGTGAGAAGGGGACGACTCCACTCTTGCATCGGAGCCAAAGACAATCAATCCAGCGCTGTCACCGGAGCGCATCCCGTCCTGAGATGCTTTTATCCATTCCAACGCTTTGGCCTGGCTGTCTCCTGACACGCTTCTGGAGACGTCCAACACGTACATTGTGCAAAGCTCGCGCACTCGGGTCACTGTTTGAGGACCCGCAACCGCCATAATCAATGCCGCTACTATTACACTGCGAAGAAGAGTCGCAGTGAGGCTGCGCGCAGGGTTCAGCCCGGCCAAACTCTCGCGCGACGTGCGCCAGACCAGATACAGGACAGGCGGTAGCGCCAGCAGCCAGTAGGGGTGAAGAAAGCGAACTCCCATTTTATGTACGCGCTCTCCTCACATGCGTCTATGAAAAAGAAGCCACTCCGTGCAGAGCACGGCCAGCGCAGCCAGTACGAACCACGGATAAAGCTCTTTGTTGGCCGCTGAGGTGTGTGATTCGGCGGCTGTCTCGGCCGCGGGTGTGTCGGGCCTCGCCACTCGCAAGTCCGACTGCTCAGTTGACGAGAGATTCACCGCGAAGACGCCCGTCCGTTCACCCTGTTTCCACGAATACAGCCCGGCCGTCAGTGTCTCGGAGAAGTCTTCAATGCCTTCCGGCAGCGCTATCCTCCTTCCATCAGGGGTAGTGACGGTAGTGATCCGCTTGGATCTCGCCTCCAGCCGGACAGTTTCGCCGGGAGTGTACGACCCCGTGACCTCTCTCTGATTCAGCAGCCACGCCACTGTGTTTGAGACGAGAATCGGAAACGTCACGCGCAGCGGCAGATCGGATTGAACAAAGTCCCACCCGAAGCTGATTTTCCGCATCCCGTTCTTCTGCCCGCCAACAATCAGAGGATTTCCTCCAGCTTCGGCCAGCGTACTCGCCCATTCCGCCGGCCTGAGAGAAGAAAACTCCGCAAAGCGCATGCTGGAAAGCTCTGCGTGTCGCGAAATGTCTACGCCGGGACGCCAGACGGGCTCGTCAGATTCTCGGACTGCGCCTGTCTTTGCGGGGGCGCCAGGACCGCTGGAGCTGATAAACCACTCGGCGCCGGGAGCCTCAGCCTCCGCATCTGTTCTATCCCAGATGACGATGTCGAAGGCTCCCAGTTTGTTTGGCGAGGGAGCTGTTTGCGCCTTTGTCACTTCAAGCTCATCATCTGTCGCCAGAGCTTGTTCCAGAAACATATTGCCAGGACCTACTATCAGCACTCTCGCCTTGCGCGTCCGCCCGATGACCGCATAAGCGATGTTGTCCTGCGGCAGCGCATCTTCTGGTGTTATCCGCGCCACAAGCACTCCGCTTACGGAGGGCGGCAGGTCAAACGGCAGTCCCTGCGACTGCCCCGGTTTCAGTTTCACTTCACGCGCGTCAATGAGTCTATCGTTGAGGCGCAGGCTCAGGGTCACTTCGGCAGCCTCTCCAGAGTGACCCAGGTTCGACAAGCGTACGAAAGCGCCCGTCCTCCCGGCCTGCCGGTCCACATTCAGCAGGGTGATTGCCGTATTAGCAGCGCTTGCGCCGGCGCGGATAGTCTCGAGGGGCAGCCCCGCGCGCAGGTCCTCCGGCAGTTCCGGATAAGACCCGTCGCTGTAGATGATTATCCTTGCCGATCGGCTGCTCTTGCACGCGGCCCGTGCCAGGGCGACCGCATCCTGCATGGATGAGGGTAGTTGCGTCTGGCGTACTAACCCCAAAGCCGAGTTCAAAGCAGCCTTGTCAGACGTCATCGGGGATAGGACCTGAGTACGTTGTGACGCGGCAATGACAATCGCCTGATCTGCCGGACCCAGATCGCGTACCAGATTTCGTGCTCGTTCAATCACCCATCTCAGTCGGGTGGGGCGTGCGTCTGTTGCAGCCATCGAAGCGGAGTTGTCAAGAATGAGAGCTATCATCTGTCCGCGGCGTTGCCGGGCGTGCGCAAAGGGTCTTGCGGCGGCAAATGCGATAGCTATGAGCGCAGCGATCTGTAAAGCCAGTAGCGCAGTGGCGCGTAGCCTCTGCCATGGACGGTTGGCCTGCATGTCTGCGGTCACCCTGCGCCAGAGCATCGAGCTGGGCACCCGGACTTCTGTGCGTTGCGTCTTCAACAGATACAGCGCCACGACAAAGGCGACAAGCGGCCCAAGCAGCCAGAGGGTTCCTGCGCTCAGCAGTCCCACTAACTCACCGTACCTCGCCCGCGGAGCATGCGCCCGAAGATATCCATAATCGCCATGTCTGTTTGGACCGTGAGGAAGCTCAATCCGCTGCGCAGACACTCATCCCGCAGATTCGCTTGTAGTCGAGAGAGGGCCTTCTGGTAGTCGCGGATCAAGGATGCCGTGATGGAGACGTCCAGACTCTGCTCGGATTCACTGTCAAGCAGGCGCAAGTCACCGGTCAGTACGGGCCGCACGTCCTCAGGGGAGAGTACCTGCACGGCGGTAGTGTCAAATCTGCGAACCCCAAAGCCCCGAAGCTCTGTCCAGACTTCTTCTTCAAGGAAGTCGGAAAGCAAAATAGCCACGCCAGGTGTTTTTTCTGAGGCCAGAAACGTCTGAATCGCCGCTCCCAGCTCCCCTCGGCCGTCGCACTTGAGATCATCAAGCCACTTCAGCATCCGGTGGGTATGGGCACGGCCGCGCAGCGGACCGATCGGCCGGCTCTGTTCGGCGCCCAGCGGATACAGTTTTACTCTGTCCATCCCGGCAAGCCCGACGTAGCCCAGCGCTGCCGCCAGCTTGCGCGCATAAAGCTCCTTGCTAGGATCGCCGGTATCCATAGACCGCGTGCAGTCGATCAGAATGGAGAGAGTTCTGTCTTCATCCAGTGAAAATAGCTTGAGGAAGAGCTTCTCAGAGCGCGCGTACAGGTTCCAGTCCACTCTGCGAAAGTCGTCCCCGGGCGCATACTCGCGAAAGTCCGCAAACTCAACACCAGAGCCGCGCCGGGGCGATTTGCGATCGCCCGCCAATTGTCCCGGCAGCCGGCGTCTCGACACCAGCCTCAATCGCTCCAGAGTCTGAATAAGCTCTGCGTCCAGCAGAGTTGAGCCGATCACTTTTCTACCGGCTTCAGGCGTCATCTGGCTAGACAGGCAGCTTTTCGTCAGGCTGAGCGGCGCGGACCGCCATCTCGACGATCATATCTGCAGATATCTGCTCCGCTTCTGCTTCAAAGTTGAGAATCAGTCTGTGCCGCAGTGCCTGTGCTGAGGACTCTTCCACATCCTGCGTAGCCACGTTGAACCGCCCATCCAGAAGCGCGCGCACTTTCGCCGAGAGCGCCAGGGCCTGAGCGCCGCGTGGACTTGCGCCGTAGCGCACGTAGTGCCGCACTTCGGCCGGAGCCAGTTCGCTCTCCGGGTGCGTGGCCATCACAATGCGCAGAAGGTAGTCCCTGACGTGATCTGCCAGCGCAATCTCGCGCACAGTCTCCTGCATCTGCACAATGCGCTCACCCGTCACGACTGGCTTGACCGCCGGCTCTTCGCCAGTCGTTGTGCGCTCCAGAATGGCGCCCATCTGCGCCTGCGTTGGAAAAGGAACCAGCAGCTTAAGCATAAAGCGGTCTAGCTGCGCTTCCGGCAGAGGGTAGGTGCCCTCCATTTCAATCGGGTTCTGTGTCGCAAGTACAAGAAATGGAGATGGAAGCGGGCGGCGCTCACCTCCCACCGTTACAGCCTGCTCCTGCATGGCCTCCAGAAGCGCAGACTGGGTCTTTGGCGTGGCGCGGTTGATTTCGTCAGCCAGGATGATGTTGCCGAAGACGGGTCCCGGTTGAAACCGGAACTCACGTCCAGCCGGCGTGTCGGCGACAATATTGGTCCCAGTTACGTCCGCGGGCATGAGGTCTGGCGTGAACTGAATACGGCTGAAGCTGCAACTCACCGCTTCCGCCAAAGATCGCACCAGCAGCGTCTTGCCCAGGCCAGGCGCACCCTCCAGCAGAGCGTGCCCACCGGTGGCCAGGCAGCTCAAAGCCCCGTCAATCGTCTCGGTCTGCCCAACAACAACGCGTCCGATCTCTTCGCGCAGCGCAGAAAAGGTTTCGCGGAACTCTTCCGCGCGTTGCTCTATACTCATAGCTCTCTCCATCATCTCAGCGCGTCAAAATACTCTTGCACGCGTTTGCGCTCCGAAAGTGGGACGTCCTCGCGGGATAGCGCCTTCTCGGCCGCGTCCCGATACTGCGGGTAAACCTCGTAGTAGGGAACAGAAGCGCGTGCGCCGGGCTCAGGTGCGCTCTCAACCTCCACACGCTTCATCTGGCCATTTTTGTTAATCAGTGAGCTCGCCCTTGCGGGCACTTTTTGTGTCTGGGTGGCGCGCGGCGCGTAGAGCTTTGCCCAGTCTTTGTCGAGGTGACTCGCACCTGGGATGCGCCCGCCATCCCGCGCGTTGCCCGTCCCTTTTCGGCCTCTGGCTTCTCTGTCAGTTGAACCGTATTCGTTACGGCCTGGCAACTGACCGCTGCAGATAGCGGCTGCTTCCATTTCAAGCGCTTGAATCTCCATCAGCGATCCCAACTTGTCGCCTGCTCGTTGCGCCGCGTCCAGCGCCTTCTGTGCAGCGCGCCAGTCCATGCTGTTCAGCGCTTCAACGACCTTTTTGTAGTGCTGAGCGATCTGCTGCATGTTCGCATTCTCAAGCGCCTTTGCCAGAGCGTTGAGATACTGGCTCACGTCCTCCTGGGTTGCTGGCGACGGCTTCAGACCAAGCCTCCTGCGCATCTCTGCCAGCAGTTTGTTGGCCTCCTGAAAATCTTTCATCCCGTAGAGCTGCGCCAGCCTTTCGACCATCTCTGACGGAATCTCTATGTCCTGTCCGTTGCCGCTGCCGTGAGTCGCTCTTGGGAAGGAGCCTTTGGCCGGCATGCCTGAGCCGCTACTCAGCGTAGCCTCGTCCTTTACATGCCTGCCATCTCCGGCTGAGGTGGCCGCAGCCCTTTCGGCTCGCAGTCTGGACGCAGCTTCCTGCGCCAGATACTCTTTTGCTTCAGCGTAGCGCTGCGGAACCATTGACGCGCCGATCGCCGCATTGGCCTGCGCCAGCTTTTCGGATTTCTTCAGTAGAGAGTCTGACATTTTGTTCAGCTTTACGTGCGCGTCTGTCGGCGAAAGTCTGCCGGACTGCAGTTGCCGTCCGAGTTTGTCCAGCCGCTCTGCCAGTTGCCGATCTGCCTGTGGCTCTTTGTTGATACGGGCCGCCACCTTTCTAAGCTGTGAGCCCTGCTGGCGGATCGCGGCCTGCTCCTGCTTTTTCAGCGGAGAGTGCAGGACGGAAAGTGACGGCAGTGCGATGGCCACAATCAGAACGAGCGTTGCTGCAACCGGCAGTCGCCAGTAGCGCTGATGAACCAAAGGAATGGCCCGCGCGATATCCACGCTCTGAAGGCTTTCGAGTGCATCCCGTGCCAGAATCGTGCGTTGTGGATGCGCTGTATTTGCTGCCCATACGGCGCTCGACAGCCGGTCCTTGAGATCAGAGTGGCGCTCAAGAGTTCGGCAAACCGCAAACTCATCCAGTCGCACGAGCAATGAAGCAAGAATTGCGGCCAACATCCCTCCCGCCGCGCCAACTATCGTTACAGTAGCGGGACTAACTTCCCATAGCAATGCCCACCATCGCCCGCCGAAGGCGATGCCGGCAGCAGCGGCGAAGAGCCCTGCAGACAGGCCCACAAACGCCCATTTGACCGCAATCGCCGTCCGGACCCTCTTACGAAGCCGATGAATCTGTGCGCCCAACTCCCGTGCCATTTCTCTACTCTACCACAGCTTCTCTGGATGCGTATGGTTCTTCAGTACCGGTCAAGTCGCCTCGAGAGTTGGATTCACGCTGTGATCTCGTCAGCGCTCGGGCGGCTACAAACAAGAAGAGCAACGTAGCCGCGAGATTGGTGATGATCGCCGCGAGGGACAGAGACGGCGCGGCCGCTGACAGACGACCGCCGTCCCTTGCCCAGGCCACAAAAGGTAGCAGCGGCAACGCGCGTGAAATTATGCTGCCGGCCAGGATTTTTGACTGGCTGGGTGACAAGAACGTGACCACGAGTGAACTCGTCACGGACCAGAAAATCGCTACCGAGACAAAGCATACGAGACGCGAGAAGACGACTCTCCTGGTAAACGAATAGACCATAATTCCAAGCGCGGCGCTTGCTGCCGCCTGACTCAGCGTCACCCACGTCAACTGGAGAGCCTGTGTCAGATTATCTGCCACCCTGCCACTTCTGGTGGCTCCAATACAGCAAATCACGCACATTACTGCAGCCCACACGAGACTGAACCAGAACCCACCGGCGCATTGTGAATGAAACCAGCTCTTTGGACTCCGGAGAGTCTGGCTCAACGAAGAAAGCAAATCGCTTCCACGTCCGATCCGGGCTGCGATGCTGAACTGAGGCGCGGTCAGGACTGCCAGAGAGCTCACCAGGATAAACCATTTGGAAACGTCCCCATTTGTAACGCCAGTGGTACGAGGGTCTCTGAGTGTCATTAGCGCAGGAAAGGCGCAAACCGTGAGGAGTGTAAACAGGATGCGGACACGAGGGGCGCGGTCTTCATTGAAGTTGGGGATGTTGGCTGTGGCTATAGCCGCCAGCAGCCACGCGAGAAGTCCGCTGATTACGCCCGTTAGCACCACAGCATGCACGCGCACACCCAGTATTTTTGTGGTCGCATCGGACGGCCCAAAAATGCCAGTTGCCCACCCTGGGAGAATACCCATCCACGCCGGGTTGGGGGACGCAGAGTACAGCCATCCGGTCCAACCCGATGCAATGAGAGAAGCCGTCAGATTCGGAATTGCGGAATAGGCCACGGCGAATAAATATGCGGCTATCGCTGCAAGAAAGCTTTTCCTGAAAAGGGAAGATGCGAGTACTCCTGCAGCAGCCAGAACGATGCCGTACGCATACAGTCCAACGTAGCGCGCAACCACTTCGCCAGGAGATACCCCGCCAAAAACAAGGCATAGCATCGAAAGCGGAAAACTGCTCAACAAAAGCAGGCTCAGCAGCAGTATAGCGGGTAACAGCTTTCCAAAAACGATCTCTTTCGGCCTTAAGAGAGTGGATACGAGCAATTCCATCGTCTGTTGCTCGTGCTCGATTGTCAGGACCCACGAAGTCAGCCCTGGCGTGACTACGGCGATTAGGCATGCCTGGCAGAAAAACAGAATCGCCAGAAGTTCCTGTCCTGAACTCTGAATCGTTTCGTAGAGCGCCGGGCGCTGTGATCTGACGCCGTATGCGAGGAGCATGACGAGCGAGAGAATGAGGACATAGCAAAACAGCAGGAGGTAGCTGCGTGAACCTCGCGCGCGCATTCGCATCTCGCGAACGGCAATGGGGTTGTCCAGTCTCCAACTGCCGACCACGCTCATTGCACAATTCCCTTCGTAAGTCGCATGAAGGCATCTTCCAGGTTCATTTCCGCCGGGGAGAAGGACAGCACTCGGAATCCCGCTTGCACCAGACGCTTTACAATTTCGTGCTCTGAGTCCTGCGGACCAGTGTAGGTGACAATCAGGCGTCCGTCCTGTGCGGCAGCGCTGGCTACTCCCGGCATTTCGGCAATCTCTGCGAGCGCTTCCTCCTGACGCTCCAGAACGCGAATATGAATCTTCCGTCCCTCCTGGAGTGCGGCTGTAATATCGCGCACAGGGCCCGCGACGATGAGACGGCCGGCCTCAATCACAGCAATTTTGTTGCAGAAGTCAGCGAGCTCAGGGAGAATATGGCTTGAGACCAGAATCGTCTTCCCCATCTCCCGCAGGTCCTTGATAATCTCTTTGAATTCGACCCTCGCTCTGGGGTCCAGTCCGCTGGCGGGTTCGTCGAGGATGAGGAGCTCCGGATTGTGAAGCAGCGTCTTGGCCAGACACAACCGTTGTTTCATTCCTCTGGAGAGGCTTTCAACGTAAGAGTCTCGCTTTGGCGCGAGGTCTGTAATTTCAAGCACATCTCTGGACGCCTGAGCGCGCTCAGCAGGAGGCAGACGGTAGGCCGACGCAAAAAAGTCCAGATACTCCCAGACCTTCAGGTCATCATAAACTCCAAAGAAGTCTGGCATATATCCAATCATTTTGCGGATCTGATACGGGTCTTCCAGAACGTCCACACCGCACACCCGGACTGTGCCTTCAGTCGCATCAAGCAGAGTTGCGGCAATCTTAATCGTCGTCGTTTTCCCGGCGCCGTTTGGGCCGACGAAGCCCAGCACATCCCCGCGCTGCAGAGTGAGCGACAGATGCTCCACCGCGCTCAATGCGCCGTAGGTTTTGGTCAGATTGTCAACTTCCAGCACAGGTGATCTGGCCAACGCTAGTACCTCAGGGTGATCTCCGGTGGTCTGATCCGGGAATGAGCCGCCAAGTTTGCCTTGACAAGGATATCGTGCGTTGCAGAGACGGCGGCCTGCGGCAGTAGTCTCTGCAATGATGCACCGGCGGCAGGTACAGGCTGCCACCCGCCCGCCTGCCAGTCCCAGTAGCTCAGCCGCGGCGCCGGTCCAATCTCGGGCTTGGCTCTAAGTTCTATCTCTTTAGCTTTCAAATCAGTCCAGATATCTCCCACCCGAAACTGCCAGATGCCTGCCGAGATGGTCGAAAACGCAGTGACGGTGCGGGGGGAGGCCTCTTCAGGTGTCAGGTCTCGCGCCCAGCTCAAACGCCCTGGCCGCACCAGAGTACTTTGCCCGCTCGCAACATCAATGCTGGTTGTCATCACGTACACCGAGAATGCTTCCGCCTTCCGCGCCGGAGGGTCACACGCGACAGGAACTGCCGGATTCGGGCTGAGAGCTGTAATAGTCAGCGAGCTCAGGTCGCCGGGTGTGGCATCGCGTATTTGATCGAAAACTATCCCGCCGACCTCTTGCGACCACGACTGCGACGTACTCGAACGCACCACACGAGAGTTGTCCATCGCCATTGTCTCTCCCCGCTTGATGCTCTTGATCTGCCGCAAGTCATTCCCACAGTAGAGGCGTATGTCAACGAGCTTGGATTGGCTGATGTTGGTGACAGTACCGCGCAGCTTCCCCCCTGCGTCCAGGCGCAAGTCTATTTTCAGGGGCGTCTTGAGCCGCCGTGTGCCTGAGAGGCCGTAGTAGTTGATCGTCCACTGACGCGCATGGATGCTCCTCTTCGAGATGCTGCTTTCGTCTGTGACGTCCATGAAGACATCCTCACGCTCTGAGTCATCCTCAGGGGAGAAAGGGGACGGCAGCCACCAGGACTGGCCGCGTGGGACACTCAGAGTGTACGTCCTTGTCGCTGGAGTCAGCAGATTCCCTATGACGTCATCTCGCCATCGCTCCTCTCCTGGCCGGCCATACAGAATCGCTATTTGGCGCTGGGTAAGCAAACGCCCGTACACTCTGGCCCCGATTCCCCACGCTACTGCGGTGAAAATCAGAACCACGGCGGGAGTTGTCAACCAGAGCAACTGCTTCCGGTCCAGCCTGTTCAGAACAAGGAAGTTTCCGGCTGTCACTACCAGAAGGTAAGCGAGGAGAAACGATCCGACAATGTCGAGGCCAGGCAATCGGATCTTTGCGCTTTCGGCCAGATGTCTTGTTACAGGGACCGTGTCAATTCGCGGGGCGTCGTACGGGGCGTAACAGACGGACAGCACCTGCTCGAGTAACTCTTCATAGCTACCCCACTGTTGCAGGGCGGCGCTTGTCGGGTCCACAGACAGGAAGAAGACAGATCCTGCGCCGTAGGGTCTGCCTGTCAGGACTGGAGTGTCGCCCCACCGCAGGAAAACGCGTGCGTCTGTCTTTGGGCGCCCTTCTGCGTAGAAGATGGGAGTACCTGAGCCCGGAAGTGTCACTGATGAGGCCCTCTCGACGGTGACGGGGAGAATATTCCGGAAGAACTCAGCGTCAAACCGCCCAATATCCGGAGCGGCCGTAACAAGTACCACTCCTCCAGCAGCCGCATAGTCCTCGACAACCCGCAACGTCTGAGGAGAAGCCGATCTCGGGCTGAATCCTGTTAGCAGGAGACAGCCGGCGGGTCCATAGTAGCCCACAGTATCAGAAGCCTGAGCCGAATCTTCAATTCTGTCAAGCGCTGCGACTTCCAGACCTTGTATGTCCGGCATTGGTGGGTATTCTATTGGCACGCCAATCTCGTTGAAACCAGGAGGCGGCGCGGGAGGCCTTCCAAAAAAGCTCAAACCCATGGGGATGCTCAACCTGCCTGATGACTCACCGATGGCGCACAGGACAGTCTGGCTACTCTCTGGTTCGGTCCACTTTGCTTTGGTGCTACCTTTTGTGGAACCGTTGCTGTCTCGCACCAAAATGTCGCACAGGTCAGGCCATGCTCCGACGGAATGGCACACTGCAAAGTAGACGGAGCGCCCCCTGGCGCTTACGGAGACAGGTATCTCTGTGCGGCTCGGTTCCCGGCGACCCTGGGTGCTGAGTATGAGCCTTCCTCGAAAGGCCTCGCCGGAGTTTGTCACGGTGATACGCAAGGGGACAGGTGCGCCACTCAGCGCATAGCCGCCAATCCCTGCTTTTGCCTCCAGCGTCACCTTTGCGCAGGCCGGCCCGGTCAAGAGCGCCGCAGACAGCGCTAAGGCCCCCAGCCAGATCGAATTTCTCATCAGGCAGCCATTCTACCACACCGCGTACAGCTCATTTGCGCAGGCAGTCTCCTGGAAGGCGCCTTGAGTGTGGGATGACTGTCACTCTGCCGCCTCTGCGACGCCGCACTTACCGGGCGTTGCTGTCAAAGTGAAGCCTGCAACAGCGCCGGGCGGTCAGGTGTTAGACGCAGCTTTCCGCCGCGCCAGTTCCCTGTTCTGCCAGGTCTGCCGGCTAGCCTGCGCTGTGTTTGCGGCTCGTGGCGCGCCCGTTGCTGTCCGTGAGGGCTTCAATCAGAACTTCGAAAGCGTGCTCGGGGCTGTCGCTGTAGGTTATCAGGTCCAGGTCTTCAGGGCTGATGGTTCCCCATTTGACCAGAGCTTCGAAGTTGACCACTTCTTTCCAGTACTCACTGCCATACATGATCACGGGCAGTCTGCGCCGGATTTTGCGCGTCTGGAGCAGCGTTAGCAGATCCATCAGCTCATCCAGCGTGCCGAAGCCTCCGGGAAAGATACACAGGCCACGGGACATGTACACAAACCAGTACTTGCGCATAAAGAAGTAGTGAAACTCCATAGCAAGTTTGTCCGTAATATAGGAGTTGCACTGCTCTTCAAAGGGCAGGCTGATGCCAAGTCCAATCGTTTTTCCGCCAGCCTCGGCCGCGCCGCGGTTAGCCGCTTCCATAATCCCAGGTCCGCCGCCGGAGCAGACAAGGAAGCGATTCCAGGAGCCTTTGAGCGACAATGCCCACTCGGTGATCATGTATGCGAGCTTGCGAGCGTCTTCATAGTAGTGAGACATCTTGAAGTCGGCTTCAGCCCGGCGAAGCTGCATTTGATGCAGCACGCTGTCGGGATTCTTGAGAAGCCGCATTTCAGCCCGCTGAAGTTCGCGCTCCGCAATGTCAGGCTGCATAGTGCGGGCGGACCCGTAAAATACGACAGTGTCTTTGACCTTCTCTTCCCGGAATCTGTGGAGGGGCCCGAAGTACTCTGAGAGAATTCGCACCGCGCGCGCATCCGGACTGGCTAGAAACTCGAGATCGAGATAAGCCCTTTGAGCTTTGGATTTGTGGTCTGCCATAGAGTGATTATTGGTGTTTCAGGGAGTGAATTTGCACGTTGTGCCCGTATAGTGACGCAAGGAAGCGTCTGTTGCGCCTGTGTTGTGTGACGTGTAACGCCGACAGTCGCAGTATACTACCGGAGCGGTCGTTGAGGCCGCAACAGCACACGTTGGGCGGTACCGTCCTGGTTAGTGCCGTCTCCTGCGATCCGGCAGGTGTTTCAGTGAGGGGCGCAGAATAGGGCTGTGTTGTCTGAGACCTCCAAAACACAGGGCGCTTTCAGCTTATGTGCGCAATAACCCTAAACGGGCTGTGCCCTGACCGCCGATAATACTCGAAGAACGGCCGATTGCCCTGAAGGCTGGCCAGGATTGGGAGAAGTAAAATGTCTCAGGCCGCACAGGCTCGCAAGGCAGAGTCCGTACAGTCATTTGCTCAGAACGTCAAGGAACCGGAAGCTCTCGCGCATATGCAGGATTTGCGAAAATCTATCGTCCGTAGTAATCGTCTGTGGCTGCTGGCATTTGTTGCCGTGTTGGCCGCCAGTTTCTTCCTTATGTGGTTCTTTGGCAGGCAGGATCGGATGATGGAGAAGCGGGACACAGAGCGCATGACCTCTCCCGGGACTTCACAGAGCGCTCCTTCCAGTCGCTGACTCTTGCGCCAGGCCAATGGCACAGCTCTTTCAGGGCTGCGCTTCCTCTCTGCCTCACCTGTTTTTCGTCAGATTCATTGCGCAGGCCGGGCGTCCTCGCGCCGGCTAATCGCAGGCGTTTGCTCTGCGCTCCTGTTTCGTCACACTTCCTGATCGGCATCCAGTCCGCCTTGACATCCCCTCTGAAAACACTTACAGTACGACCGCCTGATATTTTGTGAAAGAGGGCCCTTGCTTGTCTTTGCGATACCCAGTCTTTCAGTCCTGGTCAAGAGTTCGTCGAGGCAAAAGGGCCACCAGAGCGGACTTGCCAAATGAAAACCTGTTTCAACACTGTCACCTGCGGGGCGGATAAACCGCTTGAGCAGACAATCGACTATGTGGGCGCGTGTGGATATGACGGCATCGAGGTAGAGGCCGGGCGCATTGATGACTATCTCACCCGGCACTCACTCGAAGACCTCAAGCGTCATCTTGACAGAAACAACCTTGCTGTCGCCGCTATTATGGCCTTCCCGTTTTTCGCCTTCAATCTCGCTGAGCAGAACAACCATATCCAGCGAGTCCAACATTACGCCAGGATCGCTTCTGATCTTGGGTCTGACACCCTCCTGTGTTTCATCTGCGACGCGCCGCCCTCAGGTACGGGCATAGCCCACGCACTTGAAATCGCGGGCCGCTCAGCGCAGCGCTACGGAGAGGCTTCGGCTTGTTTTGGCGTTAAGTGCGCCATAGAGCCCATCGGTGGGTCCAGCTTCATCCCTGGTCCCCGGCAGGCTCTGGCGGTTGCAGGCGCTTCGGGCAGTGATTCTGTCGGAATAATGATGGACACCTTCCACTACTACAAGTCCGCAGTCCCAATCGAAGACATTCGCGCCATCCCCCAGAGCCAACTCCTTATCGTCCATGTGAATGATTGCCCGGACATACCCGCAGCGGACCTCAACGACGGGCACCGCATCCACCCTGGTCACGGGGTCATCCCGCTCGTTCAACAGTTCCGCATTCTGAAAAGCGATATTGGCTACGACGGTTTTCTCAGTATTGAGATATTCAACGAGAAGTACTGGCAGGAAGATCACGAAAAAGTGATCCGCGACGCGAAAGACGCGCTGGATCGCGTGCTGGCGCAGGTGTAGCCATTGGGGGATCCCTTGAACTCCACGAAGGATAACAACTCCCGCCTGAGAATTGGTTTTGTCGGCGCCGGGGCAATGGGGCAGACCGCTCATCTTCAGAACTTTGCTCTCATCCCCGACTGTGAGATTGTCGCCCTGGCAGAAGGACGCAGGAAGACTGCTGAGATGGTGGCCGCCCGCTATGCAATTCCCGCTGTGTACCCGGACCACAGGGCCATGCTGGCGGAGGCAGACATTGATGCCGTTGTCGCCATTGTCCCTTACGCTCTGCACCCTTCAATCGTCCCTGACATCCTGAACGCCGGCAAGCATCTGCTTACTGAAAAACCCATCTGTCTGCGCCTGGACAATGCCCGGCGCCTGGCCTCACTGGCTGAGGAGAAGAAGCTGATTTACATGGTGGGCAACATGAAGCGTGCGCTTCCAGCATCTGTAGAGGCCCGGCGCAGGATTGAGGAGTGGAAGCTGTCCGGAGCTATAGGCAGAATGAACTACGTCCGCGCCAGTATGCCTCCGGGAGACTGGGTTTTCGGTGTGCAGTGGCGCGCCAGCGCGGGAGATAATGCGCCTGCCTATCCCGGAGAAACCTCTGAGAGCCCACCGGAGTGGATGGGGGAGCTTGGAGAAAAATACAACGCGTTCGTCAACTACTTCATTCACCAGGTCAACATGATCCGCTATCTGATTGGTGAGGACTACCACGTCGTCTTTGTGGACAAATCCGAGGCCGTCATGCTCTCGGAGTCCGACAGCGGTGTCACCATTGCGCTGGAGATGAAAGGGCACGGCCTCCACAAGAGCTGGGAGGAGTACTACATGGTGTCCTTTGAGAGTGGACGCGTAGATCTCTCACTCCCGGCGCCAATGGCACAACAAAACGGCGGCGACGTGCGCTTCTATATCGCTTCGGAAGGCAATCCGCGCTGGGAGCGGCCTGTAATTGATCCAGTGTGGAGCATGCTGGCACAGGCCCGGCATTTTGTAAGTTGCGTCCGGCAAAGTAAGCAGAGCTGCAACCCAGCCTCTGAAGCGCTCAAAGACCTCGAAGTTGCGGAGCAGTATATAAGAGCGCTCAGCTCATCTCTGAGGTAGAGAATCTTGCGTCTGACCCTTTCAGAATCGAGAGAGGAGTTGCTTGGTCGCTGGTCTGCGTATGGACGAGCTGCTAGAGTTAGTGTCAGGCGCTGTCTTTGTGGCAGGTTCTTCGGATAACTTTGCTCCAGACGTCACTGGTAACGTGGCGCGGAGCCAGAAGATAGAGGCACAGCCCTTCTCGCGTTGGGGAGAGAAGCTCAAGGATACGGCGATCAGTCGCGGGACGCAGCGGCGCAGTCTCAGGGGATGAATGAGGGATCAGCTCTGTCTGAGCCGTCGCTTGCGCATCACTTTGAATGTGTTCGTCTACGTTGAAGTCGGCCATTGTGAGCCTCTCGCTCGTTGTCCGTACCCAACAACTGCAAAGGGAAGCTGTCTTGTCGGTCAACAGATAGCAGACTGCGTGGCGATAGGCGGTGTTCCGGCTTACGTCGAGAATTCGCAAAAAAAGCCGGCGCACACGGATCGCGCGCCAGCTTCATCCTGATAATTACTCCTCAGCAGAGCGCATTTTCGTACGTTTACAGTTCACCAACCGCCGCGAATTCGAGAACTCAGGTTACAGCTGTGCATCTCGGAATTTACCGGTGTAGAAATATGTCGGCTGGTAAACAGACCACTGCGCCCTTCAGTTGTTTGCGCGAGGGCGGTTGTTACCCTGAGAAGCGCTGCGGTTACGTCCTTGCCGGTTCGCGCCTCGATTGGACCTCCACATCTCACGCTGAGCCTCTCGCCATTGCTGGTAGGTGGGAGAATTGCTGTTGCGCAGATCTCTGTACGCCTGCATCCGCGCTTCCATCAAGGCTTTTCGATCTGTCGGATTCATGGCAATGTCATCAGCCATAGACCTCTCAAGAGCCTGAGCGCGGTCCTGGCGATTCATCTGCAGAAAGCTCTGATCCTGTTGACGGCTGAGATCGGCGTACCCGAGCGCGTTAGCCGAGACCGGCGCCGCCGGGTTGATTTCCCCCACATCTGCGGGAATCTCCGAACCGATCAAGAGATAGACTGGCTTCAAGCCCAACTGTTTGGCTGTCTCTGCCACCTGAGTGCGTTTGGCATCTGACTTCGTCAGCGTAAGCTGAGAACCAGTCTGCGGATCGTAGAGCATCATTGTCCTGGCAGCTTCGAGCTGTTGAAGGAGAGCAGCCTGCTGCCGGGCTTTGTCCAGCTCGTCCTTTTTGGATGTCCCGTCTGGAATAAAAACTTGACGCCAGGTTGCCTTGGTCGCTCTGGCCACAGCATCCAGTACCTGCTCCAGTGGAGTCTGAGTGAAGTTGCCGCTGAAGTGCGCTGTGGCAACGCCATCTACCAGCACAGGGATACTGGCTTTCTCTGTAAGCGCTGTCGCGACTGCACTGAGGCTCAGGTCTTCTGCGCTCAAAGAGACGGGCGGTCCTCCAGGTGCGGAGCTGTCTTGAGCGGTGGCTGGAATGGCCGATGAAGCCAGCGCCGCTGCTATTGCCACGGCCAAAAATCTGGGCTGCATAGCTCTTGTTCCCTTTCGATCAACTGCTGACGCTCTGGTCAGGCATAATTCTCTTGGATTATAGACGAACGGAGACCCGGTAGTCTTAACAGGTGTCTGGCCGCAGCCGCAAGAATGAACCGCAGAGGTTCAATTGCTGGCATTTTCGCCGCTATGTTATACTGGGAATAACTTCTTGGGAGTGTAAACGCGTTATGGGTAAGTTCATTTTCCTCAATGGGCAGGTGGTTCCGCACGAACAGGGCGTGGTCTCCGTATACGATCATGGATTCCTGTACGGCGATGGTGTCTTTGAGGGGATCAGGACTTACAATGGGCGCGTCTTCAAACTGGATGAGCACATCGAAAGGCTCTTCCATTCCTCGCATGCGCTGATGATTGATATTGGGATGACTCCGCAGGAGATGCGAAACGCAATCCTCGATTTGAACAGGCGCAACGAGCAGCGAGACGGCTACAATCGCATCACGGTGACTCGCGGGGTTACTCTGGGGCTGGACCCCAAAAACTGCAAGCAGGCCACAGTCGTCATTATGAACGATGGGCTTGCTCTGTACCCGAAGCAGATGTACGAAGAGGGACTGGACGTTGTCACAGTGTCCACGCGCGTGGCTATGCCGCAGACTGTGGAGCCTCGCGTGAAGTCGCTGGGCAAGTATGTGGCGAACATCCAGGCGAAGCTGGAAGCCAACCGTGTTCAGGCGGGTGAAGGGCTGATGCTCAATACGCACGGCTATGTTGCCGAGTGCACGGGTGACAACATCTTTCTCGTGCGTGATGGCAAAGTCATCACGCCGCCTGCGTGGGCCGGAATTCTTCAGGGGATCACACGTAACACGGTCATGCAACTGGCCAGCGACCTTGGCTATGACGTGATTGAAGACATCTTCACTCTCTTTGATGTGTACACGGCGCAAGAGTGCTTCCTCACTGGAACGGCCGCGGAAGTCATCCCGGTACGCTCGGTGGACGGGCGATCTATAGGCTCTGCGGCTCCTGGGCCGGTTACTGTACATCTGATGAGCGCTTTCAGGGAACTTACGAGGACCTCAGGTGTTCAAATATACGAGAGTTCGCAGGTGACTGACGAGCCTCTGTCAACAGCGCCGGTAGGGTAGGCAGCAGGTTATTGCGCTAAGCACACCTGGAGCGCTGATAGCGAGGGTTTGAGAGCCGTGGAAGAAGCTTGACTTCCGCGGCTCTTGCGTTCTGTGGGTGTTAGTGCCCCATCTACGCGAAACGCCAGCGATCCGTGTGGACATTCCGTCCAGCGGGGAGGACAACCGTGGGGTAAGTTGCTAAGAATCTCAGGCTCTCACGCATCTCGCTGCGATTTCCAATAGCTGCAAGATCAGCCGAGGGAATCAGTATGATGCGCTAGCCGGTTGGTCGGGGGTGACTTTCTGGTTGTTCTGAGATATGCTTTGAAGATTGATTTCCAGTAACTGCGCCGCCTGAGTGTAACGGAACCTGAATCCTCCAAGCACAGTTATGTAAAGAGAAGGCTGTGTGGGATGAGACATTCCCGGCGGACTCATCATAGAGATAGTTGCCGGTGCGCAGTTGCGGTTTGGAAACTCTTCCGTTCGGACAGATAGTCCGGGCTCGCATTGAGGAATGATAGAGTAAGTGTGAGCAGGCGACCGGGCGACGAGGCGCATGCGGGTATAGTAACAATGCCCGCGCGCTAAGGTAGGACGGATTCGGAGTCTGGGCGTCACAGCGGAAAAATGGCTGAGGCGCAATGGGAAGAGTCTAAAAGACAACGGTCTGAAAACCGATTCTAAGAGTTAACAGTGGTTAAGAAGTTTCTGGCGATGGCTACTTTAGCGCCGCCAACTGGCAACCAGCCACGAGGGGAGGTCTGACCAAAATGTGGCAACGATTCACCGAGCGAGCGCGCAGGGTTGTGTTCTTTGCGCAGGAAGAGGCGAACAGGCTCGGCGAGAACTATGTGAGCACCGAGCATCTGCTTCTGGGTCTGGTCCGTGAGAATGACAGCGTGGCCGCGAGGATTCTGGATCGACTGGGCGTGTCTCTAAGCCGCATTCGGGCGGAAGTAGAGCGTCAGGTCTCTCGTGGGGATGGCCGGCTTGGTCAGGACATGCAGCTTACACCTCGTGCAAAGCGCGTCATTGATCTGGCCTACGACGAAGCCCGCCAGCTCAACAACAACTACATCGGGACCGAGCATCTTCTGCTCGGGCTGATCAGAGAAGGTGACGGCCTGGCTGGCAGAGTGCTGCAGAAGCTGGGTGTGGACCTCGAGAGAACTCGTCGCGAGGTTATGAATCTCCAGGATACGGATACCGCTCTGTCAACAACGCGGACGCGCTCCCGGACGCCGACCCTGGATGAGTTCGGCCGTGATCTGACAGACCTGGCTCGTTCTGAAAAGTTGGACCCTGTCATCGGGCGTCACTCAGAGATCGAGCGCGTTATACAGATTTTGTCCCGTCGCACGAAGAACAACCCGTGTCTGATAGGGGAGCCGGGTGTGGGCAAGACCGCAATTGCCGAGGGCTTGGCGCAGCGGATCGCCTCCGGGGACATCCCCGAGATGCTCAAAGACCGCCGCATTGTCGCTCTCGACCTTCCGGGGCTGGTCGCTGGCACCAAGTATCGGGGTGAGTTCGAAGAGCGGATGAAGCGCGTCATTGACGAGGTTCGCAAGGCTTCCGGCGAAGTCATCCTTTTTGTCGATGAGCTCCACACGCTGGTTGGGGCGGGAGCTGCTGAGGGCGCGATTGATGCCTCCAACATCATGAAGCCTGCGCTGGCGCGCGGTGAATTGCAGTGTATCGGCGCAACAACGCTGGATGAATTCCGCAAGTACATCGAGCGCGACGCTGCTCTTGAGCGGCGCTTCCAGCCTGTTCAGGTGCGAGAGCCGTCTGTGGAAGACGCCATTGAGATTCTTCGCGGGCTGCGGCCGCGCTATGAAGAGCATCATGGCATCCAGATTGAGGATGAAGCTCTGGTCGCTGCCGCCCGCCTGGCGGATCGCTACATCAGCGATCGCTCTTTGCCCGACAAAGCTATCGATCTCATTGATGAGGCGGCGTCCCGCGTTCGGTTACAGCTGGCCCTGCCTCCGGTGGAGTTACGGGAAGTGAACGTTGAGCTGCAGTCCATCAGCAAAGAGCTCGCGTCACTCCCGCAGAACTCGGAGTACGAGCGAGCAGTTGATTTACAGGCTCGCGAGCGAGAGCTGAAGGACAGGCTCTCCGACCTCAGCCGGGACTGGGATGAGCGCCGTGAGCAGATGCAGCAGACTGTCTCAGAAGACGAGATTGCGCACATTGTGTACTCGTGGACGGGTATTCCGGTCTCGCGGCTGGTAGAAGGCGAGACGGCTAAGCTGCTCAAAATGGAGGAAGTTCTGCACCACCGGATTATCGGGCAGAACGAAGCCATCGAGGCGATCAGCCGGGCAGTGAGGCGAGCGCGCAGCGGGCTGAAAGATCCTAAGCGGCCGATGGGATCGTTCGTATTCCTCGGGCCGACTGGCGTGGGCAAGACAGAGCTTGCACGAGCGCTGGCGGAGTTCCTGTTTGACAATGAGGACAACCTCATCCGAATTGACATGTCTGAGTATATGGAGCGCTTTGCAGTCTCCAGACTGGTTGGGGCGCCTCCCGGATATGTTGGGTACGATGAGGGCGGTCAGCTCACAGAGCAGGTTCGCCGCCGCCCGTACTCGGTAATTTTGCTGGACGAGATTGAGAAGGCGCATCCTGAGGTGTTCAACATCCTTCTGCAGGTTATGGAGGACGGACGCCTGACGGACGCTCAAGGACGAGTCGTGGACTTCAAAAACACGGTTCTGATTATGACGTCCAACATTGGGGCTCATCTGATCGCAGGAGAGTCCACGATGGGGCTGCGCAGTCTGAAGCCTGTCGGCGAAGATCAGAAGTCTTACGAGGGTATGAGGAATCGCGTGATGGAAGAGATGAAGAAGGTCTTCCGTCCGGAGTTCATCAACAGCGTGGACGAGACCATTGTGTTCCATTCGCTCAGCAAAGACGAGATCGTTCAGATTGTTGACCTGATGCTGGATCGAGTGAGAGTGCAGCTTCGCACGCAAGGGATGGAGCTGGAAATCTCCCGAGAAGTCAAGGAACTGCTGGCGGAGGAAGGCTTCGATCCGACATTTGGCGCGCGGCCTCTACGCAGAGCCGTTCAGCGTCAGATTGAAGATCCGCTGTC
>JADLDK010000010.1 GCA_020846715.1 Armatimonadota bacterium | reverse complement strand
CTGGCCAAAGCGCTGAAGTAGTAGCGGGGTCGGCCGCGCTCAGTGAAGGAAGTCAGCCATCGCGGAGTCAAAGAATGGAGAAACAAGTAGCTCAGGCGCAGCAAACCGTTCTGACTCTTGAAGCTGCGACAGCTACCTGCGCCGATTGGAAGCAGTGGTGGGCCGAGAACCAGAGCCAGTTTCAGTCCGGCACCAGGAGCAAAGCTGAAGCTGCGGCCTTCGAACCAGCCGAACCCGCAACGGAGCAGTAGCGGAGGAACAGCGCTTCATCCGCGCAGGTGTCCTCACCTGCGCATAGAATTGGCGAATCTTTCACCCACTGGCTCCAGGTGGGGACATCTGGAGAGATGTAAATGGGGGCCCTTCTGCCAGACTGGGACGATGATGATCCCAATCTGAACGGGGCGGAGAACGAGGACCTGGACCAGGTGACACGCGTCGAATGAGGAGACCAATGGTTTACAATGGAGTTATGGTCGTCGCCCGGCAGAAAGGCCCTGCCGGCCACTATGCAGCTGTCCTCGCGATAGCCGCATTCGTGTCCGCAGTGTGTGCTGCACAAGCGGCGTGCGAACTGCCAACTCACGGTTGGGAGTTCACAGTCGCAGCGGAGCACACGCCGGCTGTAGCGATCAGTAGAGACGGCTCGCGCATCGCCGTTTCCGACTGGGCGGCCATCTATCTACTTGACCGGCAGGGCAAGGTGCTGTGGACCGCGAAGGCGCCACCGAAGAGTGGCTTCGGAGTGACCGCCATCTCTGACACCGGCCATCGTGTGCTGTGCTGGAAGATTCGGCGCCTCCCAAGTGTGGACAACGAGGATATCGACTACAACGCGGTGCTCTTCAACGGCGCCAACGGGCAGGTGCTGACCGAGATCGAGCTGGACGGGGGCCGAGTGCCGACGGCGCTGTCTGGCGATGGACGGTATATTCTGGCGGGCTATCCGCCGGACGGCCTGGGCCTGGAAATGGCAGCACAGCCTGATCCCGCCAACTACCTCATGCTCTTAGATGACACCGGCAAGACCGTCTGGCGCTCAGACAAGCTTGCCCAAAAGCCCGTTGTCGGAGCGGCTTACGGCTTTTTATCCCACACCGGTTCCTATGCGCTGCTCGGCGCAAAAGACCGCCTGAACCTTGTGACCATCGGCGGCTATCACCTTTTCGACATTGCACTGACGTCAGACCCTGCCGTTTCCGCCGACGCTGACTTGATCATGATGGGCGCCACACCCGTGTTGTCCACAGACGTTCAGAAGTATGAGACCGCATGGCCTGTTGTCGCGCCACAGGGTGAGCAAGAGCCGCAGACATGGGGCCATGAGTCCTTTGGCTTCAAGACGTACACTGCAGCCGCGGCGCTCGCCTTGGTCCGCGTCGGGGATGTGGCCGAGGAGTCGCCTCCCCCGAACCGGCGGCATCCCTTTGCGGAGCTGGTGTGGGCGCATGGCGAGATCTGGGCGGGAAACCGGGAACGAGTGCTGGATGCGCCGAAGCTTCCGCCCATTCCCGCCGGTAATCCTGGACGGCGCGGGGTTGCCTACGGATCGGCTGGGCTGCTGGCAATTGTCGACCACACGCTGTTGGCGGCAGAGCTTGGGCAGGAGCACGCGGTGAAGTTGCTACGCCTGCCAGGGCTGGGGATTGTGAAAAGGGTCGGCGTGTCCAGCAACGCTTCCCGCGCCTACACTCTCGTCGCCGTCCCCGCTGGGTCCGATCTAGTGGGACGCGGCCCCAGCACGGGTTCGGCGGCTTCCGCTCTTGTCTGCACCGTCTGGGACAGGTCTGCCAAACCTGTTGCAACAATGCCTCTTTCAGAGCAGGAGAGGCCCTTCGCGATAGCCTTCTCCCACGCAGGCGATCTCCTGATCCTAGCGTGGAAGGGTAAGGTGCAGGCGTTCGAGATCGGAGGCGTCGCCAGGTCACCCGGGTCGAGAACCCAATGCAGTTGACTTACTACGCCGACTGGAACTCAGAGACCGTAGCGATGGCCGGACTGCTTGCCGGAGGGGACGGCCAGTGCGGCTCCGCCTCAGGCGCAGCACGACGGCCTGGAGGGCCCGGCCTAGCAGCAGATGGTCGCCTGTCTCACGGATATGAAGACCGCGCTGGGGTGTCCCCAGGCTATGCTTCATCCGCGCAGGTGTCCTCACCTGCGCATAGAATTGGCGAGTCCTTCGCCCACTGGCTCCAGATGGGGACACCTGGAGAGATGTAAAGCTCGACCTGATATCGAGTGACGTAGCCGGCAGGGAAGCCTCGTATCCATAGCGTTAGAAGGAGTCACTAGATGAAGATCACCGCTGTTGCCAAAGCTCTTCTTGTCTGTTGGTTGGCGGTCGACGCCGTCAGCCCTGCCGTCGCCGAGAGCTATCTATTCAGTGAAGAGACGAAGCACCCCCTGATCGTCCAGCGCCCGCTGACAGGCATACTGGTTGATGAGACTATGTACACTCTCTCGATCGCGCCAGAGTCGGGCTATGCGCCTGTACTGACGGAGACGCCGATGACCGCGCTTGCCGCGCCTGTCAGCTACGCTCTCACCGCAGTAGCCGACGCCAGACGCCCGGCCTTTCCTGTTCACTGGTCGCTGCGTGGAGGTTTTGTTTGGACGTTGACTGAGTCCGATACGCCGCTGAGTGGCATAGTGCCGTTTTACTTCAGTCTTCAGCGGACTGCGCTGACTGGCCTGGAGCCGTGTGCCGCAGCCACCACGCATGTGGTCAAGCCCGGTACTGTTGCCGATGTGTGGCACGCTCATCTGGCTAAGTGGGAGCGTGTCGCTTTCACTGAGCCCGAGACGCTGAACGACGCGACGCGGGCCGCCCGGCCTCCCGAGGTACCCTATCCTCTTGCCGCTATCGTGGTGACGGGACCGGTGACCGTCCAGCTTTTCCAGTTGACCGCCCCACATATGATGGGATGGGAGTACCGTGGGCCGGAGAAGCCTCGGCGGTGGAAAGCCGCGTTTGGGCCGGGGATGGCGCCGATCTCTCCCGAGAGTCAGCGGGGCGTGCCTCTCAAGGAGCGTACTCACTCCGGCGACTGGTGGCGCATAGGGATGTTCGACGTTCCCTTCAGCGAGGCCTAGGAAGTGGCCAAGGTCGAAGGTACCTACTACGCCGTGACACAGAGCGGAGAGGTTTTCTCTCTGGGCGACCTTACCGGGAAAGTAAAGAAGATCGACATAGGAGGCAGACGTGTGACGGCGATTCTGACGCTGGAGGAGAGCGGAAAGGTGTATCTTTGTTCGCATGAGGACTACGCACCGCTGTCGGATTCGCCTGGATTCAAATCCATTCCTGGAGGACACCCAGACGTCACCAGATCGGCAACGCAGTGCCTGCTGGACCTGGCGAAGGCGTTGAACTAGCGCAGGGACTGCCATCCGCACGCAGTGAAGGAAGGCAGCCATCGCGGAGTCAAAGAATCGAGAAATGAGCGGCTCAGGCGCAGTAAAGCGATCTGAATCTGAAGGCCGCGGAAGCTGCCAGGTCCGATTGGGAGCAGTGGCGGGCAGAGGACCAGAGCCAGTGTCAGTCCGGCACCAAGATCAAAGCTGAGGCTGGCGCACCCTCGATGTCGCCCGGCCCCGCGGCTCAGCCGTAGCGGAGGAACAGCGCTTCATCCGTGCAGATGAGCGCATCTGCGCATAGAATTGGCGAATCTTTCACCCACTGGCTCCAGGTGGGGACACTTGGAGAGATGTGATGCAAGACGATGCGTTGAGCGGGTTCTTTAGGCCGGCGGGTCAGTCCGGCTACTACCTCTACAAGAAGCAGTCGCCCAGCGATGTGCGGCTGCAAGATACTGAAGTTCCGTACCCGTAGCGCCTATCGGCGAAAGAGGATGAAATGTTTCGACAGTTGATCTGGTTTGTCACAGCAGCGCTCCCTTTGCCCGCACTTGTGCTCGCCGCGGCCGCGTGCGGTGCAAGCGATATTCCGGTCGCTGTGCCCGCCCCCGGAGAGCCGCCTGTTCTGTTCGCTGCCGAGTCAGCAGGTGTGCTCTACACGGCAACTCTGGAGGCGGACAAGCGCGTTGCGGTCATCGCCGCCCTACCGCTTGACCGAGTTGCGGAAAAACGGACTTACACAGTGCCGGTACCCGCTCTCGAATACGAAAGTTTCCAGCGGCTCCGCTGGAGACTGGGCAGCGGATACGCGTGGCTGCTGCCAACGGTGCTGACGAATGGTGGCTTACGCCGCTACCCGATGTATCGCATTCCGCGCAGCGAACTCGACAAACTCCTCCACGGCAGTAACGAAGCCAGCGGAAGCGGCTTGAAAGACATGTGGTTTCCGCCGGGCTTTGCGCCACTCACACGCGCGGACGATGAATCCGGGGTGAAAGGGCAGCCGATCTACGGAGACTTCTACCCTATCTCTACATCAGCTATCCGGCAGTTCATTTTGCAGGGCAGCGTACTGAGCGTCTGGGACTACCGCGGAAACCCAGACGCCAAGCGGCCTGCGGAAAGTGACAGAGACCTCACTCCCGTGGCTGACCGAGAGCATTACTTCGACTGGGTCCGCGTGGTGAAGCTGGAGGCGCCTTTCACGGAGTCCTTCCACGCGTTTCCTCAGAAGGGCGGGTTCCTGCTGGTTACGGACTCCGGCGCGCTCTACTCCGTCGCGGGCATCAGCACCGGCACTCCAGCGATACGCAGGGTGGATCTGGGCGACGAGCAGATCAGAGTTATCGTGCAGACGGAGGGTGGATCGGCCATTGCGGCGACGCAGACGAAGCGCCTCGAGCTGTCCTCGGCGCCGAAGCTGTCGCCGCTTTCGCATCCGCACAGCTCACCGACGGCTGCGGCCCTCGATCTGGCCAAAGCGCTGAAGTAGTAGCGGGGGAACAGCGCTTCATCCGCGCAGATGAGCTCATCTGCGCAAAGCATTGGCGAGTCCTTCACCCACTGGCTCCAGGTGGGGACACCTGGAGAGATGTAAAGCGACGTTCGTGGCGGAAATCAACCAGGAGAGGATCGCGGGTGATAAGGATTACGAGGAGCAGGCCTACGGCGCGGAGGCCGTGTGCGAAATGGACCTGCTGGAGGAGACGTGCGCGTACGTCACGCCGCCATGTGAGGCGTGTCCATGACCATGGTATGCAGTCCTAGAACGGAGGTCGTTTTGAAACTCTTTATTGTGCTACTGCTTGCTGCTGCTCTTTGTGTTACGGCAATATCCGAGGGTGCGTCGGCCGAGCGCACGTGTGCCGCCACCAGGTATTACCGCTCCACGGTTTCTGAGTTGGTCGGGCTGCTTTCGAGTGGGCTGTCTATCGACCGGTTCGACGCGGCTCTCGAACTCGGGCGGCGAGGCGATGTGTCAGTGATCCCTGCAATGAAGGCTGCGCTTGGCGATCCGGAGCGTTTCGTGCGGATGCGGATAGCTGCTGCGCTGCTGGATCTCGGCGATCGAAGCGGCGTGGAGGTACTTCACGAAGTTGTTACGTCGGGTGAGCCCTACTGGAGTCTGGCAGCGGCGGAGGTGCTTGCCCATCACGGTGACACCTTTGGCCGTGATCTCATCAGGAAGGCTCACTCTTCGAGCAGTTGGGTCGCTCGCTCCTCAGCCTTAAGGGCCTCGGCCGACCTTCCGGAGGGGCCGCCCTACGACGCCGTGGCTGCCGGACTGGAGGACTCGCAGCAGATTGTCCGCTTGACCGCCCTGAGGGCTGCTCAAATGTGCCATGACCCCCGGGTGAAGGATCTGGTCCGCAAGGCGTTGTCTTCTTCCGATACGCTTCTGAGGGCGCGCGCGGCCATCATAATTGCGGAGGAGGGGCAGCCCGCAGACATTCCGGCTCTGATAGCGCTGTTGACAGCTCCGGATGGGGTTACCCGTTCTGCCGTTCTCAGAGCACTGCAGTCGCTGACGGGGCGTGCTTCTCCGTCGAAAACCGTTCTGACTCTTAAGGCTGCGACAGCTATCCGCGCTGAGTGGGAGCAGTGGTGGGCCGAGAACCAGAGCCAGTTCCCGCCTGGTACCAAGATCAAAGCTGAGGCTGGCGCACCCTCGGTGTCGCCCGGACCCGCGGCTCAGCCGTAGCGGAGGAACAGCGCTTCATCCGTGCAGAGGAGCGCATCTGCGCATGGACTTGGCGAATCTTTCGCCCACTGGCTCCAGATGGGGACACCTGGAGAGATGTAAGTCGCGAATACTGAGCGCAACTGAGATGCACAATGAGAAGCAAAGGACACAGTAAAATGAGGGTACGGAAACGGCCTCTTCTTCTTCTCTTCGGAGTCCTACTTGTCACCACTCCACCAGCTGTCGGGCAGCCGTCTCCTGGTGTTCGCCTACGTCCTGGTCAAAGCCAACTGGTGCAGACTCCGCTGACGGCCTCTTCACGTGCGGGCGTTCTTTACACAGTGATCATTGACAAAGGGCGTGCCTTGCTGCGGCAGACGCCTCTTGATACTTCATCGCCCGTTCGCTTCGCAAGTCTGGAGTCCTCCAGCCGTTTGACCGGTATCGGCCCGATGTTTCCAGCGCATTGGGGACTTGCAGACGGCTTCCTTTGGTCGCTGGTTCTTGAAGAAGGAGACGCATACTGGGCCAGCCCACATCTAAGCCGCTTCGCGCTGGAGGACATGCGTCTCGTGGACCCGGACAACGCCCTTCCGCCTCGAGGCGCGCACCGCACAAGGCGCACAGAAGTCCCCCCGTATCCTCTCCTGGATGCCATCGCGGAAGGGTCAAACCGTGACTTACTGGTCTTCCCCGCGCTTCAGCCCCTGTCGCGCAAATCCGTCCGCCTGTTCGTGCTGCAGCCGCCCGTGCTGACGGTATGGGTGAACGAAGACCCCGCGCTTTTCGCACCACGAACGTCCGGACGCAGCGTCGAAGGACGCGTGAAGGAAAAGGGCAGGATTGAGAACTGGTTGAAGGTTGCGTCTATCAGTGTTCCTTTCGCCGAGCCTTTCGAAGTTGTTGGGTGCGGTTCCGTCTGCTACTTCATCACAGGAAGCGGGGACCTCTATGCAGATAAAGATCTGAAGGCAAGTCCGCAGAAGATCGACACAGGAGGCAGGCGCGTGACGGCGATTCTGACGCTGGAGGAGAGCGGAAAGGTGTATCTTTGTTCGCACGAGGACTACGCGCCGCTGTCGGATTCGCCTGGATTCAAATCCATTCCTGGAGGTCACCCAGGCGTCACCAGGTCGGCAACGCAGTGCCTGCTGGACCTGGCCAAAGCGCTGAAGTAGTAGCGGGGTCGGCCGCGCTCAGTGAAGGAAGTCAGCCATCGCGGAGTCAAAGCATGGAGAAACGAGCGGCTCAGGCGCAGCAAACCGTTCTGACTCTTAAAGCTGCGACAGCTATCCGCTCCGATTGGGAGCAGTGGTGGGCCGAGAACCAGAGCCAGTTCCCGCCTGGCGCCAAGATCAAAGCTGAGGCCGCACCCCCGGCGTCGCCCGGACCCGCGGCTCAGCCGTAGCGGTGGAACAGCGCTTCACCCGTGCAGAGGAGCGCATCTGCGCATTGAATTGGCGCATCTTTCGCCCACTGGCTCCAGGTGGGGACATCTGGAGAGATGTAAACAAACAACGTGATGAAGAAGAAGCGTACTCCGAACAGGAGATGTGCGAGAGGCTTACGTTGGACGACTGGTGTACATTTGGTATCCACGGGCCCTGCACGGCGTGCGATGATCTCAATGACTAGCAAGATGATGGAGGAAAGAATGACGAAGATGGTAGCGCTGGTTCTAATCTGCGGGTGGTTCGGCTGGGGTGGTGTCTGTGCTGCGGGGCCGGCTACCCCTGTCACCGCCACAAATGGCTCAGCGACTCGTTCACCGGATTGTGACGAGGCGAGTGTCCCTGAATTGATTGCCATCCTTCGTGAGCGTGGAACCTTTGCTGTCCGTGCAGCACAGCTCCTTGCGGATCGCCACGCGACGTCTGCAATTCCGGATCTCGCGCTGTTGTTGACGGATCCGAAAATCTCTCTGCGGATAAATGCGGCGCGTGCAATGGCGCTCCTGGGAGACCGGAGCGGGTTACCAGTGCTGCGGGCGGCGCTGACAGAGGGTGACGATTTCCACGCCTCTATCGCGGCCGCTTTTCTGGCGCAGCTTGGCGACGACAGTGGGCGCGCGGTTTTGGAGAGGGAACTCAGTAGTCAAAACTGGATCGACCGGAGGCAGGCCCTGTACGCATTGGCGCTTCTTCCGGATGGTCTGTCTGATGTGGCTGTTGCAGCGGCTCTAGAGGACGAAAGGCCGGAGGTACAAAGAAGCGCGTTTCGTGTGGCCTGGAAAAATGCGTCTGATAGGGTGCGGGAGGTGTTGATTAAAAAGACACAGTCCCCGGATCCGCTTACCCGCTGGCGGGCGACTGAGGCCCTGTTTATGAGTAACCCGCACCGAAACGCAGAGATTGCTATTGGCATGATTACGGATCCGGACCGCCTCGTACAGGGACAAACATCCATGATGCTGGCGCATTTCTCCCGTGTGGCTGTGCCTCGGGTGAGCGGGTGGATGAGGAGTGCCGAGCGGGCAAGAGATCTCAAGCAGGCGTATCTGGAGTGGCTGGCGGTTAACAGGGACGTGGCGTTCCCGCCAACCGAGCCGGCGCCGCCTGCACCGCAATAGCAGCGGCTGCGAGCGGGCAAACGCTCATTCAGTCGGAGATACGCACGCAAAAGTAAGGGGGCAGCCGGTTGGCCGCCCCCAATTGCTTGAATCACGCTGTGGATGAGACGCTCTACACCCGCTTGCGGCGAACCACCCCTGCCAGTGATACCAGGCCGGCTCCCAGCGCGAGCAGGGAACCCGGCTCAGGCACCAGCGTCAGCGAGAAGTCATCAAAGTAGCCAGTCTGGCTTCCGAACTTTGAGTTCACTTCTATAACATTGTAGCCGTAGTTGAGCACGGAATTATGAGTCAGCGTCGGATTCACCATGTCGTCAATGTAGAACCAGACGTCGTTTGTGCCGTCGCCGAGCGCAGGCCCAACCACGATGCGCGCCTGATGCCAACCAACGCTTCTGCTGGTGCTGGTGTTGAACCATCCGTTAGGGCCGCCGTAGCCGTCGCTGGACCCGACAACGCGAGCCTGATACTTGCTGGTATCCCCGGTGCTTTGCGCTCCCAGTGAAAGCCGCTGGATCTTGCTGGCGCCGGCGTTCAGGCTGCCCGATCCAGGATAGTCAGTGCCGGAAGGCGCCGTGTTGTAATAGCCAAGAGCGACGTAGTCCTTGAAGTTGCCGTCACCCGCGCCACCGACGTCGTAGAACCACCAGTCGAGCGTCAGATTCCCGGTAAAGACGTTGCCGCCGTTGAAGCGATAGGCGATATTCAACCAGTTCTGGTCAATGTCTGCCCCGCCTACGAAGGCTCCGCGAAGCATGTGGTCACCACTGTGGGGCGTGACGCCGCTGTCGGTCGAAACTACCTGTCCGTTTGGCGGGTTGGGGCCGAACCAGGGGTTGCCGGACCCGTTTGGCGCCGAGTTCGCGCCACCGGGGGCATTCTTGTCGAGCGCGCCGATATTGGCGCCCTCAAATCCGTCTGTAAAGACGGGAGCCGCCTGCGCCGTGAAAGCTGTGGCCACAACCAAAAGTCCCACCGCGCAGAGGAGCATTCCTCTTTTCATACTTTCTCCTTCTGTCTGCCTGCAGTCAGCCGATCTTACGCCGGCTTGCACTCTAGCAGTACACAAACGTACTTAATTTAGAATATCACTGCGTACTTATAGAGTCAACTGGTAATTTGGTGTCAAAATCTCATCCTTTTTCCAGGTGAAGCGCAGAAAGCGCAGGATGCCTTTACTGTTGCGCGACCGGACCGGTGTCTGACGTATTTGCATTCGGATTGCGCTAAGGCCACCGCCCGTGGTATACTCCTGCGTCTGTGAAAGTCGTCACAGGCTTTGCACTTACAGAGACGATGGCCACTTCTTGAGGGCAGAGCCAGCGCAACAGAGTTCCACAGACACATAGTTGAGGGTGGAATCAGAACCACGGCCGACTGTGGCAACTCCGCCTGCTGCTCGTAAATGCTCGCATGAACCAACAGACCCAAAAGGTGCCGGTGCCGACTCTGGAGCGCATGGCAAGATATCTTGCCTGCCTGCTTGATCTCGACGCAAAAAGCGTTGAGACGATCTCTTCCGCGGACATGGAGCGCTATACGGACGTCAACGCCGCTCAATTCCGCAAAGATCTCTCGTACTTTGGCGAGTTTGGACGTCCCGGCATCGGCTACAGCGTGCCGGAGCTCACCCGCCGGATCAGCAAGATTCTAAAAGTGGACAGAGAGCAGCCGGTGCTACTGGTAGGAGCGGGCAATCTGGGGTCGGCGCTTGCGGGCTACCCGAGTCTCTCCCGGGAACACTTCAGAATCGCTGCGGTTTTCGACAACAATCCCGCCAAGATCGGTCACAAACTCTGGGACGTAGATATTTACGACATTTCGAAGATTGCGGAGGTCAATGCGCGGAGCATAGACGCCAGACTCGCCATTATCGCAGTGCCATCCGCAGCAGCTCAACAGGTGGCGGACGCAGTTGTGAAGTGCGGGGTCACCGCTATTCTCAATTTCGCTCCAGTGACACTGCGAGTTCCGCGTGAAGTGACAGTGCGCAATGTAGATTTTGTGCAGGAGCTTGCCGTACTGTCGTTTCACCTGGCTCCCTGAATGGCGCGCGTCAGGGATATACGCACTGTCTCGGTGCGTACAAAAATCCTCGTGCCGGTTCTCTTCATTGTTGTCGCTGTCTTTGCCGCTATTCTCTACGGCGCCGCTCTGGTACTGGAAGCGCAGCGGCACGAATACTCCCGAAGAATTGGTAGAAGAGTCTCCAGCGCTGTTGCTGGCGGGTTGCACTCCGCTCTGATGACTGGACGCAAAACCGAAGCACAGGAAGCCATCCGGGTTATGCTCTCCGAAGCGGACCTCCCTCCCAGTCAAATCGCTATTCGCAAGCTGGACGGCGCTTACTGGATTCGCGGCGGCGACAATACAATCCCGCCGCATTCGTTTGCGCTGAAACCGTCTCTAAAGGAGAACTCCAGCCGAGAGTTCAGCGTTGGCGCTGCCCGTTTCATCAATACCACATCAGTTCTCCCGAATGAGCCTGAGTGTCAAAGCTGTCACAGCCCCGCCACCCGAGTGCTCGGCTATCTCGAAGTGGACCTTCCCGTGGTCTGGGTGCGCCAGCGCCACCAGGCGACTCTCACGGCTATCGCCGTTATTGCGGGGCTGACGCTTCTGCTGCTGGCTGTTGCAATCGTTTTGTCCGTCCAGATAGCGGTTGTTACGCCGATCAAGGGTCTGGCAAGCGCTATGACGGTGGTTAAGGGCGGGCATCGCGATGTTCAGGTGGAAGCCGGACCGGAAGACGAGATCGGCATGCTGAGCAGACGGTTCAACGAGATGGTGGATGAAGTGGCTGAGGCGGAACACTCTCTTGTCGAAAAAGAGCACCAGCTTGCGCGGGCGGAGAAGCTGGCTGGGATTGGGCTGATGGCTGCGGGAATCGCCCACGAGATAAATAACCCGCTGACCGCTGTGTCGATGGCCGCGGAGAGTATCAATCTCCCCAACGCCACACAAGAGCAGCGGCAAAGGCTGAGCGCCTACATTCTGGAGGGTACGCGGCGAATCCAGGATATTGTGGCTGAGCTTCTGACGCTGGATCAGAAGCGAGCTTTGAATGTGACTGAGCAGGACGTTGCGGAGATCGTCCACGCCGCGCTGGCTGGCAGACAGATTCCCGGTAACATCACGGTGCACGCCAGTTTGGCTCCGGATCTTCCAAAAGTTCACGTGGACTGGGAACGAATTGTGAGGGCAATCGGCAACCTTGTGAAAAACGCTCTCCAGGCGATGCCTGACGGGGGAGAATTGACTTTGTCTGCAGAAGCTGGAAAAGGCGAGGTACTGATTGACATCAAGGATACAGGTGGAGGTATAGCCCCCGAACATCTCCACCGCATTTTTGATCCTTTTTTCAGCACGCGGGAGGTCGGAGAAGGCTTTGGACTGGGACTGGCTTTTGCGCACGCTGTGGTGAAGCAGCACGGGGGGGACATAACAGTCAGCAGCGAACCTGGCCGTGGAACGGCATTTACAATCTCGTTGCCCGTTGAGCCGGGAGCGAACCCAGAGGAACCTGGTGATTCCAGGGACGTGTCAGAGATGGAGGAATAGCAGGGATATGCCTAAGCGAGTCTGGACAGCAGAGCGTGTTGTCGAGGAAATACAGCAACTCGAGAAATCGGGCGTCGATCTGAGGCACGGTTCTGTCCAGGACGAGCACAAGAGGCTGGTAAGCGCGGCGATCCGTTACTTTGGAAGCTGGAGAGCGGCGGTTGAAGCCTCAGGGCTTGACTATGAAAAGCTGCGGCAGTCCTCTGAAGAGCAGCGCCTTCAGAAGATTGGAAAATGGTCGGAGGAGAGGATTCTTGCGGAAATCAAGGATCTGAAGGACAAAGGAGACGATCTGCGCGCTGTGATGGTCAAGAACAAGTACCCCGCGCTGTTCTCAGCGGCGGTCAGCCCCAGGTACTTTGGCAACTGGCGAAAAGCTCTGACAGCGGCGGGAGTGGACTACGATACAGTGCTGTCCCGGTCCCCGCGCGGGCGTCCAAAAAGGACCGACGTCTGGCACGCAGGGCTGATTCTGCAGAAAATCCGTGAGATGCATGCGAAGGGGCAGAGCCTGGAGTCCGAGGCGATATCTTCGCACTATCCCCGCCTTCTCCGGCTTGCGACAATGCGCTTTGGAAGCTGGCACTCTGCGGTGGATGAGGCCCTCTCAAAAGACAACTCCGCATAGTTGCGCTCTTTTCTTACGGGCTTCGATATGGCTGACGGCGCACACAGCGCGGTTGACGTTGCGCGTGCAAAGCTTTATTATACGGTCACGTGAGCAGGGCGCTTTATATCTTCGACCTTGACGGCGTCATCTACCGCGGAGACACTCCTCAACCCCACGCAGCCGACTGTATCCGGCGATTGACGGCTGCCGGACACGCCATCTATTATCTGACCAACAACGCATCGCGAACGCGCGAGAGCTTCGCGCAGAAGTTGTCCGCAATGGATATTCCCACCGAACCTCGGCAGGTGATGAACAGCTCGTACGGTACGGTCTTGTGGCTGCGAGAGTTTGGACAGGTGGCAAGTACTGTGATGGTTGTGGGGGAGCAAGGCTGTTTTGATGAGTTGAACGCCGGAGGAATGCGGACTGTGACGCCAGGTGACGGGCATCAGCCAGACTACGTGGTAGTTGGCATTGACCGGAGCTTCACCTACCAGAAGCTCTGGCAGGCTCAGACGGCGATTCTGAACGGCGCTGTTTTCATCGCCACGAACCGGGACTCGACTTTCCCGTATGAAAGCGGCATCGCTCCGGGCGCTGGCTCGATTGTTGCGGCAGTCGCGGAGGCAGTGGGACGCCAACCGTTTACAATAGGCAAACCAGAAACATTTCTGCTGGATCAGGTTATCAAGGATTCGGGAATCGCGCGGGAGCGCGCTATCATGGTGGGAGACCGGCTGGATACAGACATTGCGGCTGGCAACAGGGCCGGGGTAAAGACTGTACTGGCGCTCGGCGGAGTGGCGAGCCGTGAAGATGCGGCTATCGCTGAAGAGGAAATGCGCCCGCAAGTCATCATTGACAATCTCTCGGAGCTTGAGTAGGTGTCAATTCTGGCAATCGGTGCGGCAGATTCATCTGGCTTGTCCGGGCTTTGGATGTATGCTCACAGCGCAGAGTGTGACTGCCGGATATTCCCTGTGACCGCGTGCGTGATCGCCAGGAGCAGAGATGGCCGCGTCAAAGCAGTATCCGCAACCCCGCCAACGATTATCGCGCGCCAGATTGATGCCGCTACTGAGATAGAGCATCCACAGGCCTGCATCGTCGGGATGCTGGCGCGGCATCAGGCGGTGCACAGGGTGGCGGAACGGATTCAGAGGCGAGAGATCTGCAACATTGTCCTGGCGCCGGTGTTAGGGCGCGAAGACGGGCGCGATCTGATGACAGCGCAGGGGATCAAGCAGACCAGAAGGCAGCTTGTCCCGCTGGCTGATATCATCGTTGGTGATGCGCAGACACTTCAAAGCCTTGCCAACAGTGAACGGGGCGTTGCTGCCGCGGCACAGGCACTGAGAGATAACGGTGCGAAAAGCGTCATTGCGCTCTGGCAGCAGGCGGACAAGTTTGTCTGCCGCGTGTTTGCCGGGCAAACGGCGCAGTTCTCTCTGGGTCCGGGAAGCCAGATGGACCAGACGCTCATCGACAGGCTCGCTGTTGCTTCGGCGCTGAGTCTTACGGAGGGCAAGAGCCTCACGGAGCGCCTGAGTCAGTGGAGCGCCGGGTGTTAGTCAACTCAGGCTCAGCCGCTGCAGCAGGAAGTGGAATCTGCGTGTGCGGGTAGAGTACGGGGACAAAGAGCTATACGGATTGTTCGGTGATTTTTAGCAGATGGCTGAGCTGAAACAACAACATTTTGACAGTGGTGAATACTGGATAAAGCGGCACGAAGAGTTCGATCGCTCGCATCAGGCGACCGGGCTTCTCGGCTCTTCAGAGCGATCCAACACCGTGCTCTACGATCTGCGCAGACAGGCGCTGATGGAGGCGATTGGCTCCGTCGATCTCAGTGGGCGGCGCGTGCTGGACGCGGGCTGCGGGCTTGGCGACTTCTCCCGGTTTTACAAGGAACGCGGGGCGCTGGTGAGCGGGTGTGATATCTCAGATCTGGCGGCTGAGAAGTGTCAGCAGGCGGGACTTGGTACTTTCCGGGCCGGACGCTTGAAGGACATCCCCACGCTTTTCCCCGGACAGACCTTTGACATTGTTCACTGCTTTGACGTCCTGTATCACATTGTGGACGATGAGGAGTGGCGCGAAACGCTGGATGCTTTCGAACAGGTCTCAGGACCAGAAACAGTCTGGTATATTATCGAGCTTGCGCGGGCGAAAGGGTCTTCTGTTCACGTGAAGGTCCGCGGTACACGTACTTACGGGCAAGAGCTGGCAAAGCGCGGGCGCTTCATCGCGCGTGACCGTCGTATCCACTGGTTGCTGAGTGTCTTTCCGCGCCTGCACGCCCTCAATCCCCGGCTGTCCTATGCCTTCGAGCGTCTGACAAAGTGGAGCCCGACGGCGAAGGCGCCGAGGGGAGCGCTGTGGACGATAAAGCGGGGGCAGGCATGATGGCGTATGCAATCAAAGCGATGCACGCAGAAAGGCTTTCTGGTCTGTGGCCTCTTTGCTGAAGGCTCTGAGGCTTGGCGCGGCTTCGGCGCGGGTGAAGGATCCCGCGATGAGCGAAGCGCTTCGCGAGGGCGCATCAGCCTGGGGAAGTGTGACGGGCTGGTCCATTCATCCGGATGCTCTCGGCGCACTTGCTGAATATGTCCCAGACAGCTCGGTACGTGTAATCGAGTGTGGATCGGGCTACTCAACCGGCGTCCTGCACCTGTGGGCCCGAAAGCGTAGGGCAGCATGCTCTGTGACCAGCTATGAACACGAGGACGAACAGATTGAGCGTTTGCACAGTGTTCTGGACGGGGAGGCTCTGAACGGAGTTGTCAAATCCAGCCTCAGCCAGCTCACGGAGCACCGGTTTCGGGAATTGCTTGGGTCCGGCGCAAACGCAGTAAACTACTGGAAGCAGTGGGCAGACCCTCTTCCACATGACCTCTACTCCACAACCCGCGTCTCCCGCGTCTTCTACACAGAGCTTGCCGAGAATCCGCCAACACTTTCAGACGATGAGACGCTGGTGGTCATCCTGGACGGGCCGCACGGCAACGGCCGCTCGGTCGCGTTTCCGATTCTGGCCGCCTCTTCAAAGCGCGAGTCCATCTGGCTGATTGACGACTACGACCACTACCCCTTTGTTGAGGAGATGAGCCAGGTCTATGCGCTTTCGGATCAGCAGACGCGCCACGAAGGCACAAAGCGCTGGACTATCGTCCGCGCGACACCAAAGAGCTGAGAGGCGACTTGAAAGTCCTGCACGCCGGGATATTCCAGGATCATGAGCTTGGCGGGGACATCATCCTTGAAAAGGGTCTGCAGCAGAACGGCTGCGAAGTCGAACGCTTCGAGTTTCGTGAACTAGCACAGCGCGAAGGACCGGAAGCGATGAACCGCGCGCTGTTGGAGCATGGAGGCGACGCGGATCTGGTTTTTATCGGCAAGGGCAATTTCATTCGCCCGGAGACGCTTCGCGCCCTGCGCGGCAAAGGGGCGCAGGTTGCCGTGTGGTACGGGGACATCCGGCCGGAGCCCGAGCCGTGGCTGGTGGAGCTTCTTGGGGAGGTGGACGTCTTCTTCATGACCAGTGGTGGAGAGATGCTGCGCCGGCACAAGGAGATGAGCGGTTGTGGACGTGCAGCCTACTTTTTCAACCCGACCGACCCCGAGCTTCCGGTCAAGTACAGCTATCTGCCGCGGGGAACGCAAAACGTCGTGTGGACGGGAACGATGCACGATGTCGCACAGACAGAGCGCCGCCAGACGCTGGAGTATCTTCAGACGCGCGCAGACGTCGCCTTCTACGGATTTGAGCGTCCGCGCAGCGCACTTGCGCGGCTCGCGCGGCGAGTCCAGCGGAAAATCCGCCCGAAGGGGCCGCCTCTGGTGCGCGGGGAAGCCTACATCACGGCTATCAAGAGCGCGAAAATCGGCGTGGGCGTCAGCGCGCTGCAAAATGTGACCCGCTACTCAAGCGACCGCATCTCTCACTACCTCACCTTCGGGACGTTCTACCTGGCGTGGCGCTTCCCGGAGGCAGAGCGCCTCTTTGAGCCGGGCACGGAATTGGTGACTTTTGACAGCGTAGGCGAGCTTCACCGCAAGATTGAATACTTTCTTGCCAACCCGCAGGAGCGGGAGGCCATAGCGTGGGCTGCTCAGAAGCGAGCGCTGGAGCAGTACAACACGCGGGCTGTCACGAAGATGATGTTGGACATCCTGCAGAAAGGCCGCAGCGGGGTCTTTGAATGGGAGGAAGTCCTCTAGCAGGCGTCACGGGCTATGAAACCGACTGTTGGCATAGTAACAACCTGGTTTGAGCGCGGAGCTGCCTACGTCAGCCGCGCCTACAGGGAGCTGCTCGTCCCGGACTTTGACGTGCAGATTTATGCGCGAGGCGGGGAGAGCTTCGCCCGCGGCAACCCGGACTGGGACGACGCCTCAGTGTGGTGGAGCGAGCACCGCGCCGGCACATTCATTGACCGTGCAGACTTTGAGCGCTGGATTGACGAGCGCGGCGTCGGGCTGATTCTGTTCAACGAGCAGAACTGGCTGCCTCCTGTAATCTGGGCGCATGAGAAGGGCTGCCGGACAGTGGCTTACGTGGACTTCTACACTCCTGAGCTTGTGCCGCTCTTCCGCGCGTACGATGAGGTCTGGTGCAACACGCGCCGTCACCACTCCGTTTTTGAGAACCATCCGCGGGCGCGCTACATTCCGTGGGGGACTGACCTGGACCTCTTCAAACCCGCCGGACACGAGCCGTCTGAAGAGCTGATCTTCTTTCACTCAGCGGGGATGGGAGGAGCGGACCTGGCGCGGGGAATTCTACCCCGCAAAGGCACCGATCTTGCGACTCAGGCCTTTCGGCGCGTGCAGGGACCGGCGCGGCTCATCGTTCATTCCCAGCGTCCCCTGGCGGCTTTTGGCAGCGTGACAGAAGAGGCTGTGCAGGCGGATGAACGCATTCAGTTCATCGAAAAAACTGTTCCCGCTCCGGGTCTGTACCATCTGGGTGACGTCTATCTTTACCCGACACGGCTGGAAGGCATCGGGCTGAGCATTATTGAAGCGCTGGCGTGCGGTCTCCCGGTCATCGCCACCGGTACCGGGCCCTGCAATGAGTTTGTCGTCGAGGGCAAGAGCGGCTGGCTGGTTCCGGTCGCGCGCCGTCAGATGCGCCGGGATGGCTATTACTGGCCACTGGCCGAGTGCGATCTGGACGCGCTGGTCCGCATCATACAGACCTGCATAAATGAGCGCAAATGTCGCCCCCAGTGGAGAGCGAACGCTCGCGATTTTGCCACTGAGCGTTTGGACTGGATCGCCAACCGGGCGGCGGTTCAGGGCTACGTGCGGGAGCTACTGGCTTCGGACCCTCTTCCTGTGCCGGCGGCCATCCGGCGGGAGATTCTGGCGCAGGGCGCCTCAGGAAGCCTGGCCACCAGGCTGCTGCGCCGGATGAAGCGGCAGGCGGTGCGTCTGAGACATGATCTGGCCATGAGGCATGTCCATGCGTAAGACGCCGCTCGCCCTGTTCACCTACAACCGTCCTCAGTACACTCGCAGCGCGATGGAGGCGCTCGCTCGCTGCCGCAGACTGGAGGAATGTGAGGTTTTTGTCTTTTGTGACGGCCCGAAGACCCTGGAGCACGCGAGCGCCGTCGAAGAAAGCCGCAGGGCTGCTCACGAACTTGCGCCTGCTGTAAACGCAACTGTTGTTGAGCGTCCGGAAAACTTCGGACTGGCTCGCAGTATTGTCGAGACAGTGACAGCTCTTTGCGCGGACTACGGGAGGGTCATTGTTCTGGAGGACGATCTCACGGCTCATCCGCGCTTTGTTGACTACATGCTGCAGGCGCTGGAGCGCTATGAGAATGACCACCGCGTGTATCAGGTATCCGGCTTCATGTTCCCGGTATCGCACCCGCCTGGGCCGGATGCGTTTCTGATGCCTCTGTCCACGACGGTCGGCTGGGCGACGTGGGAGCGGGCATGGAAGGCGTTCGACCCGCAGCCGACGGACTGGGAGGCAGACCTGCGGGACGCGGAGTTCCGGGGCCGGCTGGACCTGGACGGGGCATGCGACTTCTCAGACATGCTTCGCCAGCGCATGAACGGAGGCAATCAGTCGTGGGGGGTGCTTTGGTACTATGCGCTGGTCAAAGCCCGCGCTCTGGTGGCGCAACCGAGGCGTTCGCTGATCTATGTTGGAGGATTTGACAACAGCGGCGTTCACTGCGGGGCGCCCTCACCCATCTACAAACACGACCGCGATACGCTGCTGAGCCAGGAGTTTCCCGAGCGCTTCGTATTTTCAGACGCAGAGGATGAGCATGCCTTTCTGCGCGTGAAAGCCTTTCTGGCCGCTCAGAAGCCGGGGCCGATCCGGCGTCTCGGGTCATCCCTGCGCCAACGCGCCAGAAGCGCCTTTGGAGCCTTGCGAGCCGGATGATTCAGCGTCTCTACAACGGGCTGCGGCGCCGCACCCACCGCCGTTCGCTCAACGCGCAGCTTCATCCGGAGGCGGTCGTGACGCCCGAGACACAGGTGGAGAACTTCGCCGGAGGCCCTGAGCGCGTGCAGATCGGCGCCCACTCCTGCGTCCGCGGCAGGCTGATCACTTACGGCCACGGAGGGCGCATTGCGATAGGCGAGTGGTGCTATGTGGGAGTGCGCACAGAGATATGGAGCATGGACGCGATCACCATCGGGGACCGGGTGATGATTGCGCACGACGTCAACATTCACGACGGAACCGCCCACTCGATGGACCCGGAAGAGCGTCACCGGCACTACCGCCACATCGTGGAGCGCGGCCACCCCAGGACATCTGAGGAGATGCCGGGAGTGTTTTCCGCTCCGGTAGTGATCGAGGACGACGTGTGGATATCGTTTGGCGTGACAATTTTGAAAGGCGTCACGATCGGCAAAGGCAGCGTGATCGCAGCTAAAAGCACAGTTCTGCGGGACGTCCCGCCGGGTGTGCTCTACCGGTGCGAGGTGACTCCTGTCATCACACCGCTGAAGCTCGGAGTCAGCGATGCTTAGACGGTGCCTGAAACGGGCGGCCACAGCGCTCGGAGTTCGCCGGGACGCTCTGAAGTGGCTTGGCGAGCGGGCGAAGGTGGGCGAAGGCGCGCGCATTGTTCACGCCTGCATCTCCGCTCCTGACCCTGCGGAGTGCGCGCTGACAATAGGTCAGGGCAGCAACATCGAGTGCAGTATCTGCTTTGAGCGCGCGGGAGCGAAGGTGACAATCGGGGCGCGCACGCATCTGGGCGGCAGGACGCTTCTGGACTGCGCAAGCGAAATCTCTATCGGAGACGACGTGCTGGTGGCCTTTGACACGCTGATTGCCGATCACGACAGCCATTCCCTCGTCTTCAGCGAAAGACAGTACGACGTGCGCGACTGGATGAACGGGCGCAAGGACTGGTCGCATGTCAAAATGGCGCCGGTGAGGATCTGCGACAAAGCCTGGATCGGCGCACGGGCCATCATCCTGAAAGGTGTCACAATCGGTGAGGGCGCGGTGATCGGCGCAGGCAGCGTGGTCACAAAGGACGTTCCGGCGTGGTGTGTGGCCGCCGGTAACCCTGCGCGTGTAATCAGGCAGGTGGAGGAGGCGTCCCCGTGAGTGCGCCTCTCACCTGGGAAGAAGCCGTCCGGCGCTACCGTAGCGAACCCGCCAACGACAAGGGCGTGCGCGACAACTACTTTGACCTGCCCGTGTTGCAGGCAGCCCGGCGCTATGCGGATAGTGAAGAGTTCGCCGAAGTCGAGCGGCTGCTTGGCCCTCCGGATGGCGGTAGAGTCCTGGATCTTGGCGCGGGCAACGGGATAGCGAGCTTTGCGCTGGCGAAGGCCGGCTGGCAGGTGAGCGCGATTGACCCGGACGGCAGCGCGGAAGTCGGAGTAGCGGCCATTCAGGCGCTCGCGGAAGAGACAGGTCTCAATATTGACACTCAGCGCACGCAAGGGGAAACGCTGCCTTTTGCCGATGCGTCCTTCAACGCCGTCCACGCGCGGCAAGTTCTTCACCATGCAGCCGATCTGGAGCTGATGCTGCGGGAGGTGGCCCGCGTTCTGAAGCCGGGCGGCTCTCTGCTGGCGACCCGAGAACACGTGGCGGACAACCCGCGCCAGCTTGAGCAGTTCCGGGCGTCTCATCCGCTTCACGGGCTCTATGGGGGCGAGAACGCTTTCTCTCTCCCGCGCTATCTCAGCGCTATTCAGGCCGCCGGATTGAGGATTGAAAAGGTCTGGGGACCGCTGGACTCCATTCTGAACTTCTACCCGGGAAGTGAAGAGCAGAGGCAGGCGGCGCTGCGCCGATCCGGGCGGCTGAAGTGGGCGCTTATCGGGTTTGTCATGGAGAAGCGGCGCGCGAGCGCCGCCGGCAGACTCTACAGTTTTCTGGCGGTACGCCCGTGAGGATGATTGTCACAGGCAGCCGCGGATTCCTCGGGGCGGCCTTTGGGCGTGTCGCCGGCGCTTCAGGATGGGAAGTGCTCGGAATTGCCCGGTCGAACCAGAGCGAGCCTGACTGGCTGGGGGAACACGTGTCAGCCGATGTCGCCTTTGCCGATCTCACCTCCGTCATAAGAGACTACAAGCCGGACGTCTTTGTTCACTGCGCGGGAACCGCCTCTGTTGGGGCGTCTTTTGAGTCGCCGGTGGACGATCTACGGGCGGCTGTTATGACATGGGCCAATGCGCTGGAGAGCATCCGGCGCTCTGGAGTGGGATGCGCCGTGATCTTCCCCTCCAGCGCGGCGGTGTACGGCAATCCTCTTGCTTTGCCAGTCGCTGAAGACGCGCCAGTCGCGCCAATCTCACCTTACGGGTTTCACAAAGCTGCATGTGAGCTGCTGGCAAAGGAGTATACGCACTGCTTCGGCCTGAGCGTGGTGGTCTGCCGGCTGTTCTCCGTCTTTGGACCTTCGCAGCGGCGGCTTCTGGTCTGGGAACTGTATGAACAGCTTACAAACGCGGGACAGGATATCCACCTTCAAGGGACGGGGGAGGAGACACGCGACTACCTCTATGTGGACGACGCAGTGCAGGCGTGCCTGGCGGTCGCTGATGCGGCAAAGCTGCAGCCCGGCTCGGTGAGTGTAAACATCGCCAGCGGGCAGGAAACCAGAGTCGCTGATCTTGCGGAGGAGATGAGAGAGCTGATTAATCCTGGCAAGCGGCTTTTCTGCGCTCAGACTCAGCGCCGGGGCGACCCGCAGCGCTGGCGGGCCGACACCGGGCTTCTGCAATCGCTTGCGCCCCGGTGGGCGGCGCGGCCACTGAGAGAGGGGCTCGAAGCGTGCGTGCAAGCCTGGGGGAAGCACTGCCCTTGAAGCTGGGAATCATTCTTGATCCCGCCGACTCAAGCTGGATTGGCGGCGCTATCTACATGCAGAACGTGCTCAGGAGTCTGTGCTCCTCGCAGGCGGATGTGGAAATCCTGGTCTGGTGCCAGCGTGGACGCATCGATGGGGTTCTTAGTGAACCAGTGGCGCAAGGCGTTCAGGTCATCGAGACATCTGCCGGCCGCCTGCCTGATGCCGCGGCACGACTGGTCCAGGTGCGCTCCATGCTGAAGCATCGGATAGACGTACTTTTCGGAAGCCTGTCACGCCTGCCATGGTCGCCAGTGCCCTGGATTGGCTGGATTCCAGACTTCCAGCACGTGCGCCTTCCTGAGCATTTTTCCCCGGCTCAGCGCTCGCAACGAGACCGCATCTTTCGCAGAGTGATACAGCGCTCAAGCCGCATGATTTTCAGCAGTCAGGACGCGTTTGGCGACTTCACGCAGTTCGCTCCTGGCTTCACGGACAAGGGACACGTTGTTCCGTTTGTCTCTTTGTTCCCGGAAGCGTTTTACGAACCAGACCCCGAACAGACAGTGTGCAAGTTCAACATTCAGCGCCCCTTCGCACTGACGCCAAATCAGTGGTGGGCACACAAGAATCACGAAACGCTGATCAGAGCAGCGGGAATACTCAGGCAGCGCGGCGTCGCGTGCCAGTTTGTGTTGACCGGAGCGCTCTCGGATGTGAGGGCTTCAGGTCATATTTCGCACCTGCTGCAATTAATGGCGGAGTTGAATGTACAGGATCGTTTTGTCCTTCTGGGGTTGCTCCCACGCGCTGAGCAGGTGCAACTTCAGCGCGCCGCGGATATTATTGTCCAACCGTCTCTGTTCGAAGGGTGGAGCACGGTTGTTGAAGACGCAAAGACGCTTGGAAAGACTATGGTAGTGTCAGACATCGCCGTACATCGGGAGCAGCAACCGCCAGGCAGTCTGTTCTTTGAGCCGGCAGACGCGGTGGACCTGGCGGACAAGATACAGCACGCGCTGGGCGGAGCCGGCCAGTGGGAGGACGAACAGAAGGCGAGACAAGACGCTTTACAGCGCGCAAGAGTATTCTCTGATGCATTTCTCGAAGTGTGTCGCTGTGCCGCGGCGCGAAGCTCTCCCCCAAAGTAAGATATGAACCTTAGACACTCCTCGCCATCACCTGAAGACGGAGACTATCTGCTGTGGCTTGGGCCAATTCTGGACGAATCCACTCTGCAGCGGTCTCCAGCCGCCAGCCCCGCAGCGGCTCGATGGCAATTCGGCCTGGTTCAGGCCCTGCAGGATCTGGGGCAGAGCGTGTTCAACATCGGCCATGTCCCCGAAAGGCTCTGGCCTAAGGGACGCCTGTTTATGGGGCGAAGCGCCGGGCGGCTGCCTTCCGGAATAGCAGGGCGGATCGTCAGGTATGTTAACGCTCCTTTCATCCGGCGCGGGAGTCTGCACCGGCGCTACCTGCACTCCATGGCCCGCGCTGTCAGAAAACGCGGCCGCCCTTCAGCCGTTGTCACCTACAACGCCTACCCTCATAACGCTGTCTGCGGCCTGCGCGCAGTGCGCGATCTCAACGTACCCTGGGTATGTATAGCCGCAGACGCTCCCGGTGAGACCGCAGAGCGCAAAGTGCACGACGCAATCCTGGCACAGGCTTCCGGACGGGTGCTCCTGTCCTGGGGTCTCTACCGTGACACGCCAGGCGAACCCAGGCTGCATCTTGACGGAGGGATAGAGGAGATTCGTTTTGCCCCTTCTTCAATGGAGCCTCAGCCAACCCCGGTGATTCTCTACACAGGGGCGCTCACCAAATGGGGCGGCGTGAGCCTGTTGATAGACGCTTTTGCACTCATTCGCTCACAAAGCGCGGAATTGTGGATATGCGGTCACGGAAACGACGCACAGGTGCGCGAAGCGGCGCAGGCTAATCCCCGCATCAAGTGGCTGGGAATGGTCTCAGAAGAGAAGCTGCGCGAGGTCTCTGAAGCAGCCAGCGTTTTTGTCAATCCACGCCCGCCGGAGATCAAAGACAACGCGATGAACTTTCCGTCCAAGGTGCTTGAGTATCTGTCTTACGGCCGGCCGGTTGTGAGCACGTGGACGGACGGCCTCAGCCCTGATTACCGCGATGCGCTCATCGTACTCCAAAGCAGCGATCCGGAAGCTCTGGCTTCGGAAATCGACACAGTGCTGAGCTGGGATACGGAGCGCCTGCGGCTTCAGGCGCAAAAGGCGCACAGTTTCCTGCAACAGAAGCTGTGGTCTCGTCAAGCGGAGCGGTTTCTGAAGTGGATGGAGACGGTGCGTGTCTGAGGAGCAGCAGATTGTCTTCTGGCAGAACACCCTCAGCATTCACCAGTCCGCGCTGATTTCGGCTTTGGCGGAGCGGGCGCAGGTGACTCTGGTGGCTGAGGAGGATGTTTATCCGGAGCGCTCGGACATGGGCTGGTTCCGGCCGGATTTTGGAAAGGCGAAGGTAGTTGTCGCACCCGGCGACGCGCAACTTCTCGAGTTCGCCCGCATGAGCCAGGCCGCCCATATCTTCACCGGTATTGGCGCCTACCCAATGGTGAGCCGGGCCATGGCGTCGTGCGCGGAGGCGGGTGGCTGGATGGCGATGCAAAGCGAGCCGGCGGACTGGCGAGGGCCACTTGCACTTGCGCGCCTGGCGCGAGGACGCCACTACGCCCGTCGCTACGGGCAGACGCTTTCACTCGCTCTGGCGATCGGTCATCTGGCGCGGCAGTGGTTCCGCAGGATTGGCCTGCCAGAGTCCAGGACGCGCCCTTTCGCCTATTTCACCCAGGGCCCTGAGTCTGGGGTGGACGTGGAAGAGCGCGACGAGGTGCGTCTGATAGTTGTGGCAAGTCTTGTCACCCGCAAAGGAGTGGATATTCTGCTGCGAGCGTTGAGCGACGTGCCGGGGCCATGGTTTCTGACAATCGTGGGCGACGGCCCTGAGCGCAATACTCTGGAGAAGCTGGCGCTGTCTCGTGGATTGGATGAAAAAGTGCGCTTTGCAGGCTCACTCGCCAATGACGAAGCGATGCGCTTGCTCTCGCAGAGTGATCTCTTGATCCTTCCCAGCCGGTGGGATGGCTGGGGCGCAGTGGTGAACGAGGCTTTGATGCGGGGAGTTCCGGTTGTCTGTAGCAACCGCTGTGGAGCCTCTGATCTGATAGTCTCCGCAGAGCTTGGCGCAGTCTACGCGTGGCAGTCGCAGAGCGCTCTTTCTCAGGAGCTTGCGCGGCGTGTGGCGCACGGCCCGGCAATCAGCAGCCAGCGGCAGAGGATTCGTCAGTGGGCTGAATGTATCAGCGGAGAGCGAGCGGCGCAATACGTCCTGGATCTGATCAGAAGCGCGCGTGACAGCTCCGAAGCCCCGCGCCCTCCGTGGCGGCCATTTGTGGACTGAGCAGGCGCGGTGATTGATTTTAGAACGGGCTACCGGCGTCAACATCGGTAGGATGATCTATCAGGCGCTGGACGGCGGCTGTTCGCGTGGACGGGCTGGAAGCGCCTATCCCGCACGCGCTGGCGCTGCGGATTATACAGAACGCCGGGAAAGCAACCAGCGCGACAAGAAACAAAACGATTATCAGCTTCATGGGAATCTTCCTCTTTCGTTTGCAGTAGCTTTGTCTATCTTAGGACCCGGCTACTGGAAAAAACAGAGCGCGCAGATTCCCCGCATTGGTACGGGTCTTTGCCTGTAGGGGGCAAAAAATCGGGCTTTTTGGGGCACTGGCAGGCAAAAAAATAGCCCGCGGAAGTAGCTTCAGCGGGCTCCAGAGAAAATATCTGACAGAAGGAGAAAAAGATATTTGGTTTCCATCATTAATAAGTGCAAGAACCGTGCCAAAAGCCAGATAGCGCTGAATTTTGTCCAGATTTTGCGTCAACAGGAGATGGGCAGTCTCTCCTGTGTCTCCTCTGCTGATGCCTGGAGCAGTGCTCCGGAGTGCGTCTGCGTCTGATATTCTGCTTGCGGATGACTGTCTCTGAAAGGATGCTGGGCCATTGGGTCTTACAGCCGCTTTAGTCTGCAAAAATGAAGAGAAGAACATGGAGCGCGTCCTGCGCAGCGTGCAGTTTGCAGATCAAATCCTGGTTGTGGACTCCGGCTCGACGGACAAGACTCTGGAGATCGCGCGCAGGTTCACCGGGGACGTTATTGTGCGCGACTGGCCTGGCTTCTCGGCGCAGAAGAACTTCGCGTTGTCACAGGCCTCCGAGGAGTGGGTTTTATGCATGGACGCAGACGAGGAAGTCTCACCCGAGCTTGCCCTGGAGATTCAGGAGGTTGTAGCGGGCAGGCGTACCGGTTTTCGCTTCTACAACATGCCGCGCCTTACCCGTTTTGTGGACAGATGGATGCGCCACGGAGGATGGTATCCCGATCGGCAACTGCGCCTGCTTCAAAACGGAGCGGGGGAGTACAATGACCATCCGGTGCATGCGGCTATCACGCCAGACGAGCCCGTAGGCAAGCTGCAGGGAGACATCCTGCACTACAGCTTCGAATCCATTTCCGACTATGTGGACAGGATGAATGGATACTCCTCCACTATGGCGCGAATGCTGCTGGAACGCACGCACCCTCCGCGCGTTGGACCGTTTGGTCTCGGACTGACGCTCGCGCGGAAATTTCTGGAAGTTTATCTCCTTAAGCGCGGCTTTTTGGACGGGGGCGACGGGTTTGTGGTGGCCTGCCTGGGAGCCTACAGCGTCTTTCTGCGGCAGGCGAAAGTCTGGCGGCCTGAAAAGTAAACGGGACGAACGGGGCCTCAGAAGCGTTCTAATGGGTGAGGCTGTCAAGGCAGCCAGTCTCAAATGGAGAGTCGGCGTCAGACAAAACACAAAGGAAGGTTTGCCATTGCCATTTAGAAAGATAGCTGCCACGTTATTTGTGGCTTTTGTCGCCGTTCTGGCGGCTGAAGGAGTTTCCCGGGCGGAGTCACCCGCAGAGCTGCGAAAGCAGGTGCACGAAGCGACAAAAGGCTTCAGAGACATCCAGGCGGATGTGAACATAGCCTACTCCAACCAGACTGAGCTCGCAAAGATCGGAAAAGACTTCGGGCAGGCGTACAGATTCAAGAACTCCAGGATGATGTTCGAGACGCCGAACAAGTTCAAAATGACAGCTCGTGCCGGGCTGGTCAACGTCAGCTATATTGTCACCGGTAACACCAAGAAAATCCGGGCTGGCATAATCAACAAGACCGAAGATATCTCAAAAGAACCGCATAAGCGGCAGACGATTTTGGATGCGGGGCTTGCCAACGACAGTCTGTGGAGCTCGTACAACGTGGAGCAGGTGTCGAAAAGTGCGTGGGACAAGCAGCCTGCGCTGAAAGTGCAGTTGTCCCTGTCAAACTCGCCACAGAAGAAGCAGTACATCTATCTCAATCCGAAAGACTTCCGGCTGCTGGCGCGAGAGAAGCGGGAAGCGAACGGATCATTGATTGCCCGCTATGTTTACAGCAAGTTCAAAGAGTACGCGGGCGTGTGGATTCCCACAGAGATACGCGTGTATAACGGGGCGGGAAAACTGGGTGGCACCAGCGTTTACAGCAACATCAAAGTCAACAAGGGGATTCCCGACAGCGAGTTCAAATGAGCAGGTGGGACGGATACAGATAGAAAGATCCAAAAGTTTGCGCGCGGCCAGTGAGTCTGAAGACTGATGCCGAGCCGCTACCGCACTATTGACCTCAGCCAGATCACACCGACGAGCATTCAGGGGCGTGAGAGCAAAGTTCACATTGCCGACTTCGCCTCTCCTCTGAAACCTGGGGCTACTGTCCGGGAGCTGATTGACAGTCTGCCGCACATTCTGGCCGGTGACGATTTACGCACCGCTATCGACGCCGTAGCGCAGGCCGCCCTGAAACGCCGCGCTGTTGTGTTGTGCTTTGGAGCGCACGTCATCAAGACTGGTCAGGCGCCAGTGCTGATAGATCTGATGCGCCGCGGCGTAATCTCCACTCTCGCTACTAACGGCGCCAGCGTCATTCACGACTCGGAGATAGCGCTGTTCGGACACACAAGCGAGCACGTCGAGAAGGGAATCGGCCGCGGGCTTTTCGGGATGATGAGAGAGACTGCCGACTTCGTAAATACCGCCGCCGTCAGAGGAGCGGAGTCGCAGCTTGGTTTTGGTGAGGCCGTCGGCAAAGCCCTGCTGGACGCGGACGCGCCGAACAAAGCCGTCTCACTTTTCGCTGCAGCCTACGAGATGAAAATCCCAATCACTGTGCATGTGGGAGTGGGGACAGATATCGTGCACATGCATCCGAGTGCGGACGGGGCGTCCATTGGTGATGTGTCGCACAGGGATTTCAAGATTCTGATCGAATACATGCGGGGTCTTGCGCACGGTGGGGCGTTGCTCAATTTCGGCTCGGCTGTAGTCATGCCGGAAGTCGTTCTGAAAGCTCTGACTGTGCTGCGCAATCTCAACGTGGATATGAGCGGATTTACGAGTGTCAACATGGACTTTCTGCAGCACTACAGGTCCAGCCAGCAGATTGTGGAGCGCGTCCGGGAGATTGGTGGGCAGGGAGTGAGTCTGACGGGTCACCACGAGATAATGATCCCGCTATTTGCCGCTGGCGTTCTGGAAAGGCTCAGGGAGTCTCGCGAGGAGACAGAGTCCCCTGCGCTTTCGGACGCAGAGGTGAACACGGTTGGCTGACGGACACGCAGCGCTGCTGGAACTCCTGGAGCGGCTCCCCGGGCGGCGTATCGCTGTCGTCGGCGATGTGATGCTGGATGAGTACCTGCACGGCGGCGTGAAGCGGGTCTCCCCGGAGGCCCCGGTCCTGGTGGTGGACGTTGACAGGATGACCTGGGCGCCGGGAGGAGCGGCCAACGTCGCGGCCAATATCCGCGCGCTCGGCGCGGAGGTGTCGCTGATCGGGCTTGTTGGAAAAGACTACGCAGCAGACAGGCTGCGAAGGCTGCTCGAGGATATGCAGGTTGGCACAGATGGCCTGCTGGAAGACCCGAACAGGGACACAAGTCTCAAGACGCGCATCATTGCGCACCATCAGCAGGTCGTACGCGTGGATCGAGAGAGGCGAGAGAAGCCGTCCGAAGCCCTGGTGCGCAAGCTCCGGCTACAGATTGAGGAGAAGCTGGCTGAGTGCGACGCACTGGTTGTCTCGGACTACAACAAGGGCGTTGTCGGAGAGCTTACGCAGACGGCTGTAACAAAAGCCCGTGAAGCCGGGGTCCTGGTGACGTCAAACCCCAAGCCTGCAAATCTGCGCTTCTTTCAGGGCGCTGATGTGATTACCCTCAACAACCTTGAGGCGGAAGCGGCTTCCGGGGAAAGTATTGACGGACTGAAGGCGCTGGTCAGGGCCGGAGCGAAAATAGTGCGCAAGACCCGCGCCGGATGTATTGTCATCACGCGGGGCGCGAACGGAATGAGCGTTTTCCGCCAGGCGGAGCAATCCGCAGAACCCGCGCATATCCCGGGAATGCCGGTTGAGGTTTACGACGTGGCTGGCGCAGGCGATACGGTCGTCAGCACACTCACGCTTGCAATGGCGGCTGGAGCGGACGAAGTGCAGGCCGCGACACTGGCTAACTACGCTGCTGCGACTGTCGTTAGAAAAGTGGGCGTGGCATGCGTGTCCACCGCAGAAGTTGCCAATCTGATCAGAGAATCCGAGAGCAGATCAATTTGAGCAATCTCCATGGCGCAAAGCCCGGCGACGAAGACTCCACCTGCCGGATACTGGACAGAAAACGGCTCAGCGAGTATTGCGCGCGCTGGCGCGAAGAAGGTCTGACCATCGTCTTCACAAACGGCTGCTTTGACATTTTGCACATTGGACATGCCCGCTACCTGGCGCAGGCGAAAGCTCTCGGAGACCGGTTGGTAGTGGGTGTAAACTCAGACGCATCCACCCGGCGTCTCAAGGGTCCCGAGCGCCCGATAGTTCCGGAAAGCGAGCGCGCGGAAATGCTGGCGAGTCTGCGCGTTGTAGATGCCGTGTCAATTTTCGACGAACCTCGCCCGGACGACCTCATCCGCGCCGTACGCCCACATATCCACACTAAGGGTGGAGACTACCGGCCGGAGGAGCTGCCCGAAGCGGCGACGGTGGCAGAAGTGGGTGGCGTTGTGAAGATTTTGGGACTCGTGCAAGATCGCTCGACATCGCGCCTGCTGGAGCTTATTCGACGCACGGAGCAGGACTGAGAGGCCCTCTGCATGCGCGGTCAAAAGACTCTCGGAGTAATCCCGGCCAGGCTGGCGGCTACCCGGCTTCCCAACAAGCCACTGTTGGAGATTTGCGGCAGGCCAATGATTCAGTGGGTATGGGAGCGCTGCCGCCGGGCGAAGTTGCTGGATGATATCGTCGTAGCTACGCCGGACGAGGCAATTGCGGAAGCCTGTCGCAGCTTTGGCGCGAACGCTGTGTTGACAAAGCCAGAGCACCCGACCGGAACAGACCGTGTTGCGGAAGTAGCCGCAACCTGTGACGCGGATATCATCGTCAACATCCAGGGCGATGAGCCGCTGATTGCTCCGGAGGCGCTGGATGAGCTCATTCGGGCCTTTACGGAGTCCGACGCGCAAATGGGCAGCCTGATGTTCCAAATACCACCTGAAGAGGACGCCGCTGATCCGAACCTGGTCAAGGTAGTCACGGCTTTGGACTCTACAGCGCTCTATTTCTCCCGCAGCCCTGTGCCCTTTGCTAGAGGTGCCCCGGATCCACTTCGCTACGGACATGTGGGAATCTACATCTACCGCCGGGCTGATCTGCTTGCGTTCACACGGCTTGCCCGCACGCCGCTGGAGATTGCGGAGTCACTGGAGCAGCTCCGGGCTCTTGAGTCTGGTTGGAAGATAAAGATGGCGCTGACGGACTACCGTCCGATTGGAGTGGACACACCGGCGGACCTGGAGCGTGTGCGCGAGGCTCTTTCGGCGGCCTGACGCTCAGCCTTGCCGCGAGCGGTTCCTATTGTGGAAATACACCCGGACGAACTCTCGCTGTGCCTCTGTCTGAGGCAACCCGACCCACGTAAATGCCCGCTCAAGATCCTGCAGCCGCGCAGCCAAATGAGCGCAAGCCACAGTGCGGCAGCGTCCAACGCCCATGTAGCAGTGCACCAGAGCCGGCTTACCTTCCGCGCGCCACCGCTCAAGCAGTCCATCCATCTCCTCCATCAGGCGCAATCCGGGAGAGGTCATATCCTCCAACCGGCGAAACCGGTGTTCAATTTCCGCCTGCCTGAAGAGAGCCTGAATATTCCCTGAAACAGGGTGGAGCGACAACACAGCCCGAATGCCCATGCGCTCAAGAAGACGAACGTCGCCCTCGGTTGACGGCAAGGAGCCGGTAGCCAGTTCATTTTCGACAGCCCAGTGAAAGTCCATAATGTCGCATTATGCAACGTCAACGACGATAGTTCTGTCTTTTGGATGACAAAAGTATCTGCGGTTGACGGCTGGACACGGGCTATGGAGTGTTTTGTCGGCAGGCCCCAACCGTGTCGCAGGTTAGAAGCGACTGATTTTCGGACAATCGAAGTCCAAAGGACGCGCGCAAAAGTTGAGAATCGCATCCCTGCTGCGCCGAAGTGTCCGTCCGGCGTCTTCAGGTTTGCCGGGCGGCCGGTCGCGGTATATAATCCAGCAGCCCTGGCAGGCTGAACTTTGCAAGGAGAAGCACTATCTTGGCAGACCTGAACCCGACCATCTTCAAAGCGTACGACATCCGCGGAACCTACCCGGACCAGTTGAACGAAGACGCCGTTTACCGGATTTGCCGCGCCTATGGCACGATGCTGAAGGGAAAGACGGCGATTGTCGGGCACGACATGCGCCTGTCGTGGGAAGCCCTGTTCCCTGAAGTTCTGCGAGGCCTGACAGACGCGGGGCTGGATGTATGGGACGTCGGGCTGGTCAGCACGCCGCTGTACTACTACTGCGTAAATGCACTGAAAGGCGATGTCGGAATAATGCTCACGGCATCGCACAACCCCGGCGAGTACAACGGCATCAAACCCACGGGCCCGCAGGCCATCCCCAGCATCTCTTTCGTGTCCAACACAGAGATTCAGAAGCTCGCCAACTCACAGGATTTTCCGCAACCTCCTCAAAAGGGGCGCATCCTGGGCAAGAAGGACGTGCTGAATGACTACATTGAAGCAGTCATAAAGACTTCCGGCCTGCACGACGCAGGCGGTATGAAGGTGGCCATTGATACCGCTAACGCTATGGGTGGCCTGACGGCTCCCAAGATCGCTGAGCGCATCAATCTGAAGGCCTTTCCGCTCTACTGGGACATTCACGGCGGCTTTCCCAATCACGAAGCCAACCCGCTGCACGAGGAGACTCTGATTGCGCTAAAAGCCAAAGTCCGCGATGAAGGCGCCGCGCTGGGAGTGGCCTATGACGGAGACGCGGACCGTGTGGGTTTCGTTGACGAAAAAGGCGACACCATTCCCGGAGATATGATCACCGCGCTTCTGGCGCGCCAGATTCTCAAGCAGCACCCCGGCGCCACAATCCTTTACGATCTACGCTCAAGCTGGTCGGTGAAAGAAGAGATTGAGAAGGCAGGCGGCAAGGCTGTGATGTGCCAGGTTGGGCACGGACTCATCAAGCGGCAGATGCGCGAAGGCGACGCGATTTTCGCCGGCGAGCTCTCCAGCCACTACTACTTCCGCGACTTCTTCATCACTGACAATGGAGATCTGGCGATGCTGGGCATATTGTCTCTGCTGAAAGAAGCCAGCGAGACTGCAAGTGAGCTCTGGCGGCCCATCAAGCGCTACTTCCATTCAGGAGAAATCAACTCGCAGGTGAAAGATCAGCACGCTAAACTCCAGGAGCTGGAAGACAAGTATGGCCCCAGCGCGCAGACAGTGCTGCACCTTGACGGACTGACAGTGGAGTACGCGGACTGGTGGTTCAATGTGCGCCCATCCAACACGGAGCCTTATCTGCGCCTCAATCTGGAATCCAAAGACGAAAAGCAGATGGAGGCCAAACGCGACGAACTCCTTGCGTTGATCCGCAGTTAGAGTGAGTGGCCTTCAGCGGCGCACAGGCCCGGCCGGGACTGCTGGCAGGAAGGAATAAGCCCGCTTTGCGTCATAGTCTGCAACTGACACATACGCATCAAACAGGCGGGCACACTCTCTACCATGCTTGACATCAAACTTATCCGATCAGACCCTGACGCTGTACGCCGGCGGCTCAGCCGCCGCGGTTATGGCGAGGCCGTCGATCAGCTCTTGAGCCTGGATGAAGACCGCCGCCGTTTGATCCAACAGGTTGAAGACCTCAAAGCGCGACGCAACGCCGCTTCTGAAGAAATTGCCCGGGTCAAAAAGGAAAAAGGCGACGCCTCCAGCATCATCAGCGAGATGAAGCAGGTCTCCGACGAGATTAAAGCGCTGGACGCAGAGCTGAAGTCTGTCGATGATGCGCTGGATGAGCGCCTGAGTGACCTGCCTAACCTTCCTGACGAGAGCGTGCCGGACGGCGCCGGGGAAGAGGACAATGTCGAGATTGAGCGCTCAGGTGATCCGCCATCGCTCAGCTTTGAGCCGAAACCCCACTGGGATATTGCGACTGCGCTGGACATCATAGACTTCGAGCGTGGGGCAAAGCTGGCTGGCTCCGGTTTCATTCTCTACAAGAGGCTGGGCGCGCGGCTTGAGCGGGCGCTGATCAACTTCATGCTGGACATGCATACCACCAGTCACGGCTATACCGAGGTGTGGCCACCGTACCTGGCGCTGCCTTCCGTGATGTACGGGACGGGTAAGCTTCCGAAGTTCAAGGACGACATGTACTGGGTGACCGAGGACGATCTGTATCTCAACCCAACTGCGGAGGTCCCGATTACCTGTATCCACATGGACGAGATTCTGTCGCCAGGAACACTGCCACTTCGCCACACCGGATATTGCGCCAGCTTTCGCCGCGAAGCCGGCGCCGCCGGCAAAGACACCCGGGGACTTATCCGCCTGCACCAGTTTGACAAAGTGGAGCTCGTACAACTCACGGAACCGGAAAAGAGCTACGACGCGCTGGAGGAGATGCTGAAGCAGGCAAAAAATGTTGTCGAAGCGCTTGGCTTTACTTACCGCGTCCTCAACTGCTGTGCGGGAGACATCGGTCAGGCCGCCTCCAAGATGTACGATGTGGAGATCTGGGCGCCCGGGCTGGGCAAGTGGCTGGAGGTCTCCAGCGTTTCAAACTGCACGGACTACCAGGCGCGCCGCGCCAACATTCGCTTTCGCAGAGAGCCAACCGCAAAGCCGGAGTTTGTCCACACGCTGAACGGCAGCGGAATAGCGCTTCCGCGCACGATGATCACGCTCATAGAAACTTATCAACAACCTGACGGCTCTGTCCTCATCCCCGAAGTCCTGCGCCCCTATATGGGCGGCATGGAAGTCATTTCCTCATCCTAGACGGCACGCACCTCTGTTTCTGAGCGAGTAGTCGCGGACGTTAGCACCTGGCAGGGCTTCATTTCCTGTACGGATGAGTCTGCCAAACACGCTGAGAAAAGGAAGCGGTTCTGCGTGGCTTTTCCGTATCGCGGTTATAATTTCACAGCCATGAAAACACAAACTCAGATTTCCTCCGTCACAGAGCATGCTTGCGACGCTCTGATTGTCAATCTTTTTGAAGGCGTTACCACACCGGGCGGCGCGACAGGCGCGGTGGACAAGGCGCTCGGCGGCCTGATCAGCCAGCTTATCGCGCAGGAGAAGTTCGAGGGCAAGCTCGGAAAGACTCTGCTCATTCACTCGCAGGGGAAGATTCCCGCTGCTCGCGTTGTGCTGGTGGGACTGGGCAAATCGCAGGACTTCACGCTGGAAGCTGTGCGCAGAGCGTCCGCTGCCGCTATTCGCAAAGCCAGAGAAGCCCGTGCGGCCAGCGTGTCGTCCATCTCGCACGGGGCGCGCATCGGCGGGCTGGAGCCAGCCTCCGCCGCTCAGGCGACAGTGGAAGGCGCCCTGATCGCCAGCTATGAGTTCACCAAGTACAAGAGCAAGCCAGACAACGCCGCAATCGAGAGCTTCACCCTCATAAGCAACGATCCGGCTGAGGTTGAAAAGCTGGAACGGGGGGCGCGGAAGGGTCAGATCGTAGCGGAGGCTGTCAACGAAGCGCGCGACCTCATCAACACACCGGCAAGCGATGTGTATCCGGAGATGCTTGCCGGGTATGCGGAGGCGCTGGCGCATGAGGCGGGCCTCGGCGCGCGGGTGCTGGACCGCGAGGAGTGCGAGCGCATGGGTATGGGCGCTTTTCTGGCGGTAGCCAAAGGCTCTGAGCGGCCCCCCAGATTCATCGTCCTGAAGCACACGGTCGAAGGTGCGAAAAAGACTGTCGCTATTGTCGGCAAGGGTGTTACATTCGACACCGGCGGCTACTGCATCAAGACGGCGGAATCCATGTTTACGATGAAGGATGATATGTCCGGGGCGGCGGCGGTGCTTGCGGCGATGCGGGCCGTCGGCAGGCTGAAGCCCGGCGTAAACGTCATGGGCATCGTGGCGGCCACGGAGAACATGATCAGCGGGTCAGCGTACCGTCCGGGCGATGTGGTGCGCGCGATGAACGGCAAGACCATCGAGATTGAGAACACGGACGCCGAGGGGCGCGTCACCCTCTCCGATGCGCTGTCCTACGCCGCTTCTGAAGGCGCGGATGAGATTATTGATCTGGCTACGCTGACGGGCGCATGCGTGGTGGCTCTTGGAAGGCGCATCAGCGGGCTGTTCTGCAACAACGACGCTTTGAGAGCGCGGCTGATGGAGGCTTCCGATACCTCAGGGGATCTTCTCTGGGACATGCCGCTGCTTGCCGACTACTTCGAGCAGATTGAAAGCAAGGTCGCGGATATGAAGAACACCGGCGGCCGGGAAGCCGGAGCGACGACCGCCGCGCTTCTGCTGCAGGAGTTTGTGGACGCTAAGCCCTGGGCGCACATTGACATCGCCGGTCCGGCATTTGTGAGTAAGGACAACGGGCTGGTCTCCTACGGCGGGACGGGAGCGGGCGTGCGGCTGCTGATTGAGTATCTGACGCGAGGGCAGTAGGCGCTTGCTGTGGGTTCTGCTGGCTCTGGCGGGTCTGATCGCCTATGCGCTTCTGATAGAGCCTTTCGCCGTGCGTCTGCGGAGGGTGACGATGTGGTGCCCGCGTCTGCCGGAGAGCTTCGACGGCTTTACCGTTCTTCAGATCAGCGATGTGCACATGGAGAAGATGGGGCTGCGGGAGCGCCGGGTCGCGCGTCTGATTCGCGGGCTGACGCCGGATGTCGTCGCCATCACAGGGGACCTTGCCGGGGACGGGCCTTCGGGGGAAGCCCTCGCTCAGATAGCGCTTGAGAGCCAGCCGCGCCTCGGCGTCTTTGCGATCTCCGGCAACTCCGATGTGCGCCATCCGGAGCAGTACCGCGAGGTGCAGGCGGCCATGCGCTCGCTTGGAGTGGTCTTTCTGGAGAACGAACACCGGGCGCTGGAGCGCGGCGGAGAGAAGTTTGTGCTGGCCGGTGTCGAAGACCCACACACGGGGCTGGACGATCTGAACAAAGCTCTCGAAGGCGCGCCGCCGGGAGCTTTCATCTTTCTTCTTGCCCATGCGCCCTCCATCGCCATCCCCGCTATCGAAAAGGGCGTGGACTGCGTGATCAGCGGACACACGCACGGCGGGCAGCTTGCGCTCCCCTTTTTGGGACCTCTCTTTACCCGCTCCGGGCACGGCAAAGCGCTCGCGGCGGGTCACGTTTACGGGCAGAAGCTGAAGGACGCGGTCGAGGTGGACCCTGGCGTAACCCAGATCTACGTCAGCCGGGGCATTGGCGCGAGCTTCCTGCCCGTGCGCTTTCTCAGCCCTCCGGAGGTGGCCATCTTCACCCTCCGCCGCGCTTCCGGCCCTCACCTGAAGACCTGATGGAGCGCGCTCGCCGGAGCAAGGAGGCGCAGAACGGGTAACTTTTTCCGGAATATCACAAAGCCTTCTTGACTCCCGCCCACCCGGATGCTAGCGTATGTCTGCGGGCGCTACGCGCGTCCAGCCAGGGAGGACCGGCAGGTGTTCAGACGTCTGGCGTCAGTGGTCATTGCGCTGGCTGCCGCAGGAGTTCTTATTCTGAGGTCGGGTCAGAAGACGGCGCAGCCTTCTGGCTACGAGCTCGCACGTGAAACGCCACCTGAGATTTCCATAGTCGCGGGCGAGCGAACCACTATTTTCGCGAATCTTTCGCTGGATGGCAGTCCTGTTGATGGGGCTACGTTCGACATCACCATTAGCGGCGGCCGACAGCTTCCCCGCAACCACGACCCATCCACGATCGGCGCCGCCAAAGCCGCCACCCCGGGTGACGGGATCACGCTGCGCTCCGCCGGAAGCCCGGGGGTACCTGCCGGTGGCCACCGCGTCTTATCATCTAAAGTAGGACCTTCATGATGCAGCACGACACGCGCCCGCGACAGGAATACGCCGGCGGGTACCGCTTCTGGGGCGCAAGGACGTGGCTGCTGTACGCTGGCGGCTTGGCGGCTTACCTTATACTGTGGCTGCTCGGCCTTGCGCTCAAACCTGTGCCCCCTGTCTTTCCCGGGGCGCAGGTGACTGGCGGCCAGACCTCGGCCGCACCGCTGTTTTCGGCGCGGGTTACGCGGGATTTCGTGAGCCATGCGGATTTCGAGAAAGTTCTCGCGTGGTACCGGGTGGCGCTCCAAAGCACTTCCGCGTCACCCGTAAATGGGCTCTTCGTCGATACGGCAGGAAAAGCTGGCAGCCGTAGCGCTCGTCTCCTTCACCCTTCCTGGCGCGGAACCACCCAGGTGACGCTCCGCCAGGCGTCGCAGCAGACGCAGATACGCCTGGTCAGCTCGGGGCAGCCCCCGCCTTCGCCTATCGCCCTCATGGCTCTATTGTTTGGAGTGTGGGTGGCGCAGCGGCTGCGCCGGTTTCGGATAACGGAGTAGCCCTCCGCGTCAGATAGCGCCCTACTTATTCCGCATGCTTCTTTCATCCAGCATCGATTTCATCTCTGTGCGACTACCCATGATACAATTCGGCTGCTTGACGCGGTGCAGAGGCTGCACTAGAATAAGCATCCCAATACGGGCGCGCTTCGTGCTGGAGCGCTAACAATGCTGTTTCCGGGAGCGGCGACCAGCGATGAAGCCGGTGAAAGACAAAGGAGGACCTGACGACTATGAGGCTGTCTACAGTATTTCGGCTGTTGGCGAAAGTGAGCTCAGCTTTATCTGCTGTGCTCATAGTAGCCTTCGCTACCGGGCCGCTTGCGGCTGACTACGGCAATATTGTAGTCAACGGTGACTTTGAGAACGGACTGACAGGCTGGAATCTGGCCACCCCCACAAAACCAGCCTACAACTACAACAATCCCCCGATCTCCCCACAGATATTCAGCGGTAACGGTCCTGTAAAGACCCAAACCTATCAGGGGACGTTTGGAGACCCGGTCAATACCATTCCGGCAGCCTACAACAATCACTCCATCGGGTGGTTTCGCTCGGGACCGCCCGCTGACAACTACGGAACGCTACCGGGCGGCTTTCTCTACAACTTCGTTTATCAGAACATCTTCGTAACGCCCGGCGTCGAGTACACCATTGAAAGCGCCAACTGGCAAGCCTCGGCCTGGAACACCTACGACGACTCGAAAAACAGCATCAACGAGATCGCTGCGATGCTGCTGATCCGTATGGATTCGCAGCTCGATACTCCCTACGACCCGAACGATCCGTCCACCTACAGCTTCCGGAGCACCTGCTGGAATCTGGCGTCGCTCGGAAACTGGGTTCCAAAGCAGTTGACGCCGGGGTCTAAGTTCACCAGTACAACTGGGCGCGTCCAGATTCAGGTTCACTTTCAGGACGGCTACTACGACCGGGACTACGGGGACGCCTACACCAACGTGATGATGGACGACCTCTACATCGGGCTGGACAAGCCGCTTGTCGCTCCGCCGACAGTTGCGTCTATCGCTGAGGCTAAGTCCAATCCCGATAGCAGCACGTTCAACATCGCCAATGACGCTGTGGTTACCCTTGCGGGGCAGGGCTTCTTCTACGCCCAGGACCCGGACGGCACAGCGGGTATCCACGTGAACTCGAGCGCCACTGTCGCCGTTGGAGACACGGTCAAGCTGGATGGCGTGACGATCGTCACGAACCCGGACGGTGAACGTCAGCTTAACGTTCTGACAGCCACGGTCACGGGCACAGGGACCACCAAAGTCCGAAAGACCACTAACAGAACGATTGACGGCAATGGCTATCCGGACGGTGAGATCCCGCTCAACCAGGGGCTGCTCATGAAGACCTCGGGCCGCGTGATGGACTCGCAGGTGGACCAAGACGGTAACCCGGTCCTGTTCATTGACGATGGCTCAGGTGTGGACGGCGGCAATACGCTCGGGCTGAACGGACTGCGCGTGATTGGCGACGGTACGGTGGATCTGTTTACGAACTACATCTTCACGGGTGTCGTCTCATCGGTTCGCGTGGATGGCAGGATCATCCGGGTCCTGCGCCTGCGCGGACCCTCAGATATCGTGCGCGCCGACCTGTAGAGAACTCTCTTCTACGGGTGGTAGTGGCCGGAGCGGGAAGCTCCGGCCCGCGCCGGAAACGGCAGGGAAGCTCTTACGAGCTGTGATACTGACATCATCTACAGCTCACGCGGGACACAGCGGTCCCTTAGAAAGGACATAGTCATGCGAGGTTCAGTGCTTTTGCGCCTCATAGCGCCACTGCCGGTTGTCTTGGCAATGGCCGCGCCGGCGTTGGCGGATTTTGGCAACGTCATAACAAACGGCGACTTTGAAAACGGTCTCACGGGCTGGTCTGTTGCCGGCCCCAGCAAGGCGGGGTATAACTACAACGATCCTGCACTGCCGCCACAGACCTATAGCGGAACGGGGCCGGTAGATCTGCGAACCTACCAGGGCACGTCCGGTGGTTCGGCCAGCGCGTTCACGTCTGCTTACAGCGGATCGTCTCTCGGCTGGTTCCGCACGGGTGACCCCAGCACCAACCACGGATCACTTCCCGGCGGATTCCTGTACAACTATGTGTATCAGGACATTTACGTGACTCCGAACGTCGAATACACGATTGAATCAGCAACGTGGCAGGCGTCGGCGTGGAATGGCTACAACAACGCCAAGAACGATGCCAATGAGATCGCCGCGATGTTTCTCGTTCGCATCGATGGGCAGATTGATTCGATATACGATCCGAACGACTCGGCAACATTTGCGTTCCGCTCAACGTGCTGGAATTTGGCGTCACAGGGAAACTGGATATCCAAGAGCCTGGCGGCGAACTCGAAGTTCACCAGCACCACAGGCCGCGTGCAGGTGCAGCTTCACTTCCAGGACGGGTTCTACGACAGGACTTATACGGGCGAAAACACGGACGTAGGATTCGATAATCTCTATATCGGACTCAACAGACCCGTTGTGCCGGAGCCTTCAAGTGCATTAGCGCTGTTTGGTGGCCTTGTTGGCCTGGCGCCCTTGGTGAGGCGCAAACAGAGCTAGATCCGGTGACTGGCCGGAGCGCAAGGCGGGCGCGGGGGCTTCTCTCTATTGAGCCTCCGCGCCTTTCTTGTACGCTCGTCGCTAAGTCCGGGCGCCGGGAAACGTTCAAAGGCAAAGGAGATGGGCTCTCTTTCGGCAAATACGAGTGCGGCCTCCTATAGATTTTGGGTGATGGAGGCCGTTGCAAAGACCAGGAGGTAACCAATGCGAAGAGTCACCGCAGCTATAGTGGCGGGACTGACTATCTACGGGGCAACGACGGCCTGTAGCCAGGTGGTGATTAGCGGGCGCGTAAGGACAGCTTCCAGCCCGCAGTCCGCTGACCTGACACCGGTTGGCGGAATGTTTGTGTATGCCAGCCTGGACGGCTCCGGCAGCCAGTCCCTCGGGTCTCGCACCTGGGAAACAGAGCCGGGAGGATGGTACAGAGTGTCGGGTAGCGCCGGGCGCTACAGCATGGTTTTTTCCAACCCCGGCGACGGGATTCGGCCTGCGATTCTCACGAACATCTTCACCAGAAAAGGAGACGATATTGACGTCAGCCCCCATCTCAATCTGGACTACGCTGTCCTGGAGTTCAAGGGCTGGGACACCAAAGCCGCCCACACCTACTACCAGCCGTTCACCGCGCGTGGACGCAGCATAACACAGGTATCCTTTCGCCTGGCCACCGATGGCGTGGACGGGCAGGGTCCGGGCGGCCAGAACATGCTGCTGTCGATAGTGGAGGTCGGGCCTGGCAAACCGGATACATGGAAACAGACCGGCGCGACAATGCTCGTGCGCGACGTTGACACAGGCGGGGTAAAAAACTATGCCTACGGCGCCGGCTGGAACTCGGGCGAAGCTCCGACTGTTCCGGGGCGGCGGTACGCGGTGCGCCTGACAACAGAGAAATCTGATGGCAGCTTTCAGCCCTTCTGGAACAAGGCTGCCTCCGGTAACGGCTGCTACAGGGAGGGCGGTGCGCCGGGGAGCACAGACGGGTGGACCGGCAATGACATGTGCATGGTGATCGGCAGCGACTGTGACGGCCTTCTCATCCCCTACAACAAGCGCACCCTCAAGCCCTATCAGGACCTGGATGCGACACAGTCCGCGAGGAAATGGTCTCAGACCTATGTAGCGCAGGGTCGCAGCCTCGCCTCTGTTATCCTCTACTCCGCATGGAGCGGCGTTCAGCCGGGGCTATTCCGCCAGCGCGCGGCAGTGCGGGTTCGGGAAGGCGGACCAAACGGCCCTGTCGCCGGAGTGGAGAAAATCGCCACTGGCAATGGCATGCATACCGGAGACGCTTCCTGGGGAACATGCGGGGCCGTGTATTCACCCGGGGAAGTCCCGCTCAAGCCCGGAAAGACTTACGCAATAGAGTTTGAAAGCATTGAAAATATCGAGTCCCTGCACGACTATGTGGACATTAAAGATCATCCAACCGACGTGACACCCGCGTTCCACCCGTATGCCAAAGCCGCGCCCGACAGCTACCCGAAAGGGCGCGCCTACCAGGATGGCAAGCCAACTGACCTCGACCTGGATATGCAGATCATCGAATATGACAGAGATCTACCGCAGTGGAATCTGGCGGAGACGGGCCCGAATCTGATTGCGAATAGCTCTATGGACAGGGGAGCTCTCAGTGACGACGTTAAGGCTTTTGACGGATGGAGTCCTTTCCGCGTGAAGCCGGAGACGCAGCTTCAGGCTGTGGCGGACAAGTGGGACAATGGCAACCGCCTGTTGCGCGTACGCGGCGGCGGCACACAGCGAAGAGTCAACGGAGGCATAGAGGGCAAAGCAGCGGACGGCGGCTTTGTCACCGAAGTAGCGAAGGTAGCTGGCTCGCAGACCTACCGCCTGAAGGGGCGTGTCCGCTCTTCGTGGCCGGTGGATGACAAGCACTGGCTGGCTGTCGGCATTGACCGCACAGGGCAAACGGCAAATCCGGAGTCTTCGACAATTGAGTGGACCTATCTGCCACCCACGCACAGCCTCTGGACACCGTACCTTTCCGAGCCGGTGCGCCCGGCTGAGGGCAGTCTGAGCGTCTGGCTTCGAGGTTACTGTTCAGAAAAGAGCGGCTTTCCGTTCACTGCGGACTTCGACGATTTTGAGTTGAGACAGGTGCAGACCAGTGTCTCCGAGGCAAACTCCAGATAACGGCTTGATCACCGCGACTTCTGAGCGGCCGTGAGATGATGCGCGAGTGGAATATTCTCACGCGCTGGCATGGGCGCGACAGCCGGGACTACGGACAGGGAAACTCATCTGACGTGCCCGGCTGTCCGCGGAAGATGTAGCGGCCATCCGGGTACTTTCCATCGTTCCACGTCACTCCGCCGGGCACAGTGCCCGCGTGGCCGTCCAGAAAGCTGACACACGCCCTGCCGTTGTGCCGGGTTGTTGAGGCGTCCGTGCCCTGAAAGCGTTCGTTGTTGATTTGAGTGCACGCAGGGTCGCTGCCTTCCTCGATCTTGCCAACCGCCTGATCTACCACGTGAACCACGGACGAAGGGTTGGCGAACATCGAGAGCTTCATGCCGGTAGTGCGCGCTTTCTCGTAGTCCGGCACGCGGCATCCGGCCCAGGTCGTATAGCCGTTCACGGCATAGGTCCACTTCAGATCTGTGCCAAACTGGTTTTTGTACCAGTTCTGGTACTTCGGCGGGCAGGATGGACACATCACCATTACTTTGGTAGTGAGATAGCGCGTAATCACACCATCAAACTGACCGGTAGTGACATTTTCGTGGGTGACTGTGGTAAGGTGGAACGCCTGGAGGCCCGGAAGAGTCTCTTTGTAGTCACCCGCGTACATAAGAAACGCCTGTGTTATCTGGCGCACTGTCTGCAGACACTTCGTCTGCCGCGCGGTCTCTCTGGCGCGGGCAAACACAGGGAAAAGGATCGCTGCGAGACTGGCGATGATGGCGATCACAACCAAAAGCTCGATTAGCGTGAATCCGCGCACTTCAGCAACAGGGCTGCGCCCGGTGAACAAGCGCCTGGCGTAGATCACGCGACCAGAATCTTCATTGACCATTATCCCCTCACTCTCCACTACATTGTTGAGTGATTATCAAAGTGGGAACTCCCGCTTGACCCATCAATGATACTCTGTTTATCTCCCAGACCTCAAGAACAACGCTGCCGCACGGTTTCCAGGACCCGTTGAAATCTTTGACACTCAGATGATCTTGGCGATGTTGGAAAGCGAGCGCCCATCCAGCCGGGAGACATCGCGAATTTCGAAGCGGTTTCCGTGCATATCAATGAGGATTATGCGGTTATTTGGAAGGCGCACCACGTTGTCGCGCAGGTTTCTCAGGAAGAACTCACGCGGCCCCTTATCGGTTTCCACCATCAGGCGAAACAGGCCAAACTCCTCCTTCATAGAGCGCACGCGGCGAATACGCGCCGTAAAGTAGCGCTGCTCCAGTTCATCTTCCAGCAGTTTGCGCATCTCAATCGGAAGCTGGCGGATGTCTTTGAGCATTCCGATCTCCTGCTCCTGATGATCAAAGAAGGTGACGTAGAGGTACTTGTTGCTGAGTGGGAACGCCCGGCGCGCCTCAACCTGAAAATACGAGACATCCGGCAAACTCAAGGCCAGGTCATCCCCTACCTTGCGCAGGGTGACCTGTTGCGGGTCCAGGAAGTGAAGGTCCAGGTCAATAGGAGGCTGCGGGACCAGACTGTTCGTTACGCTCATACTCATCTCTAGGCGGTCATCCTGTCGCTTTCTTCCGCGGGCTCTCCCACCCGGCTGGCAGCCATCTCCGTCTGGATCTGCACCAGTTTCCAGTAAGACCCGCGTTTTTCCATCAATTCGTCGTGCGTTCCAAGCTCTGCGATGCCGCCATCTTCGATGACCATAATGCGATCAGCATTGCGCAGCGTTGAGAGGCGGTGCGCAATGGCAAAGGTCGTGCGGTTTTCCACAAGGCGTTCAATCGCCTCCTGAATCTGGCGCTCGGTCTCGGTATCCACGGCGCTGGTGGCTTCGTCGAAAATCAGGATGCGCGGGTTGTGCAAAATAGCGCGCGCTATGGAGATGCGCTGACGCTCTCCTCCGGACAGCCGCCCGCCGCGCTCACCCACCTGCGCGTCGTATCCATCCGGAAAGCGCATGATGAAGTCGTGCGCGTTAGCAGCCTTTGCCGCCCGCATAATCTCTTCTGCGTGAGCAGTTGGCTTCCCGTAAGCGATGTTTTCGGAAATAGTGCCGCTGAACAGAAACGCTTCCTGTAGCACTACGCCGATCTGACTGCGCAAATCTCTCAGACGCACCTGGCGCAAGGGTTGACCGTCAATTAGTATTTCGCCGGCCTGCGGGTCGTAGAAACGGCAGACAAGATTGATAAATGTGCTCTTGCCCGCGCCAGTCTTGCCCACAAGGCCAATCATTTCGCCGGGCTGCACTTCCAGGCTGACATTCTTGAGGATAGGCTTGTTCTTATCGTAGCCAAAGGTGATGTCTTTGATCTCAATGTGTCCCTTGAGATCAGGCAGCGGAATGGAGTTCTCGACATCCGCTACCTCAGGCTCTGTATCGAGCACTTCAAACACGCGCTCCGCAGCGGTGAGAGAGCGTGGCAGAGAATCGGCGAGGTTCGTCAACCACTGCAAAGGTCCGTAGAACATCGCCAGATAGCCAGTGAACATCAGCAGTGTTCCCATGGTCATCGAGTTGTTGATGACCATGATGCCGCCCACCAGCCACACCGGATACAGGCCGAACTCGATAAGAAGGGACAGAGTCGGCACAAGAACATTCACAAGGCGCGTGGCGGAGTACTCGCTTTCAAACAGCCCGGTACTGGAGTCGGAGAAGCGCTTCATTTCGCGCCCCTCCTGCGCAAACGCGCGCACCACCCGAATTCCGGCCAGCGAGTCGCTGAGCATGGCGGTCAGACGGCTCCAGGAAGACCAGTAGCGCGTATAGACAAAGCGCAGCCGCTTGGTAAACAGAAACGTAATCCCGGAGACAATTGGCGCTGGAGAAAGCGCGATAAGCGCCAGCTTCCAGTTCGTGACAAACAGCATGATGCAGATGCCGATAATCTGCAGAATAAACACCAGAAAGTACTGCGCGCTGGAAACCAGAAACACCTGAAGCGCTCCGGTGTCCTGCGTCACGCGGCTCATCACCGCGCCCGTCTGGCGCTTGTCGAAGTACGCAAGCGACAAACGCTGAAGGGCGCTGTACACTTCACGACGCACATCCAGCGTTACGCGCCCGCCGAGCCACGCGGCCACCTGTTGTCTCCAGACGCCTGTGCCATACGTCAGCAAGCGCACTCCCAGCATTCCCGCGACTATCAAAAGCAGCGAATGCACGCGCGAAGCCGCCGGAATGGGGACCTTTGCCTTGGGCATCAGGGAGATATCCCAGAGCGCCCGGCTGAGCATGGGAGGAACCAGAGACACCGCCGTGCTCGCCAGCAACAGCAGCGTGACAAGAGCGGACTTGCCCTTGTACGGCTTGAGATAGGCCAGCAGGCGCCGCATGACCTTGCCCTTGTCCAGACAGTGAGGACAGACTTTGGTGTACTTGGGAAGGCTTCGCCCGCAAGACGGACACAGAGCCTCCTGATCCTCGTCTTCTTCTTCAGGCGTCTCCTCGTTGTTGGCGATGGCCTGGAGGACACGGGCGGCGCGGTTGAACTTGCCAGACAACGTGTTGGAGTAGTGCAGCAGCGTGATGCGCTGTCCGTCGTGCAGAACTGTGAGTACGCCCCCACCCACCAGCGGCTCAGCGTTGACTTCGGTAATCTCCGAGTAGGGCACGTCCACGAGCACAGACGCCTGAGCCGGAGTGGGGTCCAGAACCAGAGCGCGGTCGTCTATAGCGACAAGCCAGCGCTCTCCGAAGTTGCCGTCCCGGGTGATGTCCGTAGAGGTTGCAAACTGGACGGTGTCCGTGGATTTGCCGAGAGATGCCAGAGCCTTCTCTACGGACGGAGGTAAGTTTTCGACGACAGACATAACGCGGGCACCCCCGGCCCCGATGGCTTGAGCGCAGCTCAGTGGAGAAGCGCGCGGGATCCACCGGCGGCCCGGCTCACGGACGGCGTTAGCGCTTGCGCCGTACCATTGCCTGGGGCACACCAACCCCTTTCTCTCCAGATTCTATCACTCGCCCGTTTGAGTGTAAACACGAAGAACTCTTTGAAGGAGACTGTTTTGAACTTCTCGCGATCCGGATTGACGGCGGCGTGAATTGTTACGCCTGATTCAACAGATTGAGAGCATCCTTGAGGATGACAGCGGGGTTGCGCTGGTCCGTGTGATTCTTGGCGGCGTCCTGAGCGGCTTTGCGAGCATCCGCCCGATTGTACCCCAGAGCGATCAAGCCTTCGATGACGTCTCCCATCACGTCAAAGCGCTGATGATCCGCGTCCACAGAGGCCGCCAGTGCAATTTCCTGCAACTTCTCGCCGATTTCAAGCGATATTCGCTGCGCGGTTTTCTTGCCGACGCCTGGAATAGTCTGCAGACGGACGCCGTTGTCCTGCGCGGCATGCGCCAGCTCTCGCACGTCCATTGAAGAGAGCATCCCCAGCGCAATCTTAGGACCCACACCTGACACTGAGATCAACACTTCGAAAGCCTGCTGATCCAGCTCGCTGACAAATCCATAGAGATCGATTGCGTCCTCTTTGACAATGGTGTGGACGTGGAACGCCGCAGGCTCATTCTCAATCAGCCTCGTCAGCGCAGATGCGGGGGTATTTACCCGGTAGCCTACTCCGGCGACATCAACCACTACATAGCCTGCGCCGATCTTCAGAACAGTTCCCCTGATGTGTGCGATCATAGGACGATTATGACCTTTCGTTTACCAGTTGGCAGTCATCTGACGTCCCAGGCTCACGGCAGGGCATGCGGCTGGTGACAACGAAGGACACATCAGCGCCAGTTTTGTTGACGCCCAACACCGAATCACAGGACAATACTATGACATTTCGGGAACGGACCCTGCGCACATTCCAGCACAAACCCGTTGACTGTATTGTTTACCAGCCCCGTATTGAGCACTGGTACAACTACAACAAAGCGCGGAACACATTGCCGGAGCGCTACCGCGACATGGACCTGCTCGAAGTTTACGACGACCTCAATTGCTCCATCCGCCCCTATCACTACTACAGCCAGTGCCGTGCCAGGGAAAATCCACCTGACCTCGACATCGAAGTCCAAAGGGACGCAGACATCGAAACCGTCCTGCAGCACACGCCTGTCGGAACTCTGAAGTCTGTTATCAAGCACACAGATCTCGCGCAGCATCAGATTGAGAACCCCATCAAAACTCATAAGGACGTGGACGTGATGGAGTACATCCTGCGCAACAGCAAAATCTGGTTTGATATGGAGAAGTTCAAAGAAATCGACGAGATGGTCGGCGATCGGGCTGCACCGATGGTCTTTTATGAACGGGTGAACATGCAGCGGATTTTGCTGGATTACGTGGGATGGCAGGAAACGGTCTATCTACTGGCTGACGACAGAGAGCTGATCGAACGGCTGGTCAAAATCATCGACGAGACGGACGAAGGGACGATGGAGGCGCTCCTCAACTCGCCAATCCCCATCATCAACTTTGGAGACAACCTCGACGAGTACTTGCTCTCACCCAGACTCTTCGAGGAGTTCGTCCTGCCTGTCTATCAGGATCGCGGGGAGCGCTTCCGAAAAGCCGGCCAGTTCACACAGTCGCACTTTGACGGAAACGTGAAGCATCTGCTGAAGTACTGCCAGCGCTGCGGGATAGACGGCTTTGAAGCGCTGACTCCAAAGCCGCAGGGCGATCTGACGATTGACGAGATGAAGGAAGCGCTGGGAGACAATCTGATTTTGCTGGATGGCATTCCGATGACCGCCTTTCTGCCTTCGACGCCGGAAGAGGAGTTTGAGCGCGTAACACGCGAGATCATAGAGACTTTCTCGCCGAACCTCGTCCTAGGCATCTCCGACGAGCCCTCGCCTGTCTGTGATATCGAGCGCGTGCGAAGGGTGGGAGAGATTCTGCGGGAGTACGAGACGTCGGTGACGGCGCAGTGAAACTAAGTATTGCCGCTCGTCTGTAAGGGTAACACACTTCAAAAACAGCGGCCTGCCCTGAACAAGGACAGGCCGCTGTTTGCATCTCTACGATTGTCCGTGCGTCAGTTCAACTTGTGACCTTGAGCGTCTCAGGATTGAAGTTCATGGTCTTATTCTGCTTCCAGCTCGCTTCCGCCAGCGTCACAATCGTCTGAACGCGCGCGGCCAGCTCGATGTCACAGTTGGGAGTGTCGCCAGTGCGAATGCAGTGGAACCAGTTGCGCTCATGCTCCGCTATATCTTCGCCGGGGCCAATCACCGGAACGTCTTCCTGCTCGACCTCATCGGAAGCCCAGCGCTCCGGACGAATCTCGACTTTGTCACCACCGAAGTAAATGGTGGCCTTGTGCCCTCGAATCATGTCCTGAAGTCCCTGCTCGTTAGCGGTCGATCCGGCGATGACCATCTGGGAGCCGTTGGGGAACTTCACCATCATCTGCGTCGTGTCAGCTACGTCGCGGTCTGGGTGCGCGATAATGGAGCCAATGCAACTGACCTGAACCGGATAAGCCAGTCCCGTAGCTATCATCAGCGGGTGCAGGCGGTGCGGGAAAAGGTCGGAGAGAATTCCAGCTGAGAAGAGCTGATACTTGCGCCAGCGGAAGTAGTACTCCGGGTTCCAATCCACCTTGCCCACAGGCTTGGTCCACGTAATCCAGTCCAGTGTCTTACCCGGAACCGCGTCCGGATCGATGCCGTACTCCCATTCGCCTTCTTTGGAGTTGCGGCAATAGCTGCCCTGGCTCCAGACAATCTTACCGATTTTTCCAGCCTTGACCTGTTCTCCAGCCGTGCGCCACTTGGCGTCACTGCAACCCTGCGATCCAACCTGAAACGCAACTTTATTGCGCTTGACAGCCGCTTGAAGCTGATGAATCTCATCCAGATGGCGGCACATTGGTTTTTCGCAGTAGACGTGCTTGCCCGCATCCATAGCGTCTATCGCGATCTTTGCGTGCCAGTGCTCCGGCGTGGCAATGACAACAGCATCTACATCCTTGTCTTCAAGCAGCTTGCGGTAGTCGGCGTATGCCTTGTCTGAACCAACGCCTATGGCGCTGGCGGAGCTGTTCCGCCGTTTGTCCCACACATCGCACACAGCAACCGATTTCACATTCTGATCTGCCGGCTGCCCCTTGACAAAGTTGATGTGCGCGCCGCCCTGGCCGCCCACACCGATGTGACCGATGTTGATCCGGTCGTTGGCGCCGATTACTCTGGCTGAGCTGGCCGCAAACGCGCGGTTGGACGTCAGCCCGCCTACCATCACCCCGGCCGCTCCAATGCCCGCAACTTTGAGAAAGTCCCGGCGCGACAGATTGTTCAGGTCTTTTGCTTTCTTTTCCAATAGAGTTCCCTTCGCGAATTGTGAGACAGACCGCCCTGCAAATGGCGAAGCTGTCCTGCTTCTTTTAACATTGATTACGGCGAGGCTTCAGCAGTCTCCAGCTTCACCGGTAACACCGTCTGGCGCCCTCAGGCCAGATCAAACCATTCCTTCTGGTAGGATATCTCGCTGCCGTTTACCAGAGCCTCATTAGCTTTAACAGCCGTCACCGTAGCAATGTATCCCGCTATTGCGTCCGCAAGCGGCTTCGACCCATCCCGCACACTGTTGCAGAACGCTTCCATGGCGAAATAGAGCGGGTCTTTGCCGGGTTCAACACCACCCTGCGTTGCCGGATCTCCACCAGCCGCCAGAATTTTGGTGGCATCGGCTACCAGCGCAATGCCCGTTTCGTCCATGATCTTGTCCTTGCGCGCTTTGACTTCCCAGCCCAGCATCGCAGAGTCCGCTTCCTTGAACATCCAGGCGCGCTGCCCGTGAATCGCCACCGCAGACTCCGAACCGCAAACCTCCTCATACGCCGCGTCGAACGAGTTGACGAGCGTCACGTCGTACAGATAGTTGAAGCCCGCAGGATACTCAAAGACCGCCTGCGCCGTGTCAGCGACATCCCGGCCGTCATTCCACTTTCGGATCCCTCCAAAGGCGCGAATGGTTTTTGGAGGTGTATCGAAGTACCAGTTCATAACATCGGCCTGGTGGATGCCGATTTCCCCGAGAAGTCCGCTGCTGGTCGCCTTCTGCAGACGCCAGTTCAGTTGCGCTTCACGCTCGTTCGTCGGCGCCATCCGGCGCCAGCTCTGCTTCTTGTGCCACTGCGCCCGCGACAGAGCTATCGTTCCAGGCACGCCAGTGCGCATAAACTGAAGCACGTGTTTGTGAATAGGGTTGGATCGCAGAGTGAGTCCGGTCTGGAATATCTTGCTCGAACCCTTACCGGCCTGGGCAATAGCCTTTGCTTCGGCCAGGTCACTGGAGAGTGGCGCTTCGCAGTAAACGTGCTTCCCAGCCGCAACAGCAGCCAGAGTAATCTCTTTGTGCTGAAGCGTAGGAGTTGCGACGAGCACTGCTTCGAGTCCCGGTTGCTCGAGCAGCTTTCGGTAGTCTGTAAACGCACTCGCTTTCGGTGCTATTTCAAGCGCTTTCTTGTGAGCGGGCTCGTAGGTGTCGCAGACGGCGACAACAGACGCGTTTGGAACCTTGGAAAGCGCCGTTAGCAGATTGCGCCCCTGCTCTCCGAGGCCGATGACCCCCAACGCAACTGCGGGGCCTGTGGCAGGTGTGCCCTCTGCCTCCGCCGCGAACAGCTCCTGACCCATCAGCCACAATCCGGCGGTAGCCGCACCGGCGCCGATCAGAAAATCGCGGCGAGAAATTGAATCTTTACTCAAATGATGACCTCCTGTGGCCCGCTCTGTTCCCAAGTATAGGCGTGGGGAAATCCGCGTTTCCCACTGCAAGGCCCGCGAGTTGTTCTGTCAGACGAGTGTTGTCCCCAGACGCCCCATGCCTATTCGCCAGCCAACATCGGGAATCCCTGCCGCAGAGTATCAGTGTTGCCACAGATGCGACAGAAAGAGTCCGAGACACTCTTCGAGTCAACAAACGCGACCTGGAATCTCAGACCACTACTGCGCAGACCAGACGCAATTCCATTACAGTATACTTCAAGACTATCACTTTTTGATCCCTGCTTGTTCGCGAGAAAATTCACTTTTGGGAAGAACGGACGTGTTTGAAGTCGCATCTCAAAGTGAGTCTGTTTTGGTTGGTATGTGGAAATGCGGCGCAATATGGAAAGATTACTCGTACAATTGCGGATTTTTAGCAACGGCGCCTGACGCCAGTCAGTTGACACCCGATGTCACACAACCTGCGACCAAACAGCAGCAACGACCAGACAGCCGCCGGACGACCGCCGTCCGCAGCGCCTCTTCGGTTCATAGAGAGCTACTATCCAGCCGTTAGACTCGCCGTCAGAGTCTCGGACGCGGCCGTCTTTGCCGCCGAGCCCATTGCGCGGGCTATCTTTCAGACTGCGGCCGCTCACGCTGAGTTGCGCAATGTGTGCGCTCAAATGCACGCGGCGATTTTGGAAGCCACCGGCGCCCAGTTTCCAGGCATAGAACCAGACCAGCCTGTTGCCCCAGACGCTATCTCTTCCAACGTGCGCGCCATGGTGCAAAACGGCATCACGCGCATAGCCTCAGACCTGTTGGCGCACCGAAGCTGCCTGAGACTCGCAAACCACAGCGCGCCTTCGGACACACCCGCAGAGGCGCTGGCACTGCGCCAGATGGCGGATCATTCTCTCCTGCGGGGGATGCGCGCAGAAGCGCAGCAGCGCAGCGAGTTTTTCCTGGAAGGGATTGACACTCTGAGGCGTTATCTGGACTACTCCTGCGCTCAAGTGGACGCCTCAGCGTGGTTTGACATGGGTTGGATGCTGTGGCGCACCGGAGGAGGTCCGGCGGAAGCTGAGAGCGCAATTCGTTTGGCCGCAGAGTTGACAACAGACGATCCGGCCGGACTGTATCTGCTTTGTCTCAAACATCTGATACATTTCTACTGCGAACGCGGATCCATGGATGATGCGCAGGCCGCGGCAAACATCGCCGTTCAGATATCTCCGACCTACGACGTGCTCTATGAGGCTTCGAGGTGCGCGGCTCTGGCGGGCGATGAGCACAAAGCCATCGATCTGCTGGAGCGCTGCATCGAGCTGGTCCCGCTTACCTACGTTTGCGTGCTTTCTGACAAGGATTTCTCAGAGGTCGGCGCAGCGATACGCGCACTCACACAACAGCTTTCGCAGACGGCCCAGGAGACAGCTCGCGAGAAGCTGGCCGGTTGGAAGGATGCCCTCGAGCGATGCGCCGCAGTCGAAGCGAACTGTCAGTTTGATATCAAGCTGCCTGCGCAGCTTAAGCAGAACCCGGACATTCTCTTGACGGACATTGAAGATACGGACTTCTTCAGTTGTCTGGAGATTGCCAGACACGCCGCAACCAGCCGATCCAAAGTTTTTGTTTTCGCCTGTCAGGCGCTCGAAGAGGAGACGACAGCGCGCTCAGAGGCCCTGCGCACGGTCGTTCAGCGCATTACAGAGACGCGCAAGCGAGCCGAGGAAGCCAAGGCGGCCGCACGCGCGCAGATGAATGCTGCCATTCAGGAAGCTGCCAAAGAGCGCGATTCGCGCCCCCGCCTGACTGTCTCGTGGAGCTTCGGTCTCGCGCTGGCGGCTACATTTATCGGCGGCGCGGTGACAGGCAGTGTGGAAAGTGGGCTGGCGCTGTTTCTACCGGCGCTGGTGGCCTCAGTCTCGTTCACCTACCTGCTCAACTCCAGCTCCGCCAGCCTCGCCTACACAAGCCGGGCAAACGCCTGCCGGCGTGAAAACTCGATAGCTATCGGGCAGATTGAAAACGAGCTTCAGAAGTCTTTGCGATCGCTGGAGCAAAGCGCAGCTCACCTGCGCGATCTGAAAGTGCAGGCGGCTCAGGAGATTGCCGCCCTAAGATCGGCTGAAGCTGCGGCTCAAGAAACTCAGGAGCAGGCGCCCATGACAGCGACAACCCCTGAGTCTCAGAACGAACGAAAAGCGGCCTGATCCGGCAGGCCGGGCTCTTTAGTAGTCAACCTCCACCCATTGTCCGGATTTCGACGAGCGCAGCACCGCCTCGACGATCGCGATCTCATTGTGTCCGTCCACAAAAGTCGGAAACGGTGGCTGTGCGCTCTGCGGGTTCTGATTCTCCGCAACAAAGGTGTAGAACGCGCGCATAAAGTTCTTCAGCCCGTCTGGATACCCTTCAGGGTGTCCGCCCGGATAGCTGACGTTTGCGCGCGCCTGCGGGCTCAAGAGAGACGGGTCGCGCATCAACACGCGGTTGGGCTCGGCGCGGCTTCCAATCCACAGGCGCTCTGGATCCTCCTGGTCGAAGGCGATCGCCTGGTTTTCACAGTCAATCTCGTAGTAGAGCCGGTTCTTTCGTCCCGCAGCCACCTGACACACCGTGAACGTTCCCCGCGTTCCCTGATCCATCTCAAAAAGCACAGTCCCATAGTCCTCGGTGGTCACAGGCACAGGCTCGTAGTCCTCAGGCGTCATCTCCTTGCCGGAGTAGGTCTCAATCGCCTTTTTCGGCTTCATGCGGGTTTTGTGAATAACGGCCAGATCCGCATACACGCGCGTGATTTTCTGGCCGGTGATGAACATGATCAAATCGCACCAGTGGCTGCCCACGTCGGCAACGGCGCGCGACTCTCCGCCAGCCTCCGGTTCAATGCGCCAGTTGTAGTCCGTTTTCAACAGCAGCCAGTCCTGCAGATAGGAACCGGTTATGACCAGAGGCTTGCCAGCTTCTCCGGACTGCACCCGCTGCCTCGCTTCCTGATTGAGCGGGTAGAACCTGTAGTTGAAGTCCACTGCGTTGATTTTTCCGGTGTCCCGCGCAAGCTGAACCAGCTCCTTGGACTCCCGGCTGTTCATGGCCAGGGGTTTTTCGCTGAAGACATGTTTGCCTGCCTTCAAAGCCTCTACCGCCAGCGGGTAGTGCAGTGTGTTGGGCGTGCAGAGATGGACAACTTCGATGGAAGGATCTGCCAGTATATCCCGGTAGTCGCCGTACGCCTTGTCAATAAAAAGTTGTCTGGATTTTGCTTCTGCCGTCGCCTGGTCAGCCTCGGCCAGAGCCGCTACGTCAACGAATCCCAGCCGCCGTGCAGCCTCTACGTGGGCGGGCCCGATGAAGCCCGTACCGATGATTCCCGCTTTTACCTTGCGCATTGTTCTACTCCCGAACAGATGATGTGGTCGGGAAGAGCTTCTCTACCGGACCTCTGTTGCCCTGCCGAAGCTGACGGCATTGGCACGATAATTGCACACGTGGCATGCAACAGGAGTGTGCAGATGAGGTTTTTTTGGGCGTTGGCGCTGTGTGCTGCGGCGATGTGTTCGCAGAGCGCCCGAATAGATGCGGCTGCGATCATTCTGAATTTCGACGACCTGAGCGTTGGAGAGCCCGTGCCTGACGGCTACATGGGAATCACGTTCGATCTCGGGCAGATGGGCTTTGAGGGTCGCACAGGCCGAGCGATAGTGGCGGATGAGTCCACTGGCGCCAGGCCCGGCACACCGCCAAACTGCATAATCAACGAGTGGGGAGTCAGACAGCTCGACTTCACCGCCTCATCCGGACGGTTCAACTTCTATGGAGCAGTTGTGGCGAGCTATGGCAAAGTAGCCAGCCTGCAGGCGCCAATGATAGGCTTTGTCGGGTTCAGAGACGGCAAAACTGAGTACCTGAGTCCCGGCTTCATCATCACGGACAAGCCCGGAATCGCCAGCGTCAGCTTTTTGGATGTGGATATGGTGGAGATTGTCGCCGCCAATGGAGCCACCGGCGACTGCGGGTGGTACAGTCTGGACCACCTGATGTACGAACCCGTTCCGGAACCCTCGTCTCTGATGGTTCTGGGTGCGCCGCTGATGATCTTGCTTGTGCGCAAGCGAACCTGAGCCAGGACAGCTCCCAGAGTGACTCCGGAGCGCTAGTGCCGCCGCGTGCGCTGCGACGCCCCTCGATCCTGCGGATAATCTTCGTGGTGTGATGCTTCGCCCTTCAGGTTTGCGAAGATCATCTTGCCTGCCACTGTCTGCCACACACTTGCCACCTGCACATCCACGCGCTCTCCAATGTGGCGGCGCGCGTTCTCGATGACAACCATTGTGCCGTCATCCAGATACGCCACGCCCTGGTGCGGCTCTTTCCCCTCCCGGATCACCGTGACGCTCATCTCCTCACCGGGCAGTACAACAGGCTTCAGAGAGTTGGCCAGCTCGTTTACATTCAGCACTGTCACCCCCTGTAACTCCGCCACCTTGTTCAGGTTGAAGTCATTAGTGATGATAGCCGCGTCAAGCTGCTGCGCGACAGCCACGAGCTTGGCGTCCACCTGATCGGGCAACGGACTTCCATCGTGGTCGTACGTGCTGACTTTCATCCCCAGCTCCTTGCGCATCTGGTTGAGGATGTCCAGACCACGCCGCCCACGGGCGCGCTTCAGCGCGTCGCTGGAGTCAGCTATGTGCTGAAGCTCATCCAGCACGAAGCGAGGAATGAACACGGGGCCTTCGACAAAACCTGTGCGACAGATATCCAGAATTCGCCCGTCAATGATTACATTCGTGTCAACGAGTTTCGGTTGCTGGCGTGGGATCTCCGGCTCGGGAGCCGCGCTGCCGGGTCCGGCGAAAAAGAACCCGAGCTGCTCTTTGATGCTGGTAGTGGCGGTGATGCTCAGATAACACAGAATCAACGCGATGATGATGGCCAGCCATGTAGGAATCCGAAAGCTCACTGTCAGCAACAGTGTGAGCAGAAGCCCGAACACCAGCCCCAGAAACAGCGCCATGACCTCGCGCGCGGACATGTGCTGCAAAGCCCGCCGCATCTGCATAATCCAGCGGTACACGGCAGAGCTGACCAGAAACGCTGTGAGCGCGCCAGCCACCATAAATCCAATATAGGCAAGGAACTTCGCGGTCTCGGACGGCGCGGAACCGGCCTGAAACGCCTTCAACCAGTCAGGTGGATCGACGAGGATAGAGATGTAAACCTGCGCGGCAATTGCGCCTGTCACCACTCCGGCGACAAGAAATATAAGCGTCAGGATAGCCCTGAGCGAGCGATTTTCTTCAAACTGCGGCTGTTGATGCTTGACCGGAAGCTTCATGTTGCTTGCCTGACTGCCCCTACGACGTATGCCTGGCACGGGAGCGTTGCCTGCTGCGCAGTGCAATCAGGTCTTGCCAAGACGCGCGAGCAGCCATAGAAATTGTCGGTATTTCCCGACACGATTCACCCCCAAGAAAGCAAAGCCGACCCGTCCGATGTCTCCCGAAGCAACTTACGCCGCCCACCGTTTCGAAAAAGCGACGCGTCAGCAACGGTAAGAGCCAGTATCACTGTAAAGCCTGCCGCACGCTTTGTCAAACATTCAATGCCGGGCGAGACGGCACACCAGCCCACACGCGCTCACGCCCTGCACGCACCACTCACAAAACAGGACGCGTCACTCCTGCTCTGTTCGATTCGCCCCGTTCCGCTACAAACGCCCTTCCTCAGCATCCAGCAACTGGAACCATGTGCGGACATTGTAGCGCTTGGGCGCTATCTCACGGCGCGACTGCTCGAAATAGGCTTTGGCTTCTGCGCCTTCGGGCTCACGGCCGCGCTGATCGTAGCTCCAGGCCAGGACATCTTCTTCTGAGTTGCGCTTGTCGTGCTCCTTCACCCACTGTCCGATCTCCTCGTCCGTTGCGCCCGAAGCGATGAACGCCTTTATCTCTTCTGCGTCAATTCCCGTAAACTCAAAGAAACGCTGATCGAGCGGGCAGTTGAACAGGTACTCGCCGTTTCTACCCGCCAGCGTTGCGCGGCATTTGTCTATCAGTCGCGCCAGCAGCACATACCCAGCAATCTCTTTGTTAGGCGATCGTGGAAACTCTCTGGTCAGGTCGCGGACTTTCGGAAGATGCGAAACTCCCGGCGCGGGTGTGCTTGTCGTACTCAATTATCAGACCTCCGTTTGTGCGAAAAGAGCCGCAGCTCCGTAATAAAGAATACCCGACTCCAGCGGATTCGTCGGCGCTTCAGGAAGACGCATGCCCCTGTGGAAGCAGAGCCTGCACCTGAGCGATCTTTTCTACAAGGCTGGCGTGGTCAGGGGCAAGAACGGTAATGTGACCGATCTTGCGGCCGGGTCTGGGAGCTTTGCCATAGAGATGCACATGAGCGCCCGGGAGCCTCAGCAATGCCTCCACATCCGGCAGGTGCCCCACGATGTTTACCATCGCCGAGGACATGTGTGCGTGCGTTGAACCGAGCGCCAGCCCGCATATAGCCCGCACATGGTTTTCAAACTGACTGCACACCGCGCCTTCAATAGTCCAGTGTCCGGAATTGTGAACGCGCGGCGCCATTTCATTGACCAGACGCCGGTTGCCCTGCTGAAACAGCTCGATAGCCAGCACTCCAACATAATCTAGCGCTTCCAGTGTCATCAACGCCAGCTTCTCAGCCTGTCGCTGAAGCGCCTGAGAGATATCCGGAGCAGGCGCAATGGAAAGCCGCAGAATCCCGGCTCTGTGGTGATTTTCAATCAGTGGATACACAGCAGTCTCGCCAGACCGGCTGCGTACAGCCACCACGGAGAGCTCACGGTCGAACCTAACGTGCGCCTCAGCGATCATGGGACCTTCCAGCGGACGGGAACAGGCACGCTTTACGTCTTCGCTGGATCGCAGAACGCTCTGACCTTTGCCGTCGTATCCGAAGCGCCGGGTCTTTAGAACAAAGGGCAGGCCCAGGTCTTTCTCCGCCTCCACCAGTTCCTCAGCAGACGTCACTCCAGCGAACAGTGGAACATCTGCGCCCAGGCTGCGGAAGAAGGTTTTCTCGCGCAGGCGGTCCTGAGATACACGCAGCGCCTCCGGCGACGGAAAGACAGGCAGACGCTCCTGCAGAAACGCCGCCGAGGAATCCGGCACATTCTCGAACTCAAAAGTGGCGACATCCAGTCCCTCAGCAAAGCGCTCCAGGGCGCCTGTGCCGTCGTAGGCGCCGACAACCAGATTCCCCGTCTGCCCTGCGCCCGCTCCGGCATTTGGGTCCAGGAAGCGGAACTCCATCCCCAGCGGAATGCCACCAAGCGCCAGCATACGCCCAAGCTGCCCTCCGCCAAGCACACCTACTTTCATCTGTGAGAATTCAGGACCAGACACAGAAGTTCTCCTACAGTTGAAGTTCGCTGCCGGAAATCACTGCTTTCGGGGATCGGGGGCGTCCAGCACAGACTGAGTTTGACGAGTTCGAAAGGCTTCGACGGCAGAGCGGATTTCCGGGCGGTCTAACCCGACAATAGAGGCGGCCAGAAGCGCCGCGTTGATAGCTCCCGATCGTCCAATCGCCAGTGTGCCCACAGGTACTCCAGCCGGCATCTGCACGATGGAGAGAAGCGAATCCATGCCGTTCAGCGCTTTGCTCTGTACTGGAACCCCCAGCACTGGCAACACAGTTTTGGAAGCTGTCATACCGGGAAGGTGAGCCGCCCCTCCCGCGCCGGCGATAATGACGCGAAGCCCGCGTCCCTGTGCGGAGCTGGCGTACTCAAACAGAAGGTCGGGTGTGCGGTGAGCAGAGACCACGCGCACTTCGTGCGGCACCCCAAGCTCTTCCAAAGTGCGCGCGGCGTGCTCCATCGTCTCCCAGTCAGACTTCGATCCCATAATGATTCCGACAAGCGGCTGATTTTTGTCCATGGCACTCACCAGAGTCAGCATAACTCAAACGCCAGCCGCCACGCCACAGCCGCCTGCCGGAACCCGGATTCAGAGATCAACCCTCTTCTTCGTAGCGCTCCCGCAGGCTCTGAACCACGCCTGGATCGGCCAGAGTCGTAGTATCTCCGAGAGCCCGGCCTTCGGCGATGTCTCGCAGCAGGCGGCGCATAATCTTGCCGGAGCGTGTCTTTGGAAGCTCCGCCGTAAAGATGATGTCGTCCGGGCGGCAGATTGCGCCGATCTTCTTGACCACGTGCTCCTTCAGGTCGTCAGCCATCTCCGAGTTGCCTGCTCGAGAACCCTTGAGCGTCACAAACGCAGAAATCGCCTGCCCTTTCAAGTCGTGATGCTTGCCGATAACCGCCGCTTCTGCGACAGCCGGATGATCCACCAGCGCGCTTTCCACTTCCATCGTGCTGATGCGATGTCCAGCCACATTCATGACGTCGTCCACGCGTCCCAGCAGCCAGAAGTAGCCATCTTCATCACGCTTTGCGCCGTCTCCAGTGAAGTAGATACCGGGGTACTTCGACCAGTAAACGTCTTTGAAGCGCTGCGGGTCGCCGTAGAGCCCCCGCGTCATACCCGGCCACGGATGAGTCATCACCAGATAGCCTCCACCGCCCAGCGGTACGGAGTTGCCTTTCTCATCCAGTACGTCTACCAGAATTCCCGGAAGCGGCCGCGTCGCGGACCCGGGCTTAGTGGGAGTGATGCCAGGCAGTGGGCTGATCATAATGTGACCGGTCTCCGTCTGCCACCATGTGTCCACCACCGGACATCTGCCCTCGCCGATATACTGCTGGTACCACATCCAGGCTTCAGGGTTAATAGGCTCTCCCACCGAACCCAGCAGGCGCAAAGAGCTGAGATCGTGCTTCTGAGCGTACTCCGGCCCCCACTTCATAAACGCGCGGATGGCGGTGGGCGCCGTGTAGAAGATCGTTACACCGTACTTCTCGCAGATACTCCAGAAGCGGTCTTTGTCTGGAAAGTCAGGCGCGCCCTCGTACATGACGATAGTCGCCCCGTTAGCCAGAGGGCCGTACACGGTGTAGCTGTGTCCGGTCACCCATCCGCAGTCCGCAGTGCACCAGTAGACATCGTCGTCCTTGAGGTCAAAGACCCATTTCGTAGTGGCATAGCAGCCTGCCAGATAGCCGCCTGTGGTGTGCACAATCCCTTTGGGCTTGCCCGTGCTGCCTGAGGTGTAGAGGACATAAAGCATATCCTCAGAGTCCATCTCCTCACACTCGGACTTGCCGGAGACATCCTCCGCCACGCGGTGCCACCAGTGGTCGCGCATTTCGTGCATGCGGGTGAAAGTCTCGTCCGTCAGCCCATGCCCCAGACGCCGCACCACGACGACACCCTCAACGGACGGGCAGTTCACGAGAGCTTCGTCCACATTGCGTTTCAGAGGGATGACCGTTCCGCGGCGGTAGCCGCCGTCAGCCGTAATCACCAGGCGGCACTCAGAGTCATTGATTCTGTCCTGAAGAGACTCTGCGGAAAAGCCGCCAAACACCACAGAGTGGATGGCGCCAATGCGCGCGCAGGCCAGCATGGCAATTGCCAGCTCAGGCACCATGGGCATGTAAATGCAGACGCGATCGCCCTTTTTGATCCCGAAGTGCTCTGTTAGCACGCTGGCGAAACGGCGGACTTCGCGGTAAAGGTCCCAGTAGGTCAGAGTCCGCGTCTCGCCGTTTTCACCCTCCCAGATGATAGCGGCCTTGTTACGGCGCGGGGTTGAAATATGGCGATCCACGCAGTTGTAGCAAGCGTTGATCTTGCCACCAGCGAACCATTGGGCGTCCGGCGCCTTCCACTCAAGCGCCTTGTCCCACGGCTTGAACCAGTGCAGCTCGCGGGCGGCCTCCGCCCAGAAGGCGACAGGATCCTTGGCCGCCACATCGTAGATGGCGGGGTCGTTTAGAATCGCGGTGGAGGCAAACTCCGCCGAGGGTGAAAAGCTGCGGTTCTCCTGCAGCAGGGCTTCTATTGCCCGGATTTCTACTGCCACGTTATCCTCCTCTTCGCTGAGAGAACACTCGGTTATCTGTTGTCTGAAAAGTCTCTCGCGTGCGCTTCTGTATGTTAAAACGAGCCGTCAAGCGCTCACTGCGGCAAAAAGCCCCTCAGCGTCGGTCTCCGGGGCTTATTTGATCCATTTCGCCACTTCTTTGAACTCTGGAGTTCCGGCCTTACGCAACCACTCGAAGACAATGCTCTCGACCGTAGAAACGGTTGCGCCGACGTTTCTCAAGCGCTCCAGCCCATACCGATAGTTGAATTCTGAGCGTGAGCTGATAGCATCCGAAGCGAGATGTACAACGTACCCATCATCCAGCAGATCGTGCGCGGTCTGGTTGATGCAAACATGTGTCTCAAGGCCGGCCAGGATGACCTGGCTGCGACCTCGGAGTCCTTCGAGCGCGGCGCGGAAGTGCGAGTTCCCCATACAGCTAAAGCACATTTTATCGACAGACGCGATATCTGGCAAAAGCTCGGTGAAGCGCTCATCCAGCGCGCCCAGCTTTTCTGCGTACTGCGTGGTCGCAATGACAGGGACTCTCAAAATAGCGGCGCAGGCCAGCAGCCTGCGGGCATTGTCAATGATCCGCTCCTTCTCAAACATGACGTTGAGCAGGGCAGGCTGGAGATCAACAGCGACAACGACGCTGCGTCCCGCCTCCACCAGATGCGCATCCGCTAGTCCCATCCGCTACTGTCCTCCGACTTTCCGTGCTCCCGCTTGCGCAGCACCCGGCATCTGCAGGTGACGCCGGGCATTAGTCGCCCGGATCGTAGTATCCAGTCTCCTCAATCGCATAGGTCTTGAAGCCCGGCTTGAGAAACAGTTTATTCTTCCCGGGATACGACACAACGTCCGCTGGCTGATTGTCCGCAATAATATAATACAGCAGATCTTCGTCGCCGGTGTTGGTCATGTTGTGCGCGACGCCAGGCGGAATGATGAAGCAGTCTCCCGCAGACACTTCGCTGGTCTCCTCACCTTCGCGCACCATCCCACGCCCGGCCAGAATAATGTAAAACTCGTACTGCGCGGCGTGAGAATGCAGTGGCCAGTTAGTCTTTCCGGGCGCGAGCCGCGAAAGCTCAACGTCAAAGGGGTGGCCACCGCCCCCAGGGCCCACATGGCGCGGACAGCCGAGCTCAACAGAGAGCTCTCTGCGTCCCAGTTCGTACGTCCCGTTTGGTGATCTGCGCTGAGTCCACTCTATGTCGTTGTAGTTGACCTTCTTCATAGCGCCCTCAGACAGCACGTCTGCCCCTCAGTCCGCTGACGAAGGGAGATTACAGTCTGGCGATGATGGCGTCTGCCATCTCGGAGGTTCCCACAGCAGACGGATCGTCCCGGTTTGGCTTCATGTCGTAAGTGACGCTCTTGCCTTCCGCGATAACGGCAGCCACGGCTTTTTCCAGCTTGTCCGCCGCTGCGCCCTCACCGATATGGCGCAGCATAAGCACGCCGGAGAGAATCAGGGCAGTGGGATTGACTTTGTTCTGTCCCTTGTATTTGGGTGCGCTGCCGTGCGTCGGCTCAAACACCGCTCCGCCGTCTCCGATGTTTGCGCCCGGAGCCACTCCCAGACCACCTACCAGTCCCGCAGCCAGATCCGAGATGATGTCTCCGTACAGATTCTCTGTTACAAGGACGTCGTAAAGCTCGGGCTTCTGGACAAGCTGCATACACATATTGTCAATCAGCCGCTCCTCGTACTCAATCTGCCCTTCGTACTCCTTCGCCGCGTCTCTCGCCGCAGCATAGAACAGACCGTCCGTAAACTTCATGATGTTGGCTTTTGCGACGGCGGTGACTTTCTTGCGCCCGTTGGCCTTCGCATACTCAAAGGCGTGTTTGGCAATCCTGTAAGAACCCTCGTAGCTGATGGGCTTTACGGAAATGGCGGAGTTCGCCCGCACCTTCCCCCGCGCCATGTCGATAATGTGGTTGGCCTCATGAGCGCCCCTGTCCCACTCGACCCCCGCGTACAGGTCTTCTGTATTCTCCCGCACAATCACAACGTCAACGTCGTCGTAATGAGAGCGGATGCCCGGGTAGTACTTGCACGGCCTCACGCACGCATACAGCCCCAACTCGTGGCGCAGCGCAACATTCACGCTGCGGAATCCCGTACCAATCGGTGTCGTAATGGGGCCTTTCAGCGCAACCTTATTCTTTCGAATGGAGTCCAGGACTTCCTGAGGAAGCGGCGTGCCCTTCTCCTCCATCACGTCCACCCCGGCGTCCATCACTTCCCACTGAATGGGAACGCCGGTCGCTTCGATAACGCGACGAGCCGCCTCTACAAGCTCTGGACCTGTTCCGTCGCCGCGAATGAGGGTTACTGTGTGAGCCAAACTGCAAAACCTCCGGGGTGTCAATCGGGTGTCGGCAGAGGAAAAACTCCCCCGCCAGCGCCACATCACAGCGCGCTGCAAATGGTAGGGAATATATACCACGCCACCGGCGCGTGCCGCCAGTCTCAGCTCCTCTGGCCTGTGTGCACACAAGGGTCTGGATTGTGTATCATATACGCGGCCCGGCCATCTCCGGGCCACATTTTTGTCCGGCGGCTGCTTGCTTAGCCCCGGCGCGAGTGAACTATGAAGATACACGAGTACCAGGCGAAGGAAGTTTTCGGGCGCTTCGGCGTTCCCGTTCCCAAAGGCATGGTGTGCCAGACGCCCGAGAAAGCGCAGAGCTACGCGCGCGATCTGGGCAGAGCTGTGGTTGTGAAAGCGCAAGTGCACGTTGGCGGACGCGGCAAAGCGGGCGGTGTCAAGGTGGCGCGCACTCCAGAAGAAGCAAACGAGATCGCAAGTGCGATTCTCGGCATGGACATCAAGGGACTGAGTGTGCGCAAGGTCCTGTGCGAACCAGCCATAGACATCCGCGAGGAGTACTATCTGGGGGTGGCACTGGACAGAGACTCTCAGCGAAACACAGTCATTGTGAGCGCGGCTGGCGGCGTGGATATAGAGCAGGTAGCGGAAGAGACCCCGGAGAAAATCGCGCGGCTTCCCATTGATCCGCTTCTTGGATTTCAGAGCTGGCATGCGCTGGACGTGGCCAAACGCGGCGGACTGCGGTCCGACATCCTGCCCCAGGCGGCGAAAACCCTGCGCGGGCTGGTGGCGGCTTATCTGGCAAGCGATGCGAATATGGCGGAGATCAATCCGCTGGCGGTCACATCAGACGGCCAGGTCGTGGCGGCGGACGGCAAGATGGTGATTGACGACAACGCCCTCTACCGCCAGGAAGCGCTTCAACAGTACTACGAAGAGTCTGAAGAGGACGAGATTGAGGCGGAGGCGCATAGACGCGGGATTCAATATGTGCGGCTGGACGGGACGGTCGGAGTCATTGGGAATGGCGCGGGCCTGGTAATGACGACGCTGGATGAGGTCAGCCGTGCCGGAGGAAAAGCCGCAAACTTTCTGGATATTGGCGGAGGCGCAAAGGCGGAGCTTGTCAGAAACTCCCTGGAGATTGTTCTGATGAATCCGCAAGTGAAAAGCGTCTTCTTCAACATTTTTGGCGGAATCACGCGCGGGGACGAAGTGGCCAGGGGCATTCTGCAGGCTTACGATGAGCTTCAGCTTTCCGTGCCCATTGTCATCCGGCTCTCCGGAACGATGGCAGAAGAGGGCAGGCGTCTGCTGGAAGGCAGTCCGCTGATTCCGGCCGCGACTATGCAGGAAGCGGCGCAAAAGGCCGTTCGGCTGGCGGCCTGAGAAGGGACGCGGCAGGGAATTATGAGCATTCTTGTTGACAAAAACACCCGGCTTCTCGTGCAGGGGATGACGGGACGCGAAGGAGAGTTTCACACACGCCAGATGGTCGCCTACGGCACAAACGTCGTCGGTGGCGTAACGCCGGGCAAGGGCGGCGGAGAGTTGAACGGAATTCCCATTTTTGATACGGTGGCGGAGGCCCGTCGCGCGACAGACGCCAACGCAACCTGCATTTTTGTGCCGGCGAAGTTCGCGAAGGACGCCGTCGTGGAAGCGGTAGATGCACAGATTCCTCTCATTGTCACCATCACCGAGGGGATTCCGGCGCTCGACATGGTGTACGCCGTGAACCTTGTGCGCAGCCGCGGATTGCGGATGATTGGCGCCAACTGTCCCGGAATCATCACGCCTGGTGAATGCAAGATAGGTATTCTGCCGGGTGAGATCTTTACGTCTGGAAGTGTTGGTCTTATCTCGCGCAGCGGAACGCTGACTTACGAGATCGTCGATGAGCTCACGCGGGCGGGACTCGGACAGTCCACCTGCATCGGCATTGGCGGTGACCCGACTCCCGGGACTACCTTTATCGACGCGCTGCCACTGTTCGAGGCTGATCCTCAGACCAGGGTTGTCGTAATGGTGGGCGAGATTGGCGGAGCGGATGAGGAGATCGCCTCAGAGTACATCGCAAAAGAGATGAGCAAGCCCGTCATCGGTTTTGTCTCTGGCCGAACGGCGCCACCCGGCAAGCGCATGGGGCACGCTGGCGCCATAGTCAGCGGACGCTCCGGTACAGCGCAGGCCAAGGTAGAGGCTTTACTGAGGGCTGGAGTGAAGGTCGCTGATACAACGCACGACATTCCCGCCCTTGTAAGCGCAGCGCTGAAGCAGGAGCCGTCCGTCCACTGATGACAGATGCAGGTGGGACGCTGCCAGCTATCGCTTTTGTGGGCCTGGGGGCTATGGGCGCGCCGATGGCCCAAAATCTGCTGAGGGCCGGCTTTGCCGTGACGGTTCACAACCGCACTCGCCACCGCGAAGAGCCGCTGGTTGAAGCGGGGGCGTCGCGAGCCTCCTCACCCGCCGAAGCTGCCCGCGACGCCGAAATCTGCATCACAATCGTGAGCGATGTCCCCGATGTCGAAGAAGTCATCTGCGGCCCTGAAGGCGTTCTGAACGGTCTGCGCGCCGGCAGGCTGGTTGTGGATATGAGCACTATAGGCCCGAAGGCCGCCCGCGCCGTCCAACACTCCTGCGCCCAGTCCAATGTACGCTTCATTGATGCGCCTGTCTCCGGCGGACCGTCCGGCGCCCAGGATGCCTCGTTGGCGATCATGGCCGGAGGAGCCGAAGCGGACTTTCAGGAGGCGCTGTCGGCGCTCCGGGCGATGGGGAAGACTGTTGCGCTGATGGGCCCGGTTGGAGCCGGGCAGGCGGCGAAGCTGGTAAATCAGGTGATTGGCGCCGGAACGTTCTGTGCGGTTGCCGAAGGGCTGATGTTGGCCCGCAAGCTCGGTTTGGATGAGACCCAGACGATGGATGTCATCGCAGGTGGAGCAGCCGGGAGCTGGATGGTAGAGCGCCTGGCGCCGAAAATGATCGGCCACGATTTTGAAGGCGGCTTCAAGATTGAGCTTCAAGCCAAGGATCTGCGCCTGGTGATTGAAAACGCCGATGAGCTGGGACTGCCAATGCCGCTGACGCGAATGATCCGGCAATTCCTCGCGGCGGCTGCGGCTGAGGGGCACGCGCAGCACGGGACGCAATCTGTCATCAGCGTCTGGGAGCGCCTGAGCGCCAGCTAGAAACCGAGTCCCTCAAGCCCTCGCGACTGCAGCGCAGAAGCGGCGGGGCAATCTGCTTCCGTCAGGCAGAGCGGCGGATCATCTCGCGAGCCTGCTGACATACCTCACAGTCCGAAATGTCACACAGCAGCGCTGCGGAGTCCTTTGCCAGCATCTCCAGCGCAACGGCTACCAGGTCTCTGGACTTCATCAGGCGCACCTCCGCATTTCCAATCTGGCTGTAGCGGACAGATCCGCGCGCATCGAGCGCATCGTCCAGCTTGCCGAAGCCCCGGCTGCAACCCGGGCGGCGCACCTGGAGGCGCTCCATCTGATTTCCCCGGCACACGACGGCCTCCCGGACCCGGTCCAGATACGGGACAGCAGCCACCTCTTCCGCTACATGAATGGTAGAGTTGCTGAGGTTGCCACACCCGATCAGCAACACCCACCCGTCCTCTTCCCAGAGCCTCCACAGCGGACTGCCCCGTCCGAAGGCGTGAGAGTTTTCGTGGCCTTCCAGCAACCCAGCCGCACCCTCACCCACAGCGGCTACCGGATGCGTCGGGTGCAGACTCCGAACGGCGCCCGGCAGCTTTCGGAAAGCCTCAGTAATTGCGCCTGTCAAAGACGGCGTGGTCAACGGGTCATAGGGATGCTGCCCGTAGTTGAATGTGGGCACGACGCACAGCCCGCCGGGTTGGACCGCCTCAGCCAGCGCCTGCGCCACTGCCTCCGCGCCCCCCTCGACGCGTCCAAAGCTGGACAGGGACGAGTGAGCAACCAGCCTGTCTCCAGGCGTGACACCTGCTGAGCGCAACTTTTCAACAATCAGCGCCCTGGTGACGAGAGGTGAGCCGGGATTCGAAGTCATCGCCCTTTGCCACTCACCTGCGCGATAATCTGCGCCCTGCCAGCGAGCCCTGTCAGATCGAGTACATCCGGCGACGGCAGGCGCGCCGGCCTACCGTTGACTGTCGCAGACAGGACACGCCGTCCACCGGGCAACCGCAGTTTTAGAAGCGTCCGGCGCGCCGCTCTTGAAGGCAGCACAACATCCACCTTCACCCGCGCCCGCGCAATCTGCGAGCGCGCCGTCAGCGTCACCGGCCCAAGTGCTGTGGGCGCTTCGCGCACGCTGATCTGCTGCCCATCTTCGAGCCACTGGCGCGGCGTCGCGAAGAGCAGCCTCAGCGTATCAGGCTGTCCGTCATCGTCCATATCCCAGTCCTGAACTACAAGGTTGCGCAGCAAGAGCAGGAAGTGCCCGTTCCCAGCGGAGTTCGGCGGGAGATAAAAGAGACGCCCGCGCTCATCAAGAGGTGCGATATCTGCACCCTCTCCACTGATAAAAGTGTCCCGCGTCATCCCCTGCGCCAACTTTCCGTAAAAAGCCGCCAGCACGCGGTCGGCTTCATCACGTTGCAGCAGAGTCAGGTTGTGGCGCAGGGGAGAGAGATCGTTGATCTTGCTGTCTCCAACCCAGAACGTGCGCGTGTTGCCGCGAGTGCGCAGCAGATTCATGCACAGCCCGCCGTTCTCGCGGTCGTACGCTATGATGTCGTCAGCGTACTTGCTGTCGTACGCAAAAACACCGGAGCCCAGCACAAACTGGATCATCAGATTCCAGTAGCCGCCCATATAGCTGCCGGTGATAGGCCGGTAAGGCTTCTCCTCACCGAAGAGAGCCACAGGAATGAAGGGCGGTGAGACACTGCGATCAATGCTTCTGTCCACAGCGTCCAGAATAATCCTGCGATAGACGTCAGCTTCAGCGCGCATCTTCTGTGCCAGTTCTGCGTCGCCGATGTCATTTACAACCACCGAGAAATCCCGCAGCGCCCGCCAGCAGTTGGCGTTGGAGTTAAGTGAGTAAACCATAGTGTCAATGTCACCACAGTACTTCTCGCGCGGAAGCATTCCGTTCTCCGTACGGCCATCGAGAATGCGATTCACCTCTTTCTCCCACCGAGGGCGCATCTGGCGGACAAAGTCTGCATCCCGGCTCAGCCAGTAGAAGCGCGCAAGCAGATTCAGCTTCAACGCCGCCTGGTAGTACTCCATGTTCTTGCGCGTGAAATCCAGAAGCGGCGGGATCATCCTGCGCGTGTCCTCCTCGCGTCCCCACTCCATGAGTGACCTGGCCGCATCGCCTCCTTCTGATTCGTACAGCTTCGCGTACTGATTTCCCGCGCTGTAGCGGATTTCATCTCCGTTCAAACAGACATAAGAACCGACAATCAGCGAACGCCAGGCGTTGTTAACCAGTGGCTCAGGAACAGAGACAGTCATCTTAGAGGCGACAAGGGAGCTCCAGAGCGCGGCGGCTTTTTGTCTGAGATCCTCATAGACTGCAACGTCCACAGCGGGCAGTGCGGAGGGCTCTGTCGGTTCTGTGGCAAGTGCAAAGGTGCAGCGCTGTCCCGGTTTTACCCACGCCGACAGAGCGTTGCGGTACTTGTTGAACTCCCAGGAGCTGTCGAACCAGGCCACTGCCCGCCCGTCAGGCAACGTCAAGGAGCGACCGTGTTCGATCAGAGACTCCGGATGCTCAAGCTGCACCTCGATCTTCTGTCCAGCGCTTCCCTGATAGCTGATCTGCGCCAGCACAACGCCGCTTCCGGCAAGACCCGGCGCGGTTGCGGCAAAAACTTCCTGCGCGAAGCGCCCTTCCGGCGTTTTGTAGGAAAAGCGCACAATCGGCAGATATCCCTCTGCGTAGTGTGGACCCTGGAGGCTGCGGGGGTCCTGACCGTAAATCTCTCTGTGATAACCGACTCTCAGAGTAGCGGGAATGCCTTTTTCACCTGCCCAGTTTGGCTGACGCACCAGCGCGTTGATGGCGCTGCCGTTAGAGACGACCCGCGCTTTGACCGGGGCGGCCGGGGCGCTGAGCGCAATGGGGTAATAGTGAAACGAGGTGTCCACATAGCGCAGGGGCGCCGTCAGATCGCGAAAAAAGCTGAACGTCGGTCCGTCCTTTTGCGCCAGCGCCTTTTCTGCCCAGACGTCTCTGAGGGCGCTGGCAGCCTGGCTGTACGCCGGAGGCCGTCTCGCGGGAGAGGCTGAAGCGGCACAGGCGGAACAGACGCCCGCCAGACAAACCAGAATACGAAACGCTCGTTTTGACATATAACACTTCCCATGGCAGGGTGGTAGCGGTTATTCGAGAATCAAAATCTGTGCGACCACCGCCGGTGCGCCCAAAGACCGCACGCCTGACCCTGTGCGCATAGAATAGCAGGAGTTGACCTGTTCTGTTAAGAATGTGCGACGTCGGGCGTCCATATCACTCCCAAAAAGCGTGTAACTGTTTCGCCCGCTCAGGAGAGAGAATCAATGCCGAGTCAAGCCACAAGCGCAACTGCTTGCGCGGCCACACCACACCCACTCGCAGGAGAGACAGCTCACCAGATACTGGCGTCCGGTGGCAACGCCGTTGACGCTGCTGTAGCCGCGATGCTTACTCTGTCCGTTGTGATTCAGGGCTCCGTCGGGCTTGGAGGCTACGGTGGGAGTCTGGTGGTGTGTTTGAAGGACGGCAGCGTCGCGGCGCTCAACTTTGATTCCCACGCGCCAAAGGCCTACCGGAGGGAGCTCTTCGCCGGAAAAGCAGACGCTGAAGTATTTGGCTATCTCGCGATAAGTGTGCCGGCTGTTGTAGCGGGTCTGGCGGAGGCGTTGAGGCTGTGGGGCACGCTTTCGTGGGCGCAGGCGAGCGAGCACGCAATCAGAATTGCCTCCGAGGGCTTTCCAGTGGATGCAATTCTCAAGGCTCAGATGGAGACGATGGCCGCGGGTACGGACGCTGACTCTCGGCAGGCGATGTTTCCACAGGGGCGCACGCCAGAGGTGGGAGAAATCTTTGTTCAGCGGGACCTGGCTAATCTTCTGCAAAGTCTGGCGGACGAAGGACCGGAGAGCTTTTACAGGGGCGATCTGCCGAGCAGGCTGTGCACACATATTCAACAACACGGTGGGATATTGAGCGCTGAGGATTTCGATTACCAGCCAGAGCTCGTCCAACCGCTTCACGCCCACTACCGGGGACTGGATCTGTTCACACCGCCGCTGCCTTCCGGCGGCCTGACGACGCTGCAGATTCTGAAAGCGCTGAATCACTTTGACATCCAGGGCTTGCGCGGGCGTGAGGCAGACTACTTTCATCTCTTCGCTGAAGTTGCAAAACTCTGCTGGCAGGATCGCGAAGCCCACTCCGCAGACCCCAACTTCAGAGAGGTTCCGGTAGCGCAGATACTCTCAGACGAGCGCGCCGCAGACATTGCAGAGCAGATTTCATCTTGCGCCAACGCCGCGGAAAAGCCGAAAGAGGCGCCGGGGTCTTCACACACGGGCAACGTAGTCGTGAAGGATGCTGCGGGGAATATGGTCTCCCTCACGGCGACACAGGGCGGAATGTTTGGATCGCGCGTGGTCATTCCAGGGCTCGGCCTGGTGATGGGGCATGGCATGTCGCGCTTTGACAGCAACCCGGCAAGCCCGAATGCCGCGCAGCCGGGCAAGCGAATGTGCCACAACATGTCCCCTCTCCTGGCGCTTCAGAATGGAGGCGCGCATATCGGGCTGGGAATGCCGGGCGGGGAGACCATCGTTACAGTCACAGCTCAGATGCTCATGAGTCTGGTAGATTTCCAGATGCAGCCACTGGACGCAGTCTGCCGCGCGCGTGTCCACGTTCAGTCTGCCGAGCCGCTGCAGGTCTGGAATGTAGAAGGCGATATTCGCTCCGAGCTTCGTCGCAAGGGACACAGCCTGCTAATCAAAGAAAGCATTGGCGGGCCCTGCAACGCACTTGCGGTTCATCCTGAGACTGGGCAGATCACCGCCGCGTCCCAGGGCGAAGAAGGCTCAGCTATCGGCCTTTGACACCAGCGCCGGTTAGACCGGTGGGCGGGCGCCACGTCCGTACGAACGGCTAGGCCTGAGTACGGGTTGTCAGCTCTTCGCGCTGCTGCTCGGAGGCGTCGCCCTTTCTGGACCGGCCATGGCCATTGGCGCCCTCGCGCTGCTTCTGCTGATACTTGAGCGCGGCCTCAATCAACCCTTTGAACAGTGGGTGCGGGCGGTTGGGCCGGGATTTGAATTCCGGGTGGAATTGCGTCGCAAGGAAGAACGGGTGGGACGGCAGCTCGATGATCTCCACCAGGCGGTAGTCCGGAGAAACGCCCGAAAACTGCATCCCTGCCTTTTCCAGCGTCGGCCGGTGGGCGTTGTTCACTTCGTAGCGGTGGCGATGGCGCTCATAAACAAGCTCCTTGCCGTAGAGCTTTTGCGCCAGAGACCCATTCAGCAGCCGGCAGGGATACAGACCAAGCCGCATACTCGCTCCCTTGTCCGTAACGTCCGCCTGCTCAGGCAGCAGATGAATTACCGGGAAGGAGGTGCTGGTATCAATCTCTTCAGTGTTGGCGTCTTCCATCCCGCAAACATTGCGGGCAAACTCGATGACGCCCATCTGCAACCCGTAACAAAGACCGAGAAACGGAATGTTGCGTTCGCGGGCGTAGCAGATGCTGGCAATCTTACCCTCAACACCGCGCCTGCCAAAGCCTCCGGCGACAATGATGGCGTCCGATCCACCAAGCGCCGCCTCTGTATTCAGTGACTCCAGCTCTTCGGAATCGATCCACCGGATATTAACTCCCGCGTCATTTGCAACGCCGCCGTGCTTGACAGATTCCGCAATGCTGATGTAGGCATCACCGTTGCCCGTGTACTTGCCCACTATAGAGACAGTCAGCGCATGCCGCGGATTTTTCAGCGTGTTGACAATCTGTTCCCATTCCGCCAGATCAGGCTCCACCTGCGGCAGCTTCAACTTCTCGCATGCCAGACGAGCCAGCCCCTCGCGCTCCATGCTCAGGGGCACTTCGTACAGATTGTCCACATCCAGCGCCTGAATAACCGCTTCTTTGTCCACGTCGCAGAACAAAGAGAGCTTATCGCGCATTTCGTCGGATAGCGGCACTTTGGAGCGGCACACGAGAATATCCGGCTGGATGCCAATCTCGCGCAGGTTCATAACGGAGTGCTGGGTTGGCTTGGTTTTCAGCTCACTCCAGGGTCCTACGCTTGCGATGAGCGTCACGTGGATGTACAGAGCGTTGTCATCGCCAACGTCCTTGCGGAACTGCCGGATAGCCTCCAGGAACGGCAGACCTTCAATGTCGCCGACGGTGCCCCCGATCTCCACGATGACTACGTCCGCTGAAGAGTCTTCCGCAAGGCGCAGGATGCCGGCCTTGATCTCGTCTGTTATGTGCGGGATAACCTGGACCGTACCGCCCAGATAGTCGCCCCGGCGCTCCTTGCTGATGACAGCGCCGTAAATCTTGCCCGTCGTGATGTTGGAGTTGCGGTTGAGATTTTCGTCAACGAAGCGCTCGTAGTGCCCGACGTCCAGATCGGTTTCAGCGCCATCATCCGTTACAAAGACTTCCCCATGCTGAAACGGATTCATCGTGCCCGCATCCACGTTGATGTAGGGATCCAGCTTCTGCATGGTGATCTTCAGGCCGCGGCTCTTCAACAGCCGCCCCAGGCTGGCCGTGGTAATGCCTTTGCCGATGGATGAGACAACACCACCTGTTACAAATATGAACTTGCTCATTTCACTCTCACACCCGGTAAGTCTATCAGCCTACAGTCTATCAGCGCACGGACATGCAAGTCTATCAGTTTTTCAATTTCTCTGTACGCTTCGCCAGGTACACAGGCTCCGACATCGTCCAGAAAGAGGGAGAACCTCAGCTTCTCACGGGGCGAAGCGCGCTGCCGTTGAGCTCCCAGTCCCCGTGGCAGAACGCAAGACCGCTGCGCGGGTCCGGCACGCGTCCCGTGCCGTAAACGTCCATGGGCGACACAGTCAGCTGTGCGGCATTCTCAACATAGTCCGCAACTTCGCCGACCCGTCCAATCCAGATATGCACCCAGTATGTCCCATGCATCATCGGAAATCGGCGGAACGTGCAGCGGATTTTGCTGGGCCCGTCCAGGCTCAGCGGCGCGTTCACCTGCTCCCAGGAAAAACAGCGACTCGCCTGTGTGCTGAGTGAGT
>JADLDK010000009.1 GCA_020846715.1 Armatimonadota bacterium | reverse complement strand
GAGAGCTGGATAAGAAAGGCGTGTTGCTGGCCGATGGGCATGCCGAACAGACCGCCGTCAGAGACGCCGACTGCGAGCAGTTTGCCACCCGCCGACAGCCGGACGTCGCAGATGTAGTCGTCACCCACAGAGCCGGCCTGGTAGTGCCACAGCTCCTCACCCGCCGCATCGAAAGACACAGCATAGATGTCGTACTGACCCAGGTTAGGGCCGAAGAGCCCTGAAGAGACAATACCTCCAATGTAGATCCGGTTGGCGTGATCTACAACGGTGGCGCTGGCTCCCGCGCGGGCAAGTGGAGAGGTGGTGCGCATCCACAACTGAGAGCCGTCAGAGCCAAACCGGGAAATGAAGTCGGTCTCCGTCCGCCCGTAGACCCATGCAATGTCCTTGATGCCGACTACCGCCACGCCACCCGACGGCATGACGGCCGTGGCTCCGGCCCGCCCGGCCTCCGGTCCGGCAAACTGCCAGCCCCACAGCAGGTTCAGAGACGGCGAGAACTTCGCGATGAATGCGTCCCCTTCGAGGGCCAGATTGTTGAACACCCCGGTCGCTTCGCCTGTGAGATATAGATTGCCAGCAGTGTCAACCGCCATTTCGTCAGCGTCCATGCTGCCGCCCATCTGCAACTGAACCGCCTGGAGCACATCGCCATTCGGACCCATCTCGACGACAATGGACTCCTCGTAGATCTCCGCTGGTGTTTCGCCGAAGACACGGCCATCTGTAACCCCGCAGAACCAGATGTGGCCATTCGGCGCAACTGCAATCCCGCCTGAGTACTCCGGCTCCGCCGAACCGAACTGCCGCTTCCAGACCATGCTCAGCGAAGGCGTGAACTTGGCCACCGCAAAGTCCGACTCCCCAGCACTTGGGCCGTCAAAGTCGCCGTCCGTATGACACAGTACGTACAGGTAGCCGTCAGCGTCACAAGCCACATCCCACGCGTCATCGTCTGCGGAGGTGCCGAACTGCACGCTTGCCAGGCGCGCTCCCGTCGGGCTGTACTTCACAACAATAGCGTCCGCTCCGCCGAGATTCTGGCCTGCCTCGCTTCCTTCGCTCGCTCCAACGACGTAGATGTTGCCGTCACTATCGACAGCCAGGTCATTGAAGGCATCCAGCCCACCACTCGAAAAGGTGGAAACCCAGTCCACCGTCGCCGTGCCCGCCGCGCACCGTGCTCCTATGACAGTCAACAATACGACGGCATAAGCTAAGCACTGTATGTGTCTCATCTTCGCTACCTCTTGGTACCCTGAGCTCGTACGTGGCTCATAATTCGGCTTACGGGAAACGGCATTACGGCGCCCGCTCGAGCGTTGGAACCGTGGCAAACGTGACGGCACCCGGGTCGCCGTAGTAGTACGCCAGCAGAGTCGCAAACAGGCGGGGACTCACCAGCGTGGCGCCGCTGTCTCGCATGCACTGCCCCGGGTAGCGCCGCCCGTTGATGGTTATCACCTGTGCGTCTGCCCGCAGCGTCGCTGCGAGCCCTGCGGCAGTGACGGAGACGCCATCACTCGTCTCCTCCGCGCGCACACCAAGCGCGGCTGCCGCTCTCTCCAGCGGTATGACAGGATCATCCAGATGCAGCGCGCCTGGCAAAGCGCCATCCGGCCGCCCGGTCAGCTTTCCGTCGGCGATCTGTTTCAGATCCAGCATTGCGTGGACGCGGCCATCGTCCGTGAGCGCAGGGTCCGCTAGAGCTTTGACCGCCACGTCAACAGCGCGCTTCGGAGCGCCGGCCGTCGCGAACCCGCGCAGCAGCTGCGGCCACGCGGTTTCTCGCAGAGTCGCCGGCATCCGATCAGTGACCTGCAACAGGCTATCGAGCGACGCCATCGCTTCCCTGTTGTCGACTCCAGCGTCCCGCAGGAGGCCCATGACACTACAGCACTGGTCGGCCAGGCGAGCGCGCGCCTCGAACGTTCGATCGGCGCTGGCGGCATCATGAAGGGCGGCTTGCCAGGCAGCAAGCGAAGCGATTGCGTCGCGCCCAAGGAGTTTCGCTTCGATGCCGGCGATTGACTGGCACAGCGGCCGGTCCGCCGCTGCGCGCGGTGCAACGTGGATACTGACGGGAGCTGCAACGGCAGTCATTCCCGGCAAGCCGGGGCGGTCACGCTGCTCGAACGACACACGGATCGTGTAATCACCGGGCGACGAAAGCAGCCGTCCCTCGACCTCATCGCTGGCCTCGATGACCCAGCTGTACTCGCGCCCCGGCTGGAGCGGGCGCCCGAGCGCCGCCCAGCCACCGGCCGGCGGGCCGCTCCAGTCAAACGCCACCGGGCAGTGATACGGACGTGTGGCGCCGGATGGTGGTGTCACGCTGAGTTTGACCTGCCCGGCGCCCGGTTCGAGAGCCTTGATGAACCGCACCGTCTCCGAGCCCGTGTTGACGAGCGCCGCCCGCAGCAAAAGCTTATCACCGGCGCATACGCTTGGCCGGTCGGTCGATACACGCAGCCCGACATCCGGCAACGCCGGACCAGCCAGTAAGGCCAGCCACCCGAGAATCGCCGCTGTGAAACGTATAGCTGTCATTGTGAGTCTCCTGATGTGTATGCACAGACGAACCCGCTCCGCTGGCCGCGCCGCCATGAATCGAGGTTATGGCGGCTGCCGCCGTCGAGCATCATTGCGTCCGTGATATCGGTGTGACGCCTGAAGTGCTCCCACGTGTAGCCTTTCAGCGTCGTCAGGAAGAAGGTGCCCGTTCCATTCCAGGTAGAGCCAGGACTTGCTACACTGACGATAAAGAACTCTCCGCCCGCACTGGCCGCCGCGCACCGAGGTCCTATGACAGTCAACAATACGACGGCATAAGCTAAGCACTGTATGTGTCTCATCTTCGCTACCTCTTGGTACCCTGAGCTCGTACGTGGCTCATAATCCGGCGCACGGGAGACGGCATCACGGCGCCCGCTTGAGCGTTGGAACTGTGGCAAACGTGACGGCATCCGGCAGGACCCGGCCCGCTCGCCCGCCTCTACAGCTTCAACGTCAACCGTTTCACGTCGTTCTCCCAGGCCGCCTTGGCGTTCAAGATTGCACAGGCGTCGACAGTCGGTACAAACAGCCTCCCCTTCACATTCACTGCGCGGCGACCGCTTGCCGGCGCTGCCTCGTCAGATGCGAACTCGAAAACGCCGCTGGCGGTGCGGATTGTGGCCCGCTTGTTCTGCCAGGAAAGCGTCCCGCGCATTAGCGACGCCAGGTATCCGACGTAGACATAGGACACTCCGTTTCGGACGAGTGGGGGATAGCAAAAGTCAGTGAGCAGAGTGCCTCGACGCGACACGCACAGCCGCGCGCGCTGGGGCAGGCCCAACGCTTGAGGCTCCGTGAGTACCGCCTTATTCAGAAACCGTCGAAATGGCTGCTTGCCGGCCCTGCCCTTCGCTGGCGCCGGACCCCAACCAAGCGGGCCGGAATAGTCCAGATCGGACATTTCGCCCGTCACGGCGTCCACGTCCACGCTCACGATAGCCGCGGAACTTGGCGCACCGCCCGAAGTTTCTGCTTCGTAGTCCTGAGCCGTGTAGGTGGGGTCGCTGTGCACGGCGATCGTGAAGGCGTAGACGAGGCGCTGCCCACCCAGCTCGTCTTCGCGCAGCATGAGATCGAGGCTCTCAGTGGCGAACGCAACCGCTGCGCCTTCGATGGCGCCGCAGGCATCAAGCGCAATGACTGCGGCATCCCTCTGACCGACTGCTGGCGTGGGGACGCTGACAGGCGCCGTACGATACCGTCCGCGGTACCACGTCGGCGCCCCCGTCCACTCATCGACCACTACAACGCCATAGTCTCGGAGTATCCACACCCCCGCCGCCGTGCGTTTGCGCCAAACGTTGCATTCAGGACAGGTCCGCACCATAAGTCCGAAGTTGAACTGCGGGTAGTGTACGCTCAGGAACTGCGCTGAGGCGGCGGCCTGCGCTGCTTGTGAAAGCTTGGTCTCCGGCGGCAGTCCCCCGTTCAGATTGCTTTCGTATATGTCCGCGGCTTCCGGATCCGACCAGCCGACAATCTCCCCTGTCTCCGTGTCCACCTTGAAGTGCTCGTGTGGCTGCTGAGATTCGAAGGCGTAGGCCGGTGCGAAGTCTTCCGGAAATTCGACGCCCTTCAGTTCAAGCTCCATGTCGCTAATCTGGCGCCAGGCCCGCACCAGATCCTCAGCCTGGGCAGGCGTGACGGCAAACGCCATCTGGGCCGCGTCATAGGCCCGGTCGCAATGAGGCTCAGCGTAGGCAGGCAGCGAGGCCAAACCCGCGCTAAGGAATGCCAACCCAGCTACAATTGTCGCAATGCTCTTCAAGTCACGCGCTTCCTTTCCGCTACTCCCTGAGTACTACTGCTTGGCCGTTCAGAACAACAGAAGGACCAATATGGGCGCGCGTATAGGCGGCGGACACACTACCACCATTGGTCATTGTAGACCCACGCCTGGATCCGGTCAATGGTCTATTAGTACGGTCATACCAGCGCCCAGGCGTACCACTAAGGCAGAAGACTGCCACAGGCAGATATGGTCTTCCCGTGAGAGATTCACTCTGCGAGCGTTTGCCTGGCACTGGCCAATCGAAGCTGTGCAGACTGTTGCGGAGGATCGACTCAACAGGTATAAACTGGGGTTGTCTGGCAGAGGCTCGGACCCGGACGTCCTACCGAACACGACAGTTGCGCGAACCGACACTATTCGCACGAAATTTGGGGGACATCACATGAGTCGCTATGTGCTGGCTGCGTCTGGGCTACTCTTTTTTGCAGCTTCACCTGGTTTCTGTCACCAGAGACCCTTCATCCATACTTACGAATCCTGGACATCCAGCAAAGGCAGTTGGAGTATCTCTGTGCACACGGACTTCGCGATCAACTCGCGTCGTGGTGGTCGTGATTTCAGAAATCAGATTGAGTTGGGGAATGGGACCACCGAACGCTGGGCTAACGCCGTTTACCTCGTAAGCCAGAAAGATTATAGCAAGAACCTGAAGTTTGACGCAGTCAGGTTCAAGTCGATCTACCGTCTGGCGAGACACAATCGCCTCGCGCTTGATCCTGCGCTGTACCTGGGGTACAAGCTCAAAGCGGATTCAGAAAAGGCGGACGAGATGGAGGGCAGGCTGGTCCTCAGCAAAGACGTCCGCCGTAACCACTACGCCTACAATATAATCGTTGAGAAGAGGCTGGCATCGGGCCAGTCTTACCGGCATGGATATGCGCTGGGCTGGGCGAGGGACACCAACTTTGGAGCGCTGGGAGTGGAAGTGTACGGGAGTTACTCCGACCGAACTCATCAGATCGCTCCCGTCGTGGCATTTCCTTTCGGCAAAAAGAACTGGTGGGTTGCAGCGCTGGTTTTTCCGCTGAATGGGCGGTCGCAGCCTGTGACACTGAGAACAGCTTTGAAGTTCAAATGGTGACTGCGGAGAGCATTGTACGTCGCATCGCTCGTGCCAACGCTGCCGGAGCACTCCATGCGAACTCTCCCGGGCGTCCCGTCGTGAGGGAGTGTCCGTGGCGCGATGCTTCCGTTTTCGTTATTCCGCGCATCACTTGGAGAAAACTCTCATGAAGACGACCTGCGACCTGTCCACGCTTTCCTGGACCCTTTCCGGATGGATTCCCCATCTCTGGCGGCTCGCGCGGACAATGGAAGTCGGCGCATCTCCCGGAGCGGATGTGCCGGCCATTCCCGCCCAGGTTCCCGGTTCTGTGCAAAAGGCCCTGCTCGATGCCGGTCTTCTGCCGGACTGGAACAGCGGACTCAATGCGCGGGCGTGCGAATGGGTTGAGAACCGGCACTGGATTTACGAGTGCCAGCTTCCCCCGGAGTGTCTGGACGCTGGAAAGACCGTGCGCCTTACCTTTGAAGGGCTGGACGGAACAGGTGAGGTGCTCCTGAATGCAAAGCCCCTCGCCAGCTTCGCGAACTCCCATCTCCCGCTGACTCTGGATCTCACGCCTCATCTGAACTCCTCCCGCAACGTTCTGCAGGTTGTTTTCGAGTGCTCGCCACGGTGGCTTGGTCAGTTTGGCTACACGTCGCGCATGACGGACTGGAAGGTGAGATTCAACTACACCTGGGACTGGACACCACGGGTGGTGCAGATCGGCATGTTCGCGGGTGTGAAGCTGGAGATCACTGATGGCGCCGAGATAGAGGATCTGTGGTATCGCACGCGCGGCGCGATGTCTCCACAGAGTGGCACGCTGGAGATGACCGGGCATATCAGCGCGCCTGGTGACCACAGTGTGAGAGTGACTCTGACGCAGGATGGCCGGACAATCGACAGTGTCACAACATCACTTGAATCGTTCAATTCTTCTGGAGTCGCCATAGAAGACGCGCCCGTGCGTCTCTGGTGGCCCAGCGGGATGGGGCCTCAGACTCTCTACGGCGTTCACACTGAGCTTCTGGACGGCGCAGGACGAGTTGTCGATCAGCGCCTGAAGCGTGTGGGATTCAGGGATGTGCGCTGGCAGCGTTGCAAAGGCGCTCCGCCGGCAGCCGACCCCTGGATATGTGTCGTAAATGGCAAGCCCGTTTTCCTGCAGGGGGTGAACTGGGTTCCTCCGCTCCCGAACTTTGCTGATACACCACCAGCGCGTTACAAAACACTGCTGGAAGCCTACCGGGATATGGGCGCTAACGTCGTACGCGTGTGGGGTGGGGCGACGCTGGAGAGTGAGCTGTTCTACGATCTCTGCGATGAGATGGGGCTGATGGTGTGGCAGGAGTTCCCGTTGTCCTCTTCCGGAGTGGACAACTATCCGCCGGATGACGCTGGCTCCATCGAGACGCTGGCGCAGATTGCCGCCTCCTATATTCAGCGCCGTCACCATCACCCTTCGCTCATTATCTGGTGTGGAGGCAACGAGCTCCAGAACAATGACCGTACCCCCTGCGGCGTGGAGCATCCCATGCTCGCGCGCCTTGGCGAAGTCTGCCGCGAACTGGACCCCACGCGCCGTTATCTGCCGACGTCTTCAAGCGGACCTCGCTTCGGCGCGTCGGCTGAAGAGTTCGGAAAAGGCGTTCACTGGGACGTGCATGGTCCGTGGAAGGCGGATTCCGATCTGCAAGCCTGGCGGGATTACTGGAAAAACGACGACGCCCTCTTTCGCTCGGAGACTGGAGCCCCTGGCGCAAGCTCTGCTGAGATGATCCGTCTATACTCAGGAGAGTGCGAGGTCATGCCCTGCACGCCAGATAACCCGCTGTGGCGGCGTACAAGTGCCTGGTGGATCGAGTGGGAGCAGTTTGTCCGCGAAACGGGAAATGAGACTGCCAGCCTGGAGGACTATGTGGAGTGGAGCCAAAAGCGTCAGGCTGAAGCGCTGTCCATTGCCGCTGATGCCTGCAAAAGCCGCTTTCCCGAGTGTGGTGGCTTCATTGTCTGGATGGGGCATGACTGCTTTCCATGCACGGCAAACACTTCTGTCATAGAATTTGACGGAAAGTTCAAACCCGCCGCCGAAGCGCTCAAAGCGGTCTTTTCGCGGACCGACGGATAATGTGACTTACGCTTGTTCTCCTCGGTTCGGTGCAGGAATTCTGCCAGGACAGAGCAAAAACTCCAAAGGACAATGACTACAAGCGCACCCGTCAAGAGATCTGTCTGGAAACCACTATGCCGTTTGACCTGAGCGGAAAAGTCGCTCTGGTGACTGGTGGTGCGCGGGGGATAGGCCTTGGCATCGTACACGCCCTGCACTGTGCTGGTGCTTCAGTTGTCATCGGAGACCTGGACACCGTTGCGGCACATCAAGCCGCTGCATCTGTTGGAGATGGCGTAGCTGTCCAGCATCTGGACGTTTCCTCTGTCGAAAGCTGCAGAGAGACTGTCGCTCGTGTAATTGAGTCTTCCGGACAGCTCGACATCCTTGTCAACAACGCGGGGATCTGTCCCCTGTGCCCGCTGCCCGACGTTGACGAATCGTTCTTCGACAAACTTGTTGCCGTCAACCTGCGGGGGCCCTACTTTCTGTCTCAAGCCGCGGGCGCCCACATGGTGTCACGCCGGACCGGCAGAATCATTAATATCAGCTCTGTCGGAGGGAAAACCGGCGGGTATCTGGATATTCCTGTGTACTGCCTCACCAAAGCTGGCTTGTATTCAATGACAAAGAGCTTCGCGAAGTATCTTGCCCCTTACGGCACGGCCAATACCATTGCGCCAGGTCTGGCGGACACAGCTCTAACGTCCCGGTGGAACATGCCGGAAATGGTGGCAAAGATTCGCGAGACAATTCCGATGGGGCGTCTGGCCGAGCCGTCGGACATTGCGGCGGCGGCAGTGTTCCTGGCTTCGGAGGAAGCAGGGTTCATTACCGGCGCCACCATTGACGTCAATGGCGGCATGCGGATGGACTGAAATAGCGGCGGTAGTTGTGACGTGCCTCAAGCGGCCTAAGCTCTGGGCTGATGCCTGACGGAGGACAAGCGCGCCAGACGTGGTCTGATTTGCCGGAGGAGCGGCAGACGATGGATTATCGAGTTGATGTTTTGAAGGTGGGAGAGTTTACAGCCTGCCCGGGTGTTCAGCTTTACTGGATGAGCAACCTCGGAGAGGACGAGTGGGAGCCTCTTGCTGTCTACGCAATGCTGATCCGCGGGCATGGACGCACAATTCTCGTGAATAGCGGGCCACCGCTTGAGGAGCTCGACAGCCTGAACGAAATCTGGCTCGGCGGCACGGGCGGGCGCCAGAAGCTTGTTGTAAACGATGAAGACCGCGTCGAAAACCGTTTGAGGGCTCTGGGAGTGCGGCCAGAGGACGTCGATACGCTCGTTCTTACGCCCCTGCAGAGCTACGCAACTGGTGGGCTGGACAAGTTTCCGAACGCCGCGATTTGCGTCAATCGCTCTGGCTGGGGGGAGCTCTTTGCGCCGCGATGGAAGCCTCACCCGCACGACAAACTGCACATGTGCATCATTCCACGCCTGATCTGTCACGTTTTCACAGACGCGTGGGAACGCATGGCGATGATGGAAAACGAGCACGAGCTTGCGCCGGGAGTCGAAGTCTTCTGGACCGGTGTCCACCATCGCAGCAGCGTCGCGGTGCAGGTTTCCACAACTGAGGGAACGGTGGTCTTCTCGGACTGTTTCTTCCGCTATGAGAACATCGCAGAAAACCGCATTCTCGGCATCAACGAGAACATGTACGAAGCCCTCAGCGCATACGATCGGATCCGGAAAACAGCGGACATTCTCGTTCCAATGTACGATCTCCGCGTCCTGCAGGACCATCCAGACGGAAAGATCGGAAGCTGATGTTGAGCCTTTTTTCATCCGCTCCCGATCAAGCTCCTGTCTCTCTGGTTACGGGCGCTTCACGTGGGATCGGAGCCGCTATCGCCATGGCTCTGGCCCGGGCCGGATCCGACGTCGCTATCAACCACCTGGACGACGATGCTAATGCGGAGTCTGTTGTCAGCTCTATACAGCAGCTTGGCCGGCGCAGTATGCACGTAAACGCCGACGTCGCTCTGTCGGAAAGAGTCGAAGCGCTGGTCTCCCGTACGCTCCAGAGCTTTGGGCGTATCGACATCCTCATCTGTAACGCCGGCATCTGCCCGTTTGCGGACTTTATGGATATTGAAGAGGCGCAGTGGGACAGAGTGCTGGCTGTCAATCTGAAGGGCGTTTTCCTGACGTCGCAGGCAGTTGCCCGCCACATGACAGCGCGGCAGGGCGGAGGGCGTATTGTTGCGACCGGTTCAATTTCCAGCCTCGTCGGAGGCAGCAAACAGGCGCACTACTGCGCTTCAAAGGCTGGGGAGAATCTGCTGATCAAGAGCATGGCGCTCAGCCTTGCGCCCCACGGCATTACGTGCAACGCAGTTTTGCCGGGGACAGTCGAAACCGACATCAACCGGTCCGCGCTGGCCGATCCCGCTCTTCGAGCGCACTTGGAAGAAGGAACACCGCTTGGTCGCCTGGGTCAACCCGTCGACGTCACCTCTGCTGTCCTCTGGCTGGCGTCAAAAGAGGCCGCGTGGACCACGGGCTCTCTCGTGGTGGTGGATGGCGGAGCGACTTCAACTCTACAGTAGCCTAGTCGCATGCTTCGTGCGGACAACTCCACGTCGCAGAAGCGGAGGTTTCGCGCATCAGGCTCTACAGAGACTTTGGCTGCACCATCTCCAGAGTGATATTGTCCGGGTCCAGCAGATAGACTGTCCAGCCACCCGCATTGCGGCCTGCGGTAATCTGCACAGGCTCCGATTTGAACCGCACTCCCAGAGCTTTCATCCGGGCGTATTCCGCCTGCAAGTCATCCACCTGAAACGCCATGTGCGCCGCGCCCGGCCGGTTTGTCGCTGTGTCTGTGGGTTCACCTCGGGGGTTCGCGTACTCAATCAGCTCCAGGATATGTCCGGACGGAGGCTGGGGCATCGCGTCTATCGTAAACAGCGCAACCTTTAGGAACGCATTGTCAAAGGCGACCTGCTTGCTTGTGTAAGGCTGGTCGTGGACCATCCTGTGGACCAGCTTCATACCCAGGATGTCGCGGTAGAAGTGCACGGAAGCCTCGATGTCTGAGACCGTAAAGCTAAAATGGAAGCAATTCAGCAGCATAAGACGCCTTTCAATGTGCCATAAGTGAGCGCACTGCGGAGATAACGCGAGCCGGATTGGGGATAATCGCCTCCTCCAGTGGTTCGCTGAAGGGGATGATGCTCTCTCCGAGCGTCACGCGCAAGGGTGGGCCATCCAGGTTCCAGATGCTTTCAGATGCCACTCGAGACACCACTTCCGCGCCCCATCCGCACGTCTCAACAGCCTCCTCTACAGTCACCAGGTGGCCCGTACGCTCAACCGAAGAAATCACTGCGCCAATGTCCATGGGAACCAGCGTGCGCAGGTCCAGCACTTCGCAGGAAATTCCCTCCTCAGCCAACTGCTCCGCTGCTTCACTCGCTACCTTCACCATACGCTGAACTGCGACAACCGTGACATCCTTGCCCTCTCGTAAGACGGCCGCCTTTCCGAAAGGCACTAGGTAGTCTCCGGCTGGAACGTCGCCCTTTTCGTTGTACATCATCTTGTGCTCAAGGAACATCACGGGGTTGTCGTCACGAATCGCCGTTTTTAGAAGTCCGAGAGCATCCGCTGGAGTAGCTGGAGCGGCCACTTTGATTCCCGGGTTGTGCATCAGCAGAGTCTCAACGCATTGGGAATGTTGTGACGCAAATCCCGTGCCCGCTCCCTGTGCGCCTCTGATAGTCAAGGGCGCTTTGATCTTTCCACGGGACATGTAGCGCAGTTTGGCCGCCTGGTTGACGATCTGATCCAGACACACCGCGACAAAGTCCGCAAACATGAGCTCTGCCACCGGCCTCAATCCTGTCATAGCCGCGCCAATGGCCGCGCCGATGATGGCGGTTTCCGAAATTGGCGTGTCCCGAACTCGGAGCGCGCCAAACTTCTCGTAGAGTCCGGGTGTGGCTTTGAACACGCCGCCAGCTTTTGCCACATCTTCACCGAAGAGCACGACAGAGCCGTCTCGCGACATCTCTTCATCCAGCGCGCGCGTAATAGCCTCTCGATAGGTCAGAACTGCCATCCGCTCACACCCATATCCCTTCGCGCACTTCCGATTTTACCGGCCACGCCTGGTTGCTCGCCCACTGAAGCGCTTCTTCTACCGCCTCGTGCGCTTTTCTCGTCATCTCTGTAAATCGCCTTGCGCTCAGTTCCCCTTTGTCGATGAGACGCTGTTTTTGAATCTGAACAGGATCGCGCCGCATCCACTCTTCCAGTTCACCCTCGGGGCGATAGGTGGCGGGGTCTGTTCGCGAGTGTCCGACAAAACGATAGTTTTTCGCTTCAATAAGCATGGGACCGCCGCCGGCACGGGCGCGCTCGCAAGCTGTATGCGCCGCTTCCTCCACTGCGTCAACGTCCTGCCCATCTACTACAATCGCCGGACTCCCATACGCCGCAGCGCGATCGGCTACCGATGGCACAGGCGAGGTTTCTGCAAACGGGGTGTATTCCCCGTACAGATTGTTTTCGCAGACAAAGATGCTTGGCAGCTTCCAGACAGCGGCCAGATTGACAGCTTCGTGCCACGCGCCGATATTCACAGCGCCGTCCCCAAACACGGCCACACTTACCGCTCCTGTCCCCAGCACCTGAGCCGACAGCGCCGCGCCATTCGTGACGGGGACATTTGCGCCGACAATCGCGAACTCACCCAAAAACCCAATGTCTGGATCAGTCAGATGCATTGAGCCACCTTTTCCGCCGCAACAGCCGCCAGATCTGCCCATCAACTCGGCCAGCAAAGACCTCAGAGACATGCCCATCGCCAGCGCGTAGCCGTGCCCTCTGTACGTGCAGCTCAGCGTGTCTCCTCTCTCACTGTCAATCGCAGAGACGACGCCCACAGCCACCGCTTCCTGCCCGATACACAGATGCGTTGAGCCACGCACAAGTCCCTCCGCAAACAACTGCTGCACCCGCTCTTCACAGGCTCGAATTTCCAGCATCCTGCGCAGCTTTTCTACACCGCTTGACACCTTATCGCCTCCGAGTCCACAGCATAACTGATGCCGTCCCTGTCGGCAAGAACCGCCCTTTCCTGCGAAACAGCCTTATCGCACCGCCACCGCCGAAGCTGCCCTCCCGGCCGCTCAAGCTGCTCTACACGCGCAGACCTGCCGCCGTCACCTCAACTCTTCATCTGTTCCATTGGTCCCATGGGTCTGCGCGACAAGAAGCCCCTCCGGTTCACTCGGCCGTGCTTGCTCTAAGCCTGCGCTTTCAGCACGTCAGACTAGAGTCGCATAATATCCCGATCGTTGTCCTCTATGTCGTCGAACTCACCTCTCGAGGACCCGTTGGCTAGAATGATCTCCGCAACTCTTTCGGGTGAGCAGCCACGTGCTGCAAGTGCCCGCTGGCCCTCATGAGGCGAAAGCACAAACAAGCCCAGCCAGACATGTAGATCTTCTATCCTCCGCTGCTTTTCTTCGTTGTTCGTAGCAGGCAAAACCAATGCAATACCTTCTCGATTTCTTCCGCTATAGGCCGGAGATCATTCCGTTTGCTCTCACGTTTCTGTGTGGCCGGTGATATCCCACCTGCCAGGCCTGTTCCGGCCAAGTATGCGCCTTGGCTGCTTTCGACAACAATCCATAATAGGAAGACAGCTTTCCATCAGTTTTTGTCTTCTACTCTGATGTTCGCGTCACGGACTTCTTGCCAAGGACAGTTAGAATATCGGTGCTGAGTGGTCCAATTAACAGATCTCGCCTCATCCCGTTCATTGCATTGTCATAACTGGTCAACGCTTTGGTAAGCCAAAGCGGCTCATCCATCTGAGCCTGAGTAGCGACCTCAATAGGGTTTATTGGTTCGAGTGTTTGAGCGACGTCCTGAGCATTCTGTTCTGAAGTCAACATTACGGCACGACTCACGCAGTCCAAATACGTTTGAGTTGCAATTAGCAGTATGACTCTGTCTCAGGAACTCTAGCACTCTGCACGCACTCGCTTTTTGTAAGATTTCGCAGGCCATTCGCCGCAGCGAGTACGTTCCTAAAAAGGCCTGGCAGCTCCAGAAAGGCCTCCATCCGCCGTTCATACAGATGTTCTCGTATGCGGGCCTTCCGTTGGTCTCGCGCCATAAGATGATTCAGCCAGCTTCCTGTAAGCACAACGGCCGCACCTATTATTGTTCCTACTATCGAGTTCCAATCCACTTCCTCACCACCTCAATCGTCCTTCTCGACAAACGCCACAGGCATGGAGGTTTATTGACTCCGTTGCCGATTTCTAATACGAGCACTCCTCTGCGAGTCGCGTAGATCAAGCTCTCCTGTACTGCTCCTAATTCTAAGCGGATGAGGTCATCACCGTGTACAGGTACGCTGCGCTCCTTACCCAGTCCCTTTCATCCCCATCACCTCTGCCTGGCAGGAGTTGCCTGGAGTAGGGTAGAAGTAAGCTACGCCAGGTAACATTACCGGGCATCAGGAGGATTGCACCGCGCCTTGAAGATCATCGTCACCGGAATTTCTAACTCGGGACGCAAGGAGTTCATGGCGGAGTTTGAAAATCTCTGCCGCGAAAAGAAGGCCGATATCAGCTTTTTCGATATCGGAAACGTCATGAAGCAGACCGCCCGAGAGTCCGGGATCAACTTCACAGATCTCAAGGTGCTGGATTCCGATGCTACAGTGCTGTCTTTAGCGCGGCGCACAGCCTTCTACAAGATTTCCCTTGAGGCGCAAAAGACACAGCATTCGATGGTTGGCATTCACGCGTGTTTTCGATGGCGCGGCGTCCTGATGGAGGGCATGTCTTACAGGGAAGTTCTGGAGTTTCCGGCTGATATATTTCTGAATGTTGTGGACAACATACAGGACGTTATAGAGCGCTTCAAGAACAATCCGCAGTGGAGCTGGATGAAGAGCGATGAGGTCGGTGTGTGGATGGATGAGGAAGAATTCCTCACTGAGCAGCTCGCCAACATCTCGGGAAAACCGTTCTACACCGTAGCGCTGGAACAGCCAGTCGCCGATGTCTATGACCTGGTTTTCGGGCACAAGAAGAAGTTCTATCTGAGCTATCCCATAACGGTGCTGGAGGAGACCTCAGAAGAAGTTGAGCGTATTCGAGGACTGGTCAACAGGCTGCGCGAGAACTTCATCTGCTTCGACCCAATGTACATCAAAGACATGGGACTGGCTCGTGAGTTGGAGAGGGCGGACAAAGAGACGAGCATCACAGACATCGACTCGCGCATGATCGACCAGATAAAGACGCGCACAGTGGACAGAGACTATCAGTTCATTCACCAGAGCGACTTCGTTGTTGTCATGTATCCGACAGACAAGATATCGCCGGGCGTACTTTCGGAAATGAACTTCGCCTACAGATACAACAAACCCGTCTACGCCTACTTCCCGCATGTTCGCAGCCCGTTCTTTGAGGCACTGTGTGAGCGGATTTTCACCAGTGTGCAGGAGCTGGAGGACTTTCTCATCTCCAGCAATGGAGTAGAAAGCTGACGCTTTGCCATGGCAACACTACTTCCGCCGCACAGTGGAGCCGGACCGTCGGCACGGGAGCGCAACTGGGCTGTGGCCGCGCATCTGTCCGGGTCTCTTCTCTCAGTATTTCTGGCGAACTGGGGACTGCTGGGCCTTATCGGCCCGCTTATTGTCTGGCTGATAGAGAAGGATCAGTCCGCCTATATCGCTGACCAGGCAAAAGAGGCGCTCAATTTTCAGTTGACAATTCTGATTGCCGCGCTCATCTTTGGACTTGCGGGGACGATGCTAACTCTTGTAACCTGCGGAGTTGGATCTCTGATCGTCGTGCCGGCAGCGATCCTGGTATTTGGCGCTCTCTTGATTCTTGATCTGGTTTTCGGTATTCTAGCGGGGTTAGCGGCCAGCAACGGACAGTACTATCGATATCCGTTTGTTGTGCGGTTGGTTTCGTGAAGTTGGAGGTATCTTCGGGTTGACACAGAACGTTTCGTCCCTTGAGGGGGCTTGGGCGCTGATTCTGGGCGCATCCAGCGGTTTTGGCGCGGCTGCGTGCAGGGCACTGGCCAGTGAAGCCGGTATGAACATCTTCGGTGTGCACCTGGATCGGCGCTCCACCATGGAGAATGTGGACAGACTCAAAACGGATATCGAAGCGGCGGGACGAAAAGCAATATTCTTCAACGTCAATGCGGCCGATGAGGACAAACGCGGCGAGGTTGTCACCCAGATGTTGGAGCTCCTCCAGGGTGCGCCGGAAGGAAAGCGTGTGCGGGTACTTCTGCATTCGCTCGCTTTTGGCACACTAAAGCCCTACATCACCGAGCGCCCGGAAGACGCCATTAACAAATCCAACATGGATATGACTGTTGATGTTATGGGCAGCAGTCTCGTGTGGTGGGTTCAGGACCTGTTGCGGGCAAAGCTGCTGGACAGGGGTGGACGCATTTACGGGATGACGAGTGCGGGAGACGAACGAATGTGGCCAGCTTACGGCGCTGTGTCAGCCGCAAAGTGCGCGCTCAACTCTCATATTCGCCAGCTTTCGCTTGAGCTTGCGCCTTACGGCATTACCGCCAACTCGCTGAGAGCCGGAGTAACAGATACTCCAGCGCTGCGTAAGATCCCGAGCAGTGAGCAGATGATCGAGTTCGCCACCGCCAAGAACCCCTATAACCGCCTGACTACTCCCGAAGACGTCGCCAGCGCCATTGTTGCGCTCGCGCGCCCGGAGACCTACTGGATTACCGGCAATATCATCGGGGTGGATGGTGGTGAGTTCATTGTGGACTAGCCGCAACGGCCAGAGTCAGTGCAGAGACTGATTCTGAGGAGCCGCTAGTCTAGTGCGCCTTCTTGTTTGGGCTCTAATCTGTGCGCTCGCGGCTGTGTCTATGGCGCAGGGAGCAGAGGTCAAGCAGGTGCACGAAACCTCTGACCCCGTGGGGCCTGTCGGTTCGCGTCCATATGAACTGGACTGGGCGCACCGGGACTCCGATCAGCGCCAGGGCCAGGAGAGTTTTCAGGAACCGCTCAACTGGACTATCGAAGAGACAGGTGGCGCCCAGGCTGATTTCGGACGGACTCGAGAACAGCAGCTATTTGGCAAGTATGTCGCGAAGCTCTCTTACCAGGGCGTTGGTCCACAGAGTGAGATCGTTTTGCGCCGCGACACACCAATTCCTCTGCCACCTGACTTCAACAGCGCCAACGTGTGGATTTACGGCAACAACTGGGAGTTCGCTCCCGACCCTTCAACACCTCGCATTGACATTTCACTGCTGTTCAAAGACGCAGCAGGCGCGAATATAGAAGTCCCGCTCGTCAATGTCCGGTGGATGCAGTGGTGGCTTGTGCACAAGCGAATTCCTGACGATGTTCGCAGTCGGCTGCAGGGTGGTGAGTTTGTCGGCTTTCGCATCAGGAATGTCACCAATACCCAGCAGCGCGCCATCTACTTCGACAACCTTGTTTTCTACAAAGAAGAGCTCAAGCCTCTTTCTTTTGCGCCACGCCCAAAGCGCGGTGTTGACATGTTTGAGGGTCAAAGCGCGGGACTGAACACCGGGCAGGGGCGTCTGCCGTTTCCCACAAGAGAGCAGACTATCCTGCCGATGAGCCTCAGTGGACCGTCCACTAGCACCGTTTCTGAAGCAGGCGGACGCTTTACGTTTCGCTATTCATCGGGCAATAGCGCAGATGTCAGCTACTTCTGGGAGCCGTCGAAAGGCCCTCCAGACACTGTCAGCGCGCAGATAAGCGGACAGACGCTTCGTCCGCTCTCCGGCGCTGGTGTCCTGTTTGAAGACGGGCGTGTCCCTGCCTTTGTCAGCGCACGGCGCGAAGGTGACACCGTTCGGGCTACTTACAGGATCCAAGGTACGTCGGTAGAGTGGACTGTGCGCATCTGGCAGAAATCTCTTGTAGTGGACTGTGTGTGCAGGGGTGGGGATGCGACCGGTCTGGATTTCGGGCGCTTCGAGGGCGTCAGTTCCCCTCAGCTTATCTTCACTCCCTACCTGACTATTGCTCCCGGGAACCCTGCCGTTCTGATGGCGCGCTCTGACGCAGGCGCCTATTTTGGCTCGGTGTGGGCGGACTGGTATCGCTCTAATGCGTCCGCACTCTATGCGCAAACTGACATTCAGGGTTCTTCCGCCCGCGTCAATGGGGGTGTGCGCTATCTTCCAAGAACGGACGGCAGGCGCAACGATCTCTACGAGCGCTTCTTCGTCACACTTTCACCGACCTTCGAAGAAGTCTATCCGACCATAGACAACCCGCCCGCTGCGAATGTCAAGCTGGCTGGTGAGTATTTGTGGCAGGAGAGCTGGGGGCCGCAAAACTATCAGCAGGAGATGGACCGCTCGGACGTGCTGGCATCCTACGGGATCAAGAATCTCATTCAGTGCAACCACGAGATCACGTGGCGAGACAACGGAGAAAGCTTCACGTTGCGCACCCGGGCTGCGCCTGGCAGAGGCGGGGATGAAGCCCTTGAGAACTACATCGCTCATCAGAAGTCGCTCGGATGGCGCGCTGGTCTCTACACCAACTATACCGACTTTGCGCCTGTGAATGCTTTCTGGAACGAAGACTACGTCCAGAGAGAGCCGAACGGTGACTGGCGTCCTGCGTGGCCGCGCAATTACGCTCTGAAGCCGTCACGGGCCGTTGAACTTGACGCACTGCTGGCGCCTCAGATTCAGAAGAAGTTCGACACCGACGCAGCTTACACCGATGTTCAGACAGCGATTGCTCCGTGGGTCTACACAGACTTCGACGCACGCGTCCCGGGTGCAGGGACGTTTGCTCAGACTTTCTATTGTTACGGCGAATTGCTGCTGAACGACCAGCGTGTTTACGGAATCGTGCACTCCGAAGGCAGCTATCAGTGCTACTATGCGGGGCTGGCGACTGGCAACTATGGGCTGTGCTACCCCGGCGTTGACCCTGCGCAGGAGCCGCTGAATGTCGCCTTCGATCTGTATCAGATACATCCGAAAGAAGCGGATATTGGGGTGCCCTGGACCGCGCAGTTCTTCCGCAACGACCCGGGATGGGATCAACCGCAGCGCATTGACGCCTCCATAGACCATTTTCTTGCCGCAACTCTGGCTTACGGGCACATCGGATGGCTTGTCGAAGAGAAGTATGGGATTTCGCGTACGTGCCGCAGCTACTATATGCTGCGGCCAGTCACCGCGCTTTACGCGGGAGTCACGCCGAAAAAGATCGAATACGCGGACGGTGATGGCCGTTTCGCCAGCGCTTCAGAAGCCCTGGACAAGGGTTTCTTTTCTCTGTCCCGGTTGCGTGTGGATTACGGCGTCCTGCAGCTTTTCGTGAACGGATCTCATGACCCCTGGGAGATTGAGACGCCCCGTGGGCAGATTTTTCTGCCTGCGTGGGGATGGGCGGCGTGGAGTCCGGACTCAGATCTGTTTGAAAGCTCTGCGCTCTCCGGCGGACAACGGACGGACTACTGTCACACTCCGCAGTACGAGTACCTGGACAGTCGCGGAACTATGCAGAGAGTGGGTTCGCTGGCGTGTTCGGGCGCAGTCGTTCTCACGGGTGACACTCGGATGGATATTGGAGGCAACAGCGAGATCGGCTTCAAGAGTGGCGCAAGAGGTGGTCGCGTCGAAGCTCTTGACGCGAACGGCCGGTCTCTAGGTTCTCGATCTGTAAGGAGAGGGCAGGCAGGCTACCTCTGGTTTGACACGGTACCGGGTGGGCGAACGTACAGATTTTCCCCTGGGAAAGACCTGCCAGAGCCTCCTGCACTACCTTCTCTGCAGGCGGCGCCTGGCCAGAGCATCACCTCTGACTCTGGTATAGTGTTCAGCGTTCCGGCCGGCGCGCAGGGGCACACGTGGTTGTCCGCCGCGGGAGCCGCTGTTGATGTTGACGTGAAGCGAGGATTACCGCTTGTCTTTGGAAGTGCCCGGACGCTTTCAGATGGTTCTCTACAGATGACTGTCCAGGAAGACGCCGGTGGCCAGGAAACAGATTTGGAGTTGCAACAGGTAGCGGGTGTGTCCGCTGCGCTCAGTCCACAGGCGGATGAGAAAAAGCGCGGTCAGCTCCTGTTGAGCGTGCGCCCGCAGAGCGATGTCACAGGTCCGGCAAGTCTTGTCGTCGTGGATCGCATGCGTCCGGATCTGACGAAGAAGATCAATTTCATCGTCGAAAAAGGCAGCCTTATCAACCTTGATCTAACGTCACCGTCTTGGACGTGGAACTGGGCCACTGTCGATCGCCAGAACAGGCAGACACCATCTGACAGTGCGAGTGGCGCTCAGTGGAACGTGGAGCAGATAACGAGTGGTGGAGTAACAAAGCGTGCCATTTTCACCCATCCACCCTACATCGGCAAAGTGGGCGCGGTATTTGGAGACAGCTTGCCTTTCGTCGTGCCTGAGAACGCGGGCTTCTACAGTTATGTGGGCATAAAGGATGGCGGCGCAAACACAGATGGTGTGGTATTCTCCGTGTGGGTTCTCGAACCGAGCAAAGCGCCTGTCAAGGTGGCAGAGGAGACGTGGGCGCAGCGGCGGTGGACGCCACTGGATGCGGATCTTTCCCCCTGGGCGGGCAAACAAGTATCGCTGCGCTTGATGTCAGATTGCGGCCCACAAAACAATACCGTCGCAGACTGGGGCGCGTGGGGCGAGCCTCGCATCAGCAGCCGAATCGAGCGCTCCATCGTCAGGCTTGCCAGCTCTCCGTAGTCAGCGGGCGATAGTGCGCCGGGCGATGAAGTGCGTAACTCTTATGAAGCAAAGTGAAAAGACTGCAAGAAACGCTGGAAAAACGCCAGAATGCATGCTATAAATAGATGCGACGTGGGGATATAGCTCAGCTGGGAGAGCGCTTGCATGGCATGCAAGAGGTCAGGGGTTCGATCCCCCTTATCTCCACTTTTTCTTTTTCCCCTGTTTTTTTCGCTCTGGGCCGGTGAGCCTCTACTCCTATGGCAGTTAGCTCTCACTCGGGTTCTTCAGTTTTTCACCAGCTCCTCCAGCGGCTGACTGCGCCGGGATTGTTAATCCTCGCTTTGCTGGCCGTCCTTTTTGCCTCGCGCGCCTGTGTGGATTTTGACGAAGGCTTCAATCTGCAGATACCCGCAAGTCTGGCGGCAGGCGCCGGGTACGCGACAACGGCAGATCACCTGATTCCTTTCAACCCTGTGATCAGCACTGGGCCGCCGGTCCTGGCTCCGATTGCTCTCGCTTTCAAGCTGTTTGGTACAGGCCTCTGGCAGGGACGTCTTGTAATGCTTCTGTACTTTATCGGAGCGTTTGCTCTGGTGGGGTGCACAAGCGCGCGCCTCTACGGAAAAAAGCAGGCGACGCTGGCAGTGCTGCTTGCGCTTGCGATGCCGGGCGTCTTTGAGTTTGGCTTGAAGGCGCTTGGTGAGCTACCGGGTGTATTCTGGTTGCTACTGGGCTTGCTTCTACTTGCGCAGCGTCGGCCGGTTGTTGCTGGTCTGTGCTTTGGCCTGGCTGCTCTGACCAAGTTCCTTCTCGTTATGACAGTTGCGCCGCTGCTTGCGCTTGGAGTTCTGGAAACTGCTGTCTCGTGGCCCGCTGTGCGGCTTCCCTTCACGTTTTATGCCCGCGCCTTTGCCGGTTTTGCGGCTCCGCTGATAGGGTGGGAAGTTGTTCAGTACGCTTCACTGGGTCTGCACGGATACCTGGCAACCAAGCTCGGGTTTTACTTCCTGTTGAAAAGCGGGGCAGGGGAGGCTGGCTCGTCCGGTTTTCAGCATCGCCTCCACGCGCTTCAAAGCGCCTTTGGGGTGCCAGGCGTGATAGTCGTCTTTCTCGCAGCCATAGTCTTCCTGCACCATATGGCGCGCCTGCCTCGTCTGGTGAAAGCGGTGAAAGGGGACTCATGGAGGCTTGCAGAGATATTTCTGATCGTTTTCTGCGGAGTCAACTTTGCCTGGTGGCTGTTTACACCTAACCAGGGATGGTGGCGTCACACATTGCCAGCCGCTCTTCTCTTCTGCCCTCTCATTGCCTACAGCTTATTCTGTGCAGTGCGCATCGGCGTTTACTCTGGATTGAGAACCTTACTTGCAGCGTTTTGTGCGTGGGGCGGCGCTGTTCTGTTGGCGTTGCTCATTGTGCGTCAGATCGCCTCTGTTTTCAGTCAGGTAGCGAGTCCTGAGTTAGCTTACCAGAAGCAGGCTGCCGCAAGCGCGCGCTCCTTTGTGGATTCAGGCGGCGTCATTGGGTACTGGGATTGGCTACAGGCGCCGGAAATCTCCTTCCTCGCGCAGCGGCGCTTTGTAGACGCCTTTCAGCCGTCCACCAGGCAGCGTTTGGACAGACTTCCTCACCCAGAGAAGTCTGTGCGCCTGATTGTGACGCCCACACAGATGGAGTCCTCGCCGAATTCCTGGGTCCAGGAGCGCAAGTTCTGTGGTGCGGAGGTAGACGACTTCGGGGGATACCGGACGTTTGAATACGTCCCTTCTCAGGATTTCAGAAAAATGTATGAGTTTCTTCTGAAAAGAGAATCGTTGAGCCGATTCCAACCGAAGCTGAGTTTTCTGGAAGAGCCTGCCAACCCCGCCCAGATAGTAGGTGGAGTCTTCCCTGCCGATGGTTGGGCCGGCCCTCAGGCAAGCGTCTGGCTGCCGATAGATAGCGCGGACAAGTCCGTGTCCATTTCGGGCGCAACTCCAGCCGGTTCGTCCAGACCTCTCACTCTCCAGGTCACGTCTATGGGTGTACCTCTCGGTGAAAAAGACGTCTCTGGAGGGCGCTTTACCGCGACCTTTCCCCTCCCGCGTTCACTTCAGAGATATCGCTATGCGCTCATTGAGGTACGCGCTTCTTCCGAGTTGACCTACCGCCAGTATCTCCTGGAGAATGATAGGCAAAACAGCGCTGTAGGACTGAAAGCCCGGTTACGACGCCTGATTCACGAATCCTGGCCGGACGGTCGCGCACTCAGCTTCCATCTCAGCGAGATTGCTGTATCCTCAGATGCGGCGTCACCAGTGCCGTCCAAAGCGCATAGCCCTTAGCGTTCATATGAAGCATATCGGACGTGAAGATGTCTTTTCGAGGTTGCCCGTTTGTGTCCAACATTGCGTCAAAAACATTGACAAAATCAAGATTTGGATTCCGAAGAGTCATCGCAAATATGCGCTCGTTCGCTTCTCGCATAACACCCTGAAACTTCCATCGTGAAGGACTGGGCTTGATAGAAACGAAAACGATGCGCGTGCCCGGCAGTTTCGCGTGAACTGTGTCTACGAATTGCGCAAAATCTTCTACAATCTGTGAAGCGCTGTGCCCGGCAGCAACGTCATTGTCACCTGCGTAGAAGACGATCATGCGCGGTTTGTAAGGAAAAACGAGTCTGTCAGCCAGCGCCGTGCTGTCCTTGATAATGGATCCGCCAAAGCCCCTGTTGAACACGGGGAGCCCGCGAAAGTCGGTCTCGAGCGATTTCCACGCACGAATGCTGGAACTGCCGAGAAACAGAATCCCCTCTTTCGGTGGCGGACTCTTCCGATCTTCCCTGGCAAACGTGGCCAGGTCTTTTGCCCACAGTTTCTCGGAATTGCGGGCAGAGACGGCGCTGCCGGTGATTGCTAGAATCAGCGCGCTCAACAGCGCCAGTTGCCGATATGTCATCTTTTTAGTAGAACATCTTTCTCGTAGCGCTTGACTTCGCTCAACCACTCTTCCCCAACTGGCGCGCTCTGGCTCTGGCAGTAGTAGTCCCAGACGCTTCCAAACGGCAACGTTTTCTGGTCCTCCAGCAACGCGAGGCGAGATGTGAAGTCGCCGCCCGCCTCGAGGTCTTTCAGTTTCGCAGTTGGCTCCAGGAGAGCGATGAGCAGCGCCTTCAGCATAGAGCGCGTGCCGACCACCCAGGCCGCGACGCGGTTGATACTGGCGTCAAAGAAGTCCAGCCCAATATGGACACGGTCTTCGTATCCGTGACGCACGATCTCCTCAGCTATTGCGCGAAGCTCGTCTGAAAGAATCACAACGTGGTCACTGTCCCAGCGCACTCCACGGCTGACGTGCAGCAAGAGCTGGTTCAAGTAGAGCAGGACAGAAGTAATCTTCTCAGAAATCATCTCCGTCGGGTGATAGTGACCCGCGTCCAGGCAGTAGAGCTTGTGCCGGGTGATGGCGTATCCCAGATAGAACTCGTGTGAGCCGACCACATAGCTTTCAGACCCAATGCCAAAGAGCTTGGACTCGACGGCATCCAGGTTGTAGCGCTCGTCAATCTTCTCCCGAAAGACCTCGTCAAGTGACTCTGTGAGTATCTGGCGCGGGGCGGCGCGGTCAATCGGAGAATCTTTGTACCCGTCCGGAATCCAGACGTTCGTAACACACGCACTGCGCAGAGCCTTCCCAAACGCCTCGCCAATCTTGCGGCATGCGACTGCGTGCTCAATCCAGAACTTGCGCGTGGCTTTGTCCCGGCTGGCCAGTGTGAAGCCGTCATCAGCCAGAGGATGAGAGAAGAATGACGGGTTGAAGTCCATCCCCATGCCCTTGGACTTCGCCCAGTCTATCCATGCGCTGAAGTGCTCAGGGCCGAGTTCGTTGCGCTCCACTTTTTTGCCGCCCGTCTCTGCATACAAAGAGTGCAGGTTCAGCCGGTGGGTACCGGGTATCAAGCGGAGAGCTTCATCCAGATCCGATCGCAGCTCCTCGGCGCTGCGCGCCTTACCGGGGTAGTTTCCGGTCGCCTGAATACCCCCGCCCGTCAGCCCTTCATCGTTTTCGAAGCCGCCGACATCGTCGCCCTGCCAGCAGTGCAAAGAGATAGGGATACTGCTGAGCCGACTCATTGCGGAGTCTGTGTCAACTCCCAGCTCCGCATATCTTTCCTTTGCCAGCTCATAAGCTCTGGCTATCCTGTCTGGGGCCATCGTTCACCTCGTCGCCAAATTGTGCGCCAGTCGCAAGCGCCATCATAATCTATTGCCCCTGACTTACCCGGATTCCTGCCAACAGAAAGCGATTCGCCTGCAGCAGCTCCTTCGAAGGTTCGCAGCGTTTCTGATTGTCTCGCCAAGTCCTGCATCTGCCTCGTGCCGGACACAGGTTCTCTGTTGCGAACGTTGCCGGGAGTCAGGCGCGGCACATTTTCGTTAGAAGGTATGAATGACGCTCACGGACGCCTGGCAAGAAGAACAGGCTATGCGTGCGAACCTGGCCGCAGCACGCTTCGTCTATTCTCTGGCAGGCGTGTGACGGCTGCGCCGAAGTCACTCGGTTTGCGCCTACGCGCGCGTGTGCCTTCTGGTGGGGGTACGGGGCAATAAGTAACAGATAAGGTATAAAACTAATAGGCCATGTCCTGCAGGATGAAGGGCCTGTGCAGACGAAGGACTTAAGTACATTCTGTGGAACAAGACTCAATGTTGACCGCCGCACCTAGAGAGACATCGATGGGCACAATCACTATAGGGCTATGCGACCGTCACACGCTTCTCCGGTCCGCGCTTGAGCAGCTTCTGTCTGCGGAAGAGGATTTGAGTGTGGTTTGGAGCGTGGACTCACTTACCGCCGCAGATCTTTCGCAGGGAGCTCCAAACGTCATCCTCGTGGATTTTACCGAGCCTACTCGAGAACTGCTGCACCAGACAACACAATACCGCGCCGAGCACCCGCAGTCCCAAATTGTCGCGCTCACAGACCACGGATCTGAAGTCTGCGTGTTGTTCCGCGACGACAAGCCCGCCAGCGCGCTGGATCAGCCGCGTCTATGCTGTCTGCAGCAAGCGTTCATGGTGGGCGCAAGGGGCGCTGTGCGCAAGACTGGCACACGCGACGAACTGCTGCGAGTCATTCGAGCTGTTCACGCCGGGCAGGTGACGGTGGAAGAGCCGTCTCTCTCTTTGCTCCTGACGCGTCTGTTTGGTCGGCAAAGTCCCAATGACGCCACCCCGCATCTGACAGAACGCGAGCGGGATGTTATTCGAGCGTTGGCTCTCGGGCAGTCCAACAAGGAAATCGCGGTTTCACTGGGCATCGCTGAGCAAACAGTCAAGAACCATGTAAGCCACATTCTCGAGAAGCTGGGATTGGAAGACCGTGTCCAGATTGTCGTTTTTGCGGCTCGCAATCGAATGGTATCGCTGGAGAGAATCTGACGCTTCGTCACCAGCCGTCCGCCCGCTTTGCCTGACGGTGGCAAAGTTTCAGTAACGCTCTGCTGGCGTCCACTCTTCTGCAACTCACTGGTTGGCAGGCCAGGCTCTTCTGCATTCGGCTACACTTGGGCTATGGAAGCGGGTAGAGCCCACAAAGCGCTTTTTTGCTACTTCCGGCTGTCACTGAGTGTCGCCTCTACTGTGCTGTTTGCTCTGCTGCCCTCAAAGACCGCCGCGGCCGATCTGACAGACGCCTGTTTGCGCGCGCTCGGATCCAGAACTGGCGAAATATGCATCGTTGACGTTCGTACGGGCCGCATCCTCGCAGACGCAAGGACAGACGGCGTTCGCACAGCTTACGCGCCCGGCTCCACCGCCAAACTTATCACCGCCTACGCTGCCCTTCACAAAGGAGTCATCAACCCGGCTACGCGTTTTGTGTGCCGGAATGCGATTCGGATTGGTGGGCGCACCTACCACTGCACCAAGCCGGGAGGACACGGCGCCCTGAGGCTTGAAGACGCGATCGCCTCGAGCTGTAATATCTGGTTCTATCAGGCATCCGAGCGTCTGACCTGCGCCGACCTTCAGAAGGCCTGGGCGGCTTTTGGCCTTGCCATACCAGAGAAATCACTCAAGCCTGTGTTCCGCGCCGCCGTTGGGGAGTCCGGGTTCACTGTCACGCCAGCGCAGATGGCTCTTCTGATGCGCAATATTGCCCTCCAGGATACCGGCTCAAACAATCCGTGCTCCGTGCTGTGCCGCGCTATGCGAAAAGTCACAACTTCCGGTACGGCTTCGGCGCTGAAAGGCGCTGGAGTGAGCTGTGCCGGTAAGACCGGAAGCCCGTCTCAGCCTCAGGATTCGCAGCGGCGGCACGGCTGGTTTGTTGGTTTTGCGCCGGCACACAACCCGCAGATCGCCTTCGCCGTTTTCTGTCTCGATGGGAACGCCTACCGTACAGCCGTTCCAGTCACTGTGAAACTGTTGAAAAGCTATGCAGCGCAGAAGCCTGGCAACTAGGCTCTTTGTTGTGTGTCTGCTCATTGCGGCTAGCGGCGTATGCAGAGCCGATCGCGTCGTGCGAGTGGGACTCTGGCCCCAGCAGCGACTCCCAAGGCGTGTCACAGTCACCGGCGCTATGACTGTGGAATCTTCCGGCCGCGCCTGGACTGCGAGAACTCTGTCAATAATAGCCTCGCAAGGGTCTCTCACCATTGCCGGCAATGGCAAACAGGCGATGTCTGTACAGATCCGGCCACGCGGCCCGGTGACGCTGAGAACTCAGACCTCGCCCCTCGCCGTCCTCAACTGCAAATTGCGCTTTAGACCTTCATCCGCAGGTGTGCAGTGCGTAGCCGATGTTCCGCTGGAAGAGTACACCGCCAGAGTTTTGGCGCGGGAGATGCCCTTGGACTGGCCGCCTGAAGCGTTAGCCGCTCAGGCTGTGGTTGCGAGGAGCACAGGGCTGGCCTCCTTCCACCGTCACGCCGCAGATGGGTACGATGTCTGCAGCTTGACGCACTGTCAGCTCTTCTCAGCGATTCCAGTTTCTCCCGTTGCCGTTGCCGCCGTCCGTCGGACAACCGGTTGGGCGCTGGCAAGGGGAGCGCGCCCTGTGAGAGCGCCCTTCTGCAGTACATGCGGCGGATGGACGGCTGACGGAGGGGCCATTGGAATGGAAGAGTGGTGCCGGGCCGTGCGTGACGGCCCGGCGGGTGCTGCCTACTGTCGTGAGTCTCCTCATTTTTCGTGGAAAACCGTCTTGACCAGGCGAGATGTCGCCGCTGTCTTTCGTGAGGCCTCTGGCGAGTTCGTTGTCCTGAGGCGAGATTCGGGCGGCAGGGTCACGCGCGTTGGGCTCAAGGGGCACAGTCAGTCCATTGACGGGGGAGAGTTTCTTATGCGATGCGGACGAACCTTCGGATGGGCGCGTATCAAATCCTGTCTCCTTTCCATCAAATCGCAGAGAGGCAGCTGGCTGGTGTCTGGACACGGTCTCGGACACGGTGTCGGAATGTGCCAATGTGGAGCGCGCGGAATGGCGAAAGAGGGAAAGAGCTGGCGGGAAATTCTGAAACACTACTACAGCGCAGCCGAACTGCGAAGATGGCCTTGAAGAAGAGTCAGATAACTCTGAGCGCCGTCGTCCTGTGTGCGCTCACCGGCGCATCAGTCTATGCCTTTGGAGTTTATGACGCGGCCAGGGCAACTCAGGCCGAGCGGGGCGATGCCTGCCGGCTTGCGCGTTGGGCGATCGAACGCGCTGCCCACAGCAAGCCGCTGTTTCCACTTCCTTTCGCGCCCAGAGGGCTTCTCAGGCAAAGCGCTCCGTGCTTTGTGACGCTGTCTTATCAGGATCGGCGGCATGGATGCACGGGAAGCTTTGACGCTCACGGGCGCTCGCTTGCTGACAACATTGTTCAGACTGCAGTGCGCGCGTGGCGTCTTGACCCGCGCAGTAAGCCCCTGTCGCCAGTCCAGCTCAAACAGGCGCGAGTGTTTGTCACCATTCCAGGCCCTTACAAAAGAGTCTCCGACCCTTCCGCGTACCCGCCTGCCAATTACGGGCTGCTTGTGCGGGCGAAGGGCCGCTCTGCAGTTCTGCTCCCGGGAGAAGCCAGGACCGGTCGCTGGCAGATGGCGCAGGCAAAGCGCGAGGCCGGCCTGTCCGCCGACGCCAAAGTTGAGTTTTGCATTTTCCGGGCGGTAACCTGGGCGGAGGAGCCCAGGAAGAGCTCCCGGTAGGCCTCTGGTGTTCCCCAGGCAAGCGACGGGGAGGCTCGTTGCTGGCCTCCCCGTATGCGCGACGACGAGCTATTTGCCTGCCGGAGATGGCGTCGGCTGCGTCTCGACGCTGCCAGCTTCCACTTCGCGTCCCTTTTCGAAGCTGTGTCCTGTCAGCAGCCCCACCATGAACCATCCAATAGCCAGGGCGCCGATGAAGAAGATAGTATCGCCAGGAATCCTCATCCAGCGCAGCAGGGGAAGCCATCCACTCTGCAGGAACTCCGGGCTTCTGGCGTACCACAGGCCGGTTGCCACGGACGCCCATGTCTGAATAAGCCCGACAGGTAGCAGACTCAGGAGGACCATCAACATAAGACCGATGTTAAGCGACCAGAAGGCGAATCTCAGCGGGCCTTCCTTCCACTCCCGCCCGGGCATCAGGCTGCGCACACAAAACAGCATCAGCCCGACTCCAAGCATTCCGTAGACTCCAAAAAGCGCGGTATGCCCGTGGACCGGTGTCGTGTTCAGTCCCTGCATGTAGTAGAGCGCGACGGGTGGATTGATAAAGAACCCGAACAGCCCAGCGCCAACCAGGTTCCAGAAGGCCACCGCGATAAAGAAGTAGATAGCCCATCTGTAAGCGCTAGCCCAGGATCGTACCCGCGACATGCGCACGTTTTCCCATGCCTCGAATCCGATCAGCACCAAGGGGACCACTTCCAGCGCGCTGAACACTGCTCCAAACGCCATAACCACCGAAGGTGTCCCGGCAAAATACAGGTGGTGAGCCGTGCCGACAATTCCTCCAGACAGAAAGATTATCGTTGCAAACAGAACTGCGTTAGTGGCAGTCTCGGGCTTGATGAGTCTCAGGCGACTGAAGAGAAACGCGATGGCTACCGTCGCAAAGACTTCGAAGAAGCCTTCCACCCAGAGGTGCACCACCCACCAGCGCCAGTATTCGGCCATTGCGAGGTGCGTTTGCTGCCAGATGCCGAGCCCGGCGCAGTAGAAGAGTCCGATGGATGCGCTCGCCAGAATAAAGAGCCCGAGCAGAGATTTCTGTTCACTCGGCCTATGAAACGCTGGCCATAGCGCCCTCACCATCAGGAACAGCCAGAGGAACAACCCGATCAACAGGAACAGTTGCCAGAAACGCCCAAGATCCACGTACTCGTAGCCCTGATGCCCAAACCAGAACCAGAGATCGCCGCCCAGCATTCTCTTGATGCTGGCCCACTCCCCGAATAGCGATCCCAGCACAATAATCAGCAGTGCGACGAACAGAAAGTTGACGCCCGCTTTCTGGAATTTGGGTTCCCCGCCGCCCACAGCCGGCGCAAGATAAAGACCGGTCGCCAGCCAGGCTGTGGCAATCCAGAAAATTCCCAGTTGAAGGTGCCACGTCCGCGCGACGCTGTAGGGGAGCCACCGCTGAATATCAAAGCCGTAAAATCCACCGCCTTCGACCCCGTAATGCCCTGCTACGACTCCCATCAGCATCTGCAGAACAAACAGCGCGCCCACTACAAAGAAGTACTTCAGAGTTGCCTTCTGTGATGGGGTGGGCGTGTATCCCAGAAGCGGGTCTTTGTCCGGAATACCTTCGTCCTGATGCGTGCGCTCCTGCGAGCCAAAATACCAGACCATGGAGCCGATACCGGCCAGAAGCAGAACAAAGCTGATTACGCTCCAGATGACCGCATCTGGCGTCAACTGGTTGTCAATCAGCGGTTCGTGTGGCCAGTTCTGAGTGTAGGTGATGTTGCGCTCGCCCGCATCTGGACGGTTTGTCGAAGCAGCCCACGATGTCCAGAAGAAGAAGGAGGTCATCTCACGGAGCTGCTCCTTATCTTTCACCGCGTCGGGCTGCAGCGCAAAAGCGACCTCGCCCTTCGTGAAAATCTCGTCGTAGTGGCGCGCGGTTTGTTTGATAGCCTCGGCGCGGTCGGCGCTGATAGTCACGATGCCTGTGGCAGAGTCGAAGCTGTTAGTGCGAATCTCTTCTTTGAGCCTTGCCTTCAGCGCCGCCTGATTCTCCACGCTCAGCGCTCTGAAATCCCGCGCGCCTTCCTGACGCGCCCAGATGTCCAGCAGCGCCGTCAATTCGCGGTGCAGCCAATCCGCGGTCCAGTCTGGCGCAAGGTATGCCCCATGTCCCCAGATAGATCCGAGTTCCTGACCACCGATAGACTGCCAGACATTCTGGCCGTTCGTGATGTCATCGTGCGTCATGATGATGTGGCCGTCAGCGGTCTGAACGGCCGCCGGAATAGGCGGCTTCAAGGAATTGATGCGGAATCCAAGTCCACCAAGGATACCGAACGATACCAGGAGCACCAGTCCCAGAATCATCCAGAGTCTACGTTGCGCCATTAGTCACCTCTCCAAGTCTGCGCCGCGCCCGTGAAACGCCCGTCTGCGTCCAGCAACATACTACTTGGTGCGTAGCGTGCTTCCAAAGGCCCATGCGTTCCAGATTCCACAGTAAAAAAGTACTGGTATGGAAGTACTGCGTTTTCGATTAGGCGCTCCGGTCGCCATCCGGTAAGACCGTTTGTTCCGAGCGCTCGGATGCTTCCAAAAGTCATAGCTATAATACACATGCGATGGGAACAAAGCGAGCAGCGCCCAGAAGACTAAGACTCTCACCCACGAAAATCTCAGCGTGGCTTGCGTGCCACCTGCAATACAAGTTCACTTACATCGACAGACTGAGCCGCTATTACTACAAGCCCAATCGAGGGGACACTTTCGGGGCGTCGATGCACAGGGCGCTCCAAATGTTTCACGAAGCGGGCGGGGTAGAGTCAATCACCCGGGAGCAGTTTGAAGAAACGTTGCGCTTGTCGTGGACGTCAACCGGCTACAAGGACGCTGAAGAAGAAAAGGCTTATCTGGAGCGAGGACGCCACATTGTCCAGAAGTATTACGACGCGCATGTTGCATCCGCTGGCAAAGGAGCGCTCGCGAGGACCCTGTTTACAGAAAAGCAGCTCAGTCACAGCTACGCGGATTTCTCGTTGATCGGGCGTCTGGACAGGCTGGATGAGCGTGAGGACGGCACGCTGGAGATTGTTGATTACAAAAGCAATCTGACAGAAGTCAGTGAAGCGGATGTGCACGCAAGCCTGGCCATGGCGTGCTACGCCCTGCTGGTGGGTAAACGCTACCCGGATCGTCCCGTTGTCGCTTCTATTGTCGGCCTGGCTGGCGGATGTTCTGCTTCCACCACTTTCTCTTCGGAGGAGATGGACGTCCTTGAAGAGGAGATCAAAGAGATTGCTCGCCAGATCATCGCGGTGGAAGAGTACGAACCCAACTACAGCCCGGCATGTTTGGACTGCATTTTTGCGCGCATCTGCTACCCCGACGGTGTGGTTGACTGGGAGAGTCGGCGCAAGGAGTATGAGGCTTCTCGGGAAGGAGCCTGGTAGATGATTTTGGCCGTTCTGCTGCCTGAGGGTTACTGGAAAAAGGTCACAGTCCGGTTGATGGAGCACGGCGTCGATCTGCTCATCGTCCTGGCGTTGTATCTGCTCCTGCGGTGGCTGATCGTCCATGTATCAGCGAGAATCATTCGCCCAGTTGCCGGGTTGCAGGATGATCCAGTCCGCACCCGCCGGCTGAAAACACTGAGTGAACTTGTGCGCAGCACCCTGCTTTATGTGCTGGCACTGGTGTCGGCGATCATGGCGCTGCGGGCGATTGGTGTCGATCCTGTTCCGCTCATTACTGCGGCGGGTGTCGCGGGACTGGCCATTGGCTTCGGCGCGCAGAAGCTGGTGCGGGACGTTATCAACGGATTCTTCATCCTGCTTGAGAATCAGTTCGCCGTGGGCGAGATCGTGACGATCTCAGGCACAACCGGCACAGTCTGTGAAGTCGGTCTTCGCACGACGCGTCTGCTTGATTCCCAGGGCAAGCTCTTCATCTTTTCCAACGGTGACATCACCTCTGTATGCAACCACTCGCGCAACGAATTGATCGTCCCGCTCG
>JADLDK010000008.1 GCA_020846715.1 Armatimonadota bacterium | reverse complement strand
TCTGGCCAGGCTTGTTAACAGCTCCTGAGACGAAGTAGGAGCCGGGTTCTCCAGAGTCGGCCTCCACGACGATCGTATCGCCGGGCATAATCACTTTGTTCTCCCCTATCGCGCCCTTCCACTTGAGGTCGGTCAGGTTGACGCTCTGAGTTGACTTCTGGTCTGAGGAGACAATTTTGGCTGTGGTCACCTTGCTTGCCTCCAGCTCCCCACCGGCAAGAGTGATCGCTTCAAGAATACGCATTCCTCTGATGAGCGGATAGGGGCCAGGCGCCTTCACCGCGCCGAGAATCGTAAAGTTACCGATCAGCTTATCCGGAACTGTGATGACGTCACCGTCTGAAATCATCACATTGTTCTCGGGATTGGTATCGGCTTTTAGCTTCTGGAGATCGACGCTGATAATGCGGCCGTCTCGCGCGATGGTGACACTCGAGAGGTCGGCCGTAGGCACGGGGCCGCCGGCAAAGGCCAGGACATCCCGGGCGCTCACGTCACCCTGTATCTCCACTCGTCCAGGGCTCTTGACAGCGCCCTCAATGCGGATAGTCGTACCCTTGATCTTTACCGGCTCCAGGTGGACATCTGGATTCTTGATATAGCGCCTGAGCGCTGTGCGCACCTCTTCCTCGGCGGCCGCCGGTGTCTTGCCACCGACCAGAACTCTGCCGTACTCCCCCGGCAACATTACTGCGCCATCTTCCAGAACAGTGTACGTTCGGCTCAGGTCCGCCTCCCCAACGACAACAATGCCCACAATGTCACCAGGCTTGAGAGGAGTCTGTTCCGCAAACAGCGATCCACACAGCGCAACAAGAAGCGTCACAAACAACAAAGTCAATTTTGAGGACATGATTCCTCCCCTTGCGTATCCACGCTCATATCCAATCATCGGTGCTGCTCAGTACCCCACTGCCCATCAAACATTGGTGATTTTGGGTTCTTACCTGTCGCCTGACGCCAGATTTCGCCACCAGATCGTACGGCATCAGGCATCCACTCGTTATCACTGAAGCGCGGCCTCTCCCGCTGCGCCGCTGGTTACAGCTTACCAGGCCCACTCAGCTCAAGAGATTTCTTCCATATTCTGACCCCACAGCCAGAGTGTACTACCAGGTTTCTCGAGACACAATGACTAAGCGGCTGCGGTCTCTGATGCTCGCCGGGACCCAGACCAGCAGCCCGCCGCCAGCGCCAGTGGCGCAATGAGCATGGCAGCAAGCAGCGCTCGGCCAGCAAGCCCTGCCTCCCACAACTCAGTAGCTGGCATCGAGTTTTGAACAAGATCCGCCTTCACATCCAGAATCTTCGGGTAGAAATCCTGGAGGAAGCTGACCAACTGCCCTCGGGTTAGCTCCTCAGAGCCATAAATCGGAGCTGACACCCGCACCATGCTCGATACCCCAACAGTTCTCTTCAGACGACTCATGATGGCCGTCTTGAGGTCGCCCTGCCGGCTTCCGGAAAAGTCCACAGCGGACTCCCCTGAAAGGTACCAGTAAACGACGAGGTATCCTTGTGAGTTTCTCGTCGCTTCAACCACGTTGGCATTGACAGTGCGCCCGTTAAGGTGAAGTACCTGCGTCCCTCTGTCCTCAAGCTGATATCCCTGGGACGGATAACAGACCTGGGGATCGTGAAAGCTGCGCGACCGCCTCGCGTAGTTGTACACCAGACAGAGAGTGACCGGCGCGGAGTCGCCTCTGGTGTAGTCACGCATCAGAAAGGCCTGAGGCGCAAGCTGCTCTTCTATGGGCACGTCGCTGACGTCAACGTCATCTCCCCTCCAGTCCCTGAAGTCTGAAGGAATGATTCGCTGCGGTTCGAGCTTGTTCTGCAGCTCGGGCTCGGGCTGGACAAACAACCACGAAGCCGCAAGCACAAAAAGCGCAAGCCCGAGGATAGCGCCATGGTCTCTGAGTAGCTTCACGTCAGGCGCGCGCCTCCACGTTTGTAAACTTAACCCGCAAAACCCAGGCTTCGAACAAGAACAAAGCAAGGGCGGCGGAGTACATTATGATTCCCGACCAGTTGTGAAAGACCCCCATCGCTACGTCCGTGCCATAGAACTCTCCGAGCAATCCAATGATCACGATGCGCAGAATATTGGCTGCGACGGCGATCGGAATGGCAGAGGCCAGCAAAACGGCCTTACGCCACCACACTCCTCTGGCCAGATAAGCCACCACACTACCAACAAACATCAGACTGAACAGAGTGTTCAACCCGCTGCACGGCGCCTCAACAAACAGCTTGAAGTTGGGCATGGTCAAGATTGTTCCATCCCGCAATGTTTCAAGTCCGCCGAAGGTCAGCAGATGAGCTGCTGCTGCAGCGGAAACGTACTGAAAGCGTATGGTCAGACTGGACTGTATCCACGGCAAAGGCACCATAAAGACGATAAACACAAAGGGCCAGAAACAGCGGCGCATTGTGTAAGGCCCAGCGTAGTAGAGTACAAGCCCCAGCGCCAGAGGAATCAGCGACAATCCGGAGAGAAAATGGACGTCGAGAAGCGTAGCCGCCAAATGGACAATAAGCGCGCCAGCTATCCAGTTGAGTCCTCGCCCATCGCGACGCTTCGGCAAAGCGGCCAGTTCATCGCGCTTTTCCCAGAGGAAATACCCGATAACCAGCGGCACCCAGAACCCAGGGGAGTAATTGGACTCAGGTAGCATCCACGCATCTACCATCCATTTCAGCGTGGAGGCGTACACAGCCAGAAGCGCTATGCCGACGGCAACCCATCCCGGAATGGCCGAGGTGGCAGGCTCGTGAGCGGAAACCGGTGAGGTCTTAATGGTGGCTTCTACTTGCACGTGGACAATAAACTCTCCCCAGAGAACGAGTCGAAGAAAAGTAGACAGCGCGTCAGCCGCTGGCAGCGTCTGTTAAAAGAGATACGCAGCCACATCGAGCGCCAGTTCCCTTCACGCCGGCGCCTTCTCACAGAACAAGGGGCAGACTCACCCTACGAAGGTATCCTACCATGTCGGACAGGCCATCGTCTCATAATATATCGGCGCAGACTACGCACGCACAGGAACAGCCTCAAGGCCCCGCCGCGGGAGATAGGCGGGCGCAACAGTGGGCCGTCAGTAAGCGCCGTTATCGCGCTTCAGAAGCGCGGGCACGGTGACAAGGAGGATGAAGAGGTCTTTTAGTGTGCTGCGCTCTGCGATGTAGCGCATATCCAACTGTACGCGCTCTTCGTACGAGACATCATTGCGGACGCTCACCTGACACAACCCGGTCACCCCTGGTTTGACACTGAAGAGCCTCTCTTCAAAAGGCCAGTACTTCTCACACTCAGCCTCCACGATGGGTCTGGGACCCACAAGGGAAATGTGTCCGAGCAGCACGTTGATCAACTGAGGAAGCTCATCGAGACTGGTGCGCCTCAGGAAGTGTCCAACTCTGGTGATACGCGGATCGTTCTTGAGCTTGAAGATGCCCTCAAACTCCTTCATTAGCTCAGGGCTGCGTTTGAGAACATCATCTGCATTCACCACCATTGACCGGAATTTGACGAGCTTGAACTTCCTTCGCCCGATACCCAGACGCTCCTGGCGGAAGAATACCGGTCCCGGCGAGTCTATGTAGATGACAGCAGCCAGAGCGACAAGCGCCGGACTCAGCGCAAACAGGGCAACGGACGCTCCCACAATATCAAACCCGCGCTTCAGACCTAGATATGCGCGCTCGCGCAAGATCGGCCACAGGCTTTCGCCGCGCGGTTCAAATATGACAAGCCCATCCACTTCGGCCTGTGCAGCCAGTTCCGCTCGAAATCTCCTGCGGGAGCGCGATCGAATATACCAGCCCAGAGAGAAGAGCCCCATGCCGGACAACGTAGCGGCAGCGGGCTCCGGAGCCTGACCCACTGGAGTTGACTGTGCGCTGTATTCAGCGGTTGGTTGAGGAGGCGCAGCAACGGTCGGCGCACCCGCAGAAATCAAGCAGGCGGCCAACAGACTCATTGCGGAAATTATAAACTTGCTGTAGCGTCCCAATCTCTATGATGCTGACGAAAGACTCGCGTAGACCCTCATAACACTACCCTCAAAGCAATAGGGGACAACGACGTCACCAACACCACTAATCTGGAGACTGCGCTGGACGACGCACGCCCACAAGTCAGGCTGTGAGGGCCTGACCAGTCGCCGTTTCATCCCGACGGCCCGCAGCATCCAGGGCGGATCAATACGAACCAGAGGCGCGGCATCCACATTGACTCTGTATCATGAAGTATATCATGTGGAATCGGGTACGCCGCAGCACACACCCTCGAAATCCCGTACTATTGCGTGTTTCAGACGAGGAATATGCGGTTCCCGAAAAGCCCGGATTCATCGGGCGCACCCGGCGCCAGGGCTCACGAATCCTGCTTTGGTGGAGATGCTACCCCTGCAACGCGCGGTAAGCTCCCGGCACGGAGTTCTCCAGGCGATGAATCCAAATACTTTTTACCACAAACCGGCCAAAAACGACTGCGTCTGAGAGCAATCTGACGAAGGGTTGTAAGCTGAGCAAGCTACAGCCAGGAGCCGTAACAGCCAGGCTGACTCTCTCTACTCCGGCAGCTTTATAGCCTTATTGTAGATGCCCGGGACGCTGTCTTCGATAATCTGGGCATTCACCGCTTTGGAGTAGAAGTCTGTGGGTCCTGCTGCGCCGATGATGGCGTAGGCATAGCCCTCTTCAGCCATTCCCTCCAAACAGAGAATCAGCAGAGCCAGTCCAACGCCTTTGCCGCGGTGTATCTCCATCACGCCAGTCGGGCCGAAGAAGCCCTTCCGAGTGCAATTGTACGCTGCGAATCCGACAATGCAGCCATCGAGAGTCGCTATATAGGCGCTAATTGGCTGATGCGCAAAGGCGACTGTGACTTCATCCGCCCATCCGGTTGTGAAATGCTGCTCAACGAAGGTGCGCACAGTGCTCATTTCGTAAGGCTGAGGGCGCCGAATGGTGACTCCATGCCCCTGGACCCGTACAAGGCTCTGCGCAGAGTCAGGGAGTTGATACAAGCGGACGAGCATATCTGGCATTGGCTGCGAGTTGTCTCCAGTTCTCCTTGAATAACACTGGATTTGCCATCAATCTGGAAAATGCCTGCTTACCGCCAGAAAGAATGAGAGGGACGATATGGGCGATGTCGTCCCTCTCTGGTCCGGGACATTGCTTTTCCCGTCCCCGATGCAAGATCAGTGAGATGAGGAACTACTCTCTTTCTATTCTCGGGAAAAACGGCTCCAATCTTTTGTGGGTGCGTGGGCGCCGCAACAACAGCCTGTGCAATCTGGAAGATAAAAGAGGGGTGAGCGCGCACTCTCAGGGTGTCTGGAGCGAAATCGGAATCCGCAATGCGGAGAAGCGCCGGTAAATTGGCTGCTGCTTATCTCACAGGCGGCGGGCGAGATTGGAGGCGAGTCAGGACGTAGTGTTGCCGTACTTTTCCCGGACAGTGCGGCGGATAATCTGCAGGTTGACGCTGTCGTAGTCATCGAGAATGCCGGCGGCTCTGTAGTGAGTTATCGCGTCAGCTTCCATGCCTTCCTTCAGGTAGGCATCCGCCAGTACACAGTGATACATCGGATCAGTCGGCTTCAGATTCAGCGCGATGGACAAAACGTCGATAGCTTCACTTGCTTTGCCTGCCCTGAGCAGCGTTATTCCAAGCTGAAGTCCATAGTACGCATCGCTTGGCGCAAAGATCGTGGCAAGTTGCAGATGAGTGATCGCCTCCTCGTAACGATCCAGCTTGCGGTAGAGCTCACCCAGCCGAAAATGATAATAACTGTCTGTCTGCGCTAACCTGACTGCTGTCTGGATCTGTTCCAGTGCGTCGTTGAGCCTGCCGCATTGCCACAGCGCTTCCCCGAACTTGAAGCGGTACAAAGCCTTGTCACCAGAGTAGGACACAGCGCGTTCGTATTCTATTGCCGCAGCCTCCCACTTTCCGTAGCGCCTGTAAAGCTCCGCAAGGCTAAAATGAGGCTCGGCTTTGCGAGGGTTCGTCCGCACGGCATGCTTGTACTGCGACAGCGCCTTCCCGTTGTTTTCGGTCAGCGCATAAGCATCGCCCAGCCGAACGCGGCGCTCCGGGTTAGCCTGATCACAGGAGACAGCACGGCGGTACTGTTTGATAGCCTCTTCCCACTCACCCTGAGCCAGATGACAGTCTGCCTGAAACTGAATCTCATCCGGTGTTGGCGCGGTGTGATTCACCTGGTCTTGCTCCGGATGTCCAGCCTGTTGAGACCTGCGGGTGTGGTTGCCTTTCATCTTACAGTTGCTGCTCTTGGGGTGGTGTGTCCAGTACAATCGTGACTGGCCCATCGTTCACAAGGGCGACCTCCATATGTGCCCGAAACACTCCACTCTGGGTTGTGCATCCCTCTTCCTTCAAGAAATCAATGTACGTACTGTACAATTCCTCTGCTTCCTGCGGTAGCGCCGCCTCGACAAAGCTTGGCCGGCGTCCTTTTCTGGCATCCGCCAGCAGCGTGAACTGAGATACGGCAAGAACGCTTCCGCCAGTCTCCAGAACCGACAGGTTCATTTTGCCCTGATCATCTTCGAATATGCGAAGGTTAGCGGTCTTTTCCGCAAGCCATTTCGCCTGCGAACGCCCATCGCCTCTTGCGACCCCCACCAGAGCTACCAATCCTGGCCCAATTGCGGCCTTCTCCTGCCCGCCCAGCGTCACACTCGCTTGGCGTACCCTCTGGAGAACCGCTCTCAAGATGACACAGACGGGGCGACGCGCCGCCCGCGCTTTGGCCTTCCGCCCACTCGATGAATCTTCAGCACATCAGTCAGCTTGCCAATGTTCCCCAGCAGCCTGTCCAGATGCTTCAGGTTCTCTACTTCCAGCTTCAACTCAAAAATGGCCCGTTTGTCCGGCATGCTCTTGATGTTGGCTTTGAGCATATTGACTTTGCCTTCGCTGAAGATGGCGGCAATGTCAGTAAGCAGCCCCATTCTGTCCAGGCTCTCGATCTTGATGTCCACCTGATAGTGTCCGCCACCATCCTCCTGCCAGTCAATTTTCATCAGCCGGTCCGGCTCAGTACCGCGATAGTTGATCAGGTTCGGACAGTTGTCGCGGTGCAGAACCAGCCCTTTGCCCCGCGAAACATATCCCGTCACCTCGTCCCCCGGCACGGGCAGGCAACAGGCGGCCCGGGTAACCATCATACTCTCGGCCCCTTTTACCACCACGCGCCCCTCGGCGGATCGCCCCGTTGGAACCAGTGTCTGCGGCCGGGTGTCCTGAGGAACGAGGCGATGAAAAACGGCGCTAGGCCCAAGGTGCCCAAATCCAATAGCCGCCAGCAGATCGTCTTCTCCCACTTTGTTAAGCTGCTTGGCGACCCGCTCCAGGTTGTCTGACTTCAATATGGCGCGATCCAGCCCCTGGCGGTCACACTCCTTGTCGAGCAGCTCCCGGCCCTTCTGCACACTTTCGTTGAAGTCCAGCTTGCGGAAGTAAGACTTGATCTTATTGCGGGCGTGACTGGTTTTGACAAACTCCAGCCAGTCCTTGCTGGGCGCAGAGTTCGAGCGCGTGACGACTTCCACAATGGCGCCGTTGTTGAGAGGCTGCTCCAGCTTCACAATGCGTCCGTTAACCCTCGCGCCCACGCAATGATGACCGAGATCGCTGTGGATGCGATAGGCGAAATCTACGGCGGTCGATCCCGCGGGAAGATCGATGACATCACCGGCCGGCGTGAAGACAAATACCTGATCCGTGAACAGGTCATTGATGACGGAGCGCAGAAACTCTGTGGCTTCCTTGTTGTCCGCCTGCCAGTCAAAAAGTTGCTGCCGCAGCCACATAACCTTGCGGTCAAAACCGTTCTTGTCTGGACCGCCCTCTTTGTACTGCCAGTGCGCGGCCATTCCAAACTCCGCTGTGCGGTGCATTTCTTCGGTACGAATCTGAATTTCCAGCGGCTCCCCGCGCGGACCGACAACCTTTGTGTGCAGGGACTGGTAGAGATTGGGTTTGGCTTTGGTGATGTAGTCGTCGAACAGTCCGTTAATGTGAATCCAGATATCGTGGACGATCCCGAGGGCGCGGTAACAGTCAGGTATGCTCGTTGTGATAATTCTCACAGCAGAGAGATCGTAGATCTCACTAAAATCGACTTTCTCCTTGAGCATTTTCTGATAGATGCTCCAGAGGTGTTTGGGGCGCCCCTGAATCTGTGCCTGGATGCCTTCTTCTTGCAGGCGGCTGGTAATCACTTCGATAGCTTCGGTGATGATGGCTTCGCGCTCGGCGCGCGTACGGTCCACCATCTTCACCATCTCATCGTATTTTTCTGGCTCGAGGTACTTGAAGGCGAGATCTTCAAGCTGCCACTTGATCTTCCAGACTCCCAGACGGTGGGCCAGAGGGGCGTAGATCTGCTGCGTTTCCTGCGCAATGCGCCGCTGGCGCTCAGGCGGCAGGCCGTAGAGAGTGCTCATGTTGTGAAGGCGATCCGCCAATTTGATCATCATCACGCGCAGGTCTCTTGCTACGGCGAGGAAAATCTTGCGGAGATTCTCGGCATTCTTGCGCAGCTCGACGCGGCGCTTCTTTGTCACGGATGCTGAATCTTCGATGCGTTCAAAGTCGGCCAGCTTCAACTTTGTGACACCGTCAACAAGACCGGCTATCTCCGCACCAAACTTCTGCTCAATCTCCTCAAGTGAAACCTTGCAGTCCTCCACGACGTCGTGAAGCAGTCCGGCTGCGATACATGAAGCGTCCATCTCAACATCCGTAAGGATGATAGCGGTGGCGACGGGATGGGTAATGTAGGGCTCTCCCGAGCCTCGGAGCTGACCTTCGTGGTGGAGACGCGCAAACTCGTAGGCGCTCTGAATGAGAGCGACATCCACGTCAGAGTTGTAGCTTTGGATGCGCCTTACGAGATCCGGGACCGGATCAGCAGAAACGATGGACTCGCCGCCGGCCTCCGGGAGTTGCGTATGCGCATGAACAGATTCTTCGATCTTCATTCATCCTCAACTGGCCTGTCCTGAAGAACCAGTGTGACGCGATCCGTACCTCTGAAGCTATCTATTCTCAAATTGTAGCAGATTCTGTAAAGACGCGTAGGATCAAGCGCTGCGCTATGCTCTCCCATCCCCCAGCCGACAATGCGCGCAGCTTCAGTTGTTCCAACCAGCTGCGCTGACAAATGATTCCCTGACGATCCCATTGCGCGGATGTCCGTCAGCTTCACACGTCTTGTTGCAAGCACAGGCTCACGGTTGCCTTCTCCAAAGGGGGCCAGCCTGGCAATATCCTGCGCGAGTTGCAGAGTGATGCCGGAAGGATCGAGTTCCAGTTCAATGGGTACCTTCGGAACAAGGTCTTCCTCGGTGAGCCAGCGGTTGGCCAGGTCGTTGAGCTTCTTACGAACCTGCTCTAGATTCGCGGCCTCGAAAGAGATTCCCGCCGCCATAGCGTGACCGCCGCCCTGCACAAGGTCATCCCCAAGAAGCCCGATAGCGGCGGCAAGATTGTAACCGGGGATACTGCGCCCTGAGCCGTGAAATCGATCATCGGTGCGAGTGAGTACAAACGCTGGCTTGAAGAACAGTTCGGCCAGCTTCCCTGCGACAATCCCGATCACTCCCGCATGCCAGCCCTCGCGCGCCACCACCAGAACCCGATCTTCGGTGAGATTGTCTTCGGCTACAGCAGCCAGCGCTTCCTGAAAGACTCGCGACTGTTCGGCTTGTCGCTCTACGTTGGTCTGAGACATCTCTGCGGCGATACGCCCAGCCACATCAGCGTCAGAGGTCAGCAGCAACTCCAGCGCCGTTGACGCCTCTGCAAGCCTCCCGACCGCATTTATGCGCGGACCCAGACGAAAACCAATCGTTTCTGTGTCAACCCCTTCCATAGGCACTCCAGACGCCTGGATCAACGCCAGCAATCCCTGCTTCTGCGTGTCGGCGATAGAGCGAAGTCCGTGATAGACATAAGCGCGATTTTCGCCGGTCAGTGGCACAACATCGCTGACCGTTCCAAGAGCGACAAGGTCCAGGAAATGTTTGTGCAGTGCGTCCAGCGGCACATTGCGACGTATGCATAGCGCCTGGCACATCTTGTACGCGACACCCACGCCTGCGAGGTCCGAAAAGGGATAGGCGCTGTCAGACCGGTTTGGATTTACGACTGCATAAGCGTCTGGCAAAGTTGACTGACACTGGTGGTGATCGGTTACGATGAGGTCAAGCCCCAGTTCACGAGCCCGGTTACACGCGTCATGCGCCGAAATGCCGCAGTCACAACTGAGAAACAACCCAGCTCCATCCGCATGAGCTCTCTCCACCGTTGCAGCGCGAATACCGTAGCCATCGCGGGAGCGGGATGGGACGAACGGGACTACATTTGCGCCCAGCTTGCGCAACACGCGCGTCAACAGCGCGGCGCTCGTGACGCCGTCCACATCGTAGTCTCCGTGAATAAAGATAGTCTCCCCAGAGTCGATGGCAGCCACAATACGCTCAATAGCTTTATCAGCGTCAGGGAGGAGAAACGGATCGTGGAGATTGTCGAGACAGGGTCCGAGAAAACTCAAAGCCTCGGCTGGAGTTGTGACACCCCGCTTCAGCAACAACATCGCGCACGCGACGTGGAGGTCAACTGATCGGGCCAGTTCCAAAGCGGCGGCCATCTCGGCCTCACTCGGTGGAGCTGAAATTACCCATTTTCTGGATGGCGCAGTAGCAGTCTGGAGCACGGTATCTCAGTATTTTCCAACGGACAGCTTAGCTGTCCGCTTACCAAAACGGCGCCGCGCAGAAAGCGGCGCCGTTCAAGCACATATCCATTATAAACCGCTGGCGCTCAGAAGAGCCAGATTTGATGTCAGAATCGGCGTTTGCGCCGCTTCGGAGACCCGGTCTTCGAGCGAGTCTTGCCAGCGCCGTCATCCGACTCACCTCCACCGTACTCACCGGCATCTTCCGCACCAGAGACTCCGCTCGACGGCGCCGAAGGGCTTGGCGCCGGCTGAACCAGCGGCTTAAGCTCACGATCCGGACGCGCAGGAGACCCATGCGCCCAACGCTCCCAGAGAACCAGCATCGGGCTTGCGTTGAAGATTGAAGAGTACGTTCCCGTGATGATACCCACAAGCAGCACCGCATTGAAGTGTTCAATAACTGATCCACCCCAGATGAGCAGAGCTACAAGCACGAGCACAACGGTGAAAGAGGTGTTCACGGACCTTGCAAAGGACTGCAGAATCGAGCGGTTGACCATCTCCGGGAAGCTCTCACCTTTGAGCCGGTGCTTCTGGTTTTCACGGATCCGGTCGAAGATGACGATGGTGTCATGGACGCTGAAGCCTACCATCGTCAACACAGCCGTCACGTAGGAACTGTCAATCTCCCACCCCATAGTCTTGCCGAAGATAGCAGAGGCGCCAAGGACGACCAGCACGTCGTGTATCAACGCCAGCAGCGCACACACGCCATACTTGAGACCTTCCACGAACCCACCCTGCGCAAAGCGGTAGGACAGATACAACATAATCGCGATGCCAGCCACGATCACGGCCATAATCGCGCGGTTGGTAGTCTCTTTTGAGATGGTGGATCCGACCTTGTCCGTCCGGACAACCTTGGAACCGGAAATCTTCTGCTCAATCGTTGAGCCCAATTCGCGCTGCTCGGAGATGCTGAGCTCCGGTGTGCGAACGTAGGCCGTGTAGTCTCCGGTCTGCTCTTTGGAGATCTGCACCTGAGCCTTGTAACCTTCGTTCTTTAGAACGGTGTTCATCTCTTCTGCCGTTACGGTGTGGTTGACAGAGACCTGCGTCATGGAACCGCCAGTGAGGTCGATGCCAGGCTTCAGACCGTGCGTCGCCAGGAAGTACAGACCGACAACGATGAAAATGCCGCTAATGGTGAACCACAGCGGCGTCTTGCCGATGATATCGAAGCCCTTCTCCCCAGGTTTAGCCTGTCCCCACTGCATTCCCAGTCCGTAGAGCCGCGCGTTTTGGGCAAATCCCGCATTGCTGACCATATGCAACAGCGTGCGGGTGACAGTGATAGCGGTGAACATGCTGACAAGCACACCGATAGCAAGCGTCTTGGCGAAGCCGACAACCGGACCGCTGGTCAGTAGAACGAGAATCAGACAGGTAATGAGGGTGCAGACATTGGAGTCCAGAATAGCAGTCCACGCTCTGCTGAATCCGGCGTCAATCGCGCTATGAAGAGTCTTGCCGCCGCGCAACTCCTCTTTTGTGCGCTCAAAGATTAGAATATTGGCGTCCACGGCCATCCCGATGGACAGGATGAAACCCGCGTAGCCGGGCAGAGTCATCGTAACCTGCATGATTTTGAAGATGGCGAAGGTGAAGAGCGTGTACATGCACAGCGCCAACACCGCCATAACTCCAGGCAGCAGGTAGTAAACAATCATGAAGGCGACGACAGCTCCCAGGCCGATGATGCCCGCCAGCATGCTTTGCCTGACATACTGGCTCCCGAGAGTGGCCTCAACGACGTTTTGCTCCACAATAACCAGAGGCACAGGCATCGCGCCGGCGTTCAGATTGTTAGCCAAGTCCTGGGCGCTCTGGATATCAAAGCTGCCGCTGATCTCCGCTCGGCCGTTGAGGATCGGTTCTTTAATCTTCGGCGCGCTGAGAATCTCTCCGTTCAGCACCATCGCCAGAACATCACCAACATGACGCCGTGTGAAATCCGCGAACTTCTTTCTGCCGCTTGGCTTGAACTGCACATCCACAGTCACCTTCATGCCCTGGATGTTCGCGACTGAATTGGGCTCAAGGTCCGCGCCAGTGAGAATCACCTCTCCCTGCTCCAACACCTTCTTTGTGGGAACATCCTCTCCGTCTGGGCCAATAAAGCTCTGACCATCGCTGCCCATCTGAATGGGCCCGGTAGGATTGCCTTCAGAGTTGACGGTTTTTAGATAGATGAACTCCAGGTTTGTGCGGGCACGGAGCTGATCGGCAATCTGGTCCTTGTTCTTTACGTCTGGAATCTCGACGATAAACTGATCCGCTCCCTTGCGCTGAACAACGGGCTCCGCTACGCCCGTTTTGTTGACGCGCTTCTCAAGGATGTTGAGAATAGTGCTCTGCATGGAGGGTTTGTAGGAGGATTTGGCCGACGGGTCAACCTGATAGACAACACGCATTCCACCCGCGATGTCCAAACCGCGCCGGAGCTTGATGCGTGGTGAGGCCACAATAAAGGCGGCGATGGCAACCAGCACCAGAATAACGAAAAACCACTGACGATAACGGGTCAAACTGCATCCTCCTCTGGACGCGAGCGCACTTCGGCCAGGACGCCGGCAGGGGCAGTACGCTTGCTACAAAGCCCAGACACGCAGGCTGGCATCGTTAGTTTTTAGCCAGCCCGGCAAACTGCCTGTATTGGGGACAGGGGATCACCACTACCTTGCGCCTTCCCTGCGCGCATTCATTCAAAAAGTCGCAACATTCAACAGGGCACTCCGGCGCGTAATGAGCACCCACAAGGGTGATCACGTTCTCCGCCCGGACAGTATTGTCAGCTTCGCACAGCCGCGAGCTAACTACGATAGACCGCCCCTTACCCGGGCGAGCGCCGCGCTATTATATCGGTCGGTGTTTTCGGGTGTCAACTTGAGAGAAAGACTGACTCAGGAGTTCTCCGGCAAGCGGTCGCGCACACCCGACGTTTCTACTCCACGTTTTCCGAGGCTTCGCCGGAGCGCCTGTGCATCAGTCCGTACTCGACACTGTCCACCAGCGCCTGCCAGCTTGCCTCAACCAGGTTTGGCGACACCCCCACAGTACTCCATGTGTGACCATCAGAGTCCTGCGAGTCGATGACCGTGCGAACGCGTGCCGCCGTTCCTTCTTTCGTATTTACCACACGGACTTTGAAGTCCGTCAAGCGGATATCGTTCAGATCCGGATAGAAAAAGCCCAGAGCCTTGCGGAGTGCTGTGTCCAGTGCGTGAACAGGACCGTCGCCCTCCCCAACCGTGTGCATTTCCCTGTCGTCCACCATTATTTTGATGGTCGCCTCAGTGATGGGCTCTTCCTGCGGATTACGTTTCTCGACTATCACTCTGAAGCTGAGCAGATCGAAGAGCTTTCGATAACCGCCAGTCGCCTTGGCCAAGAGCAGTTCGAAGGAGCCTTCAGCAGACTCATAGCTGTAGCCCTGATTCTCGCGATGGACGATTTCACTGAGCACGGCCCGCGCTTCCGGACTGGACTTCTGCATATCCAGACCGTGCTTCTGAGCTTTGGCTACAACATTCGCGGCGCCAGAGAGTTCGCTGATAAGAATGCGCTGGGCATTGCCCACCAGTTCTGGTCGAATGTGCTCGTACGTTTCGCGGTGTTTGAGGACGGCATCCACGTGGATACCGCCCTTGTGCGCAAAAGCCGAAGCTCCCACGTATGGCTGACGATTGTCCGGCGTGACATTGGCTACTTCATCGACATAGTTGGACACATAGGTCAGCCGCTCCAGCCGCCCTTCGGGAAGGCATTGGAAACCGAGCTTGAGCTCAAGCGTGGGAATGACTGAGCACAGGTTGGCGTTCCCGCAGCGCTCACCGTAACCGTTAATGGTTCCGTGAACGTGCATGGCGCCTTCCTGAACCGCCGCCACTGAGTTCGCCACTCCAAATCCGCTGTCGTTATGGACGTGGATACCCAGCGGATGGGAGAGGCTGTCCCTGACCGCCCCGACTATCGCCCGAATCTCTTCAGGCAGTGAGCCACCGTTTGTATCGCACAGAACGAGCACATCCGCCCCACCCTGCCTGGCCGCTTCTACACACTTCAGCGCGTAATCGCTGTTCGCTTTGTACCCATCAAAGAAATGCTCCGCGTCATAAATGACGTGCCGCCCCGCCGCCTTGAGAAACGCGACTGAGTCCTGGATCATGCGCAGATTTTCTTCGAGCGGCAGGCGCAGCGCTTTCTTGACGTGGAGATCCCAGGACTTGCCAAAGATGGCTATGGCCTGCGCCTGACTTTCGACAAGCGCCTGGAGATTGGGGTCATCCTCGGGAGCAATATTGCCGCGCCGGGTGCTCCCAAACGCCGTGATGCGTGCGTCCTTCCACTCAACGTCGCGGGCGCGCTCGAAGAACTCTCGATCTTTGTCGTTGGACCCTGGCCACCCACCCTCAATGAAGGCTACACCAAGGCGATCGAGCTGACGCGCGATGCGCAGCTTGTCCTCCACCGAGAAGGCGATCCCTTCGGCTTGTGACCCATCTCTGAGCGTGGTGTCAAAGATCTCTACGCGTCGCTTGTCCTCCTTCATACCGTTCCACCTTCCCGTTTGCCAGTGCGCTTCTGCTGGTAGTACACCAGTTTGTTGATGGCCTGCAGATAGGCCCTGGCGCTGGACAACACTACGTCCAGAGTCGCAGCGCGGCCGGTGTATATATTGGAGCCATCACTCACTTTGACTGTGACCTCCGCAATAGAATCAGTTCCTCCTGTAACCGCTCGAACAACATAGTCAACGAGTTTGTGCTCCTCGTCGATCATCTCGTCTATCGTCTTGTAAACTGAGTCCACACAGCCAACGCCAATAGCAGCCGCCTGCTTTGTGGTATCACCGTTCTTGAGGCGAATGCTGGCCGCGGGCAGTCCATCCAGGCTGCTCATCACGTTCAGATGCTGCAACGCGTAAATCTCGGGGATGCTGTGCGTTTCGTCGGAAACGATGGCCTCCAGATCTTCGTCGTAAACATCCTTCTTCTTGTCCGCCAACTCCTTGAAGCGTCTGAATGAGCGATCCAGGTCTTCTTTGCTCAGCTCGTAGCCCATCTGCTTCAGGCGTTGATCGAATGCGTGACGGCCGGAATGCTTGCCCAGCACCAGCTTGTGCTCTCTGATACCGACAGATTCCGGCGTCATGATCTCGTATGTCCGGCGATTGGCCAGAATTCCGTGCTGGTGGATGCCCGCTTCGTGCGCAAAGGCGTTGGCGCCGACAATCGCCTTATTCGGCTGCACCACCATCCCGGTAATCTCCGAGACCATACGGCTGGTACGCGTGATCTCTTCGGTTACAATATCGGTGCTCAGGCTGTACAGGTCTGGACGCGTACGCAGCGCCATGACAATCTCCTCCAGCGCCGCATTTCCCGCTCGCTCACCGATGCCGTTTATCGTACACTCAACCTGCCGGGCGCCGTTCTGCAAAGCCGACAGAGTGTTGGCGACCGCCAACCCCAGATCGTTGTGACAGTGAACGCTGATGACAGCGCGGTCAATGTTTGGAACGCGGCTTTTCAGCGCGCCAATCAGCGCCCCGAACTCCTGCGGAGTTGAATAGCCCACAGTGTCCGGGATATTTACAGTGCCAGCGCCCGCTTCAATGACCGCTTCCACAACCGCGCACAGGTAGTCAATATCCGAACGCGAGGCGTCCTCGGGAGAGAACTCGACATCGTCGCAATACTGCTTCGCGCGCTTCACCGCCGCGACCGCGCGCTCCAACACCTCTTCCCGCGTCATGCGCAGTTTGTGCTCCAGGTGTACGTCAGAGGTTGCGATGAATGTGTGGATGCGAGGCTTTTCTGCGCCTTTCAGAGCTTCGCCAGCTCTGTCCACATCCGCGTTCACTGCGCGAGCCAGGCCCGCAATGGACGGGCCACCCTTAATCTCACTGGCGACTCGCTTCACGGCCTCAAAGTCGCCGTCGCTGGCAATTGGGAAACCAGCTTCAATGACATCGATGTTCAGCCGCGCCAACTGCCTTGCGACCTGCAGCTTCTCTTCGATGTTCATGCTTGCTCCGGGCGACTGTTCGCCGTCCCGCAGCGTCGTATCAAAAACGATTACTCTATTCTTATCCTGTGACATTTGAGCTTATTCCTTACGCTTATATTGGCCTTGAGACACTTCCGCCCTTTGTGCTGGCGCGAGTGGAAAAGGCCCGGCTGGCGCCGTCGATTCTTCAGAAAGGAGCCGTGGCCAGGTGGCCCGCCTGCAGCCCGTGACAGTGGGCTGCAGGCAAGATAAGCGCGAGGATCAGCCCCACCAGACCCAGCAGCCGCCCCCGGCCCGCAGCAATGGCGCCGCCGGAGATAGCCATGTTCTTCATTGTGAAGTTAGCCGATTGGTGAGTCACACGTTCCTCCGAACACAGAACGAAGCTTACTTCTTTGCTTTTTGCGTTTTCTTATCGGATTTGTCTCCGCTGTGCGGTCCCAAGTCCAATGCCTGTTTCGCTTTGATAAACGGCATCATAGCTCGCAGATTCTTACCGACCGCCTCGATCTGTGAAGCGTCCGATATTCTGCGGTTTGCATTTAACACTGGCTGATTTGCCGTGTTTTCGAGCATCCATTCCCGCGCAAACTGCCCGGTCTGGATTTCACTCAAAATCTTCTTCATCTCAGCGCGAGTCTCATCAGTGATGACGCGCTTCCCGCGACTGTAATCCCCGTACTCAGCGGTGTTGCTGATGGAGTAGCGCATGCCGGCCAGACCGGCCTCGTAAATCAGGTCCACAATCAGCTTCATCTCGTGAACGCACTCAAAATAGGCGATCTCGGGTTGATACCCCGCGTTCACCAGTGTCTGAAAGCCAGCCTGAATGAGCGCTGAAGTGCCTCCGCACAGAACAACCTGCTCCCCGAAGAGATCGGTTTCTGTCTCTTCCTGGAAGGTGGTCTCCAGCACGCCGACACGCGCAGCGCCAATCCCGTTAGCGTACGCCAGCGCCTTGTCCCTCGCTTTGCCGGAAGCATCCTGGTGAACGGCGATCAACGCCGGTACACCAGCTCCCTCGGTATAGGTGCGGCGCACGAGATGGCCTGGCCCCTTGGGCGCAACCATGAATACATCAACATCCTTCGGTGGGACAATCTGCCCAAAATGGATGTTGAATCCGTGCGAGAACATTATTGACTTGCCCGCCTTCAGATGCGGCGCTATCTCTGATCGGTATATCCCCGCCGCAGTTTCATCGGGCAGCAGAATATTAATGATGTCACCCTGTCTGGCTGCTTCCGCTACGGAGAGTGGCTCGAAGCCATGCTCTACAGCCAGTTTGTGGTTTGCGCTACCCTGGCGCGTGCTGATGACAACGTCCAATCCGCTGTCGCGCAAGTTCTGCGCCTGTGCATGACCCTGCGAGCCATAGCCAATGACAGCTATACGCTTCCCTTTGAGAATATCAATCTTTGCGTCTGATTCGTAATAGACCTTTGCAGGCAACTGGTGTCCTCCTTACGGCTGGGACCTTGGACGCGCTGCCGACATGAGCTTAGCGTCGATGCGCGTCCAAAGAACCTGTAAGCCTCAGTATAGCTTAGCTCTGAGCAGCGGTGCGAGCTCCCCTGACGAGAGCGATCCGGCCTGTGCGCACCAACTCGCGGATTCCGTACGGCCGCAACAGTTGCTCAAAGGCTGATATCTTCTCAACGTCCCCTGTCACTTCAACTGTGAAGGTTGTCTCACTGATGTCAATGATGCTGGCCCGAAATATCTCCACGAGCTGCATTATCTCTCCGCGCCTGGGCGTCTCCGCGTTGACCTTAATCAGCGCCAGCTCGCGCTCCATCATTGGCATGTCAGTGTAGTCCGCAACCTTGACCACGTCCACGAGTTTGCTGAGCTGCTTGGTGATCTGATCCAGAATGTAGGCGTCGCCCGTACAGACGACTGTCATCCTGGACATGGTTGGATCCTCGGTTATGCTGACCGCGAGAGAATCTACATTGTAACCACGCCGCGCGAAAAGCCCTGCGACACGGGCGAGAACTCCCGGCCGGTTCTCCACCAGAATTGTAATTGTGTGCTGCTGGCCAAGCTGCTGGCCGCCTTTGGATGCTATTGTTGGCATTCCTGTTCCTCCTCTAAGTTCCTGCGACCGCTATCTTGGCTTTTCGACCAACATCTGCTGAATTGTCTGTCCGGCCGGAATCATCGGCAGGCAGTTCTCTTCTGGCGCGACCTGGAAGTCAATGACAACCGGACGATCGGTAACACTGTTAGCTTCGTCAATGGCCGCGCGCACTTCGGACGGCTTCTGAACTTTGATGCCCACAGCTCCGTATGCGTCAGCCAACTTGACGAAGTCAGGCTGATAGCTGAGGTCAACAGCGCTCAGGCGCTGATCGTAGAACATCTGCTGCCACTGCCGCACCATCCCCAGACAGAAATTGTTGATAATGGCAATCTTGACGGGTATTTTGTGCTGGACCGCCGGCATCAACTCCTCATTGGTCATGATGAACGAGCCATCGCCATCCACCAGCCAGACCGGACGATCAGTCACTCCAACCGCCGCGCCTATTGCGGCTGGCAAGCCAAAACCCATGGTCCCCAGCCCACCACTGGTAACAAAGCTGCGCGGATGCTTGCAGCGGTAGAACTGCGCCGCCCACATCTGATGCTGTCCAACACCGGTCGCAACAATAGCCTCGCCGTCTGTAGCCTTAAACAGCTCATCGCAGACGTGCTGCGGGTACAGGACCTCATTCTGTCCGGTGGGATACCAGAGCGGAAACTCAGTCTTCCACGCGTCAACCTGTTCGTTCCAGGCAGTCCGGGGCCTGTCCTTCACCAGCGGGATCAGCGCGTTGAGAACCTGCTTGCAATCGCCAATCAGGCTCACGTCCGGAATATAGACCTTGCCGTGCTCAGCCGGGTCTATATCGATATGGATAGTTTTCGCGCCCGTCGCCCAGGAATCCAGCTTGCCCGTAACACGGTCATCGAAGCGCGCCCCGATGTTTATCAGCAGATCGCACTGGTCCACGGCCATATTGGCGTACGCGGTGCCATGCATCCCAAGCATGCCCAGGGACAACTCGGCGGTCTCGTCAAAAGCACCCTTACCCATCAATGTGTTGGTGACGGGAATATTGGTCTTGCGTGCCAGCTCCGTCACCTGGTCGTAGGCTCCTGAAGAGATCGCGCCGCCGCCAATGTAAAGCACCGGCCTTTCGGCCTCGTCAATCATCCGCGCGGCCATTTCGATATTGTCTATGTTGAAGATACCGTCCGGGTTGTACGAGCGAATGCGCACGTCCTCAATCTTCTCGGACTCAATCTGGGCCAGGCCAATATCCATCGGGATATCCACCAGAACCGGTCCGGGTCTGCCCGAAGAAGCGATATAGAACGCTTCAGCGATAATGCGCGGGATTGCCGTCGGGTCTGTCACGAGATAGTTGTGCTTGGTGATCGGCAAAGTGATACCCGTGATGTCCGCTTCCTGGAACGCATCCTTCCCGAGGCTGGTCGTGCGCACCTGCCCTGTGATAGCCACCATCGGAACCGAGTCCATCATTGCGTTGCAGATGCCTGTCACCAGGTTTGTCGCACCCGGACCCGAGGTTGAGAAGCAGACTCCGACTTTACCCGTTGCGCGGGCGTAGCCGTCCGCCATATGAGCGGCGCCCTGCTCGTGTCCGACCAGAATATGACTCAGGCCACCTTCATCGTAGAGCACGTCATACGCCGGCAACATAACACCGCCAGGTATTCCAAATACCACGTCGCAACCCTGATCCTTGAGCGCCAGCAACAGTGCCCTCGCGCCACTGACAAGTTTCCCGTCATCTCTGGGACGCGCGGAGCTGGATCCCTTCGTCTGATAAGTCTGAATGCTCGATTTCTTTGGATTTGAACTAGCCATTTCTGATTCTCCCTCCATCCATACCTGCGAGATATGAATGGCTCACACTGCGCGACCCCGACAATCTCAGTAGCCACGCACGTCACCCGAAGCTCTCTTTGTGAGCACAAGTCTCACAGTTCGTCCGAATTCCGGGCAACAAAAAACCCCTCGCCCTGCCACCGGGTCGAGAGGTCTGTGAAATACTCTGGACGCTTGTTCTGCCAGTCTTGCTTTCTACAGTTTTCTGGCTTTACAGATATCGGATTCTCAAATCTCTCGGAGTGCAGGGCCTACAGCTCGCCGCCTCTGGCCGGGACATAAAGCCCTGCAGCCGGGCGGCTAGCCTACTACGACGAGGCTAAGAAGAAGTGCCCCGCCGCTGATAATGCTGATACCGATAAGCCTGCCGCTCAACATAAGAAGAGAATTCGTCTCCTTGAAAAGATAGAATAACCAGACGCTTTCGTCTTGGCAGGATTGTAACACAGCCGCGATTCCAGCGTCAACATTATTTGTGTCTATATCTGTACAGTCGGCAGGTGGTGGTAGAATCTTGAGAGCCTGGAACTCACGGCTCGGGCTTTTCGCTTCCAGTTATTAACTGTCCCGGATGTGTCCCGGATGACCGAAGGAGTATTCTTCTTGCGCATTCTGTTTCTATTCTCTGCCGCGATTCTGTTCAGCGCCTTTTCCCCAGCCGTGGCCTCCCCAGTGGCTGTCATCTGCTATCACGAAATCTGCGCCGCGCCCCGGAATGACATGGAAACCACACCTGAGAACTTTGAAGGCCAATTGCGCTATTTGAAACAGCACGGGTATCGCACTCTGAGCATGGATCAGCTTGTAGCGCACGTGCGCGGGGTTCACCCAGCGCCTGAGAAGTCGGTCGTTCTCACATTTGACGACGGCTATGAGGGCGTCTACCGCTATGCCTATCCATTGCTGAAGCGCTACGGATTCCACGCGGTAGTCTTTCTGGTAACCGCTAAAGTGGGATCGAAGGGGGGAAAGATGCAGCACCTGAGCTGGCCACAGGTGTGCGAAATGGATCGATCCAAAGTTGTGGAGGCGGCCGTACACTGCCACGCCAAACACGTGAAGATGGCGCAGGCGTGGGATGTAGAACGCTCCAAAGGACAGAGCGGACAGGATCTGATAGACGACCTTAGGACCGCGCGGCACTTGTTGCAGAGCAATATCCATCACGCCGTCAACTACCTGGCGTGGCCCTATGGAAGTTACAATCGCGAGTTGATAAACGGAGCGCGTCAGCTTGGGTATCAGGCGCTTGTGACAACAGACTACGGCGTAAATCCTGCCGGGACAGATCCAGATCGCATCAAGCGGCTTAGGATGTCCAGCCGATACGACACGCCGCAGCGCTTTGCTTCGAAGCTCGACGCTTACCGCATGCAGCCTGCAGGGAGAGCCGAAGGCGGCCGCAGCCGTCACCACTCACCCGCTCACGTACACAGTGCCACAGTACCTAGAAGAAGCGTCTAGCCAACGCGAGAATTCCCTGGTTCCACGGCACTCGGTGTGAAACGCCACTCTGGTTTTCGAAAGTGTGCAAGTTGTCCAGGTACCAACGGTAATTGCGTATCAGAGCCTGTTGATTGGAGTACACCGGATCATAGCCAAGCACTCGTTCTGCCTTTTCAATTGATACAAACGAGTCCTTCGAGGCTGTTTCGTACACCCACTTGTAGAGCGGAGAGAGCCGGAGCTTTTCGAGAACCTTCAGAGCCAGAATGACCGGAGTCTCGGGCAGACTGACAATCTTTTTGCCAAATCCGGCGTAATCCAGCACCGCCTGATAGTCTTCTTTCATCGTGCGGTACTCTCTGGCTCCGATGTTGAACACGTCGTTCACCTTCTCACGAGGCAGAGCCGCCACCAGCCAGATCGCCTGACACAGATCCTCAACGTCCAGAAGCTGGTAACGATTCTCCCCGCTTCCGATCATTGGGAATCCGTGTCCCTGCCTGGCCCAGTCATAAAACAATGCAAAGACGCCCAGACGCTCAGGCCCCACGAATGACTTCGGACGCAGAACGGGCACACACATTCCGTCCTGACGGAAGAGCTGACACATCTCCTCAGCCAATACCTTCGCTTCTCCGTACGGACCCACTCCGTGCATTGGGTCCGCTTCATAGAGAGGATGGTGGTCCGGCACCCCGTAGACTGCTGTGGAGGAAATGTAGACTGTCCGTTCTACCCCAAGGGCTTTAGCCGCGGCAAGAACGTAGGTGGTTCCGAGAAGATCCGTACTGAAAATGTCTTCCTGGCTGTAAAGCGGGAGAGCCGCCGCGCAATGTACAACAACGTCCGCCCCGCGCATCGCGCTCATAAGACAGTCAATATCCCGAATATCTCCCATAATGGGCGTAATCTGATCTTTCTCGGGATAGTCGAAGGGCGCAATGTCAAACGACACAACCTTGTGTCCTTTGCCGAGGAGATAGCGGACAAGATTGATACCGAGGAACCCGGCGCCACCGGTTACGAAAAATACCTTCTTCTGAATCATAGCAGTGCCGCTACATCTGACGCACGTAGCTCCAGACACTATAGCCAATCTACTATCTCAAAGCTGACAGCAACTGCTTACGGCGCCGGAGTGTGCACGATAATGTCAGCGGCGTCTCGCACCAGAATCCTCGGATACAGATTCGGCTCAGATTTGTAGCAGGCGCTGATTCCGGTGACCTGCACGTAGCTTCCAACAGCGGGCGCGGCAATCCCAGGCGCCCAGACCCGGACGCCCGGACGTCCATCTGCGTCCTTGATAGGCGCGCTATGCACCGTCACGCCCTGGTTGATATTGAAATAGTTGCCACTCGGATCGACGTAGGTCACTCTTCCCCACGCGCAGATCAGAAGCCCGATATTATTCAGATCTCTGTCAGCAGTTACTACTCCCTGAACACCACTTCCGGTCTCAGGATTGTAGTAAAAGCCGGACCCCGCAATGGCACGGTTGTTCATTCTGAGCGGACGGGCTCCACAAGGTCCTTTGATGCTGAGGTAGGTTCCCAGCAGAACTCGCTCTCCGTCCTGGGTTGTACTCAATGTGCCTTTGACGTCCACAAGCACTCCTTGCGGAACGGGATTTGGCCAGACGACGCAAATCCCCGCAGCACGATCCTGTCTCTGCGCATAGAACGCTCCATCGAACTGAGCAGTGGTACACAAATTGTACAAAGACGCCGATGCGCCGTCCAACTGGAGCTCCGCAAGGCGGATTTGTGTTGGTGGTGCGACGACGATGCCGTTGCTGACCCCGACGTCCGTCCAGGCGTTGTCGCTCATCCTCGCTTTGACATACCAGTAATAGACGGCTCCAGGCTGGAGGTCCAGATCAGTTTCGGTCGCCTCTGTATTCAGACCCGCAGACTTCCAGTCAACCGTGTATCCGTTGTGAGGGTCTGTCGGCGAAGTGCCGATCGCGTAAAAGAACTCAGCAATGCTCTGCACGCTTTTTTCCGCAAGCCGAACACGGCTGGCAGTCGGTCCATGAGGGTTTGTCGCGCTCAGACCTTCGGCATTTGAGCAGACGCTATGTGTCAATGCCAGCGCTGCTGAGGAATCATAGGCACTGACATCGCTCAGACTCAAGACTGGAGTATGGCCACATCCGCAGATGCCATCCCCCTCGTCATTAGAATCCGTGCTTTCGGCAGCGATGGAACTCCACGCCGGAAGAGTGCCGCTGCGCAAAACGCCACCCTCTGAACCTGCAGTCTGCGCAGCGACTCCGGACGACAGAAAACCTGGGGCGAGCGCCCACGACGCGTGCAGAGTAGTCGTGCTGCTGGTTGAGTCGCCATCGTCAGTAACGACAGGAGCTGGGGGAGCCGTGAGATATTCCGCGGCTCCGATATCCACGGACGGGCCTACAATTCGAGCAACACCGTTGACGTCTATGAGAGGCAGTCCGCTTGCTCCCATCCATCCGGCGTCTATACAGGGTGAATTGGAGAGCAGGCGGAAGTCACTATGCATGGCGTCCGCCAACTGCGGATTAGCCGCGAAATCGGCCGATCCTGGGCTCAATCCGACAAGATCTCGCGGCTGATTCTCATAGTAGCAGTTGTTGCGCAGAACGGGAGGCAAGCCACTTGGCACCTGCAACCCCCCGCCGCCAGAGTTGTAGGCGACAATGTTGTTGGCAAACACCAGAGAAGGCGCTGTCAGGAAATAGCCGCCGCCACCCTGGGAAGATGTATTGCCCACAATGGTGTTATTAACAACACTGCCCTTGCTGTTATTCACATAGATGGCGCCACCGGGGTAATAATCTGCCGAGTTGTAGGCAAAAACAGATGAGGCCACCTCGGGAATAATGGAGCTGTCCCAGGGACTCTGCATCCTGATTGCACCGCCCGCACTGAATTGACCTCGGGCGCGATTGCGCAAGAACGTGCAACCGGTTACAACCGCAGCAGACATGTTCAAGTGCAGACCGGCCCCGCCCGCATACCAGTACCAGTTGCTGGAGAGATAGGCGCTATTGTCAGTAAAAGTGCACCGGCTGATGGTTGGTGAAGAGCTGGAGGCGCTCAGACCCGCGCCTTTGTCCCCAGTGACATTGCCGGAGAAAATACACCCAGAAACAACTCCAGAACTGTCCCGCTCAAGAAACAGGCCACCACCAGAAGAAGAAGCAGTGTTGGATACAAAGCTGCATCCGGAGATAAGGCTCTGTGAATCAGATAGAAAGGCTCCACCACCCACCGCAGCCGCATTATTTGAGAAAGTGCAGTTTGCTACGCTCGGAGAACAACCCCAAACATAGATGCCTCCGCCAGCGGCATTTGGCGCGGCGCCGTTGACAAAACGCAGCCCATCGAGAGAAGCGCTGTGCTTGTCCTGCCACTGCGACCCATCCACATAGACACAGCGGCCGCTACTGCTTGCGTCAATTGACGTCACGTTGGTCTCAATGTTGCGCTGCGAGATGAGCGTCTCTGTCCCCGCGAATCCCCCGTAGATTCGAACATTTTCTTTCAGCGTGACAACTGCGCCAATAGCAGACGAAAACGGCGTGCGAATGTTGTGGTCAGCTACGATTCCAAAGGCTGTTTTCCCTGGCGGCGCGTTCTCGTAGATGCCCCGATAGAAGTGGCGCACCGTTGAAGGCGCGGAGTCGCCATCAGACACGACAGTGTGTTCGTGGACAATGAACCAGACCGGTTCACCGCTGTCTGCACCGCCTGCCGGATACGGGGAAGCCAGGCTTGTGGCCTGCCCGCCAGCCAGCGAGTAGTTTGGCCCGCTCCACCAGTCCCCATTAGCTCTGATGCGCACAGGCTGAAAATAGGCTCGCCGGACCTTGCCGTCCCAGGTCTTGAACTTCACAGTCGGCCGGATGTACTTGATGTTTGCCTTTTGGGCTACGGTAAGTGGCGCTCCATTGATTGTGCCGTCAGATGTCAGATAGTACTCACAACTGCTCAACTGGTTGAAGGCGACGTTCGGTCCGGTAAAGAGAAGAGTGCCAGGATGAGAGCCGGTCTGCGGATCGCACCCGTAGAACTCAATCGCCGCAGACTGCGAGTTCTCCACGTTTTCCACTACGACGCTAACGCGAAAACTGGATGCGCTCCCTTCTGCCGTCTCAAGCGAGTAGGAAGGCGCTCCGCACCGGTACTTCCACGGCAAGACCACAATGCTTCCGCGCCGCAGCATATCCCGGAACGCCAGCCGTCTGTTCGCGTAAACCGGACTTTCCGAGATCGTGGGAATCACTCCAATATTGACACCTGAAAACGGCCAGTAAGGCTCCGCCTTATGACGATCGTCGGACGTTATCCCCCAGACAATCTTGCTGCAAGCGCCAGCCTGGTCATCCAGATTGGCCAGAACGTAGTCCCACTTATCAATGTCCGCAGGATACTCCGGGGCTCTGATCTCAAGCGCATGCATTCCGTTAGCGTTCGCAGCCGCAGACAGATCCTGAGCGGTGACGATCTTGGTCTCCATGTTTGGGTGATGGACGATGAGCAACGCGTCAGGATTAGCCGCCGCGATGGCAGACATACGCACAGCAAAAGACTGACTGATATTGGTGCCGCCGGTGCTGACTGTCGGAGGGCCCGTGTAGATGCTGCCGGTTGTGTACAGTACTCCGAGGTGGGCGTACTGGGGCACCCCGTTTGAATCGACATACTGGAGATCTTTTTCCTCCCCAAGCATGTCAACCGCATTAGGGAAAACGGCCTCATTGCTGTCAGTAACAAAAGAGGAGGTCAAGCCACTGTAGGTTCCAGCTTTTACCCAGATGTCCCCGCCTCCTTCTGCGCTAGCTGCATCGACGGCCGCCTGGATGGAGGCTTTGGCAGATGCCCAGGAGAGTCCATCCCGTGCGTCAGATCCATCAGACGCGACGTAAAAGACACGCGCATAACTGGTTTGGCTGCTGCACACCATGACCGCAGCCGATAGGTATAGCACTGCTATGATAACCCGGCGCCACACTTTGTGATATCTCCTTGGGACTATTCCGCTGAGTCGAATATGCGTGAGGGGGACGAAATCTATACTAGAAATCTACCGCACACGTCACCGGTAGTCCATATCGAAAATGTTAAACAATTGCGAAAAGTGTTACGCGCAGCTTCAACTGCGACGCTATCCAGGCGAAAGTGTCAGTGACAAATGACTACGATCAAGAGGCTTTTTGGTTCCCGGTAGCGACTTCATTTACCACCATCCAAAACTCTTGACCCATCCGCTCTTTCGTGAAGTGCTGGACTGCTCTTCTCTGCCCTGCTTCTCCCATCGCAGTCCGGAGAGATTCACTGGACGCTAATTCGGCAAGACGCTGGGACAGAGTCTGCTCATCATCAGTCGGAACGATGTAGCCTGTCTCACCCTCTGTGACCATCTCTTTGGCCCCACCCCAATCGGTGGCTATTACCGGCTTTCCGGCAGCCATACCTTCCAGAACGACTGTTGGGAAGGAGTCTGGCAGCGTGGATGGAAGAACACAGATGTCAAGCGCCGCAAGCACGTCCGGGCCGTCACTGCGATACCCCGTAAGTGTAATACGCCCTTCCAGTCCAAGCTCTGCAATTGTTTGTCGAAGCTCATCCACCAGATGTTCCTGGCCGACGAAGGCATCGCCCACAAGCAGGTACTTCAGGTCCGGTTGCGTATCTTTGAGCAGTGCCGCCGCCCGCGCGAGATAACCTTGCCCTTTTCCGCGGGAGATGCGCGCAAGCGTTCCCACGACGACATCAGACTCACTGTAGCCAAACTCCGAGCGAATCCTGCTGCGACCTGTAGCATTGGCGAAGCGCTCAACGTCTATGCCGTTGTGCAGCACACGGATGTTGCGCGCTGCTGGGTTGTCCTGGAGCATGTGTTGCTTGACAGCGTCTGAGACGGTCAGCACGACACGGGACATACGGGGAGCAAGCCGCGCCGTGAGCAGGCGCACAGATCTTGGAGAGACGATCATCTCGTGGGAGTGCCAGATGTGCGGCCGCTTCGTGAGACGCGCTGCAAACGCACCTGGAAGGACGGCGGTGGTGTTCGAATGGACAACATCAAACCCTTCGCGCCGGATGATGTGAGCCAAAGCCAGAGTACTGCGAGCGAAGTATGCCAGATACCGTGGAAATCCCGCGGGACTGAAATACCTACGGCGTAGTACCGCGAGTTTCATTGCGCGGGAATCAACCTGGATACGCTCCAGCTCGCGCGTAAAGCGTCCCTCGTAAGGAACGTCACAGGGAACGATGACAGCCGGGGTCCACTGGGAACGGTCACAGGCGCGGATGAGCTCCAGCAATATGACATCCGCTCCGTACATCTCGTTTGAGCTGTGAACGAAGAGAATCTTGCGGGGAGCAATGCTCAAGTGGGCCCCTGTTGCTCACCGCGTGTGCGAAGAACTCTGGCAGGAACGCCGCCGACTATCGCATACTGAGGAACGTCTTTGGTGACAACCGCTCCGGCGGCGATTACGGCGCCCCGCCCCACTGTGACTCCATCCAACACGCAACAACTGGCTCCCAGCCACACATCGTCCTCAATGACAATGCCTTTGCGGGAAGTGCCCTGCCGCTTCATCGGAATATCCAGGCGCTCGATATTGTGCTGCTCAGCAAGAAGGCTGACACGGGGGCCCATCATGACGTTAGAGCCTATCTTGATCCCTGCCGCCGCGCCGATATAAGCAAACGCTCCAATGTTGGAACCATTGCCAATCTCAAATCCGACTCCGAGCTCTCCGCCGTAGTATCCTGACGGCCGGATCATGGCATAGCGCCCCATAGTGACGCTGTCGCCGATGCGCACACCATTCTGTGAAAGCCCCTGAATTTCCGTGCAGTCCTCAGCTACAAAACCCCGCCCTACCTTCACGAGACGAGGATTTCGAATTGTGACGCTTTTGCCGATGAAAACCATCCCGCGAGACCCCCCCAGAAAGAGCCGCCGCCACGTCCCGCGGACCAGGGACAGCGACACTGTAAACAGCATCGCAAGAATGGCAGATGTAGGCATCCGTTCGTCAATCTTGAAGTCCGGGCTTTTTTTTGCGGCGCGCGCGAGCTTCATGACCAGGAAACGCATCAGGGGATGTCTCCTTTCAGTCCAGCCCACGCGAGCATTGCGGCTTTGCGAGAGCAGCGTCCGACATACTCACTCTCAACGCGCCACTTGTCCCCACATCCTCGCATTGAGCGAATTTTGTGCAACAAGCTGCGAAGTCGCAAGCCAGCGCTGATGACAAGCATCATCGCCGCAGTTGAGATGCGCCCGTGGTCCCGACGATGCCAGCTAGCGATTGAATCAAGCCACATAGTGCTTACAGCGTGAGCGTCCCCTTTGGAACTGGCGCCCCATATGTGATAGACCGTGACCTGCGGCAGGTAATGGAGCTGGTAGCGGCGGCGTAGCGCTCGCTGGCACCACTCCATATCCTCAGCAAACATGAACCAGGATTCATCCAGCGGGCCGACCTCGTTCCAGACCTCCCGGCGCGCTGCCAGACACGCCCCGGAAAGCCACTCCACTCTCACCGGATCTCGATACACGCCGGCTACCAGATTCATACCACGGAACAGACGGGATCTCGGGAACAGACGCGTGAGGAAGAAATACTGGCAGAACATCCTCCAAAACCCGGGTAGATACCCGCAGGAGGTCACTTGCAGCGTGCCGTCAGGCTGTGGCAGGTCCGGACACACTGCGCCCACACGGGGATTTTCGCGCAAATAGGCGACAATCTTCTCCATAGCGCGCTCCACCACAACTGTATCTGGATTCAAAAGCGCGATGACGTCGCCGGCTGCCTGCTTCAGAGCAAGGTTGTTAGCGCGGGCGAATCCCAGATTTTCATCACTGGCGATCAGACGCACGTCTGGAAACTCTGCCTCTACCATCTCGACGGAGCCGTCACCGCTGGCATTGTCCACGACAAACACTTCGTGCTCCAGATCTGGAGTCTGGTCATACAACGAGGTAAGACAGTCTCGAAGCAGATCTCTTGTGCGGTAATTGACGATGATTGTGCTCAGATCCACGCGGATTTATCCCTGAGCTGATCGGGCTGGAGCAGGCTTTTGAAACACTTCACGCTCATAGACATCCAGGAGTCTCCCGTCGGCAGCGCTCTGGCTGTGGCGTTCCTCGACCAGGCGCCTGCCTGCCCGGCCAATCTGCAAAGCCCGTTCTGGCGCTGACAACAAATCGCTCAGAGCTGCGGCAAACTCCTCGGCTGTATCGCCTATGATTACGTTCTCTCCATTGGTCAGATTCATTCCTTCCACGCCGACGGATGTTGTGACCACCGGGCGGCCAAACGCCATCGCTTCGATGATTTTGCCCTTGATCCCGCTTCCAACACGCAGAGGGGCAATGGAGACGTTGGCGGACTGGATGAATGGCGCCACATCTGGGACGGCGCCCGTCACGGTTATGCCCGGAAGTGATCCCAACGCGGTCACTTCCGGGGGCGGTTGGCTTCCAACGATGGATAACTCTACGTCCGGATGGCGTCTTTGGACTTCTGGAAAAATCTCTCGCGCGAACCATAGCATAGCGTCCACATTTGGATGGTGAGAGTAGGCGCCGACGTAGACCAACCTCTTTCCGGACGGCTCCGTCTCAGGTGGCCGGCAGACTTCAGTATCAATGCCTGTCGGCAATGTTATTGCCTGGTGCGCCCCGGCTGCGATAACCTCATCCCGGTCACGATCTGTTACGGCGAGAATCGTGTCCACACTGCGCAGAACCTGGCATTCTGCCCGTTCCGTCGCGAGCCAGATTCGCTTGAGCTTTGACGCTTTGGAGGCGGGAGCCGTATCATAATCGCGCTTGCGCCGTATGTATTCCACGTCGTGCTCCAGCACTACGCGCCGGTAGGGTTGTGCGTGAAGATCGCCAAGCGCGGCAAACCAGAAGTCGTAATGCACCAGGTCGGCATTGGTCTGAAGCGCACGGTTCTTCACAACCTCTGAGAAGCGCCCCGGGCAGCCGTAAAACGCATCTACAGGCCAGGATCGCAAGGCTGCCATCGCCCTGTAGACTCCGCGATAGGCGACGCGGTGAAAAGGCGTTCTTCGGTGTGGCGCTTCGATTGTTATGAGATCACCGTAACGCCGCAGCTCTTCCAGAAGATTCCAGTCTGAGGCGGTTCGCGGTATTGTGACAAGAGTGACTTCGTGCCGCGCACTGAGCACCTCAAGGTGGCGCAACAGCCTGATCTTCGCTCCTCCGTCTGGAGGGAGTGGAAAGAGGGGGGCGGCAAAGACAATTCTCAAGCGCGAGCCTCCCAGCTCTGAACGCCAGACAACTCAAATCCGAACTCTACCACCTGTCCCCCTGCTCGCTCCAACGCTTCAGCGACTTTGTGTTTCCTCGGAAAATCGCAATAAAACAGCAGGTATCCACCGCCACCCGCCCCTAGAACTTTTCCACCAATCGCGCCCGCCTGTCTGCCTACTTCATACAGATCGTCTATCTGCGAGTTGGATATTTGCGGGTCCAGCTTTTTCTTGGCCTCCCAGGCAACGTGCAACAGATCTCCGAAGTCTCTCAATCGACCACGCAGGAGATGGTTCTTCATCTCCGTGGCAATGACTTTGGACTGATCCAGACTCTGGATGACCTGATCCGCGTGAGCCGTAGCGGCCCCGATCTGTCTGTCCAGAATGTTTGCCGAAGGTCTCGTCTTGCCGGTATAGCAGAGAAGTAGATTGTACTGGAGCTCGTTCAGACTCTGGGATGGGATACGAAGTGGATTGACAACGACCGCATTTGCACTGAACTCAATGAAATTGAACCCACCAAATGCGGCCGCATACTGGTCCTGCATGCCACCCTTAATGCCTACGTCCATGCGCTCGATCTTGTAAGCGACCTGTGCGAGTTCATAGGTGGAGAGAGGCTCCCGGTACAGTGCGGCCAGAGCGCCAAGCAGAGCCACGACCATGGTAGAGGAGGAGCCCAGGCCGGACCCGGGAGGTGCATCTGAGTGCAGAAAGAGATCCATCCCGCGCCCGTTACCAAAGTGGTTGATGGCCCCCTTTACAATGTCCAGCTCCCCGTCGTAGACAAACTCTCTGTCAGCGTTGTACTTGGCTACGATGTCGTAGTCCAGGCTCGTTACGGAGATCTCGCTGGTGTTCGTCTGATTGACTGTGGCGTAGGCGTACTTGTTAATGGTCGTAGACAGCACAACGCCACCCCGCTCTTCAAGGTAAGGAGAGACGTCCGTTCCTCCTCCTGCAAAGCTGATGCGCAGCGGGGCTTTACTTCGAATCATGCAGTCCTCCCGATTCCAATCGTTCTCCAGGCGGCGCCCGTCCGGACTCAGAGAACTAATCTTCTACAACAGCCTGTAGAACCCTGCCACCCGAGGAGTCAATCTCAGGACTGGCCACCACTTGTTAGTATCCGTACACGGCGCAAGATGCGGGCATCTTTTTCTCAACGGAGCGACAAAGAACGACTCCAGCATTTCCGCGGACGAAAGGTGTCTCACGCCAGGAAGCGGGCATCGTCGCTCCAGAAGCGAAAATCCAGACAGGAGAGTGAGCAGACTTCCGGAAGCCTTCTTCGTTGTCCAGAGGTGTACTCCAAGAACGCGGCCCGAAATTTCCATCAGGGATATCTACGCAGGCTTGTCTCTGCCAGTTTCCACATCAGCTCTGTGAATTGGCGGAAACAGGTCACTCAGCGTGGCGCCCCAAGGCTGTGAACCCGATGACAAGGGGTCTCCATCACTGTCGGTGAGCAGGCGCATCAGGACATACGCGCCTTGTGGGCTCAGCGCACGCGAATCGAGCAGCGAAGGTTACGCGTCTCTCCAGGCTGCAAGTTGGTAAGAGTCCAGGTCACCTTGCTGGTTGTCTCCGAATACACTCCCGATGGAACAGCGCTACCGGCAATGTAGTCTGTTCCGGCTGGTATGTCGAAAGAGACATCCGCTTTGGCGACTGCGTCCACGCTTTTGTTTTTGCAGGCGATGTTGTAGACAACTGTCTGTCCGGGCTGGGCGCTTCCGGAATCACTGGTCACGCGCATGTCGATCGGATTGGGCGCAGGCGGTGATGATGCCAGTATCGCGTGCCCTTTGGGCATGTCGATAACCGTCAGTGAATGCGCAGGGAAGACATACGTGAAAGCAGAGTCGTCCAACTGAAGCGCGCTCTGCGTGGTCTGCACAGTAGACGGGTTGTCTTCGTTATAGGCTTCCATTCCCGCGCTGCTGTTGAGCGTGTAGACCGTGGCAGAGGTTTCTGGCGTGAAGCCACCGAGAGTGATTGCAGCTGACTCAGCGACGGAAGGCGATGAGTTCACAACAAACAGCTTGACTGAACCATCCAGAGGATTGCGCACGGCGACGGCGTCCAGATTCGACTGGGCTGTCATAGTGAGTGGTAGCAGGTCCCCGCGACCCAGCGTGCTGTACAGCTTCATCGCAAGATAGGTTGGAGTCACTCCAACTCGGTTTCGCCCGTCCAGCGCAGTGTCGTCGAAGACCATTCTCATAAGGCTCGTTTCAAACCACGCTCCTGCTTCGGCAAAGTATATCTGATGCACTGCCATCATCCCGAGCCGCAGATAAACATTCATGAGCCTTGCAATGGCTAATCCCGACTTCAACCGGTGTTCGTGCACTTTGTACTTTTCATCTGCACCGAAGTAGAGTCCGTACTTCACGTTCGATTCAGTGATCATCACAGGCTTGAGATAGTCCTGCATGAAGGGCCTTGTCACCTGTTCCAGTTGCGTCTGCATAGCAAAAAGCTGAGCGTATTCGCTGTTCGGGTTAGTGAGGTTTGGTTCGTCGGGGCTGTTTTCGACGTGCCAGATAATGAAGTCCGCGGCGTTGTAAGCAGTCGAATAGTTACCCGGAGTCCCCAGAACTCCTTTGGTCCAGTCTGCGTGTGAAGGGTAGTAGTTGCGCCATCCAGAATAACGCGGTCCCGGTACGGCGATTCCGCATTTGATGGTCGGATCAATTGCCTTCATCTTGTTCACGATCTTGACGAAGTTGTCCCTGTACGCTGGAGGGTCGGCCCAGACATTGCGTGGCGTGCGGCCCCACCACGCGTGAATTTCGTTGCCAATCTCCCAGTATTTGACGTTGTACGGCTCAGCGTGCCCGAAGTATTCGCGGAGCCACGCGAAATATCCCGCTGGCGCGGCTTCCGTCGACAGCCATGACCTTCCGGGTACTGCTATCTCCTCCGCCGGCAGCAGCTTCCAAAAGCTGGCGTAGCGGTTGTCAAAGCCAGGCCGGTTGATGTCAGATCCCCGATGCGGCTGAATGCACTGGTACAGACCACCGTGCGCATCACCCGCCCGCACTTTGTCCCCAAACTGATACATCGTACCCGCCTGCCAGAGCGGAAATCCAATTGCTGAGGGACTGAAAGTAGTCGGCTGCCATCCGCGCTGTTGACCGTAGGCAAGGCCCGGACTCTGTCCGTTACAGTACTCAACCCAGTTCGCACAGAGTTGATCTCCGATTGGAGCGTTTGGGACGTGGGCTCGTTCGGCCAGGTACGGAGCCACTATAACAGGCTCCGCCTGAATGGCACGGCACACGGAGATGAACTCGTCTGTCCCAAAGTCGTTGGTCCAAATCGTGTTCGTGTAGTGAGAAAACGCCCGTCCCGGGCGGTCGACAAAAGGCCCGATGCCATCTCTGAAGTTGTAGACGTTATCTCCGTGGAAGCGCAGTGTAGAAAGCTTCATTTCACGGGCTTTTTGCAGGACGAACTCGCTGTACTTCAGCGGTTGGTTCAGCCGCCCATAGCTGTTTTCCATGATGCCCGCTCCCTGTCGAGGCCAGGGAATCTGAGAACCGTAGACGAGCGGACTGATTGGCTTGCCAGCTGCGGAGGCGTCGACAGTGATGCCCGCTGACGCAGGGGCGGCAATCAGACAGACGAACGCGCAGGCCAGGGCCGTTTTTGGGGCGTGGACAGTGTGGGGCATGAAAATCACCTTCTACAGGGGTTATGCCAGATATCCCTCGTCGAAAAAACCCGGCGTACTACGAGGATTTGACGCCCGTGACTCGGTTTCCGTCACACTCTGCTACGCCCAGGGATGAAACACCTTCGAACATTAGCCGCTACTCTGGAGCAACCCGTGAATTTTTGTCAGTTCTCTGGAAAAAACGGCCAGCGCAACTTCAGTCAGAATAGTTGATTCTCACGCGATGTTACGTGCGCGCGAGAGCTATTGTTGGTCTCGCACCTCATCCACAAACAATTAGGGAAGCACTAGATTATCGAGGCTTGCGCATGCACACGCAGCAGATACCACTAGGATTCAGGCAGGCGGTTCAAGCTGTGATGTGCAGTGCGGGCAGCGAGTCGCCTTTGCAGGCACCGAACTCAGGCAAAACGGACATGTGGATTCGGAAGGGGCTGCTTCAGGTTGTTTGCGCATTGCGTTAACGGCCTTGACGATGAAGAACAGCACAAGCGAGACAATCAGAAAGTTGATGAGCGTATTCAAGAACTGTCCGTATCTGATAACAGGCGCCCCAGCCCCGACGGCTTCACCCAGGCTGGCATATTCCTTCCCGGAGAGGTTGACGTACAGGTTCGAGAAGTCCACATGCCCCAGTATTAGTCCAATGGGAGGAGTGATAACGTCTGCAACCAGTGACGAGACAACAGCCCCAAAGGCCACACCCAGGATAATGCCAATGGCCATATCCAGCATGTTGCCCTTCATAATGAACTCTTTGAACTCTTTGATCATGTCTTGACTCCTGCTTCTATGAAGGTAGAACGCCACGCCGTTTTCAGCCCGACCTACCAGGTGTACGCAACGGAAGCTGAAACTCTTTGGCGTATTCTATCACTGCCCCGGCCTTGCGCCAAGTCCGCAGGCGAATTCGCAGAGTGTGAGGAATGTTAGGGCATGCATAGCCTGGATGGTAAAAAGGTCTATCTGAAGTTCGACAGCGGAAAGGGCGGTGAGGGTGATTATCGCATCGTTTCCGTTGAGGGCGGGTTGATGAAGGTGCGCGCGATTGATCCCGACCTGGGCGAAGAAGCCGACGCGTTCTGGTTTCCCATTACTCACGTCTTTACGATCCGTGAAAAGCCCGAAACAGAGGAGCGCGGCGGGCGCTTTCACGACGATATTCTGGAGGCCTGGTCACGGCTCGGCGACGAGGAAGGACCGGATTAGCTGCACGGCAGATAGAGGGTTGCCACGGCTGCGGGTGTAATCAAGGGACGAACTCCCTACGCACGCCTCTGAACGCCAACAGTAGCCAGCGCGCATCCGGTTTCTGCTGAGCAGGCGTGGCTTTCAATCTGAACCGTGGAATGAGTAATTCCGAAGCGTTCTTCCAGCATCCTTGAAAGCGCTGTGGGCAGGTGTCGGGCGTCGGTGACGTTTTCGTCGATGACCACATGCGCAGTTAGACTGTCCAGACCGCTGGATATCGACCACACGTGCAAATCGTGTACGGCACTCACGCCCGGTGACTGCTCAAGCGCTCGCTGAATCTCGTCCAGACTGAGACCGTGTGGGACACTCTCCAGGAGAATGCTCACGCTTTCACTTAGCAGACTCCACGCACGTGGAAGCACCCACAGTCCGATCAGAACGGCAAGAACCGGATCTGTCTGCCACCAACCTGTCAGTCTGATGACGACCGCCCCGAGGATCACCGCCAGTGACCCCAGCATGTCACTCAGGACTTCCAGATAGGCTGCTTTCAGATTCAGACTATCGCTGGCGCCAGACTGCAGAACCCGCCAACTTGTGAAGTTGGCAATGAGACCCACAACGGCGACGCCAAGCATCCATCCACTTTTGAGCTCCGCAGGGCTGTGAAGTCTCCGGTATGCTTCGACAAGAATCAAAAAACCAACAACGATCAGCACGGCCGCGTTCACGGCAGCCGCCAGTATCTCAAAACGGTAGTATCCGTACGTGCGGTGACTGTCTGCCGGCCGCCTGGCCAGCCTGAGCGCGACGATTGCGATCACCAACGCTGAAGCATCGGTAAACATGTGAGCGGCGTCAGACAGCAGTGCAAGTGACCCGGTGAATATTCCGGCCGCGATTTCAACAGCGAGGTAGGTTGCAGTGACTGCCAGAGCAATGCGGAGGGCGCGCTCTGATGCACCCGCGGTATGACTGTGCGTATGTTCCGAACTCATAGATGCCCTGCTGAGAGGTGGATTGTAGTTTCTTTTACCCGTAAAAGCTCACGCCAGGCAGCCGTCCACGCCATAGAAACTATCTTGCGGGCCAACGATCTCGATAGCTTGCAGGACTCTTGCGCGTGCTCCACACAGGTCAAACAGGCGAAAGCAGGAATCAGGCCCCGGAAGTGACCGGTAGAGATCTGAGGCTATCTGCGGCGAGATGAATGAGTTCCACCGTTTTCTCCCATCCGATGCAGCCGTCCGTGATCGACACTCCGTACTGCAACTTGGATTTGTCCGCGGGTATCTTCTGACTGCCTTCGCTGAGGTTGCTCTCCAGCATCATACCCAGAAGATTCTCTCCTCCCGAGACAATCTGATCGACTACACTCCTCCACACCTCTTCCTGCCGCCAATACTGCTTGTTGGAATTGGCATGGCTGCAATCCACCATCACCCGGTGAGTGATTCCCCGCTTGCGAAACTGCTCAGCAGCCGCGGCGATGCTGGCGCTGTCGTAATTAGGACCAGACCTGCCACCGCGCAAAATCAGATGCCCGAGCGGATTGCCTTTTGTATTGACAATGCACGTCTGCCCGTCCATATCAATGCCCAGAAAACTGTGAGAGTGGCGTGATGCTTCAACGGCATCAATAGCCGTCTGGATATCTCCATCCGTGCTGTTTTTGTATCCGATAGGCATGGAGAGACCGCTGGCCATCTGACGATGAGTCTGCGACTCCGTAGTCCGTGCGCCTATGGAGGCCCAGGTCACGAGGTCTGAGAAGTAAGGCGGGCTGATCGGGTCAAGCATTTCGGTGCCTGCTGGCAATCCCATTTCCCCGAGCTGAAGAATCAGCTTTCTAGCCTTTCGCAAACCCGATGCAATGTCAAAGGTGCCATCCATGTTTGGGTCGTTGATGAGCCCCTTCCAGCC
>JADLDK010000007.1 GCA_020846715.1 Armatimonadota bacterium | reverse complement strand
CGCAGGAGCAGATCCTCGCCATCGTGGACCTGCTGCTGGACCGCGTCCGCACGCAGCTGCGGGGGCAGGGGATGGACCTCGAGATCAGCCGCGAGGTGAAGGAGATGCTGGCCGAGGAAGGGTTCGACCCGACGTTCGGAGCTCGCCCACTGCGCAGGGCTGTTCAGCGGAACATCGAAGACCCGCTCTCGGAGGAGATCCTGTTGGGGCGCTTCAGCGACGGCGACACCATTCGCGCGGAGCTGGAGGACGGCAAGATCTTCTTCACGAAGGCGGATGCTTCTCTGGACAAGCTGGCCTCGGTTGAGGAGCAGCCATCGAAAAACTGACTTGCCTGTGACCCTGAACCTGGGGTCTATGTAATCTAACATCTGAAAGCAGCCCCGGCGCAAACGCCGGGGCTGCTGACGTACTGGTGCGCGGTTTCGTGCTACAATCCTGCTGTTCACAGTCGCCGGAAACCGACAACTTGTAGCTCCCATGCCCAAGACAACAACCAAATTTGTATGCCAGAGTTGCGCCTATGAGTCCCCGAAATGGATGGGGCGCTGTCCTGACTGCGGTGAATGGGCCTCTATGATTGAAGAAATCGTCACCCCCCGCACTAATGGGAAAGGCCGCACAGCCTCGGGCCACGCTCCAGCAGCCGTGCCTCTGGGTGATATTGAGCTGGCTGATCAGGATCGCACAACAACCAGCCTGCCGGAACTGGATCGTGTGCTGGGTGGAGGCCTTGTCGCCGGGTCGCTCGTTCTGATTGGAGGAGATCCGGGCATTGGCAAATCCACGTTGCTGATGCAGGTATCTGGGAACCTGGCCAGTGGAGGCTCCAGAGTGCTCTATATCTCCGGGGAAGAGTCACCGAGGCAAATCAAATTGCGAGCGAGGCGGCTCGGCATTGTAGCAGACACCATTCACGTGAGCTCAGAAACGGATGCGAGCGCGCTGGGTGCGCTGGTCGAGACCTGTGCGGCGGACACTATTGTCGTGGACTCTATCCAGACCATGTCCGATCCGTCTTCGCCGTCTGCCGCCGGCACTGTAAGCCAGGTGCGCGGCTCAGCGTCACTCATCGCAGAAGTCGCAAAGTCTCGCGGGATTCCGGCGTTCATCGTCGGCCATGTGACTAAAGAAGGCTCGCTTGCAGGGCCGCGAGTTCTGGAGCACATGGTTGATACGGTGTTGTATTTCGAGGGTGAACGCGACAATGCTTATCGCATTCTACGGGCGGTCAAGAATCGTTTCGGAGCGACGGACGAAGTGGGCATTTTCGAGATGCGCGGCGACGGATTGGCGGAAGTTCCGAATCCTTCGGCGTATCTGCTGGCGGAGCGCGACGAACACGGGTGCGGGAGCGTGGTGTGCCCGACACTGGAGGGAACACGCCCGCTTTTGGTGGAAATCCAGGCGCTGGCCGCTCCCAGCTATTTCCCTGCGCCGCGCCGGATGGCCAGCGGAGTGGACTTCAACCGCTTTCTGCTTGTCCTTGCTGTGCTGGAGAAGCGCGCTGGAGTATTCCTGGGAAAGTCTGATGTGTACGCGAACGTCACGGGCGGCTTGCGTCTGGTCGAGCCTGCAACGGACCTCGCTGTCGCAGTCGCGGTGGCTTCCAGCATAAAAGACGTTCCAGTGCGCCGTGGTACAGCCGTACTTGGAGAGGTTGGTCTGGCAGGAGAAGTGCGCGGTGTCTCGCAGGCCGAGCGGCGCATTCGGGAAGCGGCGCGGCTTGGTTTTGACAGAGTCATTTTGTCTCAACGCGACAAGTCTCAGATTCAGGACGGCAGGGGCGTGGAGTTGATGGGTGTGCGCTCTGTCGCTCAGGCTGTGCACCAGGCTCTGGCGGACGGATCCGGCAGCTGATTCCGCCTGATTGCTCAAAGCGCGCAGCTGGGGCGGACGCTACGCCGCTTTTGCTGCTAAAATCACACGGTAGCCTGACACTGTCCGCTCACACGCCTGGTTCATGCACACGGCTGTCACCAGGGAGCTGTCCGTCCATTTGTCAGGCGTCCAGGTCGTTACCAGGGTGGTTTTACAACTCTCGAAAGATTGCGTCTCTTTGAACTGCTGTCATTCTTCTGAACTCTTTGTGAAAGAGCTGGCTCTGCCCTCAGTCCAGCTCAGCATTGGGCTTCGTGGCTCATCGCCTCCAAGTAAGGTGACCTCTCGCACATGAGACCGCCTGGACCGTTGACGTTGAATAATGGCTATGTTGCGGCCTCCGTTTACTGGGCGCTGGTGGAGGATGGCCCCACTGGAGATATGACCACGGACGCCTGCGTCGACTGGACAGCGCGTGTGGACGCCAAAATCATTGCCAAGGCTCCCGGCGTTATTGCTGGCACAGAGTTTGCTCGCGAAGCGTTCCACCAGTGCGGTGCGCATTGCGAGCTGAAAGTTGGGGACGGTGATCGGGTCGTGCCCGGGCAGATCATTCTGGTTCTGGAGCAGCAGCCCGCTCGCTCCGTCTTGAAGGCCGAGCGCGTTGCCCTCAATTTTCTTGGACATCTCTCTGGTATTGCCACGACTACGGCTGAGTTTGTCAAAGCGTGTGAGGGCACTGGAGCCGAAATCCTCGACACAAGAAAGACGACTCCGGGGCTGAGGGTGGCAGAGAAGGCTGCTGTAAAGGCGGGTGGGGGCCAAAATCATCGCCAGGGTCTCTCAGACGGAATTCTCATCAAAGAGAATCACATACGCGCGGCTGGCGCTATCAGCCGCGCCGTGAGTCTGGCGTTGCAGGCTGCTCCTGACGATCAGTTTGTAGAGGTTGAAGTCACCAATCTTGACGAGATGCGCGAGGCCATGGACAACGGCGCCAAAATCGTCCTGCTCGACAACATGAGTGAGGAGATGATGAGGGAGGCTGCGGCGAAAGCAAAAGAGCGCGGAGTCCGTACGGAAGCCTCGGGAAACGTCAATCTGGAGAATGTGCGCCGGATTGCGCAGACAGGTGTTGACTACATTTCTATCGGATGGCTGACGCACTCCGCCCGAGCTCTTGATCTCAGTCTCCTGGTCGAATATGAGCCACTGCCCGATGTCGTGGTTGACGTGTGAGCGACGTGTCAGCTTCTGACAAGCTGCCTGTCGAAGTCGTTCGTGTCTCCTCTATCGACTCGACCAGCAGTTATCTCGCACAGCTTGTGGCCTCCGGCGCACGTGTGGGAACTGCCGTTATTGCCGGAGAACAGACTTCAGGACGCGGCCAGCTCGGACGCCCATGGCACTCTCCCAGAGGCGCCTTTTTCCTCTCAATAGCCCTCACCGGCGCTGATCCTCGATGCCTTGTTTTTGGGCTGCCGGTTGTTCTGGCGCGTACACTACGGTCTGTGTGCAACTTGCAGGCCGGCTGTCGTTGGCCCAACGATATTGTCGTTGATGGCAGAAAAATCGGAGGGGTCTTGATCGAAAGCAGCGCTCGTCAAAGTGTCTGGATTGTCGGCTGCGGAGTGAACGTCAACGTTTCTGAGTTTCCTGAAGACCTGCGTGGCAGTGCGACAAGTGCGCTTATTGAGACCGGACACGTGGCGCCACTGGAGGGCGCCGATGGATTCGAAGAAGCCTTCTTCGCCCATCTCAACGAGTTCATTTGCAGTCCAGACGCCCGCCATCTGTCTGGAGTTCTAACTCTCTGGCGGAGCTTCGACACGACTGCAGGAAGTCTGGTACGCGTGAGACGGCAAGAGACAGAAGGGGTAGTGGAAGCCGTAGCAGTGGACGGGATGGGGCGTCTTGTGACAAAAGACGGTGAAGAGTTTGAGGTTGTTGTCGGTGCGAGCACACTGGAATGGCTGCGCGCCGGGCCGGCCCCTCACATCTAGAGGATATTTTCGGAGGCTGCATTTTGCCAAAGCTTGTTTTGATCAGACACGGAGAGAGTACCTGGAACAAAGAAAACCGGTTCACTGGCTGGACCGATGTGGATTTGTCTCCTGCCGGGATCGACCAGGCCGTCAGCGCCGGGCGGTTGCTGCGGGATGAAGGTTTCACCTTCGATATCGCGTACACGTCCGTCCTCAAGCGCGCGATACGCACGCTGTGGCTTGTCCAGGATGAGATGGATCTGCTCTGGATTCCGGTCTACAAGTCCTGGCGGTTGAACGAGCGCCACTATGGCGATCTGCAGGGGCTGAACAAGGCGGAAACGGCAGCTAGATTTGGAGATGAGCAGATAAAAATATGGCGCCGCAGCTACGATGTACCGCCACCTGCGCTTGATCCCTCCGACGACCGCTACCCCGGCCACGATCCGCGCTACCAGAGTCTTTCAGATGAAGAACTCCCGCTCACAGAGTGTCTGAAAGACACTGTCGCGCGCTTCCTGCCTTACTGGCACGAAACAATAGCGCCTGTAATTGCCAGCGGCAAGCGGGTCATTATTGCTGCGCACGGCAACAGCCTCCGGGCACTGGTGAAGTATCTGGACAATATCTCAGACTCGAGTATCGTGGATCTGAATATTCCCACGGGAGTTCCGCTTGTCTATGAACTGGACGCCAACCTCAAACCCATCAGACAGAATCGCTCTGTAGAGCCACTGAGTGGCTATTATCTAGGTGATCCCGCGGCTATTGCCGCGGCTGCGGCTGCAGTGGCGGCTCAAGGGAAGGCGAAGAGCTAGGTCTCTGGACGGAAATAGCTGTTGATGTCGGGCGCGTAAGGCGAACCTCGCCGCTGTGAAAGACAGGACAGTCTACACGCCCGCCATGTCGCGGAAATAGACTATCTGCTGGAGAGCTTTTTCGTGTGAAGGGTCGATAGCCAGAACTTTCTCGAAGCCAGCCTTAGCCTCCTCGAACATTCCCAGCATGGCGTGCGTCATGGCCAGATCGCACAGGACCTCGACATTGTCGGTCGTCAGTTCTGCAGCTTTTTCCAGCTCTTCTATAGATTCGTCGAAGAGTCCCTGGAAACCGTAGACCAAGCCAAGCTGCCGATGCGCCTCCGCATTGTTCGGATCCTCAGCAATCACTTCATTGATTACGGCCACTGCGTCGTCGTAGGCGCCGTCTATTTTGTGTTGTATTGCTACGCGAAGGCGCTCCACGGTGTCCGCCATTACCTCTGCCCGTCGCCTCTACTTTCTTGTTGCGGCTTCACACACAAACAGGCGCGATCCCAAAAGAACGGCAACTGCGGCGGCTGCCGGAGTCGAGTCAGCCTGCTACCTAGAAGTATAACACCGCAGCGCTCCCTGCATCAAGAGCAGGTCTATGTGATGTTCCTGTGCGCAACTGTGCCTGGGCCGTCGTAGCATTCTGGCTGATGAAGGGCACTGGGCAGATCGAGGAGAAACAGCGTATCAGTGCCATGAGCGCCGCGTCAGCCACAGTTCTCAGAAGTCATTTTGGCTTCGGCAAATTCCGGCCGGGACAGGAAGAGGCTATCGAAAATCTCACGTCCGGCAAGCATACGCTCGTGGTTATGCCCACTGGGGCGGGGAAATCACTCGTCTACCAGCTCGCCGCCCTTCAGCTTGGTGGGCTTACCCTTGTCCTTTCTCCGCTTATCTCGCTGATGAGGGATCAAGTGGATGCTCTCACGCGAAGGCGGATCCCGGCGACGTTCATCAACAGCTCACTTTCGCAGGCGGAGCAGTCTCGTCGCCTTGCTGATACGGTGGCAGGCCGCTACAGACTCGTGTATGTAGCTCCAGAGCGTTTGCTCAGTGTCGCGTTTCAGCAGGCTCTATCGAACCTTCATCTGAATTTGCTGGCGGTGGACGAAGCGCACTGTGTCTCAGAGTGGGGACACGATTTTCGCCCTGATTATCTGCGCATCGCTGAAGTGCGACGTAAGCTGGGGTCTCCAGTCACGGCTGCGTTGACTGCGACGGCGACTGTGCGCGTCCAGGATGAGATCATACGTCTCTTAGAGCTGAGTAGTGCCGAGGGAGTTATCACGGGATTCAACCGTCCGAACTTGAGCTTCGAAGTGCGCTATGCTGGGGATAGCCGGTCCAAACTTCTCCTCTTGCGCAGGCTGTTGTCCGAAGAAAGCGGTATCCCGGCCATCGTTTATTGCGGAACGCGGCGGGATAGCGAGGAGGTCGCGGCCTTTGTGTCCGAGGCGCTGGGGATTGAGGCGCTAGCTTATCACGCAGGTCTCGAAGATGGGTCTCGCGATCGTGTGCAGGCGGCGTTTATGAACGGCGATGTGCCGGTCGTCGCCGCAACTTGCGCGTTTGGAATGGGCATCGACCGGCAGGATGTGCGGCTGGTTGTGCATTTTTCGCTCCCTGGAACCCTCGAAGCTTACTATCAGGAGGCCGGGCGCGCTGGACGCGACGGTGATCCTGCACGAGCTGTGCTTCTCTACGCTCCTCAGGACAGATCACTGCAGGAGTTTTTCATAGAGAGTGATGCGTTTGATGAAGACGACCTTTCCCATGTCTATCAGGCGCTGACGACCTGCGTCAAGGACGAGACGTGGGTGGATCCGGATAATCTCTCGCGTGCGACCGGGTTTGGGGAGACCCGGCAGCGGTTGGCGCTTGCCGGACTGGAGAAGGCCGGAATGCTTCAAAGGCTTGGGGATGAGGGCAGAGCGATGCTTGTTTCGCTCGGTGGCTGGCATCCTGAGGAGGCAAAACGCGCTGTTGCGGCCGCTCGTCAGCGTCAGGATTTCCGCTTGCGGCAGCTTGATCTGATGGTAGGCTATGGCGAAACAGATAAGTGCCGCAGACGGATCATCCTCGATCATTTTGGCGATAGTAGTCTGGGTGTCGCCGACGATTGCTGTGACAACTGCCGGTCGCTCGCCGTAGCTCGCGTTGTAAAGGACACGCCTCGTGAGTTCAGTACGCTGCCGCAGAACGAGAAGACAGCGCTGGTGATTCTCGATGCCCTGCGCCGCCTGAATTGGAGCGTAGGGCGCACAAAGCTTGGAGATTTGCTCGTAGGCAGCAAGAGCAGGGCAATGCGGGAGTGCGGCTACGATCACAGCCCCTACTACGGGCGTCTCGCGCGCTTTAAGCGCGAGGACGTGATGGACATGCTGCAACAGCTTGTGGAAATGCGATACCTTCAGGCGTCCAGCGACAGATTTCGTCCCGTGCTGAAGCTCACAGATCTGGGTGAAGAGGCAATTCGGCTTCGAGCTTCAATCCCGCTGCGTCTGCCTCGTTCTGCGAGTGTGCCTCCAGCGCGCTACGGAAAAAAAGCGCAGCACAGCGTGAGTTCTGCTGCATTAACTTATCAGATGTTCTCAGAGAACATGGTCCCCGAGGCTATTGCGGCGGAACGCAACCTTTCGATTAGTACGGTTTACGCACATCTTGCGTTGTTCATCGCACAAGGAGGGCTGCAGATCGAGAGCGTCGTATCACCGGACCGCGTCGCCGCGATTCGCGTTGCAATAGAGCAGATAGGTAACGCCGAGGCTCTTTCACCAGTGAAAGAGTTGTTACCTGATGAGGTAACGTACCATGAAATACGCTGCGTTGCAGAAGACTGGAAGAGAGAACACTCTGCAGGTGCGGATGCCAGTAACATTCGCAAAGCCATACTGGAGTGTGTCAGAGCGCATCCTGGTGAATTGCCGCGCAGTCGCATCGCGGATCTGTTGACGGGCTCCCACGTCGACCGGCTGGGCGAGTGGCGTCGTGGGCCGTTTTTCAAGAACCTGTCAGGTGACAAGTCTGGCACGGTCCTGCGGGCAATAGACGATTTGATCGAGGACGGGCAGATCAAGCTCGATGATCGGCGCAAGGTCTGGCCCGCTTGGGACACAGCTTATCAAGGCGCGCGCGAGGACGATCTAGTCGGACGCTTTCTGTCGCGCTCCCATCCGCAGAAGCTGTCCGGACCATGGGAGTGTGGCTGGGCGCTCGGGTTCTACAGCAGCTTTTCGGGGAATGAGTGGTCGCGCAGCCGGGTCGGGGATCTTGTGCACCGACTAAAATATGAAGGTGAAACCGAAGCTCTCCTTCCGCTGGTTAGCGAAGCCCTGGCCCTGATCGAAGCGCACCCGGAGTTCTCTCGGGTTGATGGTGTTGTGGCCGCGCCTCCCACCGTTGTTCGAGAATTCGACCACGTTGCTGCGTTCGCCAGATTGCTGGCGGATAGACTCCGGTTGCCTGTCTTGGCAGCAATAGAGAAAACGCGTCACACCCGGCCCCAAAAAGACTTTCGCACTCTGGCTGAGAAGAAGCATAATGTCGCAGGAGCCTATCAGAGTAGAGAGTGCGTTCGTGGGCGGCGTTTGCTTCTTGTAGACGATCTTTTCGATTCTGGCATGAGTTTGGAGGAGATGACGCAGACCTTACTGAGAGCCGGCGCAAAAGGTGTGGTTGTGCTGACAATGACAAGAACTATACATTCGGATGACTAACCAAACGTGAGCAGGCTTCACTGGTTTGCGCTCAGTTTGACTCCGGGAATCGGCGGGTCCACTGCACGGCGTCTCGTTGAAAAGTTCGGTAGCGCAGAAGATGTCTTCGCTGCTTCAGATGGTGAGCTCCGAGAAGTTCCGCGTGTCACGGAAGCTATCGTCGCGGCTCTTCGGGCATTGAATCTGGACGATCTCGAGCGTCAGATGGACGCGCTTGCAGATAACAACGTGAGTCTTCTAACCCTCGATGAGGCTGACGAGCGCTATCCGCCAAACCTTCGCGCGTGCGCCGATGCACCCGGCATCCTTTACTGCGCTGGCGATCTGCTGGAGTCCGACAGCGTCGCGGTAGCTGTTGTTGGAACGCGCGAACCGTCGGCGCAGTCTGAGCGAACAGCGTTTGAGCTGGCGAGCGAACTCGCCGAGCGCGGAGTTACGGTTGTCAGCGGGCTTGCGCGGGGGATCGATACGGCAGCACACCGCGGAGCGATGTCAGCGGACTCCGGCCGTACGATTGGTGTCATCGGTTCCGGACTCAAACGCATTCACCCACGAGAGAACGCGAGCTTTGCCAGGGAGATGGCCGAGCGTGGCGCCGTGCTTTCGGAACTCGCGCCAGATATTCCACCGCAAGGGATGCATCTGATGGCGCGAGACAGGATTATCAGCGGTCTCTCCCGTGCAGTCGTTGTTGTCGAGGCGGTGGAAGGCAGCGGTAGTCTGGATACGGCAGCCAGAGCAAAGAAACAGGGTAGACCGGTCTACGCCGTGCCGGGCAGTGCTGGTTGCGATGCCTTGCTAAGGCGCGGCTCTGCGGAGATTTGTGAACCCAAGCCTGATTTCCTCGACAAACTCACTGAAGTGGCCGCCACTCCTCCTGCTGAAAAGGACGATGCAGAGTCTGGTCCAAATGGACAACTCACAGCGTCTGCTTCAGAGGACGTGCCGTCGCAACTCAAATTGTTCGATAACTGACGCTTCTTGAGTAGTACGGCTCCAGTCTCCAAAGATTGGAGGCTGATCAACGCAAGAGAGAGCTACGTCATTTGACGAATATCTGGAGTTTTGGAGCGATTTTCCGCATAAGGACGGAGCTTTCCCTGCGGCGCAACCGATGCTTCGAGGTGTCAGTTTCTCGACACATGCCCAGGGCGGCCACGCGGGCTCTATCCGTACACGATGTTGTCGCCCACTGAGTTCAGATGTTGATCAGGTACGCACACGCCTGCCGCGATTTGCGCTGGCAGAAATCTCGAACCTTTTTCGTTCAATGCATGTTGCGTCCGGTGCCCAATCTCTGCTACACTTATCCCCGTTGAAGCGCACCGCGTTCTCCCTGGGATTATTCTGCTGACGACAGAGAGCGCCGATGTTTCACGGGCTCACGCCCCGAGCCTGGCTGCCCCCGAACGTTTACAAGAGTTCTGCTGCCGAGTCCTCGATTGAGGGACAATTTATGCGTGTCCGCGCCGGGAACAACAGAATCCTGGGTGCGCTATTTGCGCGCGTTCTCAAACACATAGCAATCTCGTCGGTGCTTCTGTCGCTCGGTGTCAGCACTCACGGTAGCGCACTTGATGCGGATGCACACACCAGACTGACAGACGGAGTCAGGGCTTCGTCCAGCATAGTGGACCCTGCCTGGTTGACGCTCTTTGCAGATTCGTCTCAACTTCCGCGCACTCAGAACGCACTCGGTGAGTTTGCCTTCTGGGGGCTGAACGCTCCGCACGGGTTTTCTCCGAGTCTCACTCCGGACCAGTTCGACATGGTCAAGAATGCCAACATTCGCGGTGTTCGCTACGATATCCTCTGGGGTGGTATCCAGCAGAACGGGCCTGACAGCTACGACTGGAACTGGAACGGTCTGCAAGACGACATCAACACCTACGTTCAGAACGGATTCACAGTAGAGTGTTTGCTGGGCTTCTTCCCAGCGTGGGCCAATGGAATGCGGGATCGCAGCGTTCCTTCGAATACTGCCGTCGAGCAACAACTGGTGAACTTCTCATCGTCGGACACTGTCTCTCTGGGTCATGAGAACATCTTTCTCACAGAGCCGGATGAGATGCCTGTCGTAGTGACCCCAGACCCTCCACAAACCACTCGCTATTCAAATGAAGTTGTCACCACGTCCTTTCAGCAGGGGCGGGCTGTGCGCGCGAGCCACTATCCGGTCATCGTCGGCACGGAGAAGGTGGAGGTGGACGAGAACGACGGGCAGGGTTATCGCACGTGGACGAGGGTTGACAACCTCATCAACTCACCCGATGGCGCTGAGCATTACCAGTTTGACCGTTCCGGCCGTGTGAAGTTCCGCAACAACTCGCTGTTCTGGAATCACGGAAAGACACCTGCAGATGGGTCGAAAATCCGCATCAGCTACGACGCTCAGACAAAGATCTACGAGATGGGAGTTGACTACAACTTCGACAATCTGAGCGGGGAGATAACGCGGCTGCCCGGAGAGGTTACTGGTTTCCTTCCTGAGGAAAACTTCTCTACGGTTCCACTTGACTCACGCTGGCAGTGGATGAATCCTCCGATGTCTTTCAGCGTCAATGCCGCGGGCTCAGGCGTGCTGCACTACCCTGTGAATGCACCGATGAATGAGGTTGGCCATTTCCTCTATCAGACCATAGCCGGCTCAGGCGATTTTACAATCTCAGTCCGCGCAAAACAGTTTTCCGCCTCCTCAACCTCGCAAACCGGCGTGCTCATCTATCAGGACGCCGGCAACTGGTTCCGCTATTCTGTCACTTCGGATCAGGGGCGGCCGTATCTGACGAGGTGTGTGAACGGCACGGTCACGGTCTATGGCTACAGTGGCGAGCTGGGCTGGATGTGCACGGCGCCGCGCTGGGTCACCGTCCGCAAACACGGCAACACCTTCACGGTGTTCAATTCCGTCAGCAGCCTGTCCGGCCCCGACGGCGGCTATTCGAATCTCTACACTTTCACTCAGAATCTGAACTTTCCGCTGAAAGCGGGGATTTCAAGCTCAGGTGTGGACCCAGTCGGCGTGGATATCGATCAGGTTCTGATCAAGACGCCGTCAATACCTGTGGGCGGCAGCGTCCGAATCAGCTACAACGCGCTCAACACCGAGCCGTTCACCACGTTTGTGCGCGCGTTTGTGACGCAGTTTAAGGACCGCGTCAAGTACTACGAAATCAACAACGAACCAGATCAGTCCTGGTGCTGGCGCGGAGGCATGGAGCTTTATGCTGTCTGGCTTCGCGAGACCGCCAAAGCTGTGCGCGAAACAGATCCGTCCGCCAAGGTAATCTGCGGTGGTTTCGCCAACGGCGCGTCCTCAAATCTGGAGCATCTGTACGCGTCAATCGGCAAAAACTGGTTTGACTATGCGGCGTGGCACCCCTATCTGTTCTCCAATGTATCGCCGGATGCGGCCAACTGGGCGCTCAATGAATCCAACGGAGTGGGGCGGGCTGTTATGACGGACAACGGTGATGCCAGTAAAGAGGTATTCCTCGGAGAGATGGCTACCGCCAGTGGTGTACTGACTTCGGGCGGAGGCATGGGAGACGCCAGGCAGGCTGAGTACGGAACGCGGCTCCTTATGTGGGCCAGACGCGTGGGATGGGCCAAAGCCGTGCAATGGTGGCCCGCCATCGATCTGTACCCAGTTGGCGTAGCAGAAGACAATCAGTGGGGCGGGCACGAAGGCCTCTTCTATTCCAGCGGGGCGCCCAAACCAGTGTTCTGGTCCATGAAGAATCTCGCCTCAAATCGAGGTGTGCTTATGGATCTGGGGTCTTATGATGCAAATAACAACTTGACTCCGGCGTCCGGGCACTATACGGTTAACAAGGTCGTACTGGGAGTTCAAGATCGGTCGGCGGTTGCATCAGTCAATGTTCTCACATCACTCACCAACACCGATGACAGCAGCAAGCCTGCAGTCGTCGCGGCGGCGTTTTCCGGACAATCTGGCGGTCAAGCGTTTACTGTAAATGTTAATACCACGTCCTCCGGGCTGAAAACCGAAACCTGGACACTCTCTCGCCTGTCCACGCGATCCTTTGGTGTCAGCGGCTCAGCGTCCGGCCCACAAGGCACAGCCGTTGTCGGTCAGCCTTTCACTTCATACAACGGTGTTGTGAGTTTCACTCTGCCGTCTGTTCCCAATGGCTATGCGTCTGGAGACTCCTTTGTTTTCAGAACATTTCGAGGTGACGGCTTCAAGACTGCGGCAAGTTGGACCAATGGCTCGGGCACGACAAATCTGAACGACCTGCTGCCTCCATCGGAAGGGTCTGGACCACAGCTTTCATCGGTTCTGAGCGGCCCTGGTGACATTGTGATCGATCTTCCGGCGCCTGCCGATGCGCGCTACGTCTCTATTCAGGTATCTAAAGTGCCAGAAGCTGCATCCTTCTCGCTGGATGAGGTTCAGGTGATAGACACGCAAGGCGCCAATGTTGCTCTTGGAAAACTCTACGTCGTGGACGGATATCAGGATGTCTTTCAGTCCGGGGTGTTGGATGGTGAACGTGTTGGAGCTGCCAAGGCACTGCCTGACGGCACTCCGGTCACTCTTGACGATTGCGTGCTCTACTACAAGCAGGGGACCCTGGCGTATGTCTCGGACGTCGGCCGTGCGGCAGGAATTCGCCTCGAAGGCGTAATAGACGCACCGGAAGGTTCGATTATCACCGCTAACGGCGTGCTTGGAACAACATCCGGTGGCGAGCGTTTCGTCCAGCTCTCAAGCGCTTTCAAGACTGGGTCAACCACTCTGCAGCCCTTGTTCGCTCAAAATCATGCGCTGAAGATGCCTCTTATGGATGGGCTCTTCGTCTGTGCCTTTGGAAGAGTGGTGGCCGGCTCCGTGACTCCAAACTCCTACGTTCTCTCGGACGGCTCGGGATCTGCCGGTGTGAGAGTTGTCACTCCGGGGACTCCTTCGGTTTCGGAGGGCGATCTGGTAAAAGTCACAGGCGCGGCGGGCTATGACTCCGGACGGGTCATCTACACCCATTGAGCCGCGTTTCGTCCGCCTCTGTCCCGCACGCCGCCGTAACATAAGCTCACGGTCAGGCGCACTGGTCGCAGCAAGAAAAGACAGCCTCTGACGAAAGCCGGAGGCTGTCTTAGAATCCCCATGAAGAAGTGTCCTCTACGGTTCTACGGTAATGTCCGAGCTTCCGCGAGGTCTGATGATCGGAGCCACCTTGCCCTCGATCATCTTGAGACTGGACACGCCTGTAACCGTGACATACTCTCCGATGTTGGGAGATGTCATGGTCTGCGTCATCTCAACACGCAGACCTGTGAAGTTCAGGAAGTTGCCATCAAACAGATTTCCGCCATCATTCAGATAGATGTAGGGAATTCCGTCGTCTCCATAAAGGCTGGCTGTTACCTGTCCGGTTGAGCGCACAAGCAGTGCCACATTGTTCACGCCCTGTCCATTGGTTGCGCCGGGCGTATCGCCAAGCGAGGCCCCCGCGACTGTTTTGTTTGTCATCACCAGCGCATTGGGAATGGAACTCGCGCCTCCAGGAGTGATCGTACTGGCAATCAGCGCCCGCTCATTGTGCGCCCGTGCCAGAAGACCCGTCACTGTCACCTTCTGTCCGGTCTGCAGTCCCTGAGTGGAGCCACTTACTAGAATTCCGCTGATGTTACCGGGCAGCCCGTCCTGAATATAGAACTGGCTCTGGTCATCAAACACCGCCGTGACTGTGGAGGTTATCTGGACACCCGTGCCGTCTGGAAGCTGCTTCAGAGCCGAGATGCTGGCCACGGGGTTGTAACTGATTCCGGTAACTGTGTACGAGCCATACTGCAGACCCGGGGCTTTTGAGCCACCGAAGTTCACAGGTGGGTCGCCCAGATTTGCGAAGTAGCCTCCCAGACCTGGGAGCGTCTGGTTGGAGAAGTAGCCGTGATTGCCTGTGATGACCACCATATACTTGATTACGGATGACCCCAGACCGATGTCAGTGAAGGGAATGGACATCTCCAGTCCTGTATCTGCTGTCTGCGCATCGGCCTCATTCTCCGCGGGAGTCTTGTTGTTGTCGTCTGTGACACCCAGTGCGTTCGTGTTGTTGAACGCTGCCAGCGCGCCGTGCGGGTTGTCTCCGTCCGTCAGGGTGCCATCACCGGAGTCTACCACGGACTTGCCCAGATAGCGGCTGACGTTTGACCGGAAGTCGTACAGGTTGACGTACGCCATCTTCTGCCCATTGTCGTCCCCGATATTCACCAGAATTGCGTGCGTGGGACTAAAGCCGACATCGAAAGACGTGCCGTTTAGCGCGTTCATGATGCCGGAGGGAGGCCCCGCGTCCGGTGGCGTGCTGATTCCGGAATCAGGAACTCCATCGGGCCCTGTCTCAAGAAAGACAATGTAGTAGTTACCGTTGCCTTCAAGATTGCCCGCAATCCCAATGTTCAGGTTCGCCGAGGTGTTGGACAAATACAGCGCGTCCAGCTCCGATCCGTTTGTCGGGGGTGTTCCGGTACCTGATCCATTGCCGAAGCCTGTATAGTTGTTCTGTGTTGCTACAAGGCTGCCGGTGGGCGAGTCAAGAGGGATGTTGTTCCCGTCCTGAGCGCCATTGGCGTTCTTGATCTGCGACAGGTCAACCGTTGCGTACTGGTTTCCGGGCGCCACAGAAGGAGAAGACAGGTCTTTGGGCGGGTTTCCCAGATTTCCAAGTTGACCGCTTCCGCCAATTCCTGGCAGAAACTGATTGGAGTAGTACCCGCCGCCACCAGTCAGCACGACCATGATCTTGGCTTGAGAGATGTACTGATCTATGCCCAGATCCGCAAAGCTAACCAACAGCTCCGCGCCTTTGAGCGCAGTAGCAGCGTCAGCTTGGACTTGCTCCGGCGTCTGGGTCGGCCCTGGCGGATCGCCTTGAACGCCTGCCGAGTTGGAGTTGTCAAAACCAAGAGAGCTTCCGTTTGGATTGTCGCTGCTCGCGCCACCCAGGACTCCCCCTGTTCCCAATGAGACAAATCCTAGGTAGCGGGACGTGTTGGTCTGCAGATTCACCAGATCTACGTATACGTTGCTTCCGCCGCCAGTGTTCATGACGATGGCGTAATCGGGCTCAAATCCTTCGTCGAACTTCGTACCCGCTTGTCCTGTAAGAGCTCCGGGCCCGGCGTTGGTGTCGAGGACATTCTCTCCGCCAGAGGTGACATCCAGAAAGATAACCCATGCGTTTCCGTTGGTCTCAATGTTACCTGTGATGTTGATCCCCAGCGCGGATTGGGTCTTGTATACGAAGAGCTGATCCAGCTCTGAACCGGGCACGAAGTTACCTGTCCCGGGCCGCGTATCCCCAAACCCGGTATGGTTGTTTTGCACCTGCATCAGCGCAGCGCACCCGTTCAACCCGCCGGAGCAGAAGTCGCTTCTAATGTTCGTGCCATCAACGGCTGCCCGCGCTGAAAATGGCGCGAGCAGCACAAGTGATATGGCGAGGAGATTCTTCATTGCCGATCCTCCTTGCGGCCGCCACCTTAACGTCTACGGCGAATCAGCCCCCCAAAGCCTGCCAAGCCAGCGCCAAGCGCCAGCAGGCTTCCCGGCTCCGGAACTACGGACACTCGTATCGTCCCCTTCAGGGCGTCAACCTCGAACTGCGCCACCGGATTGGATGCCGTCGTCGTGAACTGCAGATTGTCAGCGTTAACTGAGCGATAGTCAGCGCCTATCGCGTCCCAGCTTCCTGTATTGACCGCTTTGTAGAGATAGACCCCCGGTGCGAGGGTCGTGCTGTAGGAGTAGATTCCGCCGCCTTGCGCTGTCATTGCGGTGCCAGCATTGTTGTTACTCCAACCCTGCCAGTCGCCAACGGCAGTCCATGCGCCCGGATCCACATTCACGCCAATACGGTTGACGGTGTTGACCCAGCCATCCCCGTAGGTGTTGGTGTCGAAAGTGACGGTTACGTCGCCGTTCGCGTCCGTGTACAGCCAGCTGTTGCCGCTGTTCGGGACATCCGTACCCCATGACCCTTGTGTCACCTTAAACTCATGCCGCCCGGCGCCGATGGCTGTCAGGTTAGCCTGGTAAACTCCGCCGCCCATGTCAGTCATCAGCGTGCCAGATGCGTTCCAGCCGTTGAAATCACCGGCAAGATAATAATCAGCGCCAGCCGGCACAGCAAGAGCTACAACCGCAAGCGCCGCGATAAGTGTTTTCATCTGTCATTCTCCTTTGTTTTGACGTTCTTTGTCAGATCGAGAAGCAGCCGGTTCGCTTGTACTGCGACCGCCACTATCCGATCCCTTTGTCTTCGTTGCGCAATTCACGAAGAATTGCGGACTATCAGCGCTTCACCCTTCTCTACAGGGCAGCAGCTTAGTTGTGAATCAGTATATAGATTTGCATTTCATTGTCAGGCATACAGTGTCTCTTGTCAACTGAAAGTTTGCAAAATCGGTAACGCAACTACAGCAATCTATCTTTAGTCGATTACGGCGACGTCTGACGGAACGCGGGTGAGAATTCGCGGCCTGCTCTCACTCTTGATCTGCTCAACACTGCTGACCCCGCTTATCCTGACCACGCGGCCGACAGGCGGGATCACGAAGCTGCTATAGACCCGAATACCCCGAGTCGGGACGCCGCCCACTACAGAACCGTCACTCAGATGACTTCCGTCATCCACGTAGAAGAATGCGCCGGCAATGCTGTCTGTGCCCGTCGCTGTCACCCGTCCCCATGTCGAGACGTTCAAGCCCACATTCACGGGGCCGAGGCCGTCTATAACCCCCAGCGCTCCGCCTCCCGAAATCCCACCGAGGCTTGAGTTACCCATCTTCACCGGAATCGGAACCGCAGCCGCGCCTCCAAGAGCCTGCGTCGTCGCGTACAGGACACGCTCGCCGTCCAGAGTGCTCAGAAAGCCACTGACGTTGACCTTCTGACCAATTTCCGCCAGCGTTCCCTGCCTGACCACGCGTATCCCCGCATACTCCTCCGGATCCTGAACGTAGTAACATCCAAGCGCTGAAAACGCACCGATCCCCGTCTGGTTCGTGAGCGTGACGGGGGCGCCATCGCTCAGAAGACGCGCCTGCGAAAGCGATGAAAACGTCTGATAGCTGATTCCGCTCAGAATGACGGAGACGTACTGGTTTCCCGCCACACGATTGAAGTCAATCGGCGCCATCCCCAGATTGACATATCCGCCGACAACCTGGCTCGAACTGATCCCCATCGAAGGAAGCGACTGGTTGGAGAAATATCCGCTCCCGCCAGTGATGCACGCCATCACCTTCACCGTTCCGCTCATCAGCTTCAGCGTGCTGAACGGCAGCTTCATCTCAATGCCCGTGGAGGCGGTATTCGCATCCTGCACGGTCGTCCCGGTTACACCGGCGGCGTTTCCGTTGTCAAAGGCCACGAGCTCGCCGTTCGGATGGTCGCCGCCTGTAAGCGCGCCGCTTCCGCTGTTGAAGACCCCGGAACCTAACGATGTCTGCGTGTTAGAACTCAGATCCACAAGGTCCACCGCAAACGCGCTGCCAGAAGTCGCTCTCACCGCAATCACCCATCGCGGAGCGAATCCCTCATCCATCTGCGTGCCCTGAATACCGCTGATCACCGGAGGCCCGGTGGTCGCGGATATAGGGTCCGGCGTCCCGCCTCCCGTATCCAGAAAGACCAGAAGCGCATTTCCGTTCGTCTCAAGGTTGCCCGTCGCTCCGAGGTATAGATTTGTCCCGTCATTGGTCACAAAGAGCTGATTCAGCTCCGAGCCGTTACCCGAGCCGTTGGAATCTCCAAACTGAGTCGGATTGATCTGGGTCGCCCGCAGCTTTCCGGCAAAGTCCGCGGGAATGTTTTCGCCGTCAATGACGATCTGGCCGCTCGGCGGAGGCCCGGACATGTTCGGAGGCGCCATCGAGCAACGTCCATCGCTGATAGGTCCCGTGGAGAGCGGATTCGGAAGATACGAGAAAATCACCGTAGAGCGCGCGGGAACCGTGACGCTGGCCGTCCCGTTGCTGACATTGATCGCACTGGTCAGGCCGAGAACATCGGCGTAGCTTCCATTCGGAAACGGAATAGCGGATACGTTGACGGTCCGGCTCTGCCATCCGTTGTTCACACCCACGAGCACGGCTGAGCCCGCCGCCTGTCTTGAGAAAATGAACAGCCCGGAGTCTATCCAGCGCTCAACAATATCCCCGTACTGCACCGCAGGGCTTACACGCCGCAAATCTGACGCCTTTTTCAGCACCTGCCCCGCCAGCGTGCTCGTGTCAAACGAGGTCATCATCGGGCGGTTGTACGGATCACCGCCGGCCACCCCGTTGATGTTCACAGTATCGTTGTAGAGGTACTGCTCTGTGCCGTAGAACACCATCGGAATGCCGGGGACCATCTCGAGCAGCCCAAGCGCCATAGCGATGCGCTGATGAACTTCGCTGGCGTTGTTGTACTTCTGCATCAGCGGGACGATCAGCCGCTGCGTATCCTGTGAGTCGAAGAAGTTCACCTGCCAGTGGACGTTTTGCCCGCCGCTTCCGTCGGTTCCGTAAGCTCCCTGGCGCGCGTTCAGCGTGTCCCGCAGGTCGTACATAGACTTCCACTCACCAGTAACGCCGCGAAGCTGCTCCTCAAGCTGAAAGTCAAATTGAGCCGTTCCCGCCGTGGATGTCCACCACAGGGACTCGCTGTTCCACGCGCCACCGCTGTACCACTCGCCGACGGCATAAGTTCCGGGCTTGCCAAGCCATCCGGCCACCTGGTTCACCGCGTCCATCCACTCCCGTCCGCGCGAAGGCTCGAAGTGCTTGGCGGCATCCAGCCGGAAGCAGTCCACGCCGTGGTACTGCCACAGCGCCGCACCCTGCTTCAGATAGTCCATCACGTTCGGGTTGTCCTGATTCAGATCCGCCAGTCCGAAGATGTCCTTGTTGACCTGATCCCAGTAGGTGAAATTGTTCCAGTCAATGGGGCCGTTGTGGTGAAACCAGGCGTCCGTGTCCTGCGTGTAGCGCGCGACAACCACTCCGTCTTTTTTCAGCAGACACTGACTTCCGTTCGGGCTTCCCGCGCTTGTGGATGGTCCGGAGTTCAGACTGATATCCAGCATCATCTTCACGCCGCGCGCGTGCATATCGCACGTCAGGCCGTCCACGGTGGACCAGGAGCCGTGATGTGGATCCACCCGGAACAAATCCTGCATCTGATAGCCGTGATACGTTCCGATCACCGGGGAGTTCTGGTACACCGGCGTCACCCAGACGGTTGTCGCGCCGACAGCCTGAAGGTAATCCAGCTTCTGCTTCACACCCGCCAGATCTCCGCCCCAGAACTTCTGCCAATCTGTCCTGGTGTTGTCGTACAGCCCTGGCACGACTGCTGTATTGTTCGTGGGATCACCATCGGCGAAGCGGTCCGGCACTATCAGATAAATGGTGTCGCCGCGCATCTCTAACCCACTTGCGCGTGCGCATACTGTTAGCTGTAGAGCCAACAGCGAGAAAAGCAGCACCGTTGTTCGTATAAGCAGGTTCTGAGCTCGCATGGACGGATGATTGATCCTGCCTGAAATGCCGAGTTATTGGCCTAGCTCAAGTGACCGGCGCGCGTTCGAGCCTGGCCTGGCTTCGCAAATGGACTTTGAAGCCATTGTGAGTCACCGGATGCCGCTCCAATTATACCACTGAGTCAAGCTCTCCGATGTCCGTAGAGGAGCCGAAGCCCGCGCGGGGCGCCCTGGTAAACTTGCGAGCGTGAGTAGCCGATACTGGGATGGCTGGCATTAAGTGTTCATACTTGTGCCGGCAAGATCATCTGGCCTGCTCCTGCGCGGTGTCGGCCTCAGCGCCTAACCCGGGAACCAGCCGGTAGCAACTGTTGTCAAAGACAATAGAGGAAACAGCTCGCAGGGGGTAAGCGGAAGTCAACTGGAGTGGCTATCCGAACGACAGATCACGGATACTCACGAAGTTGGCGATCGGTGAGCCGCAAGATGGGCTGTAGAGTGTGCAGAGCGCACATAACGACAGGAGCAGTACTTTTGTAATAGGCTGGGGGGGTGCAGTGGCACTGTTGACAAAAGGTGTCTATTGTGGTTCCTTATTATGGGGCCTTTGTGTGGGTTTTGAAGGCTTCTCAGGAGTCTATAAAGGCGTCTGGATGACAGAGGCGCCCCTGGCTGACGGACTCTTCCAGACGTCAGATTCACAGACCCTTTCTGTCAAATGTTCAGGGGGTAACCAAACATGACTATGCCTGTTTTCAGGCTTCGTGAGGCTCCGGCACGTACACCGGGCGCAACTCCTCTCAAGCGATCTGGCTTTACGCTTATCGAGCTTCTGGTGGTAATTGCTATCATCGCTATTCTGGCTGCGATTCTGTTTCCTGTCTTTGCACAGGCACGCGCGCGCGCGCAGGCGACAAACTGCCTGAACAATCTGAAGCAGCTTGCCTTGGCCTTTACTCAGTATTCTAACGACAACAAGGGGTGGTTTCCCCGTTCGCAGTCGTGGAACGGCGGCTACGGAAGTGTGAACTATACGGACTGGGCAGGCTGTCCCGGCACCGGTCTTCCGTTCAACGCTAACGATCTGCGTAAGTACAGCGCGATCTATCCTTATGTAAAGACGGCCGACATCTTCCATTGTCCGACAGACAAGAACAAGCGCGCGGACATGGTCAACGGCTCTCCACGCGACTATCCGCTGAGCTACTCGGCAAACTCTCTGATGACAGACGGTAGCGCGAAGGTGGATTCGATGAACAACAACTCTTCACAGGTGATGTTGCTCATTCACGAAAACCGCTCCAGACTCGAGAGTGTGTCTGGAAGCATTGCCATCAACGACGGGCGTTTCCTTGGCGTGGGAATGGGTGGCGCTGACGAGCCGGCACAGCTCCACTATGAAGGCACACAAGTGGTCTATAGCGATGGCCACGCCGCCTATGGCAAGAGAGACAAACTGCTGCAAGACATGAAAGCTGGGAAGTGGAATCCAGGTAATGCTCCACTCTGAATCAATCTGAAAGCTTAGCTCGAAGCGCCTCCGAATCGTCTGGTTCGGAGGCGTTTTTGCGCGTATCGCGCAGGAATCTGAGGGCGTTTGCACTAACCGTACAAAAACAAGCAAGGGCGAAAAACGTTGAAACTAGTTCGGTACAGGTTGGGGGAATCGGTTTACTGCGGGATACAGCGCGGTGAAACGATCGCCCGAATCAAGGGCAGCTTTTTTGAGGGGATAAATGAGACGGGAGAGCAGGACTGGCTGGATGAGGTGAGCCTGCTTGCGCCTGTCGAGCCTCCCAACATCATTTGCATCGGGCTCAACTACCGCAAGCACGCGGATGAGACTAACGCCAAGTACCCGTCCGCGCCCGTAATCTTCATAAAATCCACCAACACACTCCGGGGGCCCGATGACGACATTGTTCTTCCCTCCATCGCTCCAGGCGCCGTGGACTACGAGGCGGAGCTTGTTATTGTCATCGGCAGGCAGATGAAGAACGTTGCCGAAGAGAGCGCATTCGATTATGTCCTGGGCTACACGTGCGCCAACGAAGTCAGCCAGCGCGACGTTCAGCTCAAGCAGGATGTCCAGTGGGCGCGT
>JADLDK010000006.1 GCA_020846715.1 Armatimonadota bacterium | reverse complement strand
TTCAGGCGCTTGGCGTTGGCGTTGCGATTTGCGGACCTGAACCTGATTCTTCCTGGTAATCTCACGTCGAACAGCCGCATTCTGTTCCGGCGCGATATCGTCGAGCGCATCCGCACTCTCGCGCCGTTTCTCGAGCTTGACAGCGATCCGTATCTAGTTTTGACTGGTGGTAGATTAGTGTGGCTTCAGGATGCCTACACGACATCCAGCCTCTACCCATACTCACAACCATCATTCTTGCTTGGCCGCAATACGGATGCCAGTACTGGCCGGGTCGTTGCGCTCAACTACATCCGCAACTCTGTGAAGATTGTGACAGATGCGTACACTGGCGATGTACGCTTCTACTCCTTTGACACCGCTGACCCGGTGTTGAAGTCGTACAGCAAGGCGTTTCCGGGTGTGTTCCACAGCGCTTCTGAAATGCCGGCGGACTTGAAAGACCACGTGCGCTATCCCGAAGACCTCTTTAGTCTCCAGACAGATATGTACACCACGTATCACATGTCAGATGCGCAGCAGTTCTTCTCCAAGGGAGATTTGTGGGCTATCCCCAGTCTGGAGCAGACTGACACTGGGGTGGATGCGCAAGGCTTTATGGAGCCTTACTACGTAATAATGAAGCTTCCCGATGCCGCTGAGGAGGAGTTCATCATGTTGATGCCCTACCGGCGGGCGAACAAGGACAACATGGTGGCATGGATGGCGGCAAAGTGCGATCAACGGGACTACGGGCGCCTGGTTGTCTATGAGTTCCCCAAAGGAGAGCAATTCTACGGCCCGGCTCAGATACAGGCCAGAGCGAATCAGGACACGGAAATATCGGAGCAGATGACGCTGTGGAATCAACAAAAGTCTGCGGTAAGCAGAGGCAATCTCCTGGTCATCCCCATCGAACACACCATGCTGTATATAGAGCCACTCTATCTGCAGTCCACGAGCGCTAAAATTCCCGAGTTCAAACGCGTCATCGTCGCGCTTGGCAATAAGGTGACAATGCAGCCGACACTCAGCGACGCACTTAGCTTTCTGATTGGAGGCGAAGCAGGGCAGGCGGTGTCCGGACTGGAGTTCTCCGATTCCACTCAGCCAGCAGCATCCAACTTACGGGTGTTCCAAAGACCCGGCGCAGCTGAGTCCTCCGGACCACGCCAGATTCTGGAGAAGGCGTATTCACTGTACCAGCGCTCCACATCAGCGCAGCGCAATGGTGACTGGGCGGAGTATGGGCGGCTCCAAAAGGAGCTGGGCGAAGTGCTGCGGCAATCCGCCTCAAAACCATGATCGGGACTCCCAAATTTGCGGAATTCCAAGTTTTTGCAGGAATTTTCCGTCAGGGTGTTGACAGCTTTCGATAATCGTAGTAGATTATTCGCACAGCGTTTGCGAATTGCGGAATCGGTTGCTCACTGTTTTTAGCGCGCAAATGCAGCGATATCTTCTTCTGGCTGTTGCAGTTAGGCCAGGGCTTCAACAGCTGGATCCCCGCGGCGCCCGCAACCCCAAAATTGCGGGCGCCGTTATTATTGCTCCGCTTCACTTCTCCTTGCGATCCTGACAGACCGCAAATGGTCCGGTTTGCACAGCGCGCACAGCCAGGCCGTTTGCAGGGATTTCACTCACACAAGCTCCGTACGAGGAAGAGTCAGCTCAGTGGTGTCACTGTGCCTCTATGACCAGGAACGACGAGTGGATGTGCAACTGTGCAACGAACGCTTGTTTGTATTCACGAACACATGTACTGTGTAGATGTACAACGGAGAAATAATAAGAAAAATTAACAGGAAAAGGGCTTGACATTGATAATACAGTTCTTGTAACCTATGGCCATCAGAGTTCAGCGGATGTTGGACGGAGATAACATTCAACTGAGTTGCTAGCCTTTCCGCGAACTTTGAGCGAAGCGAAGAGTCGGCATGGGAAGATTTTCGGCGGTCAAATGATGTCCCGCGTAGTAGGTCCTTCTACTCACAATTTGGATTCTGACGATCGTCTGATCATTCCGCAAAGGATGAGAGGGTTGCTGGGTTTCAGCTTCTACCTCACAAGAGGCGTCGAAAAGTGCCTGTGGATGCTTCCGGAGCACGTTTTCGACTCCGTCGCCAGAAAATGGGACGACGACATGTCTCTCTTGGACCGTAACAGCAGGATGCTGGGCTGGCGCTTTTTCGGCCAGGCGGTCCATGTCCAGCCGGACAAACAGCATCGCATCGTAATTCCCGCAGAACTCAGAGAGTCTGTGGGCATCTCTCAGGGCCGGCAAATTCTTGCCCTGGGTGTGCTCAATCGGGTTGAGTTGTGGGATCTGGAAACCTGGCGCGAACATGAGGCTAAGCTCGATGAAGAGCAGCTCCAAAGCGCCATTGACGCTAAATACAAAGTCGAGACGCCTTCAGCCGCTGTTAGCGCCGCAGGACTCTAGATGTGCAGCGCGGACGCCCCTGTCTTTGATGAGTCAGGGAGCGCAGGGGCACAGGCGTTTCATACTCCCGCTATGCAGGAGGAGGTTGTCGCCTTTCTCCTCCCGGGTGGCGGGGGCATTTGGGTGGACAATACACTCGGCGGTGGCGGGCATGCCAGTCTTATCTGTGCTCGACTATCACCAGATGCCATCTTTATCGGCATCGACAGAGACCCTAGAGCTCTGGAAGCCGCCGGTGTCGCCCTCCGTTCAGCCAAATGCCGGGTATTCCTGCGCCGCGCGCATTTTGCGGATGCCGCAGGTGTAATTGACGATGTGAGACGCCAGCTCGGGGAGATGGAAGCCCCGGTGAGAGGCGCGTTGTGGGATCTGGGCTTGTCCAGCGATCAGATTGATCGAGGGGAAGGATTCTCCTTTGCCGATCGCAGCGCAAAACTGGACATGCGCCAGGATCCTGATCAGACCGTGACGGCTGCCGCAGTTCTTAATGAAACGCCAGAGCGGCAGTTAGCTGATCTGATCTATCAGAACGCAGATGAGCGGTTATCCCGCAGGGTGGCCGCCGGTATCGTCAAGGCCAGGCCGCTTACGACGATGGGAGAGCTTGTGGATGCGGTGCTCAGGTCGCTTCCCCGGGATTATCGCCAGAAAGACGATGTTCTCAGGCGTACGTGCCAGGCTGTTCGAATAGCAGTCAACGGGGAGTTTGACCAGTTGCAGCAGTCGCTGGCAGATCTCGGTGGTCTGCTGGTCAAGGGTGGCAGGCTTGTTGTCCTGTCCTATCACTCAGGCGAGGATCGCCTGGTGAAGAGGTTTTTCCGGCAAGGGCGTATCGATGGCACTCTGGAAGTGCTCACGCCAAAGCCGATGCGGCCGGATCGAGCGGAAATACGGGAGAACTCCCGCGCTCGAAGCGCTCGATTGAGGGCGGCGCAGAAGCTGTAGGGAAGCGTTTTCAAGCAGGCCAGTTGGCAACTGCAATTGAGAGGATTCGCGCTGATAGGGATGTCGGCGGCCACGCAATTTAGCGCGGCAGTTCTGAGGAATAGCAGCCATCAGAGCTCGTGCCAGGGAGGGCTTTTTCAAATTGGTAGTCACATTACCGAGATCAGAAAGCGGCGTGGGGTTTGGGGTGCGCCCGGACAGCTCCAGATTTTCAGTCCGGCGCTCCAGGGGTGGCCAGAAACTTCAGCAGTTCGTCGCCACAGCCGCCGCTGGGATCGTCTTCGTGGTTGGCTGCGTCGGGGTGCATGTTTTCGGATGCATGAACCTTGACGCAGCCGCCACAGCCAAAGCTCACAGACAAAGTGAGTTGGCCAGGCTGCAGCGCTCCAATCTGCGCCTGCAATCTCGACTCGATTCTCTCGCACATCCGGATCGTCTCTCGACAGCCGCGAAGGCTCATGGCATGACGCCTGTACAGCCTTCAAGTCTGATATCGTGTCCACCGTCAGCCAGGATGGCAAAGGCGGTGGACACTCTTTCTGGAATGTAGGCAGGACGCATCCTTCTGTGAACAGGCTGCAGGACAAGCTGTCGAGAAAGCGGGTTGGCTTCATTTGGCCTCTGATCGTAGTGTGCTACGCTCTGTTGATGGGCCGTCTGGTCTATCTTCAGACCGCTGCCGCTTCGTCGCTGCAGATGCGCGCCTCTCAGGACAGAAAGCAGGAGACGGTGCTCGCTGCCGCGCGCGGGCGAATTCTGGATCGCAATGGCAAAGAACTCGCATTCAACATGGATGAGTGCACGGTCATTCTGCATCCAGCGCTCATCAAGGACAAAGTGCGAGCAGCCGGGATTCTTGCCAGAAATGTCGGAATCTCTCAGGCGCAAGTGCTGAAGATGCTGCGCTCTGATCGGCGCTACATTAAGCTGGATGAGCCAGTCTCAGTAGAAAGCGCTGCAAAGCTGCGGCAGGACATTCTGGCGGCAGGACCGCGAGCGAAGATCAACGGCGTGGAGACACATGTCTCAAGCCGCAGAGTGTATCCGCTGGGCTCTGTATGCTCCAAACTGGTAGGAATGGTCAATTCGCGCGGAGTGGGGACAGCGGGTGTTGAGCAGTACGCCAACGGCATTCTGGCGGGTAAGCCGGGCGCTCTGTGGGGAGATTTCGACAGGAACGGACGGCCGATTCCAACCCGTATGCGCCGTACTGTTCCCGCTGAGCCCGGCAGAGATATTGTCCTGACCATTGACAGCCGCATCCAGTATGCTGCGCAGAAGGCGCTGAGCGCTCAGGTGGAAAAGTTCAAAGCGCGAAGTGGTACCTGTGTTGTTCTGGATCCGAAGACCGGCGAGATTCTGGCGCTTGCTGAGGCGCCGACGTTCAATCCGGACAAACTGAAGCAGGGCGACGTGGACAAGATGACTTCGCCCTCGATGATCCATCTCTTTGAGCCAGGCTCTACAATGAAGCTGTTGACAGCGGCGGCCGCTCTGAGAAATGGCCTGCAAAATGTTACGGCGACATGCACGGGGCGAATCCCGGCAGGAAGCAAGGTGATAGCGTGCCCCTGTGCGGTGAGAAGGCACGGCGGCGGGCCAGTCACAATTGCACGGATGCTCCAGTACTCGTGCAATACAGAGTCCAGCACGCTGGCCAGGCGCCTTGGGGCCACAAAGCTGTACGACGAGCTGAAGTTCTTTGGCATTTTTGACCAGATGGAGGTGCCGGGACTTGGGAGGACCATAGGCGGGATGGCTCCAGACCCGCACAAGTATGACTGGCCGTTTCTGCGGCTTGCCAACGTGAGTTTTGGCCAGGGGGTAGCTACAACGCGTATGAATCTGGCCTGTGCCTACGGGGCAATAGCAAACGGGGGCACTCTGCTGCGCCCCCAGCTTATCAGGCAGGTCCAGTCTGCCAGCGGATCGACAGAAAAGACCTTTGCTGTCCGTCCAATCCGCCGGATTGTGACGCAGGCGCAGTCGGCCACACTGCTCCACTATCTGGAAAACACAGTTGAGGAAGGCACGGGAAAGAACGCGCGAATTGAAGGGTATCTTGTCGGCGGAAAGACAGGGAGCGCGCAGATTCCAAAGATGGGTGGGGGAGGTTTCGAGCCAGGGGCCTATTGTTCCAGCTTCATCGGCATAGCGCCGCTGGATGACCCGAGACTCACGATTCTCGTTTCACTGGAGAAGCCTCACGGCTCAACACATGGCGCAACAGTGGCCGCGCCGGTATTTCACGAAGTAGCCGCTAAAGCTCTGTGGTACGTGGGCAAAGTCGCTTCACCGAAAACCGCCGGCGCTGCGGCTTCTGGCCGGGTTTCAAGTGTAAAGTTTGGAGGGTCCGCCACCAGACAAGGATAGGAACTTGTTTAGTATTTCGGCACCCTCCTTCAGGGACCGCGCGCCATAGCAGGAAAGGGGAACTTGGGCGAGTCCTTTTCTTTGCTGCGCGGTCCCTTTTTTCTTTTATAATGCACAGTGCCTGTCCATGTCCCAAGTTGCTGGAAAACCGCGGACTGGCGAGCAGGCGAGAAGCGGAGTCGAGATGGACACACGGGAAATTGCGGATGCTTTACCAGGCGCAAGGCTGGTCGCTGGCGGCGGGCGCACAGTCCTGTCTGTTACGTACGATTCACGCAAAGTCGGTCCTGGGACGCTCTTTGTAGCTCTACGAGGAGCGCGTGTGGACGGCCACCGTTTCCTTGCGCAGGCTGTGGCGCAGGGAGCCTGCGCCGTTCTCGTAGAGGACACCACCGGCGTATCTGCGTTCGATGTAGATGTGATTCAAGTAGCCGATACCAGGGTGGCTCTGGCCCAGGCGGCTGTGCGCTTTTATGGCAACCCATCTGAGCGGCTGCAGATATTTGCCGTGACAGGCACCAACGGAAAGACCTCTACAACTTACCTGATTGACAGTGTTCTCAGGGCCGCTGGCAGGACGACGGGTGTTATCGGCACACTTGGCGCCAGAGTCGGCAATGAGCATATTTCCATCGCTCACACAACGCCCGAGTCCTCAGATCTTCAGCAGCTTCTGGCTCAGATGGTGAGCTCTGGTGTAGAGTCCGTAGCTATGGAGGCCAGCAGCCACGCCATTGCTCAGCACCGCATGGACGGCGTCTGCGTTGACACCGCGGTCTTCACAAATCTAACTCAGGATCATCTGGACTATCACCGAAGCATGGAAGCGTACTTTGCTGTAAAAGCGGAGTTGTTCACCAGCTTCGCTGAACGATCGGGTAAGGACTTTGCTTCCGTCATCAATGTGGATGATGAGTGGGGCAGAGAGCGCCTCTTGCCCGTTGCCCGCGGACGTATCTGCTCCTATGGTAGCGCGCCTGATGCCCTCTACCATTTTTCGAATGTGCGATCTGGGACGTCCGGCGCGAGCTTCTCGCTGCACTGCCCTCAGGGCTCTGCTCGCATCGAACTTCGCCTGGGCGGGTTCTTCATGGTGTACAACGCCCTGGCCGCCGCAACGGCCTGCCTCGATCGCGGTATTCCGCTGGATACTGTCCGCTCCGGACTTGAGCAGGTACAGGGAGTGCCCGGCCGCTTTGAGGTGATAGAATCTGACCAGGATTTTGCTGTAATCGTTGACTATGCGCACACTCCAGATGGTCTGGAGAATGTTCTGGCCAGCGCCCGGCAGCTTGACGTCGCCCGGATTATCGCAGTGTTCGGCTGTGGAGGAGACCGTGATCCCGCCAAGCGTCCGCTGATGGGTGAAATCGCCAATCGTCTGGCTGACATCCCGATTGTAACCTCTGACAACCCTCGATCCGAATCGCCTGAGGCCATTGCGAGAGACATCCTCGAGGGAATTCCTGCAGACGACAGGTCGCGTGTCATCGTCCAGCTTGACCGGCGAGCAGCCATCGAAGAGGCCTGTCGCCTGGCGCGCCCGGGGGATGTGGTCGTCATAGCGGGAAAAGGCCACGAAGCGTATCAGATATTTGCTGATCGCACACTCGATTTTGACGACCGTCTGGTTGTTAAAGAAGTACTACAAAAGCTGGACGTAGTTGAACAAAAGGATGCTCTGAGGCGTTGACGCCCATGTCCCTGCAAGAACTGGCGGAGTTGTCTGGAGGAGTCGTCGCAGGCGGATCTTCGGCGCAGGCAGTTTTCGGGTTGGTTACGGACTCGCGCACCGTTGGGCCGGGTGAGTTATTCATTGCACTGCGGGGCCCGAACGCGGATGGACACAGTTACGTTCAAGCCGCTCTTGACCGGGGCGCGGCGGGAGTTATGGTAAGTCGGGCGTGGTATGAACAGCAGGGGTCTGTTCCAGGAACCTGTTTAGCGGTTGAAGACCCACTCGAAGCGCTGGCGCAGATGGCGGGCGCCTACCGTAGACGTTTTGACATTCCCGTAGTCGGTGTCACCGGCAGCATGGGCAAAACCAGTACGCGGGAGATGCTGGGCTCTGTCTTGCGCAGTGCGCGCCACCCGCTCATCAGCCAGGCCAATTTCAACACAGAGATCGGACTGCCGCTGACTCTGATGGACCTAAACGAAGGACACGATGTCGCAGTGCTTGAGATGGCAATGCGTGGCCGCGGCCAGATTGCTCAGTTGTGTGAAATTGCCCGGCCCACGGCTGCGCTCATCACCAATATCGGCCTCACGCATGTAGAGCTTCTCGGGTCGCAGCACAGTATCGCCGAAGCCAAAGCAGAGCTTCTCGATAGTCTCCCCGGGAGCGGGTGGAGTGTTCTGAATGCGGACGACGGCTATTTTGAGTTTCTAAAGAAGCGTGCTCCGGGACCCGTCATCAGCTTTGGCCTGTCGGAGAAGGCGGACTTTCGAGGAGTTGAAGTGTCTCTGCGCGAGGATGGGTGCGCGCGGTTTGTTCTGCAGGCTCGTGGCGAATCTGTACCCGTGGAACTCAACGTCCCGGGAGATTTCCACGTGCTCAACTCTCTTGCGGCAGTGGCGGCGGCCGGCCGCTTCGGCGTGTCGCTACGTCAGGCGGTTCAGGCTCTCCAGAATTATCGCGGTTTTGAGAAGCGCACCAGCGTGCGAGACTCGAGGGGTGGCTGGAAAGTGTTTGACGACACATACAACGCCAGCCCTCCCGCAATGACGGGAGCGCTCCGGGCGCTTGCAGCCATGGCAGCCAAGGGACGGAAAATCGCGGTGCTCGGGGATATGCGCGAGTTGGGCGATCATACAGACAGCGCCCATCGCTCAATTGGCGCGCTGGTGTCTGAGCTGAAGCCTGACATTCTGGTTACCGTGGGCGACTCTGCGGCGCTCATTGCCGACGTTGCTCAAGAGCTTGGGTACGACCAGCCCGTCATGCGCCATTCAACCAGTGAACAAGCGTCAGACTTGGTTGCGTCTGTCGTCCGACCGGGAGACATTGTACTGGTCAAGGGTTCACGCGCGCTGGAAATGGAGAAGGTTGTTGAGCGGCTTCAGTAAGGCGGCGTACTTCCTGCCACTGGTGGTCTTTGTCATTACTGTCTTGATCGTGCCATCCGGAGTTCAGTGGTTGAAGCGGTTGAACTTCGGGCAGAACATCCGGGAAGACGGCCCTCAGTCGCACATCGGGAAAAAGGGCACGCCGACTATGGGTGGCATTCTCTTCATTCCTGTGGGTGTGGCCGCAACCGTCGCGGCCGACCACCTGATGCCTGGCTCAAATCCCGCCGCTGTGCTTCTGTTATCGGCTTTTGCGCTTGGCGGCCTGTTTATCGGTTGGTTAGACGATTATCTGAGCATTAAGCGTGGCAAATCGTTGGGGCTTAAGGCGCGGCAGAAGTTGATCATGCAGATAGTTCTCTGTGCTCTCTTTCTGTTTGGCGCCAGTCGTGTGGGCCCCGCGGAGCGCCTTGCCATCCCGGTAGCGGTCGAGAGTGCGTTTTCGTGGTATCACTGGCTTGTTCTTCTCATAATCTGCGTGTGGCTCATCAACGCCGCCAACATTGCGGATGGGCTGGACGGGCTGGCAGCAGCGCAAGGGGTCGTGGCAATTCTTTCAATTCTCTTTGGTGTCTGGGCGCTCAGTGGAGGCCATCCTCAGACAGTGATTATGCCTGTGTGCATGATCGGAGCTCTTCTGGGTTTCTTGTGGTTCAACGCACCGCCAGCGCGGGTTTTCATGGGGGATACTGGGTCAATCGCTCTGGGCTGTTTTGTGGCCGGGTATGGACTGCTGAGCGCCCCCGTGAGCATCGTCCTTCTGGCCACAGCCGTATGGTCGCTGGAAGCTCTGTCTGTTGTTGTGCAGGTCAGCTATTTCAAGTTGACACATGGAAAGCGCATCTTTCGAATGGCGCCAATCCACCATCACTTTGAGCTTTGCGGTTGGCCTGAGACCCAGGTAACGGTGCGCTTTGTGATTGCGTCAATCGTTCTGGGCATTTTGGCACCAATGGCGCTGGCGGGCATCGCCAGATGATGAGTCTCGGTGGGAAAGGACTCCTTGTTGCGGGAGTTGGCGCGACGGGAAAAGCAGTGGCAAAAGCCGGGGATGTGCTCGGAGCGCGGGTGTTTGTCTGTGACGACACTCCGGAGAAGCTCGAAAACGCTTTAGCAGAACTTGCCCCGTTGGGCGTGTCCGCGCTGAGTCGTGAGGAAGTCCTGACGAGTGAGTTCGACCTGTGCGTCGCCAGTCCGGGCATCCCTCCCACCCATGAGCTTCTGCGTTCTCTGGAGAGACGCGGTGTGCCTGTTATTTCAGAGATAGAGCTGGCGTGGCAGCTCTCCAAAGCGCCAGTTGCAGCCATCACCGGTACTAATGGCAAGTCCACGACAACAGTCCTTGCCGGAAAGATGATGGAAGCTGCCGGGCGCAAGACCTACATTGGTGGCAATCTCAGTGCTGAAGGCTATGACCTTCCGCTCATAAGCGCCGCTCTGGAAGCACAATCTGGCGACGTGCTCGTCGCTGAGGTCTCCAGCTTCCAACTCGAGCGCTGTTACCAATTTCGCCCTGTAGTGGCTGCCCTGCTCAACATCACCCCGGACCATTGCAACCGCTACGACTCGCTGGAAGATTATGCGCAGGCCAAAATGCGGATGTTCCAGGCGCAAAGCCCCGCGGACGTTGCGGTGCTGGGTTGGGACGACGATCTCGTCCGCAGATTGAGCGAGCAAATCCCTTCCCGAAAGCTCTGGTTTTCATCGCAGTCCGAGGTAGCGGAAGGAGCCTTTCTCCGTGGTGAGGAGCTCATCCTGCGAACTCACTCGCAGGAGAAAACTATCGCCCTGACGTCGGAGATGAAAATGTGGGCGCAGTATGATTGGAAGAATACTCTGGCTGCTGCGTGTATCGCCTGTGGGATCGGCGCTCCAATCGAGGCTGCGCGCACAGTCGCTGTGAGCTTTGAGGGACTTCCCCACAGGATGGAGGATTGTGGTAGTATTGGCGGTGTCCGGTGGTTCAATAATTCGATGTGCACAAATCCGGCTGCGGGGAGTAACGCAGTCCAGGCTGTAGCCAGAGAGTTTCCGACCATTGTCATCGCTGGAGGCGCCCAGAAGGGTCTGGATTACGCAGATTGGGGGTGCGACGTTGCGCGCGCCGCCAAAGCGTTGATCCTGATCGGACAGGACTCTGGCATACTGGCTGAAGCCGCCAATCAGGCCGGTATGAGAGATGTCCGCAAAGTGGCTGACCTGAAGGCGGCCATGGAGTTGGCTCGCACGAAGGCTCAGCCAGGCGACGCAGTCTTGATGGCGCCGGCTATGGCCAGTTTCGATAGCTTTACGAACTTCCGGGAGCGTGGCCAGAAATTCAAAGAGATTTGTGAGTCTTTTCGCACGGAGGCGAACAGTGTCTGAATCCATGGAAGGACGCGGGCGACCAGAGAACGGCATTATCGCGGTTTTCCTGTTGCTCGCATTCCTCGGGCTTGTCAGTGTTGCGTGTGCCAGCTACGTAGAGGCTGGGCGCAACGTGGGGAGCCAGTCGTACTTCACTACCAGGCATGCCGGGTTTCTCCTCATTGCCGCTCTGGTAGCTTACGGCTGCGCTCGGATTCCGTCCTCGGGCTGGCGCGTGCTTTCGTTTGGAATCTACCTGCTGGCGTTGTTCCTGTCGCTTGCTGTCCTTATGCCGGGTCTCGGCGCATCTGCCAATGGCGCGACACGTTGGCTGAAACTGGGTCCAGTTAAGGTTCAGCCTTCTGAGCTCCTCAAGCTGGGAGTCATTCTGGCGATGTCCGCTTATCTGACCACCAGATCTGGCAGTACGCGGCGGTTGTTCCCGGGAATGGCCGGCGCGCTTTCTCTGATGGGCCTTCCTGCCCTGATAGTGTTAAAACAGGACGATCTTGGAACGGCGATAGTCCTTATGCTTATCGGGATTGCGCTTCTGTTTGCTGCGGGAACGCCGAAGCGCTACATGGCGCTGACTCTGGCTGGAATCACTCTGCTGGGATGTGCGGCTATTATTCACGCTCCATACCGTCAGGACCGCGTAAAAGCGTGGCTGGATCCCTGGCGTCACAAAGCCGACGAAGGCTATCAGAATGTTCAGGCGTACTATGCGTTTGGTCAGGGTGGCTGGCATGGCGTCGGCATCGGCCAGGGTATGGCCAAGTACTATCTCCCCGCGCCACATACTGACTTTGTTTTTGCGACAGTCGCAGAAGAGACCGGGATATTCGGAACCAGTGTAATCGTGGGACTCTTTGGCTATCTGGCGTGGATGGGACTGCGCGTGTCCCGGCGCTCGAAATCCGCTTTTGGCCGGCTGGCCAGTGTAGGCGCCGTAACTTATTTGTGCGGGCAGGCTTGTCTCAACATTGCCGTTGTCACCGGTCTTTTCCCCTGCACGGGCGTCCCATTGCCTTTCATCAGCTACGGGGGTACGTCTCTTATTGTTGGTGGCGCCGCGCTGGGCCTGTTGTATTCATTTTCAAAAAACACTGTTCTTGCCACCAAGGAGGACCGCGATGAAGGTCATGGTTACCGGGGGAGGGACCGGCGGACACGTTTACCCCGTCCTGGCGGTAGTGTCGGCCCTGCGCCGGCTCGACCCCGATCTCCATCTCCAGTACGGCGGTAGGCAGGGCGGTGTCGAAGAGCGACTTGCGGCGCAGCACAGTATCCCGTTCGTCTCGATAGCGGGCAGGCCGGTAAGCGGCGGAGCGCGCGCGGCCAGAGCGCTGGTCAGCTTGGCTTCAGGTGTCGCTCAGGCGCGCAGAGTGCTGAGTGCCGAGCAGCCAGATGTCGTCCTCAGTACAGGCGGCTACGCGAGCACGGCGCTTGCCACCGCTCAGGCGCTGCGCCGACGACCGCTCGTCATTGTAGAGGGCAATGCGCTGCCCGGAAGAACCAACCGTTTTCTCGGGCGCTGGGCTACTCTGGTTTGCACTGCTTTTGAGAGCTGCCAGCGGCACTTCCCCGGAGTCATCACAGTGCGCACGGGCTTTCCCGTACGCGCGGATATGCTGCAAAAGCACTCTGCGTCCCAAAGCCGGAAGGCCTTTGGTCTGGATCCGGAGCGTTTTGCGCTTCTGGTCACAGGCGGGAGCCAGGGCGCCGCTTTTTTCAACCAGCTTGTTGCGGACTGCGCCCACAGACTTATTGCTGAGGGAGTTCAGATTCTGCACAAGACCGGATCGAAAGATCAGGACTTCCAGCCGCCTGAGCAGGATGGGTGGGTGTGCCGCACCCATATTGAAGATATGGCGCAGGCCTATGCGGCGGCAGATGTCGTCTTGAGCCGATGCGGCGCTTCAACGCTCTCGGAGCTCGCCATACAGGGCGCCGCTGCCATTCTCACTCCCTATCCATTTGCGCAAGCCGACCATCAGACGTACAATGCAAGAGAGCTTACGGACGCAGGAAGAGCGATCTTTATGGCGCAGCCGGACTTGACGTCTGGGGCGTTTGCTGAAACCGTCCTTGCGTTAAAAGAGGATGGAGCACGCAGAAGTCACCTGGTGGAGAAGCTCAAAGAGTGGGCGCGGCCGGATGCAGCGAAGGACGTCGCGGGTCTGACACTCCAGGCCGCTTCCGTGGGCATTGCAGGCGGAGGATGAAATCGGGAACGCTTGGCGCACAATAGATTGACAGTGACAACTACTCACCACACAGAGCCTTACAGAGCAGATGAGCTTCCGTTCACACACTTCATCGGGATAGGTGGGGCAGGGATGAGCGCGATCGCGCACGTCCTGAAAGCATCCGGGTGCGAAGTGCAGGGCTCCGACCGCTTTGAGACTCTTGCGACGGCTACACTGCGCGAGGTTGGGATTCCGGTCTTTATCGGTCACGACGCCTCAAATGTCAAAGACGCTCAGCGTGTCGTTTACACTCGTGCCGTGCCGGATGACAACCCCGAGCTTTCTTCTGCCCGTAAAGCGGGAATTCCGGTTATTGAGCGCGCTGAAATGCTTGGGAAGCTGTACGAACTGTTCAGTCAGCGCGTCTCTGTCACGGGAACTCACGGCAAGACAAGCACTTCCGCTATGCTGGCCTCCATTCTTGTGAAGTGCGGACTGGACCCCACTGTGCTGATAGGTGGGCATGTCCCGGATATCGGAGGGCATGCGCGGCTTGGCCGCTCTGAGATCATTGTCGCTGAAGCATGTGAAGCGTACGCGTCATTTCTGCATCTGCGCTCCAGTCTCGCTCTTGTGACCAATGTTGACAAGGATCACCTGGACTACTACAAGACTTACGATCGAGTAAAACAGGCGTTCGTTGATTTCCTGATGAATGTGGACGAAGATGGCGTGGTCCTTGCCTGCGCAGATGACGCTACGCTCATGGCTCTTCGCGACAGAGTGCGCCGAAAATGGCAGACATACGGATATGCGGAAGATGCGACCTTCCGCATTATCGAAGTGCATCGCACAGATGCGGGCGAGTCATTTACCGTGGTGGGTCCACAATGGCGGGAGAAAGTGCAACTGCCGCTTTACGGCCGGCATTTCGTCTCCAACGCGGCGGGCGCGCTTGTCGCCGCTGTAGAGCTTGGGTGCGATCCGCGGGACGCCGCCGCTGCGCTTTCCAGTTTCAGCGGAGTCGGCCGCCGGATGGAGTTGAAAGGGCGAGCCGCCGGCGTGACTGTCGTGGATGACTACGCTCACCACCCTACTGAGATTGCCGCCACTCTCGCCGGCGCCCGGGAGCAGTTCGCAGGCCGGCTGACAGTGGTCTTTCAGCCGCACCTCTTCTCGCGGACAGCAGATCTTCTGGAGGATTTCACCCAGGCGCTTTTGCCTGTTGACAGGCTTGTGGTAACCAACGTCTATGCCGCGCGGGAGGACCCCGAGAGTGGACGGCAGGCAGACGCGCTTTTCGAGCGTCTCCAGAAGGCCGGTCATACTGATGTCCACTACGTTCCGGACCTTGCAGATGTTGGGCGGTGGCTGAGTGAGAGCGTCATCGAGGGTGACGTCGTTATGACGATGGGCGCGGGCAATATCTATGAGGCAGGCGAAGACCTCCTGGCGCTGCTTGGCAGCAAGCCCGCGACGGTGCAGCAAAGATGATCCAATCGACAGACTTGATTACTGAGACCGCGCAGATCTTGAAGGACCGTCTGGAAAGTCCTGTCTCCCTCCGCGAACCTCTGGCAAAGTACACCACATTCGGTCTGGGAGGATGCGCGGACGTTTTTGTCAATGTGGGGACGCTGGTGGACCTGCGAACGCTGTTGGCTGTGGCCTTCAGCGCTGGAGTGCCTGTCACCGTCCTTGGCGACGGGAGCAATGTGCTCATTTCAGACCTTGGAGTGCGCGGAATTGTCATCAAGCTCGCAGGTGAGTTCAACACTTTTACGATTGACGGACGTGAGGTCGAGGCTGGCGGAAGCGTTGGAATGAGCAGGCTTATTGCAGAGACAGCGCGCGCTGGTCTCGCTGGGCTTGAAAATGTCTATGGAGTGCCGGGCAGCGTGGGAGGTTGCGTGTACATGAATGCGGGCACCCGGTACGGCTGGACGTCAGACACACTTGTGGATGTCCTTGTTGTGCAGCCGGATGGGAAGGAGAGCTTGATGTCCAGGGACGATCTTGAGATGTCCTATCGTCACAGTCGCCTTCAGCAAATGAACCCTGCGCCCGTCGTCGCCCGTGCGCGCTTTCGACTTGAGTCCGAAGATTCTTCAGCTATACGCTCGCGTATTGCCGAGCGAGCCAAGGCGCGTCAGGCTTCCCAGCCACTGAATCACAGAAGCTGTGGATGTATGTTTACAAATCCCGGTTCAGATTCCGCCGGGCGCCTGATTGATGAGTGCGGTTTGAAAGGTCTGTCCGAAGGCAGCGTGAGTGTCTCCGGCAAGCACGCGAACTTCTTCGTCACAGACGAAGGGGCAACGGCCGCAGATGTCCGAAAGTTGGCTGAGAGAGTGCGGAACAGGGTTCGTGAGCGTACAGGTATAACTCTTGATCTGGAAGTCAGACTGTTGGGAGAGTGGCCGGATGAGTAGTGGCAAAAAGGATGTTGTCATTCTGATGGGCGGAGCTTCTGCCGAGCGGGAAGTATCCCTGGTCAGTGGGCGGGCCGTGATGGAGGCCATCGACACGGAGCGCTACAACGCTCGCACTGTGGAAGTTGGCGCTGCCGGGCGCATCGCCGCCCGGGCGAATAGCTCAGGTTCCCAGCAGCAACTGTCGCATTCCGTCAGTACTCTGGAGTCTGACCGGTGCGAAGAGGTGAGCGCGGCTCACGAGCTGGCTCATGAACTGACCCGGGGCGGACGCTTGCCGGACGTGGTATTTGTCGCTATGCACGGGCGTTACGGAGAAGACGGCACAGTGCAGGGTCTGCTGGAGTTGCTGGGAGTTCCTTACACCGGCTCTGGAGTGCTCGCAAGCGCCCTTGCGATGGACAAACTGATGTCCAAGCGCATCTTCCACAGCGCAGGTATTCCCACACCGCGTTGGCTGTCCATCTCCAGACAGCAGTATGTGCGCTTTGGCGCTCCTGATGTTGGAATGGGTTGTGGATTTCCCGCGATCATCAAACCCAACCGCGAAGGCTCAACAATCGGCTGCACGCGCATCTCTTCGCAGCGCGAAGTGGAGGCGGCGTTGGAAGAGGCGCTTCGACACGATGAAGTCGCTCTCATAGAAGAGTACGTTGAAGGTGTTGAGCTTACTGCGGGAATTCTGGGCGATCGGCCTCCGCAGGTTCTTCCACTCGTTGAAATTCGGCCAAAGACCGGGTTTTACGACTATGAGGCCAAGTATACGGCCGGGCTCACCGAAAAGATTGTCCCCGCGCAGATCAGCGAGTCTGTAGCGCGCCACACCAGTGAGATCGCCCAGCAGGTTCACACTGTCATCGGTTGCAGCGGTATGTCGAGAGTGGATTTCATCGTGACGTCTGAGGGACCGACAGTTCTTGAAGTTAATACTATTCCGGGGATGACGCCGACCAGCCTGCTTCCGCGAGCGGCTCAGGCGGCAGGCATCGCTTTTACAGACATGATCACGCGTATTATTGAGTCTGGTTTGGAGGAGGGAGTCAGGTGAGAAGGCGGCGGCTCTACCCACAGGCAGGCAAGACGGATATGGCGCTCCGCGCTGTCCGGCGAGCGCGGAAGCTCACGCGCACGCTCATCAACGCGGCCGCTGTGGCACTGTGTGTGGAAGCAGTGCTGTTTCTATTCACCTCACCGCACCTGCAGGTTGACAAGGTAGTGGTGCAGGGTGGCTCTCCCGCCGTCAATGCCTGGGCGACGGCGCAACTGAAAACAGCCATTGGAACCAACTTCCTCCGCGCACCCGTTCAATCTCTTGAAGCGACTGTTGCCGCTCATCCGTTTATCAAGGACGTGGCAGTGGCGCGACGCCTGCCAACGACGCTGGCTATGCGGGTGGTCGAGCGAAAGCCGTATGCTTGCGTCAGATCGAAGGGGACTGTGTACATTGTGGACCAGGATCTGGTGCCGTTCAGAACGGCGTCTGCTCCACTTAAGGGATGCGCGGTGCTGGATGTCTCTGGCGCGAGTCCTCCACAGCTCGGAAAAAAGTGGACGAGCGCCTATGTGAAGCAGGTTGTGCGAGGTCTGGAGGTAGCTCGCGACAGGGGGTTGAAAGCGCTCCGTGTGTCAATTGACCGGGACGGCTACATGTGCTTAAATACGGTGGACGGAGTGCAGATTCGCGCCGGTTCACCTCAAGATATTGAGAAAAAGCTTTACGAAGCTTCCAGATTTCTCATGTCTCAGGCTGTGCCGCTCGATCAGATCCAATACGTCGATGTAAGCTGTCCGACAGCCCCCGCTTTGGGCCCGCGTACAGCAAAATCGGCGACCCCATAGATTCGCCCGAGCTGCCGCGCACAGGCGACATGCCGCGCAGATATCTGTGGCGTGACGCCAACTCTAACTGAACTGATCCCCGAAAATCTCGGGGTTTCCCAATCTCTCGAGTAGGTGTAGCAATGAATGGATTTTTCAGCCAGCTTTCAGTTCGAAGATGGCTGTTCAACGTCACCCTGATGTGCCTGTTGCTTGGTGGCTTGCTGGCTGCCACTCTCAACACGCAGGCGGGCCTGAAGCGAGATCTGGGGCTGGAAGGCGGCGCGCAGGGCGGGAGACTTCCGTGGCTGGTTCAGACGCTGAAAGAACAGCGGGATACTAATGAAAATCTGAAGGGTACAATCCAGGGCTTGCGGAAGCAGGTGGAGAAGTACGAGACAGCCGTTGCTGACACCAGCAAGACGACGGACGCTCTCAACAAAGAGGTGCAGGATCTGAAGTTGCTCAGCGGCTTGACGACAGTCAAAGGGCAGGGTGTGGTTGTCACGCTTGACGACAACAAGAAATCATCTCTCCTGCAGTCACAGTCCGAAGACGCCAACGGCTTTCCGATGTACATTGTTCACGATTGGGACCTTCGGGCTTTTGTGAGCGAGCTGTTTGCTTCGGGGGCTGAGGCGGTGTCAATCAATGAACATCGGCTCAGTTCGCGCTCGTCTATCCGGTGTGTGGGGCCTGTGATTATGGTAAATGGCGATCCAGCTGCGCCTCCATTTGTGATAAAAGCGATTGGCGATAGCAAGGCGCTGGCGAGTGCGCTTAACATGCCGGGCGGCGTTGTGGACAGCGCAAGGGCAGATGGAGTAGGGCCAAAGGTGAAGGTGGAGCCTTCTGCGGGACTGGAGATTCCGCCGTTCACAGGCGGTACGAACTTCAAATACGCAAGACAGGTGCCTTCCAAAGGCTAGAGGAGATACCGCTATTGGTCTGGCTGCCGATTCTGGCGCTGGTGGCAGGTTTTCTGCTTGTCTGGTTGAGCAGATGGTCGGTCTCTGGCGACTATGCCAGCTATCTTGGACTGGCAGCGCTGGCGGGGTTGGACTCTGTCTTTGGCGGCATTCGGGCAGGTCTGGAAGGCAAGTTTCACACAGACGTGTTCGTGTCGGGGTTTATCGCCAACACCCTGCTGGCGGCGTCGTTGGCGTGGCTGGGCGACCAGATTGGTGTAGACTTGTTGCTGGCGGCCGTTGTGGCGCTCGGAGGGCGAGTCTTTTTGAATCTATCGCTGATTCGCAGATACTGGTTGACCCAGGTTTCTTTTGCGCGTCGCAGAGATTCCAACTAGCCGGGAGAGGTCACCTCGTCGAATAGAGTTTTTACAGCAGGCTGTTTTTCTCTTGGAGTTGTCCGGACGGTCTCATCCGGTGACCGGGCTCGGGCGTCTCTGACCGAAATATGGCAGGCGGGAGTTGACAATCGGCGCGCTGTCGCAGGCGCTGATGTGTTAGAGGGTAGCTGTTTGGCGTGGGCGTCAAGATTCCCGGGTCCGTGCCAAGAGGGAAGTCATTGAGTCGAACCGAGATCATTGCCGGACTGGATGTCGGAACTACCAAGACGTGCATGGTAATTGCCGAGATTCACTCCAACGACCGCATCGACATTATCGGCGAGGGCCTGGAGCCCTCGAGGGGCATTCAGCGCGGTGTGGTAGTGGACATTGACGCCACATCGCAGGCCATTCGCCAGGCGGCGGATAAGGCGGAGCAGGTTGCCGGAGCGCAGGTGACAGACGTCTTTATTGGTGTAACGGGTGAACACGTCTCATCAATGAACTCCAAGGGCATCGTCGCAATTCCCCATCAGCAGAAGCAGGTGCAGCAGGAGGATGTAGATCGCGCTGTGAAAGCCTCCTGTCAGGTCGTGTTGCCTCCAGATCGCGATATTATCCACTCCATTCCCCGCGGGTTCTGCATTGATGGGCAAAACGGTATCCAGTCGCCTGTGGGCATGAGCGGTTCGCGGCTGGAAGTCGAGACGCATATTGTCCACGGAGTTACCACTTTCATCCAGAATCTGGCAAAGTGCGTCGACAAATCAGGCCTGCACATAGAAGGTCTGGTGCTGCAAAGCGTTGCCGCGGCCCAGGCTGTCCTGACACCAGCAGATCGAGATCTGGGCGTGGCGGTTGTTGACATCGGTGGAGGAACCACCGACATCGCTATGTATACCGGGGGCAACATCGCGCACTCGGCGGTGATTGGCGTAGGCGGAAATCATGTCACGCAGGACCTGGCCGTTGGACTGCAGTGCTCGCTGGCGGAAGCTGAGCGTGTGAAGATTGTCGCTGGCGCGCTGCGCTCGGAGGACATCGAGGGCGATGAGAAGTTTTCGTTCATGCGAACCGGTGCTGATCAGCCGTCGCAGTTGCCGAAACAGCTCCTTGTAGAGATTATTGAACCGCGCATGTCGGAGTTGCTTCAGTTTGTCGAGGATACGCTGACCAGAAGTGGTTGCCGTGGACGAATTCCGGGGGGTATCGTCCTTACGGGTGGGGCGTCTTTGATGCGCGGTCTGGTCGGTTTGGCGGAGCAGACGCTTGGGATGCCTGTGCGAATGGGAAAAGTAACGGGCGTGGGCGGTATCTCCGAGTCTGTTTCAGACCCGATTCATGCCACAGCGGTGGGTCTGGCTATCTACGGCGCGCGTCAGGATGTTGTCCGTGAGGAGCCTGGAAGAAAGGGCCTGCGTGGGTCGCTACTGTGGTTGAAGGATCTGATTCTGGGTTCAAACCCGGAGTGAAGGTCACCGGAAAAAACGACGCCAAGAAAGCCCTAAGTTGTAGCTGAATTTTGTTAAAGTTTCAGGCCGTAGCTGTTATAATGGAAACCGCATTTTCGGCTGCTGCCTTTGCGCGGATGTACCCGCAGCCGTTTGTTCTGAATTTTCAAAAGCAACAGCAGGAGTGGTCCACTCCATGGAGGAACGCTAGGCAATGATCGAGAGACGACAGTCGGATAGCCCGGCGACCATCAAGGTCATCGGAGTTGGCGGGGCCGGATGCAATGCGGTGAACCGCATGATCGAAACGGGCCTGTCGGGAGTAGAGTTCGTGTGTATGAACACGGATCGGCAGGTGCTGGAGGTCTCTCACTCCGATACGCGGGTTCAGTTGGGCGAGCAACTGACTCGCGGGCTTGGCGCCGGGGGGAATCCGGATGTCGGACGCGGAGCTGCCGAAGAGAGCCGCCAGGAGATTCGCAGGTCTATTGACGGTGCGGAGATGGTATTCATCACCGCTGGGATGGGAGGCGGAACTGGTACTGGCGCATCGTCCATCGTCGCGGAAGAGTCACGCCAGGCTGGAGCGTTGACCGTTGCCGTTGTAACACGGCCGTTTGCCTTTGAGGGACCGCGCCGCGCCCGCAGCGCCGAGCAGGGCGCGAAATCTCTGAAAGAGAACGTTGATACCGTCATTTTCATCCCCAACGATCGCCTTTTGGAAGTTGCGGACAGGCGGATAAGTTTCACAGATGCCTTTAGGATGGCGGACGACGTCTTGCGCCAGGGTGTGCAGGGCATTTCGGACATCATCACCATTCCGGGTCTGATCAACGTTGACTTTGCGGACGTCAAGAGCATTATGCAGGACGCAGGGACGGCGCTGATGGGCATCGGAGTTGGCAACGGAGAGGATCGCGCGCAGATGGCCGCTCAGGCTGCTATTTCCAGCCCGATGCTGGAGACGACGGTGGACGGAGCGCGCGGGATTCTGTTCAATATTTCCGGCGGAGAAGATCTCACCATCTCTGAGGTCAATGACGCTGCTGAGATTATTTTTGCCGCCGCGCACAAAGACGACGCGAACATCATCTTTGGCGCAGTTGTGGATCCGAAGTTGGAAGGGGAGATGCGGATCACGGTGCTGGCGACAGGCTTTGATTCCGCTGAGTACAGCCGACGCCTGGATGGGCAATCAAGACGGCCGGAATCAGAGCCGAAGCCGCAGCCTGCTGAGAGCATCGAAGCTATCAAGACGCCCGAGTTCGTTCCTGAGACCGAGCTGGACATTCCTGCGTTCCTGCGCCGGCGCTGACTTTCGGGCGCTTTTCCCACGTCATTGCCCTGGGCGCTTCGCCCAGGGCTTTTTCGTCTATGAGCTCACGACTGCTCAGCGGCTGACACTGGCGCTGCCTCTGGTCTTGTGCATACGCTCCAGCAGTCTGGAGGGTGGGACGTTACTCAGTACTCTGTCTGCTGCCTCTTTCCCGTTCGGGCCGAGGAATATGACCGTAGGAAGGCCGCGCACCCCAAATCGCTTTTGCACCTCTTTTACGCGCTCGCTGCGGCTGTCAGTGGCATCAAAGCTGAGCCGTACGAAATCCCGAGATAGCGCAACGACCTTCGGGTCCCTGAACGCCCCTTCCTTGAGCTCTTCGCACGCCGCGCACCACGTGGCTCCAAAGTCAATAATAACGGGCTGACTTTTCTCGGCCGCTTGTTGAATCCTGGCCTCTGCATAAGGCTCCCACTCGATGCCCGCGCCCTTTGGCAGAACCTGAGCAATGCCGAACAGCACCAATACTGTGCCCGCTCCAACGCGAACAACCGCCAGACTCACCGGCTTCCATCCAGAATGCTCAACAAAAGCCAGCCACAGGCCGGCGCCTATTGCCAGCGCACCCATCATATAAGATGCCGTTGTCAACCCTGTCACTGTGCGCAGGAAGTACACAGCGGCGCCCAGCATTAGAACGCCCATGAAATGCTTGACCCACTCCATCCATGCGCCGGATCGAGGGAGGCTTCCGGAAAATATGGCCAGCGCGAGGAGTGGTGTCGTAATGCCCAGCGCCAGCACAAAAAAGAGCAGCAGTCCAACCATCGGTCTGGCCAACTGCCCAACGAATGTGAGCAGAGCGATAGTTGCAGGTCCGGTGCAGGGCGCGGCGACGACCCCAAACAAAAGTCCCATAACGAACGCGCCCCCGTAACCTGCTTTCGCGCCGGATTTGCTTGCCAGAAACGCGGGCGGTTTCAATTCGTAAAGCCCGAGCATGCTCAGCCCCATAGCTGCGATAATTACGGCGAATGTCCCAAGTACCCACGGGTTGGACAGCCACGACCCAAACAGCGCTCCGGAAGTTGCTGCGGCGAATCCCAGAATGGAGTACGTCGTACACAGTCCGGCGACGTAGGTTATCGCCAGCGCAATCAAGCGCGCCCTGCTGTCAGATGCCTGGCCCTGGAAGTAGCCGAGTGTGACCGGAATCAATGGAAATACGCAGGGAGTCAGGCTCAGCAGCAGTCCAGCCCCAAACACCAGCGCAAACAGAATTACCCAACCCCGGTCGCGCACGACTCCCGCAAACGGGTTGGATTGGCTGGCTAACTGCAGATCCGGCGCTACGGTGGCCTCTGGTTCCCTGAAGAGCGCTTCTGTCGAAGCCGCAGAAGTCTCAGGACCCACAACAAGTTGTACTTTGGAAGTCGCCTCGTCAGGTGGATAGCACTGTTCATCCGTACACCCCTGATATGAGACTCGCATCTGTAGCGCGGTACTGGCCTGCGGGGCTGTCGGAGTTACCTCGGCCTTCACAAGAATTACGTCGCCGTCTTCGTAGACCGGATACTGCTTGCCGTTTGAAAATGAGAACGCTTTCTGCTTTGGAGTCGGGTAGACAATGTTCTTTATCCGGACAGAAGCTGGCGCTCTTACCTCGAGAACAGTTGGAATGAGCGTTTCATCAGACGGTTTGTTGGACTGAATGTGAAACCCGTTCAGAACATTCAGCCGGACGGCGACAACTGTCGCATCTCCAGGCGCAACAGTCTTGTTGCGCGCTTTGGCCGTGAGTTTAACGACTGGCTGACCGCCGGGTCCCGAGAACGCAAGGCCCTGGGCTGCGGACAGTACGGGCACTGACAGCATAGCCAGCGCAATAAGCAGACGGGCTTTTAACAAGGGTCTCCTCAAGGTGTGCTCGCTGAACTGGGCGCACCTGTTGTTCGCACGCCAGCTCGCTCAATCTGTAACGACATAGTGTACAATGGTAACGTTCGCATGACAGGCATACGTTCCATCGAAGCCTTGGCTCCACCAGTTTACCTTGACTACGCAGCTACCACACCGCTGCATCCCCGCGTGCTGGAAGAAATGCTTCCGCATCTTACCCGTGAGCATGGAAATCCCTCAAGCCCACACGCTTTTGGCAGACGAGCGCGCTCGGCTGTTGATCTTGCGCGAGACCGCGTTGACCGGCTGCTACATGGGGACATCTCCGAAGTGTGCTTCACCAGCGGAGGTACAGAGGCGGATAATCTTGCGCTATTTGGAGTCGCGCGCTCGGTCACCCAGCGGCGGCGCATCGTTGTCAGCGCCATAGAGCATCACGCAGTTCTGAACGCCGCTTCCCGGCTGGGAGAGATGGGCTTCGACGTTGTCCAGATACCCGCCACCAGATCAGGAAGCATCGATCTGAACTCTGCCATGACACTCATCAATGAGGATACCGCGCTTGTGAGTGTGATGTTTGCTAACAATGAGACCGGCGTACTCCTGCCGATCAAGGCGATTGCCAGAATGGCCCACGAGGCGGGCGCCCTCATGCATACAGATGCTGTGCAGGCGGGCGGCCTGATGAGACTGGACCCTCATGATCTTGGTGTGGACTTGCTGAGTATATCGGCGCACAAATTCTACGGTCCAAAGGGCGCGGGGGCACTGTGGGTGAGGCGCGGATTGAAGATCAAACCCGTGCTCTACGGCGGCGCTCAGGAGCGCGAGAGGCGGGCGGGAACCGAGAACGTTGCGGCTATTGCCGGCTTTGGCAGAGCGGCTGATGTTGCTCTGACTGAACGCAATCACTGGGTGCTGCAAGTTGACTCTGCGCGGCAGGCTTTTCAGCAAGAGCTTGCGCACCTGGAAGGCGTGCAGTATCACGGCATCGAAGAACAGCGCCTGCCCTCTATCATCAATTTCTCTGTCTCCGGCGTGGCCGCAGAGCTGCTGACGATGCGGCTGGATGGATTGGGACTGGCCATCAGCACAGGCGCCGCGTGTGCCTCTGGATCGCTGGAACCCTCACATGTCCTGCTGGCGATGGGCATGGATGAAGCTGAGGTCAGGTCCTCTGTTCGTGTGAGCTTTGGGCGAGGTTCAACGCAGGAATCTTCGCGGGCCGCCGCACAACTGCTGGGAGCCGTAGTCACCGATATGCGCCTTGCGGCATCAGCGCCCAACCCGTATTGCCGGACTGCCCGTTCGTGACAGAGTTGAGCGCGTTATTTGGCGGGTAGGGCGACCTCTCACAGACGTCCAGTGCCGCATTGCTCCATAAGGGCGCATCCGGCGTGGAGCGTCCGTCATTTAATTGACACTGCAGCGCGGGCGTCACTATACTACCTGCGGCGACGCGGATTAGCTTGCGCAAACCCTCTTCTGACGTCTGCCAGCAGCGCTTATGGCTCAACGCGGTGACATCCTGGAAAAAACGGCTCAAGAGCTTGTGCAGGTAGCGGCGCTGCCCACACGCTACGCTTCCCAGCAGTTGATGGAGTTTCTGGAGACTCTGGGGGAGGCGGTCTATCTGCTGATCCACAGCTTCCGTTGCATGTTCAGCAGGTCACATGTCTGGGTGGATGCAGTCACGCAGATGGGCATTCTCGGCGTCAACTCCCTGGCGCTTGTCATGATCACTGTGGCGTTCTCTGGCATGGTTTTGTCCCTGTACTCCAGCCAGCTTCTGGTCAAGTGGGGTGTCGGGAGCTTTGTGGGAGGTGGGTTGGCGCTGTCAATAGTGCGCGAAATTGCGCCCGTTCTCACGGCTGTTGTTGTCGCGGCGCGCGCTGGTTCCGCAATATCCTCGGAGATTGGCACCATGAAAGTGACTGAGCAGATTGACGCTCTGCGGTCGCTCTCTATAGACCCTGTCGAGTTTCTTGTCACTCCTCGAGTCATCGCCAGCGTCGCGGTCTTTCCCATGCTGACTGTCTTCGCCAACTGGACGGGGATGCTGGGCGGTTATCTGGTAGCGGTGTTGCAGGGAGTGGCAGGCGGTGCTTTCAAAGAATCCGTTCAGCGAATGCTTATGGGTTATGACATCTCCATGGGGCTGGTGAAGGCCGCCATCTTCGGTCTGGTTGTCGCTCTGGTGTGTTGTCAACAGGGACTGCGCACGCACGGAGGCGCTACGGGTGTGGGCCGGTCCACGACAAACGCCGTTGTCATCAGCATCGTGGCAATCTACATTCTCAATTTCTTCCTGGCCTATATTATGTTCGGCCGGTCGATGGGCTGATGCCGACTTCGCATACCAGAAATGTTATAGAGGTTGAGGGTCTCACGTATACTGTCGATGGCCGGACAATTCTGGCAGATCTGGCCATTGCGGTCTCAAAAGCCGAAATAGTGGGTGTTGTCGGCGCTTCGGGCTCAGGGAAAAGTACGCTGATAAAGTGTCTGGCGGCGCTTACAAGTGCGGACGCTGGCAGCATTCTCATCAACGGCAGGCAGATTGTCGGAATGCCTGAGCGCAAGCTGAAAGAGGTGCGCTCAGAGGTTGGGTTTGTCTTTCAGTATTCTGCGTTGTTTGATTCGATGACAGTTTTTGAGAATATCGCTCTTGCGCCAATGAGGCGTCTGTCGTACACTCGAACGCAGGCGATGGAGCTGGTTCGGGAGAAGCTCCAGCTTGTTCAGCTTGACGGTGTGCAGGACTACTATCCGGGCCAGCTCTCCGGTGGTATGGCGAAGCGGGTCGGGCTTGCGCGTGCGCTTGCGCTGGAGCCGGCCATTTTGTTCTATGACGAGCCAACGAGTGGCCTTGACCCACCCACGGCCCGGTCTATAGATGAGTTGATCGTAGACATGCGCAGGCAACTCGGTGTGACCTCCGTGGTGGTCTCACACGATGTGCCTGCGCTTGCCCGGATCGCCGACAGGATTGCGCTTCTGGACGGGGGAAAAATCGCAGTAATGGCTCCTCCACAGGAGTTTGTCCGCTCTGATCATCCTGTCGTGCGCCAGTTCGTTTCTGCAGACAACTTCGGTATCGCCGACGCTGAGAAACACTCTACCGATGGTACGTGATTCGAGAATAAAAAACATTAAGGTTGGCATTTACGCCATCCTTTCATTCGTGTTGGTAATTGCAGCGTACGCGTACATTCACTCGATACAGATATCTGGGCGATCGTATGACCTTGACGTAATTTTCAATGACGCCCAGGGCGTGGATACCGGCGCTCCGGTGATGATGTCCGGTGTGAAGATCGGGCAGGTGAAGCGTGTATCGCTCACAGATGCTAACAAGGCGCTCATTACGGTGCGCATACGCGCGGACCAGGATATCCCGCCGGGCTCCGCGGCGCGTCTGGCGTCCAGTTCGCTATTGGGTGACCGCTACATTGAGTTTGTTCCGGGACCTCCCAGCAGCAAACGAATGTCTCCGGGCGAAACTCTGGTCGGCATTCCCGCAATAACGTTAGATGACTTGCTTCCCCAGGTATCTCGACTGATGGACCGTCTGGAGTCTGTCGGCGCCTCCGCTCAGAGCCTTCTGGATGACAAGCAACTGCGGCTGAGTCTGGATTCCACGATGAAGAACCTGGATGCGGCGTCTGCAGGCGCAGTCGGGCTGGTAAACGATCTGCGTTCAATAACGGCGTCAAACCGCACGCCGGTCCAGGCCATGACCAGCAACCTGGCCGCAGCGATGGGCAACCTCAACGCGGCAATCGCACAGATCAACTCAATGATGCAGGGCGGTCGTAAGGAAGACATTCAAAATATCGTCGCGAATCTGAAAAGCGCGTCCAGACAGATCGAAGCGGCATCCACTCACGCATCGGAGGCTGCCGCCAATGCAGCGTCTCTTACAGGTGATCCACAGATGCGTCAAGATTTGCAGCAGAGTATGCAAAACGTGCGGGAAACTACCGAGTCCGCCAAAGCAATCGTGGACAGGGTAGCGCAGGTCGTCGGCGTGAAGCAGACGGGTACAGCTACAAAATCTCCGGCGGCGCGTCCGAAGCCTCCTTCGGGTCTTGGGCTCAAAGTTGACACGCTCTTCGATGCGGATCGCGGCAAGTCCAGGATAGACGCAAATTACGATTTTCGGCTGGGTGGCGACAAATTCTATCGTGTCGGGGTTTTCGACATCGGAGAGACTCCACGCGTGAATGCGCAGGTCGGAAAAGTGCTAAAAAGTGGAGATTCTCTTCGGGGCGGCCTCTACCAATCGCGGTTGGATTTAGGGTATGATTGGCAGGCGGGTGGACTGTGGACTGTTCATGGCGACCTCTATCGGCCGAATGATCCAAGGCTGGATGTCAAGGCTCTGCGCTCAATCAGCCCGGACATGGGCGCATGGATTGGCATCGAAGGTATCGGTGGAGGCAAAGACGGCAACCGCCCGGTTCTGGGACTTCAGTTCAAGTTTTAGGTATTAGAGCGCCCCGTTCCACCTTCAGCGCCGGTAGGGACGAGGCTCGCAGAGGTTGTTTTTCTATGAAAGTAATTCTCACCAAAGAGGTTTCGAATCTCGGTAAGCAGGGTGACGTCGTCACTGTCGCCGAAGGCTATGCGCGCAATTATCTCCTCCCTCGAAAAATGGCGATTGAGGCGTCCAAAGGCAATATGCAGAACATTGAGCGTCAGCACGCTTTGGAAGAGCGCCTGAAGGAGAAGCGTGTTGCTACGGCGCAGGCTGCGGCCGGGGCGCTCGAAGGCAAGACCATCACGATCCGTGGCAAGGTGGGCGCTGGCGCGAAGCTGTTCGGCTCTATTACCGCGAGCGACATTGCCGACGCCGTCAAGGCACAAACTGGCGTAGAGCTTGATCGCCGAAAGATTGATCTGCACAAGCCGCTGCGCTCCATTGGAGAGCACGAGGTACCGGTCAGGCTGCACCGCGAAGTGTCTGGTAAGCTCAAAGTTGAGATCGTTTCCGATGAGCAGGAGTGACCTGCGGTCACTGTGACGCCCTCGGGACAAATCGTCCTTCGCTGAGTTCTTCTGGTTCTGGCGGGGCTAACGCCGGGCCATTCCAGTTCCGACCTGGCTGCTCCCGCTATGCCGGAGTAGTCCGGTTATGCTCGTCTGTTCTGAAAAGGCGGTATTCCAGATGATAGACTCCTTTTCGGCCTCAGAGCTGCCTTCCGGAACTGTGAAGGCGGCAAAGGCTCCGCCGCACAATCTCGAAGCTGAACAGTCCACTCTCGGTTCAATGCTGCTGGACAGCGCTGCGTGTGAGCAGGCGGCCGAGATTCTCCAGCCAGAAGACTTCTACCGTCACGCGCACCGGATTATTTTCGAGACGCTCCTCCTCCTGATTGAGAAAGACGAAGCGATTGATCCGATTACGGTCTGCGAGGAGTTGCGCTCCAGCGAGAAACTGGAGCAGGCGGGCGGACGAGACTACGTTATCTCTCTGACGGATTTTGTCCCCTCTTCCGCCAACATCAGGTTTTACGCAGAGATCGTGCAGGAGAAAGCTATCCTGCGAAAACTGCTCGAAGCCGCACACGACATTCAGGGGCTGGGGTACTCCGAGGCGGAAGACGTTAGCTCACTTCTCGATCAGGCAGAACAGATCGTGTTCAGAGTCGGGCAACGCCGGGTTGGCGACTCCTTCCATGCCTTGCCACCTCTGCTCAACGACGCCTGGGACCGGATAGAGGCGCTCTACGGTTCGGCTGGTAAGACGACAGGTGTGCCAACGGGCTTTGAGCACCTTGACTATATGACCAGCGGTCTCCAGCCGAGCGATCTGGTTATTGTCGCTGCCCGCCCGTCAATGGGAAAGACCGCGCTTGCGCTGAACATGGCTGTTCACGGAGCGCTCAACACCAAACAGCCCGTGGCGATCTTCAGCCTGGAGATGTCCAAAGAGCAGCTCGTGCAGCGCATTTTGTGCACAGAGGCTCGAGTCAACGGGCACTATTTGCGTACCGGGAATCTGCGCGACGGGGATTGGGACAGAATTGCTCAGGCCAGCACGCGCCTTCAGGAAGCGCCCATCTACATTGATGACTCGCCTGAGTGCTCGGCAATGGCTATGCGCGCAAAGTGCCGCCGGCTGCGTTCGGAGCACGGACTAGGTCTCATAGTTGTGGACTATCTCCAGCTGATGCGCTGGCACCGGACGACTGAAAACCGAAACCAGGAGATCTCCGAGATAGCCCGCTCGCTCAAAAGTCTGGCGC
>JADLDK010000005.1 GCA_020846715.1 Armatimonadota bacterium | reverse complement strand
TAGGAAAGAGCTTCGGCGCTGGCTTTCAGCCTTTCACGGAAGTAGCGCGCGCTGGTGGCAAGCGCCTGCAGTATCGCTTCCCGCTCATCCGGCCGCGGCCCTCTCGGTCTCTTGTCAAGAGGAACTCCAGTCTTCTCCGAGAGACGCTGCAGAGCTTCCGGAAAGCTCAGGGCCTCGATCTTCATTAGAAACGTGAAGCAGTCCCCATGCTCCTGACAGCCGAAGCAGTGCCACATCCCCCGCTCCGGGTTGACGTGAAAAGACGGTGTCTTCTCCTGATGAAACGGGCACAGCCCTTTGAAAGTGACGCCAGTCTTTTGCAGGCGGACATGTTGGGAGATCATGTCCACCAGATCCACCCGCTGCCTTATCTGGCTTACAACGTCAGACGACAAAAGTGAAAATCCTCACCTGCCTGCTCAAGCGCAAAGGCGACAAACCGCCACAGTGCCAATTCCCTGTATCTTTATTTTGCGCCACTACCTGTCAGATATTCAAGCCCGGCGCGTCGCATTCACAACATACAGCGCCGCCCACTGGGGATCAGCGCTGTCGAAGAGTTCATCTCCATCGATGCCAAGAAAGTACTCACACTCAACGTCGCCTCCAAGTGCGATCGCCTTCTCGGTTTGCGAGAGGCTGAGATGTTTGATACTTCTCACATAGGAGCCAGGCCTGCTCGATTGCTGCTGGAAAAAGCTGGACTGCGGATTGAGAAGCATCGCCACCAGCCTGCCTTCGGGGCGCATCACGCGCCATGCTTCATGGACTGCGGCTTCGTAATCCTTAATGAATTGCAGTGAAGCAATATAGACAACGGCATCGAAAGAGTTGTCCGAAAGAGGCAGGCTCGCAGCGTCACCGGCAACTGTCCTGATCTCATCGGGCGCTCTGTCAAGAGCCTGTTGTGAGACATCAACGCCAGTAACCTGGAATCCGCGCTCGCTCAGCAGCTTCTCAATTGCGGCGGGGCCACAGCCGACGCTCAGAATATCTCTGCAACCGCACAGCCGTCGCTCCAGATACCGGACTTCTGCTTCAAATACAGCCCGCCAAAAATCAGTCTGGCAAGCCCTGACGTAGCGTTCGATACTCTCCGTGCTTTCAGGTTCAGACTGGTCCTTCATAGTCTCAACCTCTCGGCGACAGGCGGCTCGTGACTCAGTTGAGTGATGCTGGAGCAATCCGCTGAGATGGACTGATAAGCCCGCCCGCTCTTCGATAACGTAAGACCCGGTCGTATCGGGTTAGGCAGGCGCTGGTCGTGACGCCGAGCTTAGATCAGTTCGGGACCGGTGTGTGATTGGCTCAAAAGCCACACGCGTGGCCTGCGGCCGGGCCAGTGACCTTGCATCGGCGGCAGACGCCTGCGCAAGCCTGTGCGCTTTTCTACCGGCACTCCAGAGTCAAAGCACCCAGCGCGCTGCTACTCAACCAGAGCGACAGACACTCCAACCACACGCCCGGCCAGCAGCGTGAAAGCTACGTGTGCGCGCTCGGAATAATCCATCACGAGAGTGCCATCCGGGTTGGAGCGCTGCGCTTGTGGATAACCATATCTGGCCACAACCTGCCTGTAAGTCGCGCCCACACCGATACCGCGCTTCGTGCGCGCTGGAGACCACGGCCAGGGAGCAAACGCGTCAATCTGCTCAACCAGGCCCTTGTAGCCGACGGTGAAGATCAGCGACGGGCCGGTTGGATAGTCGTAGTAGAGCTTGGTAATCGGGCGCTGCACTACCGGTTGTGCCTGCCCGAAGGCTTCCTGACCTGGAAGGACACCTCCCGGAGGCGCAAATCCGGCTCCGGGCGCGGGCTGTTGCGTACCTGCGCCGAAGAGCCCGCCAATCACATTGCCAAGCGCTCCACCCAGCTCCGCCGGGCCACCAGGGCTCATGCCACCAGGCGCTCCCATAACGCTGCCGGGTGGCTGAGCGGGAAGTCCAAAGTTCTGAGGCTGCGGAAGTCCTTCCAGTCCCGGAGCCCCTGGCGTCCCCGGCTGGCTCTGTGAGACAGTCGCACTGGCGTCCACGCGGCTGGGATTGCCGTACTTGGACACGACCTGAGTGGCTGGACGCCCAATGGAAATGCCAGCCAGCGATCTTTCTGGCCCAAAAGAGACTGGCGCAGCCCGGCGCGACCTGGCGGCTTCCCCGGTCCCCGCCGCGCAGGCCAAAACCGCTGAGGTCAGCGCAATCCCCATCACTGTGTAAAATCTAGCGTTCATAGATGAATCTCTCGTAGCCTTCTTATTTTTCCCGGACGCCTGGGCTATGGAAAACCTGTCTCAGATCCCGTCCCGAAGCCTTTTATTTTCTCAGGTCCGAGATGCCCACCATTTTCAGATTCCGGCTCCTGAAGTTCGCGATCATCGCCGGAAACGCTTTCAGAGTCGTTGGTTCACAGTTGTGCAACAGCAGGACTGACCCTGCCTGCACTTTAGCCGCAGCGTATTGTTCCATTGTGGCCACCGGTCCTCCTTCATACGGCCCGACATGAGTCGTCCACATGACCGGCGTAAGGCCGAACTCAGCCGCAGTGCGCCGCGCCACCGCATTGAGATGCCCGCCCGGCGGGCGGAAAAAGCGCGGAATCTGTCCCGTAAGCTCGTGTATTATTGATATCGGCCCAAACAGCTCCCTAATAAACTCCTCGGTGTTGAGCTGGGTCATGCTGCGGTGCGACTCGGAATGGCAGGCCAGCTCGTGACCGCCAGCCGCAATCTTCTTCAGCAAATCAGGATATCTGCGAGCCTGCGATCCGACGATGAAAAATGTCGCTCTTACGCCACTGGCGCTCACGGCCTCCAGTAATGACTCTGTACCATCATTAGGCCCGTCGTCAAAAGTTACGGCAATGCTGTGGTCAGTTCCTTTGCCCTTCCACACTGTCTCCAGAGCGGAAAAGCGTGTCAGGCTCTTCCACCTCGATCCTGCATCACGGTAGAAAGGCTCGCTTGCCAGCACTCTTTCGTAGTGAAGCATGGCTTCTCTGGACCGCCCACTCTGCTCTGCAATCCTGCCAAGTTCGTATTCATTCCACGTATGACACGGCCCAAGTCTCAACAGTTCCCACAGCGCCTGGATCAACCGGTCGGCCGCCGGCCCGGTAATTGGCGCACCCGGCGAGGGCGCGACGTTTGTGACCATCACCTGCTGAGAGGTCTCTCCCAGGACGTACCCGGCTCCCGTCTGGCTGCGCATCGTCACAGTGTGCACACCGTTGGCTACGCGGCTGGTATCCCAGGATATTTCATAGGGCGGCGCGTTCACGATGCCGATAACACTGTCGTCCACCATGAACTGGACGTATTCTGCCCCCGGAGTTTTGCTTCTATCCGCACGGAGCCGCACGACTCCTGAAAACCCGGTGAGAGGTCCGGCCTGAACCTGCCCCAGGATTTCAGACGCAGCGTTGCTCAGGCTCACATAGTGCACCGGCGCTGCGGGATCCATACTGAAGCCCAGACCAGAATCCAGAGCCGCGACGGGCTCCGTCCTGCGTTTGACAGAACTCAACAGAGCTTCCGCTTTCGGCAAATCTCCCGCGCGAAGGCTGGCGTAAGCCGCCATCTGAACGAAGGCAGGCTCGTTCCTGACTCTGTCAGGCCCTCCGCCCCTCAGCACATCAATATAGGCGCTGAGCGCCTGCAGATCCTCTGTCTGCACCCATTTTCCGGAAGAGGGCAGACGGCTCCGGGCAGCTCCAAAATCCCGGCGGGCCAGACTGCACACAGCTTTGCCGTAAGCGCAGATGTCGCCCGGAGCATTCATCTTGATCGCTTCGTCAAAGGCTTTGTCCGCCTCCGCAAAAGCGCCGCAATGCAGGTAGATTACAGGCCGGACGAGGTAGGCCAGGCGCTCATCCCGCCTCTGCTCCAGCGCAGCCACCAGCGCCTGGTGCGCACTCACGCAGCTTCCCGACTCAAGCTCCTGAAGCGCTGTAGCCAGGCGCTCCAGATACAGCCTGTCAGGCGCAGGCAGAGCCGCGCGCGCAGGCGCAGCGACACCGGTGATTACGGCGGCGAGAAATACAATGAAGACAGCGAGTTTGTTCCAAAAAATCACTACACTACATGACGCACCGGACGCCGAGCGTGTTCTCCAATTCCAAACAGGGGGTCAACGAACGGAGTCGGGCGTGGCTTGCGGGACATTAAAGCTCAATCCGCCAGGTACAGCCCACCAGACGGCCTGAAGCCGGCCGACTTCAGTTCTTGGTTGAATCCCGCTGGACAATCTCCGGACCGGCGCGACTCACTTTGCACAGAGCCGTCATGACCTTGTCCCACAGTGTCACCGTCTGAGGCTCGGGCGCGGTCAGGCGCTGCGCCAACTGATCCTGCCCCGGCAACACAAAAGGCACTTCACCAGGCTTGATATATCCGTAGTCACGTGAAAGCGCGACGGCTCCGCGGGGAGATTCGGCAAACTTGAGCTGCCACTTCAGGTCTTCCTGCTTCTGGCGCTCCTCTTTCACTTTGCGCTCAAGGGCGGGTGTGTCGCGGGAAACAAGCCAGATGGCGCAGAACGGCCGTATCGCGTACGTAGCCCCTTCAAAGAGGACAGCGAGCACAGCAAAAATCACGAAATAGCGCCTTATCAGCGCTCGAGGGGTGGCCCTGGCGCGGTTATCTGTCTTGCGCGACCTTGAAACGCGAGGTTTTTTGAGAGGCTCGACTGGAAGTCTGTTGAGCCTGAGGAGATCCTTCTCCGCTTCCGTGGGCATCCTGCACTTCTCCACCAACCAGCGAATGCCCAGGGCGATCCCTCACCCAGGACTCCGCCGGTCTTTCTCTACCCGATACTGTCACCAACGCGATGGTATTTGATGAGACTGGTATTGCCGGGCACTCCGGCCCGGACACCCGCAATGATGATAACCCAATCATGCAGGTTTACAACGCCGGTGTCAATGGCTCCTTTCACGGCTGTTGAAATCATGTCGTCCATGCTCGCCTGTCCTTCAGTCCGATACGGCCGCACACCCCACGAAAGCGCGAGCTGCCCCCGGACAAACTCAGCGGAGACGGATGCCAGGACAGGAACGGAAGGACGCTGCTTGCTCACGGCCCGGGCTGTTGCGCCTGTTGCGGTGCAGCTTATAATCGCCTTGACATCCAGCTCCTCCGCCATAGTCGCCGCGGCCATGGCGATGGCGTCTGTGGAAGATATTCCGGAGCGAGAGCGTGTTCTGCCCCGTTGTGAGGAGTCTCCAAGCAGATACTCTTCTGCCTGCTCCGCCACCTGGGCCATTGTCTGAACGCATTCGACCGGATAGCGCCCGATAGCTGTCTCTTCGCTCAGCATCACGGCGTCAGTTCCATCCAGAATAGCATTAGCGATATCTGCCGCTTCGGCGCGCGTTGGACGTGGACTGTCAACCATGCTCATCAACATCTGCGTGGCGACAATAACCGGCTTTCCGGCCGCGCGACACTTCTTGATAATCTCTTTTTGAATCAGTGGAACCTGCTGAATCGGGATTTCAATTCCCAGATCTCCACGCGCGACCATCACCCCATCAAAAGCCGCAATGATCTCATCGAGATGATCCAGCGCCTGTTTGCGCTCGATTTTCGCCAGAAAGCGCACGCGGCTGCCCACCGACCTGGCAGCCTCTCTGAAGGGAATCACATCCTGGGGACTGGCGACAAAGGAGACGGCCACCCAGTCAACACCGGCTTCCATTCCAAAACGCAGATGCTCCAGATCGACCGTAGTCGCCGGTGGCAGCGCAACCTGACTGTCGGGAACGTTGACTCCCTTGTGACTGCGCAGCACTCCGCCAACTACCACTTCCGCAGTCACGCCGTCGCTGTCTTTGGCCAGCACTCTCAGATCCAGCATTCCGTCGGCCAGGTAGAAGTGAGTCCCAGAGGACATGCCCACCAGAATCTCCGGATGCGGGAGACCGATGCGCTGCGCATCACCCAGCGCCACATCTGCTTCGAAGCGCACCCGGCGGCCGGTTTCAAGTGTAGCAGACCCACCCTTGAGCGCGCCTATGCGAATCTTGGGTCCCGGCAGATCCTGCAGCACGCCAACGGCGATCCCACGCTCCTCAGCCACTGCGCGAACCGCCTCAATGTTGGCCCGGTGAAAGGCGTGAGTCCCGTGCGAGAAGTTCAGCCGCGCGACGTTCATTCCCGCGTCTGTCAACGCTTCAATAGCTTCCTGCCCACTGCTCGCCGGTCCCAGTGTGCAGACTATCTTTGTGCGGCGCGCCACGGCTATAGTGTCCCTCGCCCAGGAGTACGGTAAAGATGAAAACAGGCAGTCAGAGCCTGAAAACGTAACGCACCTGCTCCGACTGCCCTCACAGCGCTAACTGAGGTTGTAGAACGCGCTTTGACCGGCAAAGCGCGCCGTGTGCGCCAGCTCTTCCTCAATCCGCAGAAGCTGATTGTACTTGGCGACGCGGTCGGTTCTGGACGGCGCCCCTGTCTTTATCTGACCGGCATTGGTCGCAACGACAATGTCTGCAATGGTGGTATCCTCAGTCTCACCGGATCGGTGGCTGACAACGGCCGTGTATCCAGCGCGTTTCGCCATTTCGATCGCATCCAGCGTCTCTGTCAAAGTGCCAATCTGATTGACTTTGATCAGGATGGAGTTAGCGACACCCTTTTCGATGCCTTCCTGAAGAATCTTTGTGTTGGTGACGAAAAGATCGTCGCCGACAAGCTGCACACTCTTGCCCAGACGCTCTGTCAGCAGCTTCCAGCCGTCCCAGTCGTCTTCTGCCATCCCGTCTTCAATGGAGACGATGGGGTACTTCTCGACAAGGTCTGCCCAGAATTCTACCATTTCCGCTGAGCTCTTCTGAAAGCCGCTCTTCCAGAAGTCGTACTTGCCATCTTTCCACATCTCAGAGGAGGCTGGATCAAGCGCAATGCCAATGTCGTTTCCAGGCTTGTAGCCCGCCTTTTGTATGGCTTCGACAATGACTTCAAGCGCTTCTTCATTGGACTTGAGGTTCGGAGCGAACCCGCCCTCATCGCCAACCGCCGTGTTGTAGCCCCGGCCCTTCAAAACACCTTTGAGAGCGTGGAAAACTTCTGTGCCCCAGCGCAGCGCCTCCGCCCACGAGCTGGCGCCTACGGGCATCGCCATAAACTCCTGCAAATCCACGTTGTTATCCGCGTGTTTCCCGCCGTTCACGATATTCATCATCGGCACAGGCAGGACGCGCGAGTTTACGCCTCCGATATAGCGGTAGAGCGGCAGACCCAGCGACTCCGCAGCAGCTTTCGCGCACGCCAGAGAAACGCCCAGAATGGCGTTAGCGCCAAGGTTGGATTTGGTTTCTGTGCCGTCCAGCTCAATCATCAACTCATCAATCGCGATCTGTTCCGTGGCGTCCAGATCGACAATTTCGGGCGCGATCTTCTCGTTCACGTTGTCAACGGCGTTTAGCACACCCTTGCCCAGATAGCGCGACTCATCACCATCGCGCAGCTCAACCGCTTCTCGCGTACCCGTAGAGGCGCCGCTCGGCACAGCCGCCCGTCCCAGCGTCCCATCCTCGAGATAGATGTCCACCTCAACCGTCGGATTTCCGCGCGAATCCAGAATCTCGCGCGCCTGTACTCCCGCAATCGTACTCATAGACCGTTCTCCGTTCGTGTGTTATGTGTGGCTTTCACGGCGCCCTTGCTCTGATGAGACCGCGAGGATTTTAGCCGAAACCGCCTCCTCGAGCCAGACGCAAGGGTCTGGCTCGAGGAGTGCCTTACCCACTGAGAGTAGCAGGTTTGGAGGAACTTGTACTGGGGGAGCTAACTCTCAGGCGATAACCTTGGAGGAGATGGATATGGCGGATGCAATCAGATGGGGTATTCTTGGCGCGGGTGGTATCGCGCGCAAAATGGCGGAGGCGCTAAATGCGCTTCCAGACGCGGACCTGGCAGCGGTAGGCTCACGAGATATTGAGAAAGCGCGCAAATTTGCCTCCGAGTGCGGGATAGCGAAGGCTTATGGCAGCTACGCTGAGATGGCCGCCGATGACAACCTCGACATCATTTATGTCGCCACCGCTCATCCGTACCACAAAGACTGCACGGTCCTGTGCCTGGAGCATGGGAAGGCCGTACTGTGCGAAAAACCCTTCGCGGTCAACTTTGCGGAAGCCGAGCAGATGGTGGAGACGGCGCGAAAGCAAAAGCGATTTCTAATGGAGGCGATGTGGACGCGCTTTCTTCCAGTGATGGAAAGAGCGCGCCAGATGGTCTCAGAAGGCGCCATTGGGGAGTTGCGAATGCTGCAGGCGGATTTTGGCTTTCGCGCCGGATGGGATCCGTCCGGCCGTCTCCTGAACCCACAGCTTGCGGGCGGAGGATTGCTGGACGTGGGCGTTTACACGGTATCCCTGGCTTCCTGGTTTTTGGGCGCTCCGGAGCACATCGCATCCCTGGCGCATCTCGGACAAACCGGAGTGGATGAACAGTGCGCCATGCTGCTTGGGTATGGCGGTGGAGAGGTGGCGATACTCTCCTCGGCCGTGCGTACAAACACTCAGCATGAAGCTGTGCTGATGGGCTCTGAGGGGATGATTCGCATCCCAAACTTCTGGCGCGCCACCAGAATGACTGTCACAAAGGGCGACGAGACAGAGACTATCGAGATGCCCCTTGCCATAAACGGGTTTGAGTACGAGGCGGAGGAGTGCATGCGGTGCATCCGGCAGGGCAAAACCGAAAGCGAAGTCATCGGGCTGAACGAAACACTGTCCATCATAAGAACAATGGATGAGATTCGCAGCCAGTGGGGACTGAAGTATCCGATGGAGGCGTGACTGCGAAGCTCTGCGACAAAGGAGACCGAAGCGGTGCGGTCTAACTAACACATTACTACCCGCACTGAAGTGAGGACGCCTCCCCTTTGCCTGAGCCACCGACGGATCATCTGGCCAAAATACAACACTGCGGGGCTGAAAGAGCCAGCGCAGCGGACTGCGAAAGCGACCTGAAAATCGAGGTCGGCGATTCCGGGCGACACGGCGGTGTGAGCGCGCGCGCCGTCCTCACGTCACTGGCGTTGATCGTAGCCATGTGCTGGTGGATCACCTACTCTGAAGTGCGCACAGGCACGACAGAGATTACCTGCACAGCGCTGCCAATCGGGGCGATCTTTGCGCTGTTTGTTGTGTGTAGCCTCAACGCATTTGTGCAGAGTGTGCGCCCGGCAGCGGCGTTCAAGCCCGGAGAGCTTGCCACAATTTACATCCTGACCGCCGTCGGCTCCTCAGTAGCGGGGATCGGAATGATCGGCTTTCTCACTCCGGCGCTGGCCAATCCCCTCTGGTTTCCGTTTGACCACTGGAAGGAGATGGCAGACGCTGTCCCCTGGTCCTGGGCGCCGCGCGACCAGGAAGCCATTCGCGCTTTTTATGTGGGCAACAGCACGTTGTACACATGGGCGCACATTCGCGCATGGATTCCACCGCTTCTGGTCTGGGGTGGGTTCCTGCTGCTGATTCTTTTTATGATGTTGTGCTTCGCCGCAATTCTCCGGCGGCAGTGGATTGAAAATGAGCGCCTGACTTTTCCTATCACTTACGTACCAGTCGCCATGACCATGTCACCGGGAGGATTCGGAGAGCTGATGCGTGGCCGCGCAATGTTGATAGGATTTTTGATTCCGGTGGTGCTGCAGTCTATCAACAGCCTGAACTGGCTGTTTCCGCAGATTCCCGCGATTCCGCTCAAACCCACAGCCGGCGGGCCGCTGGATCTCGGTCCGTTCTTCAGGACACCACCCTGGAATGCGCTTGGCTATTTCCCTCTGGCGTTTCACCCGAACACCATCGGCCTGTCCTATATTCTCACCACAGACGTCTCGTTCAGTTGCTGGTTTTTCTATCTGGTGCGCAAGTTCTCTGAAGTCTGGTGCGTTGCGCTCGGTTGGCGCACTGGCTCGGGAAGCTCGGCCTTTGCCAGAATGCCGTTTTCGTCTGAGCAAGGCGTTGGAGCCTGGCTGGCGCTGGCGGCTCTGGCTCTCTGGATTGCGCGAAAACACCTGGCTGCGGTCTGGCGCGGCGCTATGCGACCGTCTGAAGCCAACGACGCAGATGAGGGTATGTCCTATAGAACGGCAGTATTTGGCGCGATAGCCTGCTTTGCAGGAGCCATTGCGTTTGCGTGCTGGGGCGGGCTGCCGCTGATTGCGTCTGCGCTGTTGTTTGGGATATTCGGCGCTTACATGCTTGCGCTCACACGCATCCGGGCGGAAGTAGGCACGGCGTGGAACTTCGGCCCGTGGGTGAATCCACCGGAGATGGTGGTGCGCACTCTCGGGCCTATGAACTTCAGCACTCACGCTCTGGCTGCGCTGGCCTACCACGGATGGTACAACATGGACTACCGCTCCATGACAGCGCCTCACCTATTTGAAGGCTACAAAATCGGAGAGCAGGGACGTCTGCGCACGCGAAGGCTGACGCTGGCCATGGTAGCGGCCGTTGTTGTGGGCATCCTCTGCGCGTCCTGGACTGTGCTGCATCTGTACTATACGTACGGCGCAGGCACAGCCAAGGTGAACCCGTGGCGCATTGAGATGGGCCAGATCCCCTATACCAGGGCGGCCTCGCACATTCTGGAGCGCGACGTGGGCCCAGACTTTCCCGGGCTGACCGCTGCGGGCGTGGGCGCCGCCATCACAGTGTTACTCAGCATAGCCCGGACGCAGTTTGTGTCGTGGCCCTTCCACCCGGCCGGCTACGCTGTCGCCAACACCTATATCACCGACCTCCTCTGGTTCCCTTTCTTTCTGGGGTGGCTGGCCAAGCTCTTGACGCTGAAGTTTGGCGGGATGAAGTTCTACCGCAAAGCGCTGCCCTTTTTCATTGGGTTGATCCTGGGCGACTATGTGATCGCAAGCCTGTGGACCTTTGTCGGCATCATCCTGAACAGCGATATGTACCGCTGTTTCCCGAACTAGCCAGCGGGCTGACGCAGGTCTCCGGGTGTCAAGAACGCGACTCCGAGTGAGGCTTGAGGGGCTCGACTTCGTAGCTGCCCAGTCCGCCGAGTTATCTCCTGCGTACAAAAAATGCACGGCGGCAAACTGAGAAGGGAAAGAAGTAACTAAGAAACCTTCAAGTTCACCGCCGTGCTTCAGTGTAAGCGCGAAGGAAACTGCATGGCGCGATACGTCAAAGACCGATAGGTACGAATCGCACCTGAAGTTGTCACTCAGACCGCTTTGTCAGGCGACAGGCGCGGCTGAGTTCAGATCCTGCTCGAGCACGATAGACTTGGGGAACAGAATGTTGTTCTCCAGATGAATGTGCCGGAAAAGGTCATCTTCGAACTCCTTGAGAAGTGAGTACGTGACCATATAGGTGTTGCAGGCATCTGGCGGCGGAGTGTACTTGTCGCTCAGCACAGACATCTTGTGGAAGCGCTCGCCCACAGCATCGTGATCGTGATGCATGCTGGCGATGGGAACCTCCACAGAAGAAGAATCCTGCGCGCTCCCCTTCTTCGAGTCTACGAGCTTGCGAATCTGAGGGAAAAGGCCGGACTCTTCCTTGTCCATGTGCTCCACGAGCTCCTTGGCAGACTCAGAAAAGAGCTCATTGATGTCCACCAGCTCCGGATGGCGCCCACCGTGAACACGCATAATCTTGTCCAGATATGGCGTGATCTCCTCAATTCGATGGCGGACGTAGCGGTGGTGCGTCTTCTCAATGTAGTCCGCCAGCAAATCCAGCGGCCAGGAGTTGTAATCCTGCTCTTCGGTCTGCGCCGGGGTGGCCTCGACCTCTTTGAGCTGCGCAATAAGGTCATCCACATTCAAATTGCTCTGCTCACATGCGTGCTGAATGGAGTGGTTTCCCTTGCAGCAGAAATCGATACCGGCCGCTCTGAAAACACCGGCATACCGGTAGTTCTCTGCGACAATCTGTCCTACGTTGCTTTGTGGTGTAATGTTCATGCTTATTAGTCTTAGTTTTTTTCCGCTATTATGGCAACAGCATTCAAGTGCGGCTCATACTTTCGAAACACTCTGCGCATCTCCGCAATCCTCTTCCGAGCCTGCGGGTGCAGAAGGATGTTGACGTTGATTTTGATCGCTCTGAAGAAGCCTTCATCATCCAGCACTCGCTTCGACTCCAACAGATGCATGGTGTTGGTGTCAACTGACCTGATAGTGAATCCTTCTTTCTCGAGCAGTGCCTTCCACTGACTCACGGTCCGCGGACGGGCGTTGACTCGGATTACACGGGCAAGCTCCTTTCGGATCTCTGTCTCCAGATCCTCTCCAAGATTTTCGGGGCACAGGCCCAACTCGTGAATTCCGTACAGCCCACCCTTGCGCAGTACGCGATACGCTTCTCCTATGATTTTCGACTTCTGCGCGTCTGACTGCATTGTCAGCATCGCTTCGCCGTAAACTTTGTCCCGGCTCTCTGCCGGTAATCCCGTCTGCTCAGCGCTGCCAAGGAGAAAGGATGTGTTGCCGTTTCTTATACCCCTCCTGAGCAGCTTCACCGCGTCCTCATCCGCATCAATTCCCACGTAAGACTGTGGGTGTCTGGCAAGAGCAAGCGCCGCAGTGTACCCGAGTCCCGGCGCAAACTCAGCGACGCGATCCTGAGGTGAAATATGTAGCCCTTCGATCAGCTTGTGAGTGAGCTCTTTGCCACCGGGGCGCAGTACTCTCTTGCCCATACGCGCGAGGATCCAGTGACCTTTGGCTTTTGCAAAATTGTCTTTGTCCATATGCTTTGCGTGCTGGCATCTGCTGGCGCCGCACAGAGTAGCCGATGAACACGGCGGAGCCGGATATTTGCTCCGCGCTGCCCGGCTTACACGTTGACGCTGAGAAACCTTAGATTTCTTTCAGATTCAAAAGGCCTCCGGAAGGCATTGAGCCAGACCAACAGCAGTGTTCACGCTCGAAGGGTCCTCAGGTCGTTAGTACGCGCGGACTCGCGGAAAAGATTGGCTTACATGCATCTCAGTGGCAACACGAACTGGTTAGAGTTTACCCAAAAACCAGAAGAAGTCGCATCCCGATATATCTCAGGTGTTGGCCGTGCGAACGAGAGGAGTCCGGACACAAAGCCAGCGAATGCGCAGTTTTGCAGAGCCGCACTCCGGGCCAGGCCGTGGAGTCTGGTATAATTGATACAGGCGTCGGCTATTTGCGCAGAGACGCTGCCCCTTCGAGCCGTTGTGAGTGACTATTATGCGAATCTCTGGTTACACGTTGCTTCTCGTTTTCTTGAGCGCCATTTGCGGCGCTGCTTTCGCGGACGACGTGCCTGTCGCCTGCTACGGCACCTACGATATCAATGTCTGCTACTCCCCCTGGAGGGTTGTGCTGGCCGAGCCGGGCTATACCGGCGTCGTCATGCGCAAGGGGCCTTCCTTTGACGCCGAGCCGATCTACCGGCCGAACAACACGCCGGTGATTATTCCGATTGGCGACTTCGTAGGACGCGCCAGCAACCGGGACGGTGGCGTGGCCAACAACTGCCCAAGCCCCGGGCCGCGCAAAAACCTTGACGGGTGGTTGTGGGTGTACTGGCCGAACTACGCCAAGCAAGGCTGGATTCCTTACTCTGTCAACGGTGTGAAGTACGCTGTCGGGGACTCTTCTTACTCCGGCGTTCTGTGCGGCCCAGCCAAGTTCGATTTTGACTGCCGGTATCCCGGGAGCGCCTGCCCAAAATACCACGGGTGCGGTGGAAGTCCAGTGCCGGCGACAGCAACCTGTCCCGAGGAATCTACCTTCCGGCCCATCATTGCGGTTGGTTCGACTCCTTCAGAGCTTAGCGAGCAGAAGTACTATCTGCGCTACGGAATTGACAGCACAACGTATATGTGGCTTGTGCCCGGTGACATCGTTGAGCGCCACTGTTTTGCGTACGGAAGTGGCTACAACTGGAGCTGCGTGACAGTGGTGTGCGCGAAATACTGTCCGCATGGCGCGCGCGGGTGGGTGCGCTCGGATGCCCTGGGCGCTCCGATGAGCAAATCCGCAGCGGTTCCGTGCTACAACACACTGTTTCCTCCGGATGGCAGTGGGGTGTATGAAGACACACCTGGCGGCGCTAAGCGGATGCGAGACGGCGCTCCTGTTGTTATCTCCGGTGGCATCGTGACCGCAGCATTTCCCGATGCGTTCTACATAGAGTCTACTGACCGCAGCTCAGCCGTTCGTGTCGAGGGGGCCTCCACGCCTGTTGTCACCGGCCAGCGCTACGACATAGAAGGCCGGATTGGCACTACGCCCCAGGGTGAGCGTGTGGTGCAGGCTAGCTCAATTACCGCTGCGGGGACTGGCTGGGTAAGCCCTGTCCTGCTCCCCAACGCCTCGGTCGGAGGAGACGCGTGGTTTTACGATCCGATGCTGGGCTCTGGTCAGGCGGGAGCCTCTCCCGGCAACGGTCTGTCGAATGTTGGAATGCTCATCAGGACATGGGGCGTCGTCCGGAACGTAACAGCCTCCAGCTTCAGTGTCGATGACGGGTCGGGTCAGCCTATCACATGCCTGCTACCCTCTGGCGTCTCCGCGCCAACGGGAGGGCATGTCTCTGTCACTGGTATTTGCGTCGTCAGAAACACAGCGGGTGGACGACAGGCGGCGATACAGTTGCGCTCGGCCTCGGACATCCAACCCTCATAGGCGCGGCTAAAGTTGCGGGAAGCCTCGCGGCGCAAGCGACGGCGCGATGCCTCCGCCGAGCATGCCGACTCCAAATATCAGCGCCATCACTCCCAGAGCGATTACGGCCAGTAAGATGCCGGTCTGCGTCATCGCTTTGCCTGCGGAGTCCATCTCACCCCTGTTCATCGCCGACAGATCAGAGCCGCCCATGACAATCGTCACCAGCCCAGTGAGAATCGGCAGCACACCACAACAGCAGCACCCCATGAAAACGAGCACGATGCTGGCAATGCCCAGCCCCAGAATCAGCCCTCCCCGGTGAGGTCTCAGCCATACCGCCTGCGCGCTTTGAGGAGTTGCTGGAACGGGTGGAGCCCCAAACACAGAAGTGTCTTGAGTGGAGAACGAAGTGATCTGGGCTACAACGCCAGGGCTCTGAGGCTTCGGCGGTACCTGAAACGTGCGCTGGCAGCGGACACACATGGCGGGGTGTCCCGCGTGATGATCCTCCACGGTCATCTGCTGTCCACACTGGCATTGGATAGTGTAGCTCACAGTGTCAGACCAACCTCAAAAACCCCTGTGGGAATACGGGCTCAACTGAAAACCAAGAAACACTATCACTTCGATGACCCAGAGAAGCGCTGCGAGCATGCCAAGAATCTTGCCGACATTAGTCACCCCTTCTCCTGAGGGGTCCATCTCGCCGCTGTGCATCTTCTTTATGTCACTGACTCCAAAGACCCACGCAATAGCCCCGACGAATCCACAGCACGGGATGAACCCGAGCAGCCCGAGCACAAGAACCAGAGACGCTCTGTGTGGTAGGCGATGACCTACGCCAGCCGCCTCCGGCAAAGCGTCAGAACCCATGCTGCTACGAGGCACCTCAGCTCTCACTACTGCACCAGCGTCTGCAGGCGCCTGCGGAACGCGCAGTCTCTGATGGCACTTTACGCAGATGACTTCGCGGCCGACATAGCTGTCGTCCACAGTCATGAGTTGGCCGCAGGGGCATTGGATAACGAAGCTCACCAGTCAAGACTCCTTCGGGCTACTCTACGGCAACGGAGCTTCTCGCGTCAAGAGCAGTATCGCCGAACAGCAGTAAACCTATTGTGTGTGCATAATACCGGATATGCACAGGCGTGATTCCAGAGACGCATGGGAATACACACAGCGGAGATTGTTCAATATGAAACAACGGTCATTCTGGCTTGCCGCTGCTGCCGCAGCTCTTATTCTCAGCGGATGCAACACGGGAAGTATGGTCAGTACTGATCAGGAAGTGGATGTCGGGAGAAGATCTGCTGAAGAGGTGGAGTCTCAGTACCAGGTCATCACCGGGACAGCGGAGGCGCGCGAAATTCAAGCCATTGGAGACCGCCTCAAAGCCGTTCGCAACCGCCGGGACATTGAGTACCGCTTCAAACTGATTCGCAACAAAGACGTCAACGCCTTCGCGCTGCCGGGCGGGTGGATTTACGTGGACAGCGGCCTGATGGACCTGCTGAACAAGTCGAGCGTTCCTGCCGGCTACCCTGGCAACCCGACAAAGACGGACATGCTGGCTGGGGTTCTGGCGCACGAAATGGGGCACATTGAAGCGCGGCATCAGGCGAAAATGATGGGGCGCGCGGAGCTGTACGGCATTGCCCTGTCAACGCTCAGCAACAAGAACACACAGCAGTGGGCCAGTGTATTCGCCAACATTAACATGCTTCAGTACAGCCGCGCGGATGAAAATGAGGCGGATGCGCTGGGCATCAAGTACTCAGCGGATGCGGGCTATAACCCTTACGGACTGGTGGCGTTTCTGGACCTGCTCAACCGGACTTCTAGCGCCGGTGGCACACCCGCGTTTTTGCGCACACACCCGAGCACGCCAGAGCGCATCGAGCGAACACGCAAGCTTGCGGCGCAGTACCGCTAAAGCGCAAATCGTCACACTGCGGGCTTGTGGGTATCATCCCCGGTATGAGCACATACTTTGCGGGAGACCCACAGACTTACCCGTTGACTTACGTCCCCTTTGGAGCGCAGTACTACCGCGCGCCCACTCCGAGGCCGGAGGACTGGGAATCAGACCTTGCGCAGTGCCGCGCGGCCGGGTTCAACACTGTGAAAATCTGGGCGCAGTGGCGCTGGAACCAGCCCGAGCCAGAGCGATTCGATTTCAACGATCTTCGCGAAATCATGGACATAGCGCAGTCGCAGGGGCTGAAGGTCGTCATCAACGCGATCCTGGACGGTGCGCCTGCGTGGCTGTTCCAGAAGTACCCGGGCTGCCATATGATTACGGCATCCGGGCAGAAGCTCACACCTGTGACAACCGCCTACCGTCAGACTGGCGGTGTGCCCGCGCACTGTTTTCACCATTTGGCGGCGCGCGCGGAGTCGGTGCGTTTTATGGAAGCGCTCAGTGCGGAGTTTGCCGATCATCCCGCGCTTGCCATGTGGGATCTGTGGAACGAACCTGAGCTGACGGTTGGGCTTCTGCGGGAGCCGAAAATAGCCGATCTGGTGTGTCACTGCACGTCCTCCCGGGCGGAGTTTCTCATCTGGCTGAAAGAGCGTTACGGGACTATTGAGAAGCTGAACCGGGCGTGGTGGCGCAACTATCAAAGCTGGGATGAGCTGGAGTTGCCCATTCAGCCTCACACCTACCGGGACTTCATTGACTGGAGAGTATTCTTCACGGAGACGCTGCGCGATGAGCTAATCCGGCGCAAGGAAGCCGTGAGGAAATGGGACAGGACGCACCCTGTCATGTGCCACACAGTGCCACCTCCGATTTTTTCCGTCACCTCGTCCGGGTCGGATGACTGGCTGCTTTCTGAACCGGGAGACCTGCACGGCAACAGTGTAGGCTCTGAGCCGTTTGCGGCCGACCTGCTGCGAAGCGCCGCCCGCGGCAAACCCGTCATCAACGCTGAGATACACGCCCTCTCCGGAGGCACTTTTTCCCGCCCGCAGCCAGTGGGAGAACAGGAGATGAAGCGCCACATCCTGCGCCCTCTGGCGCACGGAATTAAGGGCTTCCTCTTCTGGCAGTACCGCGCGGAGCGCCTCGGCGCGGAATCACCAGCCTGGGGATTGACGATGCCAGACGGCACGGCTGCGCCGTGGCTGGCGCCGGTGGGCCGGATAGCCAGAGCGATACAACACGACGAGGGGTTCTTCCTGAGCGCCCGGCCGCGCACGGCCAGAGTGGCCATCCTGGCGGATCCACAAACGCAAGTGTTCTGCTGGGCGGGGACGCTGTCTGACGATGTGTACGCCCGCAGCCTCCGAGGCGCCTACGACGCTTTGCACCAGCGGGGATACGTGGTTGACTTCGTTCATCCCAGAGACTTCGAAGCCGGAGTCCACGCGTCCTACAGCTGCCTCTATCTGCCAATTCCGTACTGGCTCTCACCACCAGTCGCCCTGGCCTTGCAGGAGTATGTGTCCGGTGGCGGGAGCGTGATCAGCGAGCTGTGGCTGGCTGCGTACGACAGCCAGGAAAACCTGCACTCCGCCGTCACTCCCGGAATGGGGCTTCACGAGCTCTTCGCCGTCCGGGAAAGCTTGACCTGGCCTCAAAGTGACAGGTTTTCCGCCTATGCTATGTGGCAAATTGCAGGTCAGGAAGATGCGGGAATGAATCTGATTCTGAAAAAGCCGATCGGCAATCTCGATGAGGGTGACGCGGTGCCGGTGCGTCTGGCGGTGAGTGAGTATCACGGCCAGGCAGAGACCCTGGCCAGGATGCCGGACGGGCAGTCTGTGGTTGCGGAAAACATTTTTGGGGACGGGCGCGCTATTGTCGCCGGAGCGCCCCTGGGTTACTCCGCCGCTTTCGCTCCTGACGGCGCTGCGGCGCAGTTGATATCGGGTCTGGTGGAGCGCTGTGTCGGCGGCCCTGAGCTGCAAATCGCCGGGCCCGGACGCGCTGATCTCCTCACTCTGGACAGCCGGAGATTTCTGGTGGTGTCCAACGAATCTGAGGAATCCGACGTCATCCGAGTGCGCCTGTCAGGAAAAGTGAAAGGATTTCTGGGAAATGAACCTCTGCCAGCCACGCTTGAGGACTGGCTGGAGTTTGCACTTCCCAGCCAGTCCGTTGAGGCGTACTGGATCGAATAGAGCCCGGAGGCGGATGTCTCTCCGCGCTCTCCCAGATTCAGATGTCAAAATAGAGGTGGAACTCGTGATGGTGCGGACGCAGCCGGATCGCGTCCACCTCTTTTTTCCTCTTGTACTCGATCCACGTTTCGATCACGTCCCGCGTGAAGACATCACCGCGCAGCAGAAAGTCGTGATCGGCTTCCAGCGCCTCAAGCGCCTGCGCCAGATCGCCCGGCGTGCCCTTGATGTGGCGCGCTTCCTCCGGCGGCAGGTCGTAGATGTTCTTGTCAATCGGCTGACCCGGATCTATCTTGTTCTGTATTCCGTCCAGACCGGCCATCTGCATCGCCGCGAAACAGAGATACCCGTTTGAGCTGGGGTCGGGGCAGCGAAACTCCAGACGCTTGGATTTTTCGCTCTGGAGGTAGGCTGGAATACGCACAGCCGCCGAGCGGTTGCGCTGCGAAAACACAAGGTTGATCGGCGCTTCATAGCCCGGGACCAGGCGGCGGTAAGAGTTGGTCGTCGGCGCGGCAAAGGCAAGCAGCGCCGGCGTGTGTTTCAACAGCCCGCCAATGTAATAGCGGGCCGTATCCGACAGCCCGGCGTATCCGTTCGGGTCCCAGAACTGATTCTTGCCGCCCTTCCAGATTGACGTGTGCACGTGCATTCCGGAGCCGTTGTCCATAAACAGGGGCTTGGGCATAAAAGTGACCGTCTTACCATACTGATACGCAACATTCTTGATGATGTACTTGTACTTCATCAGCATGTCCGCCATCGTCACCAGCGTGTTGTAGCGCAGGTCTATCTCAGCCTGGCCACCCGTTCCGACCTCGTGGTGGTGCAGCTCCACATCTACGCCCGCCCGCCGCAAAGCGCTGACCATCTCGGCCCGCAGGTTGTGCGTAGAGTCCATCGGCGGCAGCGGGAAGTAGCCCTCCTTGTGGCGGATCTTGTAGCCGGTGTTGTTGCCGCCTTCCCTGCGTCCGGAGTTCCATATCCCTTCATCGGAGTCAACGGCGTAGAAACCGGAGTTGGCCGATTCCTTGAATCGGACATCGTCGAAAATGAAGAACTCCGCCTCAGGGCCCCAGTAGCTTGTGTCTCCCAGACCGGTGGATTTGAGATAGGACTCAGCTTTCTCCGCAATGTAGCGCGGGTCGCGGCTGTAGCGCTCACTGGTCATCGGATCGTGCACATTACAGATGATGGCCAGCGTTGAGTGTTCCATCATCTCGTCCACAAAGGCGCTGGAAGGATCGGGCTTGAGGATCATGTCGGATTCCTGAATGTCCTGAAACCCGCGGATACTGGAGCCGTCAAATCCTGTCCCGTCCTCAAACACTCCTTCGTTCAGATAGACAGACGGGATGGTGTAGTGCTGCCAGACGCCCGGCAAGTCAGTGAAACGGAAGTCAATGTACTCGATGTCGTTGTTCTTTACGAAATCGACAACGTCTTTCGCGCTTCCAAAAGTTGGCAACTTGTCCTCTGCCATTGGTGGCCTTACTTCCTTTCATTCTCTACATGGCGCGCGTCTTGCCCGCGGCCTCCCACTCTGTGCACAGGAGAGGAGGCCAACTGACCTGGACTGCCCCGGTTGGTTATGCCCGCCGTTAATCCTCGTCTGGACGGAATACTGGCGGCGGTATTCAGCCAGTCCACCGCCGTTATGGGCGCTCTGGCTATATCAGCTTTCAGGCTGCCTGTGGTTCTCGGCGCTCTTGTCGGTCAACAAGGCTTTTCCGAAATCGTCATGCGCCTCTTGCAGCGCTAAATCGAGTCTTCTCCGCGGTCACCGGTACGCACCCGCACGGATTCCTCAACGGGTAGCACAAAGACTTTTCCGTCTCCGATCTCCCCCGTGCGCGCGGCCCGCACTATGGCATTGATAACGTCTTCCTTGCGCTCGTCTTCGCAGACAATCTCCAGCTTGATCTTTGGGAGGAGATCGATAGTGTACTCCAGCCCGCGATACTTCTCCACCTGACCCATCTGCCTGCCGTGCCCGCGCACCTCAGTCACCGTCAAGCCAGTCAGCCCCAGCTCTTCAAGAGCGTCCTTGACTTCCTGCAGCTTATGCGGCCTGATAATCCCAATCACCATCTTCATCCTGAAAAATCTCCTCCTCCCCCGAGAGCCTGCAAAGTCCGCTCCAACTCTCCAGCAGCCTCAGGTCCGATCTTTTTGCCTTCCCGAGTGACGTAAAAAGAGTCTCTGACATCCTGACCCCACGTGCTGACCCGGGCGGAGTGTATGTGCCAGCCAAGCTCGGCAAACGCGCGGGTAAAGCGGTAGAGAAGACCGGGCTGATCCTTGGTTCTCACGTCCACAACCGTGTGCTCTTCTGAAAGATGGTCTGAGACTTCCAGCGTCCTGGACTGATAGTCCGGACTCAGTTTTTTCTGGTGTTGCTCGAGAAGTTTTTTCAGATCAAGCTCACCTTTGAGTACTCTCACCATCTCCTTTTGCAGTTGCTGCTTCTTGAACTCCGGCAGTTGCTTGTCCTCGAAAGCGACATAGAGCATATCCAGAGCCACCTGCCCGCCGTTACCCCGGGTGAATACCTGAGCCGCATGCACGTCCACATCCAGCGCCCAGAGTACGCCGGCGATCTTCGAGAGCAGGCCGGGATGCGGATCGTCCTCCACGCACAGCGTCAGTTCTGTGTAGTCTGAACCCGCATCCGCCTTGAAGCTCACGGACGGCTCACCCTGCAGAGCTTTCTGGATGAACTCCACATGCTCGGCCATCTCCTCGAGACGTGTGTTCAGCAGATACATCGGTGGCATGCGCACAATGTGCTCTTCGACGGCTTCAGGCGGAAGAGCCGTCAGAGACAGCTCACGGCGCACACGGCTGCGATACTGCGCCAGATCTTCTTCCGAATCAATCAGAGGCGCCTTTGTGACGATCGCGCGCTCGGCGCGGAAATACAGCTCTCTGAGAAACCGCCCCTGAATCTCACTCCACCCACTCGCGCCAACGCCCAGGATATCAGCGTTAGTGAGCATATAAAGCATGCTCAACAGCTCCACGTCGTTGACAACAGCCACAAAGTCGTCCACGGTCCTGCGCAAGTTCAGGTCCCGCAGGCGCGCCGTATCTGACATAAGTTGATGGTGTCTGACCAGAAACTCCAGATGCACAATGCTCTGGTCGTCCAGCCTCAACCGCTGACCGATCTCCCTCACCATGATCGCGCCGCGCTCGGCGTGCTTGCCGCCTGCTCCTCCTTTGGCGATATCGTGAAGCAGAGCGGCGAGATAGAGTATCTCCGGACGCCGGATATTGGCGTAAATCCGCCGGGCGTCCTCGTCTGAGCTTCGGGTTAGACGTTCGCAGTGGCGCACTACCTGCAGCGAGTGCCATCCGACCGTGTACTCGTGGGCGGCATCGAAAGGGATCTGTCCCATGACGCGGCCGAACTCTGGGATATACCAGCCCAGCACACCACAGTGAGACATCTCGATAATGGCGTCTCCGACATCATCCGAGCGCAAAATCATCAGGAACAGACGCGCCGCATCCTCAGCGTCAGGCGCATCTCCCACCGGCGGCGCGGCCGAAGCAACCGCTAGACGGATCGCATCCGTTACCATCTGCGAAAGGGTCAGGCCGTATCTTTGACAGTACGCGAACGCTCTGAGGCAGGCTACGGGATCGTTCAGAAACGCTTCCGGGTTGTCAAGAACCACCTGCCCATCCTCGGCGCATAGCCCGGGTTCAAGCTCCATCCGCTTGGAGCGAACACGTCTGAGCATTTTTTCAGCCGTGCGCCGCGCCCCTTCCGCATGCCGGTAATAGTCCCGCATGAGTGTGACAACCGCCGGCTCCTCTTGGGAATCCTCATAGCCCAGCTTCGGCGCAATGGCGCTCTGCTTTTGAGAAGTCAGCGTGTCCGCCTGCCTTCCAGATTCCAGATGCATTTTCCAGCGAATCCGGGAGAACATCTCCATCACATCGTACACTCTGTCCACTTCCGCGCTTGTGAGCAGACCGTGCTGGCGAATGTCTTCCCAGACTGCCTCCCGATCAAAACCGTAGGCCACCTGCGCCAGCCAACTTGTCAGATGAAGGTCGCGCAGCGATCCCTCGCCCTCTTTGATATCGGGTTCAACCCGGTAAACACCGCGACCGTGACGACTGATTGATGCCTCGCGCTCTTTGAGCTTGTCATGCATAAACGCCACGGGGTGAATGCTGCGTCTCAGCTCATCCTGGAACGATTGGGCAAGTTCCCTGCTGCCCGACACAAAGCGAGCGTCCAGCAAAGCAGTCTGATTCTGGTGGTGCAGCCCCGCAGCTTCTTCCAACAGCCGGTAGGCATACCCAACTTTCAGATTCGCCTCCGCCAGGAACACGTCCATGATCAGCCGGAACATCTCCCGGGTAATCTCATCCAGCAGGGGATCGTCATCTGACGCTGAGATAAAGCTGATGTCAATGTCACTGAAAGGAGCCAGTTCACGCCGGCCGTATCCGCCCGTAGCGACGATCGCCAGAGACCTTTGGGCCACAGCCAGAGGACTGAGCCCCTGACCCGAAGACTCCGAAGGCTTTGTCACCTGCTCACATGCCACTTCCAGCATCCGCTGGACGACCACATCAATCAAATCGCTCAACAGGGCCATACGCGCGCGGCCAGACAGGCCTTTCGAGTTGTCAATCAACTCCTGGCGCTTGGAAATCAGCGCAGCCGCCAGTTCCTTGACCGTAGAGAGCGGTTTGAGCGCGTTTCGCGCGGACTCTTTCCAGTTGGCGAACGCGGGCACGTTCTCTGGCATTATCGCTGTGTTAATCTGTCTGTCCTCACTGTCTCAGGAGTTGGCCAGCCATCGCTCTGGCGCCGCAATCAGCCCACTCCTCGCGTTCGGGAGACCGAGATGATACTCTGGCTTGAAGGTCACGTCCGGCCCCTGTGAGACGGCTCGCCACGCTCACTTGAGCGCCGAATCCCCCTGCTCTCCCGTTCGGATGCGCAGAGCGTTGTCAATTCTTGACATGAAAACTTTACCATCGCCGATATCGCCGGTCGCCGCTGCCTGCGTAATGGCCTTCACTACCTGATCCGCCTCAGCGTCTGAGACGACGGTCTCCAGTTTGATCTTGTCGAGCAGGTTCACAATGTACTCCTGCCCCCTGTAGTGCTGCGTCCGTCCGCGCTGCTTTCCGGAACCCATCACATGAATCACTGTCATGCCCTGCACTCCGAGCGCATCCAGCGCCGCCTTGACGTCATCCAGCTTGTTCGGCCGTATGATGGCTTCAATCTTGATCATCCGCTTATCCTCCAAAACTCCAGTGCGTGGCAGGGCGGCCCCGCCTCCTGGAACACTTCACGCAATGTTGAGCGCCCGCTGGACACCCAAAATCAACCGAAGCTAGACGGCTTCGAGATGATAGCCTACTTCCCCATGCTGCGTCAGATCCAGACCCATCGCCTCATCCTCCCGCGTCACCCTGATTCCGGAAAGCAACTTTATGACACTCAGTATCGCTATTGACAGGGCAAAGGAGAAGACGGCCGTCGCGGCGACAGCAACAATCTGCCTCCAGAGCAACTGCACTCCACCGCCAAAGAAAAGTCCGTTGTACCTGACCATCCCGGGGTTGATCGCCTTTGTCGCAAACAACCCGGTGGCGATGGCCCCGAAGGAGCCCCCGACAAAGTGTACGCCCACCACATCCAGCGCATCATCCAGACGAAGTCTGCTCTTGAGCTGGATTGCGCAGTAGCTAAGCGGACTGATCGCCAGCCCTATGATAATGGACGATACAGGACCGACATAGCCCGCGGCCGGTGTGATGGCGACGAGACCCGCCACAGCCCCGGAAGCAGCGCCCAGCGCAGTCGCTTTTCCTGTAGCCAGCCGCTCCACCGCCATCCAGCTCAGCGCCGCTGCGGCCGCCGCCGTGTTTGTGGCGACGAATGCGCTTGAGGCAAGCGCTGAAGCGCCAATAGCGCTGCCCGCATTGAAGCCAAACCATCCAAACCACAGAATACCCGCGCCAAGCACAGTCATCGTGACGTTGTGGGGCGCCAACTCTTCACTGCCCAGATGCTGCCGCCGCCCCAGCATCAGCGCGCATGCCAGTGCGGCGACGCCGGAAGAGATATGCACAACAGTGCCTCCCGCAAAATCCAGCGCCCCGAGTGTGCGCAACCACCCCCCAGTGCCCCACACCCAGTGAGCAACCGGGCAGTAAACCAAAATAGACCAGAGAAACGTGAAGGCCATGTAAGCCCCGAACTTCATCCTCTCCGCCAGTGCTCCGGAGATCAGAGCCGGAGTGATGATGGCAAACATCGCCTGATAAATCATGTAGGTCGTATGTGGAATTGTCGGGGCGTAGTCCGGGTTCGGCGCAGCGCCAACTCCCCTCAGACCCAGCCAGCCGAGATCCCCTATGAGCGATCCGTGCCCGGAAAATGACAGGCTGTATCCCCAGAGCACCCAGGTGAGACCGACCATCGCCATCATCGAAAAGCTGTGCATAGTGGTGCTAAGAACGTTCTTGGAACGTACCATGCCCGCATAGAACAGCGCGAGCCCGGGCGTCATAAACAGCACCAGCGCCGAGGAGACGAGCATCCAGGCGGTATCGCCCGTGTCAATGCTTCCCGATACCTGCTGCGCCTCAAGCGCTCTGTGAAGCAGAAGAAGAAGCGTGGACAGGATAGCGACGGCAACTGGCCGAGCCACAAGCCGCTTACCGGCGCCTGTTGACAACCGTTTTCTAATTGAACTGGTCACTGCAGCCGTCCTGCGCGCTCCCCAATGTTGTCATCTCGGACCGGGTCCCTGTTCAAAACCCGACAGCAGAAGTGAAATGACACCGGGAAACGCTGCCCTTTCTCAGTATGAGTTCATGGTAATGCGACAATGTTAAGATCAGATTTCAGAGGTACTAACAGTGGTTTTCAAGTGCTTTCAGGACAGAGCTGAGGAACAAGACCTGAGACGCGGCGCTGCGAGCGATCCTGGCGCGACAGGCGCTTCGATGAAGAGGCGTTCTTTGCAGGGGCGGTTGGCAGCTACGGCAGAGGCGTGAAGCGATAGCCTACCCCGCGCACCGTGCTGACACAGTCCTGATAGGGCTCGCCCAGCTTCGTGCGGATGCGGCGGATGTGGACATCCACAGTGCGTGTGCCGCCGTAGTAGTCATAACCCCACACGCGGGCCAGGAGTGACTCTCTGGTGTGCACGCGGCTGCGGTGGGTCACCAGATACTTGAAGAGTTCGAACTCTTTGAAAGTCAGGGGGATGACGTCGCCGCCCACGCGCACCTCATAGTTCGCGAAGTCCAGACTCAGCGCTCCAAACTCGATGCTGCCCTCTTGCCGGATGCGGCTGTGCGTCCAGAACAGAAGGCGGATCCGCACAGACAGCTCTCCCGCTGCGCCCGGAACAACCACAAAATCGTCAGCGCCCCACGTGAGGTCAAACTCATCCAGCGCCTCCTGGTGAATCAGCAGGAATGTGGGCATGGCAGGGATACCCAGCTCCATCTCAAGGCGCTGCTTCACGGTCCTCGCGCCCGGGCCAGAGCCAGGCAGGTCGATCACCAGCGCTTCCGGCGCCATCTGAGAAAGAGCCGCGATGAGTGACTCAGTGTCGCTTGGAGTCCACAACACCTGGTGATTGGCAAGAGTCAACTCGCGGCGGACTCCACCGATTGAGCGTTCATCATCTGAAACAACGAGAATGCGCATAGTGTGTGGCCTTGTGCCAATCCGTATAGGGCGAAAAACGATTATCTATCTGAGAAAGAGTCTGAACAGAGTCACCACTCTGGCTGCGGCTCAGCGGAGCAGAGAAACTCGCCCTGTGTGTCACGGCCAGGGCCAGAACGCATAGGTGCGGATATCCAGCAGCACGCCTATGATAAGCCACGCCCCTCCTATGACACACTCACCCAGTATAAGCCCCATGAAGAACGGGAGCGTTTTGCGATACATCCGCAACCCGCCGTAGCGCAACATCAGGCCCTTGAGCGCCCAGGCTATGAACATTGATAACCATAACAGGCTCATAGACCACGAGCTGGACACAGCATATCCGACTGGATGAAACGGAAACCACGCCAGGCGCATCCGGAGAGTGTTCAACGCAATGGTAAGCGCAAATCCGGCCGTTATGGCCTCTACTGTATGCCGGGCAAGACCTGCGCTCTGGGGAGCTTTCAACCAGCCGTCCAGCCGGTTGTACGGCTCCCCTCCAAAGATCAATGGCACGTCCGGCGGCGCCATTCTCGCCGCAGCGCCATATTTGTACGTCAGTGTCAGCACCGCCCAGAACGCCGCATACGTTCCCACGATTACCGCCAGCGTCATCGCCACACCCAGGCGCCGGTAGTTCATCCCGGTGCGCTCACCCATTTTCAGGCTCTCCAGCTCAACGGGCATTGGCAAAGAGCGGTAGGCGCGGTTGAACCAGCGAAACTGACTGAGCGCCGTCAGAGTCGCGCTGCCGGTGGGATTGGCCTGATCGGGGTGTGCGCCAAGGGCTTTCGTGCCCGCAATCAGCGCGATCATCCGATCGGGGCCGGAATCGTGGAGATCGTGCGCTGGAGGGCCAAGCTCGGCTCGCATCCGCGTAATCGCCAGCGCCAGCAGCCAGTAAACCGCGAAGAAGGTGATGGCTACCCACCACGGCATTCCCGCGAGATACGCAAAGCAGATGAGAAACACAGTTCCCAGGATGAATCCGAGACCTGCGAGACGGTAGGGCAGAGGTTCATCGGCATCACCCAGATCCCGCTTCCAGTCAACCGCGCCTCTGAGCAGCTCTCCAAAGTGCGCCCTGCTTGACCAGAGCGCAAAGGCCGCAATGCCAATATAGGCTCCAAAGGACTGCTCGTTCACGAACGGTGTGCCTGGCGTATCAAAACCCTGCCACGATGAGAAGACGAACTGCGCTTTCCATGTGAGAAAAAAGAACCAGCACGAGAACGAAAGGTCCAGCGGCAACAGAATTCCGAGGCCGATAGCAAACGGATAGAAGCAGATGGGCATCCATCCGACAGCGTTCCACGGACGGGTCGTGAAGACTGGAGTCAGGTCAATGCTCTTGGTGGGAATCATCGGGAGCTGCGGAAACAGAAAGCTCCAGCCGTTCCAGAAGTCGATGGTCCCCGCTACAGTGAAGCCAATCCACATAAGGCGGTCGCGGAATAACAGCGCCCCGGGCTGCGTCATATCCAGCGGCAACTGCACGAGCGGATAGGCAAGGCGTTCGCGCTGAGTCCACTGCCTGCGCAGCAAAATCACCAGGCACAGCATCGACAGCACCAGCACGATGATGAACGCACTCCAGCACGCTACCGGAGTGATCCACCACCGAAGATTGTCCGGATCAAAGAATTTTTCATTACCCAGATAGAATCCATCCAGCGCCCGCTTGTAACGAACTGACAGCCACGGCTTCATGTAAGGAGCAATCAGCTTGTCCCACTGGTTGGTGCTGTTGGCGAAAAAGAACGGATGCGTCATCCCCGGCACCAGCACCTGAATGAAGTCGTGACTCACGAGCGCTGTCGAGATGTTGATCATAATGTAAACCGTCAACAGCTCGATCTGGCTGAACATCAGACGCGGGGCGACGCGACGCAAGAAGCCGTTCACAACAATGAGCGCCAGCAAAATCAGGATGGAGTTGAAGAAAAGCGAGATGGTCGTGGGGTGTCCTGAGTACCGGACGACCTCCATCATGTAGATCCACCACGCGTTAGGCCAGATGAGGATAAGCCCGATGAGGATAGAGCGCAGGGAGATGCCACGCTCGACACCACCAGGCGGGATGACTTCTCTGTCGCGGACTGGCGGGCGCCCGGCAGCAGACGATGCAGCTTTGGGAGTGGATGGAGCCGAATACTGCCGGTCTGTAGTTTTCAACCCCCGAGAACGCTCCTTCCAATGCTTTGCCGGATTGACAAATGCCCGCTAAAGCGTAGCGTTCCAGAGGCGGTCTGTCAAGACGGGCCGAGAGATCACCCGCCCCATACCTGCTCCATCAGGTGGTAGGATGTGCGCTGCATGCCAAGCGACGCATAGGTTCTGAGCGCGGTGTCATTCTGGGCTTCAACATAGAGGCGCAGCCCTGCGGCATGCGATTCGAGCGCTGCTGTGCGAACGTGCTCAAAAAGCGCGCGAAAAACACCGCGGCGGCGGAACTCCGGCCAGACGTAAACGCTCTGAATCCACCAGATATCGCCATTGCGCCAGTCGCTCCACTCATGCGTGATCATCAGCATCCCCGCAACTTCACCGCCAACCTCCGCGACAAAATACAGAGCTTTGGCCGGGTCTTCCAGCGCACGCCTGACACCTTCACCAACGACAGAAGGCTTCAGAGCCAGCCCTTCTGTCTCCTGCGCCATACGAATGTTGCCCTGAGCGATTGCCTCGCAATCGCCAATGACCGCCTGACGGATATTGATGTTCACACTCCCCCTTCGAAAGTCTTCTACGGATTGAGAGCTACAATGTCGGCTGCGCTCTGCACACGCACCACCCGCTGAATCTCTCCCTGATCCAGAACACACGAGCTGATCCCCGTGACAACAACTGTGGAACCAACAACCGGCAGCGCTGCGGATTCAAGCAGAACCCTGACGCCTTTCTGGCCGGATATGTCCTGAACACTGGAGCCGTCGGACACATAGAAAACGCCCTGCCCCGCGGAGACGACACGGCCACACACCCGCACCAGCAGGCCGACGTTGTTGAGTCCAAAACCACCCGATACACCGGACTGACCCGCGCCGGACACCGCAGAAAAGGCCAGGTCCGCTCCGCCAAGCGTCTCCAGACGCATCACGAGTGACCCTGCCGCCCCCTGTCCGCTAACTGTGACAGAAGAAGCGATGACCTGCTTTTCCTGGTCAGGCGTCGTCTGCACCGTACCGCTGACTGAAACAAGCGCTCCACGCGCCAGTCCCTGCGGCATTGAGGCGACTCGGAGTCCAGCGGCCCGGCTGGCGCTCTGGATGTAGAAATACTCGGGGAACACAGCGGTCACAACAGCGCTCGGGATATTCACGGCAGTGCCGTTGCTGGACATTCGCGCCGACTCCACGGACACGGCAACCACTGCGACATATTCGTCACTGCCAATATCCACAGAACTCCCTTGAGGCCGCGCCTGGCCGTCAAGATCGGACGCGGGGATATCGGGCGCCTGTGGCCAGGCGGTGTCAATACACGGAGAACCGGGCGCCAGGTGGTAGTCTCGAACGGACGGATTGACGAATATGGGATTCAGTTGGATGTCGCCTGTTCCGGGAACCGCCATGTCCGTGTAGTTCACCCCACCCGGATTGTAAACGCAGTTGCTGCGCAAAACTGCCGTCGTCCCCGCGTTGCCGGAGACACCGGAGGAGTTCAGAGCGACGATATTGTTGGCGACGGCTCCACTCGCGGGCAGCACAAGCGCGGCTGCTCCTGCATTTTGCGCCAGTGTGTTGTTCACTATGTTTGCAGAGCCCCCGGCGCAGTACAGACCCCCGCCAGAGGTGGCGGCGGTGTTGTTAGCCACAAGGTTTCCCGCGATAATCAGACTTCCCTCCGCTGCGTAGATGCCTCCGCCCGACCCCTGCCCGGCCGTATTTGAGACAACAGTGTTTCGTTCCAGCCGCGCCGACGCTGGAGACTGCAGATAGATTCCTCCGCCAGACCGCGCGCCGTTGCCAGAAACGGTGTTTCCGGTGATTTCTCCCCGGAAGCTTACGCCAGCGATGGCCCCGCCATTAGCCCCGGCTCCGTCTGAGCTGTTCCCGCTGAAAATGTTATCCACGATACGCGCCCCCGTGGACACACAGTAAACTCCCGCGCCGGAGCCTGTCGCCAGATTTCCCGAGATGTCGCAATTAGAGATAACAGGGTCTGTTTCAGAGGCGACAATGCCCCCGCCGTTACCGGACGCCCCGTTGTTCGTGATCCGGCAGCCCGTAATAGCGGGGGTGGAGAAGGTCATGCCGATGCCGCCTGCTGCGCCGCCTGAATAGTTGGCGCTGAGGACGCTGTTCTGGATAACCGGCGAGGAGTAGTAGGCAAAGAGCCCGCCGCCAGTATAGCTGGCGGTGTTGGCTGTAATGTTGCAGCCATTGATGAGAGGCGAGGACATCAGACAATAAATCCCCCCTCCAAAGACCGCCATGCCGTTTTGGACTCGAAAACTATCGAGCGTACACGTTTCAAATCCCGGCGCGGAAAAGATGACGCCAGTCGCCAGGGAGTCTGCATCAATTACGGACGGGCTTGGAGAGCCTGCAGGACGCTCAGAAGGCGCAGTCTCACTACCGGCAAAGCCGCCAAACAGGTGAATGTAAGGTTGCTGGACAGTCAGATTTTCAATGTACTCCCCGGACGCCACCCAGATGTCACCGCCAGTGACAGCAATCTGCGCGAGCGCGGCTGTGATGGTCCGCTTAGGGTGCGCCCAGTCTACCCCGCTGTTCGAATCCGTTCCAAACGGGGCCACACGCACGACTGCGGGTGAGAAGGTTCGCACCACTCCGTCGGATTCATCAGCCCCGATATCCACCGCACCGCCAATAACACGCTGCTGTCCGTCAATGTCTGTCCAACCAGGCTGGATGAAAACTCCGCTGCCTGCGTCTTTGCACGGAGAATCCGGCTGGATGTGTGCCTCTCCACGCGCAGGGCTCACCAGGCGGGGATCCGAAGCGATGTCGCTGGCTGCTGCGGCGAGGCCTGAATAGTCATAGCGAGCAGGGTTGTAAACACAGTTGTGGCTGAGTGTTGGAGTTCCCGGGCTGATTGTCCTGTAGATGCCGCTTGAGTTGAGCGCGATGATGTTGTTGGCCAGATTGATCTGCGACCGGTCCAGCGCAATGCCACCGCCTTCCACCCCCGTACCATTGGCAACCACCGTGTTGTTCACAATGCTGAGCGCCGCAGTGCAGTTGTCCACACTCAATCCACCGCCTGAGTTAGCCGCGCTGTTGGCGTCAATGACGTTATTAGCGACCAGTCCGCTGGCAGCGCTCAGCCAGACCCCGCCTCCGCGGCTTCCTGAAGAGTTGCCCCTGATGACATTGTTGGTGACCAGCATTGGTCCTGTGCAATAAATCCCTCCGCCACCGCCAAGCGCGGAGCTTGTGTTGCGCACTATCGTATTGCCGGTTACCTGGACCGTCGAGGTTGCGTTGATGCTGATGCCCGCGCCTGTGCCCGCGAAGTTGCCCGTTATGGTGTTATTGGCGATGACCGGTGTGGCTCCGGCACAGGCGATGCCGCCGCCCGATGTCGCATAGCCATTCGTGAGTGTGAATCCATCCAGCCTGGAAGACCCGGCAGAAGGTGGGATTGTCACCACCGATCCCGAGGCCATGCCGTTGATGACGACAGGGTGGAGTTTGATGTTTCGCTGTAAGATGGCGGTCTCAGTGCCGGCGAAACCTCCGTAAATCCACACGTTCCTGGGTACTGTGATGCGCTCGAAGTACTCTCCTTGCGCCACCCATATCTGCTCACCCTCCGGCGCAATGGCCAGAGCCGCCCCTATCGTGCGCCGGGCAGCTATCCAGGAAAGCCCGGACGCCGAATCATTACCCGTCTTTGACACGTAGATCGTGGCGTGGCAGGGTAGAATCAAGGTTGAGATGACGGCCACCGCCGGCAGAAGTCCTTTTCCCACGGTCATTCCCCTTTTGCGGATGAGAGACTGGAGAGGCCACACCAGCCAGAAACACCCGTTCACGCATGCTAAGACATCCCTGCCCAAAAGTCCAGAGCAGGCGCGGCATTCAGAGGAGGCAGGCTGGCGGAGGGCATGAGTAGAAGAGGCAGGTGGGCCAGGGTTCTGTGTGAGAGGCTCCCGCGCCTGAGAGTGACATACGGAAGGCAGAGTTCAAATGAAGTTGAGAGCCGTGTTGACCGCACTGAGCGTCCTGACAGCGTTAGTGATGACAGACGTGTGGGCTGCGCCAGCGCCCGGACAGATTCCCGTTACCTGGAAAACGCTGAGTGCGCAAAAGAAAGGCCAGTGGACAGCAAAGATCGTCTATCCCAGATTTGGTGGTGATAGTCCTCTGGCAATAACAGCTAACAAAACACTGGAAGAAGCGTCTCGAAAAGCGCTGGATGAGTTTCGAACAGAGGCGGAAGAGAACTTTGACTCCAGAACCGCAGTAGCGGCGTTTGAAACAGAAAGCCTCACTGTGCTCAGTGTGGCAACAGAGCAGATCATCAGTCTGTATATCCGGACCTATGAGTTTACGGGAGGCGCGCACCCGAACACCTTCTACCAGCCGATGACTTTTGGGTATGCAAACGGGAAAGCCAGCCGGTTGAAGTTGCAGGATCTGTTCAAGAAAGACGTCAACGCGCTGCAGATAGTTTCCGAGCTGGTCATTCCAAAGCTGCGCAGTCTCAACGCGTCTGCAGTCACCGATGGTGAGGTCACTGCGTTGACGCCGCAAATGGCCGAGAGCTTTGTTGTCACTCCGAACGGACTGACGTTCCTGTTTGAGCCGTACGCGGTTGGCGCCTATGCCGAAGGCAGCTTTTTCGTGAAGATTCCCTTTGCGGACTTGCGAGCCAATCTGCTTCTCGGCGGCCCAGCGGATTTTCCATTGAAGGCGTAAAGGCTCCAAGCTTACTGGATGCAGGTCAACAGCGCGCCTGCAGAGCCGGGGACTCAGGAATGCAGGCGAAGTGCGGACACAGCAACATCCGGACGGTCTGTGGCGAAAGATTGCACCCCAAGCTCCACAAGCAGACGATAGACACCGGGATCGTGCCCGAGCTCGCCCATGGGAAACGCCTGAAACAAGATGCCTCTTTCACGCAATTCGTCCCCTGTGAGGCGCAGAAAATCCGGCTGAGGAGAGAACGCAGATGAGGAGCTGTTTTCAGGCCGCCGCACGTGAATCTGAAGCTGGGAGATCCCGGCAAAGCTCTGGGCGCGCGACTCCCGCAGACGCTCAGACAGATACTCCTCGGAACCACCGAGCCACAGCAGAGTCTTTGCGCCGGGCGCAACCAGAGACCAATCTCGAATCACGGCGTAATCCGTCGAGGCGACGATGCACTGTCTGAGCGCGCCCTTCGCCTGGCAAAGCGCAGCAAGCTCAGGAAGCGGCGCATGCTTGATGTCCAGATAGATCAGCCGACCAGAGGACGCGCGAACTTCCTCGAGGACACTGGCAATGGAGGGCGTCTTCTGGCCGCGAAAGGACTCCCCCAGATACAGCCCGACATCCATGCAGGCGACTTCCGGCCACGAAAGAGCTTCGACTCCCAAAGGCCGCCACTCATCCGGAATGCCAGTTGGGATGCGCTGACAGTTGGAGTCGTGAAACGCGACAAGCACTCCGTCTGCGGTGGCGCGGACATCGGCCTCAGGAACGGTTCCCATTTCCCATGCCAGGCGGAACGATTCCAGAGTGTTCTCCGGTCCCAGGTCTCCAGCGCCCCGGTGAGACTGAATCAGCACGACATGCCGGCCCATTTCAGCGTCCCGGCCGCGGGAAGGCCGGGACGCCAGAGGTTGCGGTGCCTAGATCTCGGACGTGCTGACCCAGCGGCGCTCGCGAGATGAGCGCGTGACAGCTTCCAGCACTATCTGGCACTTCAGGCCATCCTCAAAGTCTGCGTGCGGGTTCTTCCGGGTCGCGATGCCCGTCATAAGCTCATACACCTGATGCGTGAACGTCTGCGCCCAGCCGATTATGTGCGCAGGCGGCCACCACGCGTGCATCCACGGATGAGAGCCTTCCGTCGTCTGAATTACCCGGAAGCCCTGGCGGTCGCCGGGGTCGCTGCGGTCAAAGTACTCCAGCTCGTTCAGACGCTCAACATTGAAACGGATCGAACCTTTGTCCCCGTTTATCTCGAAAGTGTTGCCATTGCGATGACCGGCGGCGAAGCGCGTCGCTTCAAACGTGCCCACAGCGCCATTCTTGAACTTCACGAGGAAAAGGCTGGCGTCGTCAACGGTCACTTCGCCCTTCTCTGACGACCCGGCCGCCGTCAGGCCGCCGGTCGTTGCCGCCAGCTTCGGACGCTCTTTGACGAAAGTCTCCTGATGCCCGACAACCTCGTCAATATCCCCCACGAGATAGTGTGCCAGATCGATCGAATGCGCCGCAAGGTCGCCGTGCGCTCCTGACCCGGCGACATCGCCCTGCAAACGCCAGACAAGCGGAAAGTCCGGGTCAATGATCCAGTCCTGAAGATAGAACCCTCGCCAGTGGAATATGCGCCCGATCTTTCCTTCGTCAATGAGCTGCTTTGCAAAGCGGATAGCGGGCACAGCGCGGTAGTTGAAGTTGACCATGTTGATAACGCCGGCCTTCTTGACGGCATTTACCATTTCACGAGCCTGGGCAACATTCATCGCCAGGGGTTTTTCGCAGAAGATATGTTTGCCTGCCTCCGCTGCGGCTATGGCCATTTCGTGATGAACGTTGTTACCGGTTGCAATGTCAACCAGACCGATGTCGCTTCGCTGTACCAGGTTGCGCCAGTTTGTCTCGTACTCGTCCCAGCCAAATTGCTTCTGCGCCTCGGTGACACCCTTCTCATCGCGACCACAGATGACTTTCATGCGGGGTCTGGGCTTAACATCCGGAAAGTAGAAGGCGACATCCCGGAAGCCTTGACTGTGAGCCTTTCCCATGAACTTGTAACCTATCAGACCGACATTGATCTCTTCAGCCAATTCCATACCTCCTCACTCCGGCCACACCGGAGACGCATAACCTCAAGTCTTTGGAATCCAACCACACCAGCGCCCTGTCAGCGCTGGCGCCGTGGAGAACTCTGTTGCACCTATTCCGACACAAAAGCCGCGACATCCTCCCTTGCCACACGAAGAAGCCCGGCGTCAACGCGACCGCCGGGCTTCCTCCAGAACTTATCTGCCTGCGCTCTACTTGGTGGGAGCAGGCGGCGGTGGCGGCGGAGCCTCTGTCCCGCCGGAGCCGTTGCCAGTGGCCGGTTTGGGTTTTGGCGCTGGCGCAGGCTTGGGCGCGGGTGGCGGTGTGGGCGTCATAGCAGGCGCGGGCTTCGGGTTTTCTCCGACGTAGCGCGTTGTCTTCTTGACGCAGTCCTCTTTCACACGCAGATACCAGGCCGTCATCTCCGGACGCAGTTTTTCGTCTGTAATCCGCTTCGTCAACTCGGCCTTTTCGGCAGGCGTCGCGTCTTTGCCCAGCTTCTCCACCTGAATCAGGTGGTAGCCGTAGTTGGTCTTGACCGGTTCAGAGATATCGCCGGGTTTCAGAGCAAACGCCGCGTTGTCAAAATCCGCAACCATAGTGCCGCGCTTGAACCACCCCAGGTCGCCGCCCTGCTGCTTACTGCCCGGATCGTCCGAGTGCTCCTTGGCAAGCTCGTCAAACTTCGCTTTACCGGCCAGAATCTCCGCTTTCCAGTCCTCGAGCTTCTTCTTGTTGTCTTCTTCGCTCTTGGCTTTTTCTTCAGGCGTGTTGCCGGAAGTGCTGAGCAGAATGTGGCGCGCCTTGATGTACTGAGCCAGGTCCTGATCAGTCACCTTGATACTCTTGGCGGCAGCTTTTTCGACGTAGATATTTGTCTTCAGCTCATCCCGAAGCTGCTGATCTGTCAGGTTGTACTGGCTCTTGAACTGGTCGAAGGTCATGCCCTGCTGAGCCACACGGCCTTTCAGCTCATTCACCTTCTCGTCAATGTCAGCCTTGGTAATCTGCACACCCTGAGCCTGCGCGGCCTGCTGCACACAGGCCTTGTCAATGAGCTCGCTGGTGAGACTGACCGCGTAGCGCTGCCACGCGGCATTGTCCACCTGACCCTTGGTAATCTTCTGAGACCCGACTATCGCCACGACGGTCGAGGCAGGCGCGCTGGCTGTAATCGGCTTCTTCGGCGCAGGTGTAGCCGGTTTCGCTGCAGGCTTGGCGGCGGACTTTGCAGCCGGTTTTGCCGCAGGTTTGGCCTTCGGCTTGGCAGCAGGCTTGGAAGCTGCAGGTTTGGTGGTGGACTTGGCCGCCGGTTTGGCGGTTGTGGTCTTGGTCGCAGGCGTAGATGCCGCAGCCCAGACAGCGGTTTTAGTGGCTGGTAGCGAGGCGAGCCCCAGTGTCAACGCGGTCGCCATCCATAGAGATGCCCTACACATAGGCGTAAACGTGCTCCTCTCTGAAGCAGACTTCAGGACTTTGTTGCGTAAGTCGCATAGTAGCTGATCAGTTGCGCATAGCGCGCAAAAGGCATAGGCTAGCCGCCCAACGCCAGACAGCCGGACAGTATTATGCCCCACAAACCCGCCTTGTGCATAGTCTATAGCGGAATTTGGGATAATTCCTCGTGAAACCAGAGTCTGCTGATCGCGACGTGAGCGACACAAGCATTACGAACAGATATCCCGCGCCGGTTCCGGCAACCGCCAGCTTTGCGCTGGTGCTACAATACAGGCAGCTTCGAGTCCGTGGCCTCACTGCATAACACACCAGCCATCATGAAAAAACGGGACAAAGCCATCATAGACAACTGGCGCGAGGAGATGCGGGCTGCGCAGACGTACGAGACTCTCGGTAAGGTAGAAAAGGACCCACACCGCAAAGCGCTCTTTCAAGAGCTGGCTGAGATGGAGAAGAAGCACGCCGGGATGTGGGCCCAGAGGATGGCGCAGCTTGGCATTCGCCAGCCGCCTCCGCCACCGGGACGCCGGGCCAAAGTGTACCGGCTCATGGCAAAGCATCTGGGACCGGTACGCATGCTGGAGCGCATTGAGAAGGATGAGCGCCATCACGCGCACGAGTTTCAGCGGCAACTCAAAGAGATTCACGAGGACGACGCCGTCATCCTAAGAGAGATCGCCCACGATGAGAAAGACCTGACCAGACGGCTGCACCACGCTGTCTCGGAATCCAGGGAACAGGGCGAGCTCAACTACCTTCTTCACCGGGAGAAGTGGCACGTCAAAGGCGGAAGCTGGGTGGCGGACGCTATCTACGGAGTCAATGATGGGCTTGGCGCGGTGTTTGGCATCGTGAGCGGAATGGCCGGCTACACGGGAGGCAGCGGACTTGTGCTGGTTGCCGGTCTGGCCGGTATGCTGGCAAGCGCCCTCTCAATGGGCTCAAGCGCGTATCTGGCGGCCAAATCCGAAAAGGAAGTCATCGAGTCAGAGCTTGCTCGCGAGCGCGAGGAGATCCTCGAAGAACCCGAAGAAGAGCGCCGGGAACTGGAGCTGATCTACAAGCTGAAGGGTTTCTCAGATGAAGAGGTCGATATCCTCGTTGACCGCCTGAGCAAGAATCCCGAAGACATGCTCAGCACTCTGGCGCACGAGGAGCTGGGTATCTCCCACTCTTCCGCGCCGAATCCCTGGACCAGCATGTTCTCATCTATGATCTCCACCGCTATTGGCGCCTCTGTCCCACTGATCCCGTTCTTCTTCACGACGGGCATGCCGGCTGTCGTCGCCGCTCTGGTAATCAGCCTGATGGCTCATTTCGCCGTAGGCGCGCTCAAGAGCCTCCTTACCACGCGCCACTGGTTTACCTCAGGCCTCGAGATGACCTCTGTCGGAGTCATTGTCTCAGTCGCCACCTACATCCTGGGAAGGCTGCTTGGACAGGCGGGGCTCCCTGGCGCAGGCTAGGGCAAAAGCCACGCAAATCTCTCACCGCCCTGTCCGGACCCGCTCCGAGCCTGTCACGCCGCTGCATCGAAACTACACCACTAACCTCACATCCCCACGAGAGAGGGAAAAATTCTTTTATCTTTTTTCACAGGTCTGTTGCACTGACAGGAATTGACAGTGTCAGCGCCTACACTGGAGACGTGGGGGAAACAATCGGGCCAAACGACGCGCCTGGACCAGCCCATCGTGTCAGTTGTGGCCCCTGGCAGAAAGCCTCGACCTGCGCAACCCGTCTGCCACGTATGCAGATGGGACTCCCCCCACGCACGCAGCGGAGAGCCTCTGCGACTGGCGTCAGTCGTAAGCGTTACGGCCGAAGAGGAGCCGCAGCCTTTACCACTGAGTGTTGGAGGTGGAGCCTGGCACTGAGCGCAAGGGCTGCTCTTTATTCTTCGGCTCAGAGGTAGCGGGCTGACTGGCCGCGGCGCTGCCCGGATTCACAGCAGCGCACACGAGTGAGCGCCAGAGGCACAGCCTGAGATGTCCGGCAGGACGGTTGTCGCGCGGCAGGGGGCGGCGCCGCCCGCCGGGCGGCGGGGACGTGAAGCCGCCTGCGATGCGCTGAACGCCTGAAGTGTGCAGCCGCTATTTCGTGACTGGGCAAATGGCGCCACGAGCGCGTCTTGACCTGAGCGCGCGTTCACGTGTGGCACACCCGGCGATGCAACCGCACTCTGGAATGTCACCAACGAGCGAGAGACGTTGCGGTGGGAGAAGAAAAGTCTAGTAGTACGCTTGCTCCGTCTCTTTGTCAAAGACATGCGTGTGCGCCATGTCAAGCACCAGGTCCGCCATCTCGCCTTCCACGGCTTTTGTCTCAGCGTCAATAGTTGCGACGATAGAGTGCTCTCCGATGGTCAGATACATTGTGTTGATCGCGCCCATAGGCTCGGTGACTTCCACCATAGCCTGAACTGTGTTCTCCTCAGTCGGCTGAACAATCCCACTCAGGTGTTTGTCGAAGATGTCTTCCGGACGAACGCCAAAAATCACGGGACGGCCGATGGCATCCTTGACTGTGTCGTACTTGTCGTCCGGAACTGTCACCTGAAACGCCCCTGTATTTACGATAGCTTTGCCGTTTGAGCCTTCGAGCTTGGCGTCGAGAAAGTTCATGCTGGGTGTGCCGATAAAGCCGGCCACAAAAGTGTTCACCGGGTTGTGATAGAGCCCAAGCGGAGTGTCAAGCTGCTGGACCACTCCGTCCTTCATGACGGCAATCCGATCCCCCATTGTCATAGCCTCCACCTGATCGTGAGTCACGTAGATGGTGGTGATTCCCAGGCGGCGGTGCAGTTTGATAAGCTCGGCGCGCGTCTGAACACGCAGCTTCGCATCCAGGTTTGACAGCGGCTCATCCATCAGGAATACAGCGGGTTCACGCACAATGGCGCGCCCGAGCGCAACGCGCTGCCTCTGTCCTCCTGAAAGCTGTTTGGGCTTGCGCTGGAGCAGCTCTCCCAGTCCCAGAAGCTCCGCGGCCTCCTGCACGCGGCGGCGGATTTCGTCCTTGGGAACCTTGCGCAATTTCAGCCCAAACGCCATGTTGTCATACACGCTCATGTGCGGGTACAGAGCGTAGTTTTGGAACACCATAGCGATGTCGCGGTCCTTGGGAGAGACGTCATTTACGACGCGATCGCCGATCAATATCTCCCCGCCTGTAGCTTCCTCCAGACCCGCGACGCACCGCAGCGCCGTTGTCTTGCCACAGCCCGAAGGCCCAACCAGCACAAGAAATTCCTTGTCCCGAATCTCCAGGTTCACATTGTCAACAGCGACAACATTCTTGAATGTCTTTACGAGGTTTCTGAGGGTGACACTAGCCAATTGTTAAGCGATTCCTCCCATGATGGGCAGCGCTCCCGGCCTGGCAAGACGCCTCCGGGCCATCAAGAAGCGAGCAAAACGTACAACGCAGCGCAGTTTATCCGCGCAAGCGGCTTTCCGGGAATTATACGAAGCAGGCGCGCCTCGCGTCAATGGGCAGATTCCCATCCGCTCCCGCGCGTTGGGTTTGGACACCCTGGAGGCGCCCGCTATCACAGGTTCTGACACACTGCCATGGCTGACCGCGACACCTGCGCTTGAGCCGCGCCCGTGGAAGCCTGATGCATGGCGCCTGCTCCTCATCTCTCTGCACTGATATGAAAGCTGTATGAGCCGGAACCCACTTCCAGCCTGACCCACTCCCCTGCGTCCTGTGCAGACGTAACTCCGGTTACAGCGTTGAAAGAGCTGTTTTTCCACACCGGGCGCCCGCCTTCAGTCACTGTGGCTGCGCCTGGCGCTGTCTTGGGCGCCCACACCCGAGCCTGGGCATTGGCGGGCACGGTCACATTCAGTGTAACGCCCGAGGAGTCGCGCTTCCAGTGAGACGCAACTCGTCCGCGCGCAGTATCCACCGACGCCTGCGCCTCGTTGAGATCGCCCATCAGATAGGGCTTTACGTCAAAGCGCTCGTAGCCGGGATAGCGCCAGTCTGGAACGATACCGGCCATATGTGAGTAGAACCAGCCACTGATAAAGCCGAAGGCAGGGTGGTTGTGCGAGTTCATCCCAGGTCCTGTCTCGCGCTTCCACAACTCCCAGATCGTCGTTGCGCCGTTGGCAATCATGTATCCGTATCCGGGATAGTCAGGTTGGGTGGCGACTGTATAGGCGACGTCGGGGCGACCTTCATTGCACAGCGCTTCAAAGAGATAGCGTGTACCCGGGAAGCCAGTACTCAGATGTCCCTTGTGTGTGACCATAATGTCGTGCACAAGGTTGTCCACTACAGCCGCACGATGGGCTTGCGGCACAATCTGGAGATACAGCGGCCAGATGTACGAAAACTGACTTCCGTTGCCGTAAACATTCGTCTGAGGGTCGAAAAACTTGCTGTTGAAGGCTTCAGCAATCTTCCCGCACAACTCCGCGTACGTGCGCTGATCGTCGAGCCTGCCGAGTTGCTGCGCCATCTCACTCACCAGCTTCGATACAAAATAAAAGCAACCCGTTGAGATGAGGTCTTTGGGCGTTTCGACCAAACCCACCCAGTCACCGTAGTTGTTATGGGTGTAGATGTAGCCGGGCGACCCACTCTTGACAAAATCCACATAGCGCTTCAGTCCGTCGTAGTGCTTCTCCAGCAGGGCTCTGTCACCGTCATGGCGGTAAACATTCCAGACAATGAGATGATAAGCCACGGACCACATCGGGTCGCCCACGTCTGTACCCCAGACGTGCGGGACAGTGTCCGGAATACGCCCGTCCGCCCCTTGAGAGTCCTGAATGTCCTGCGCAAACTTGGTGAACGCCGCGCCCATATTGAAGTTGTAGCATCCCGCGTCACACGTCATTCCCGCGTCACCCATCCATCCCTGCCGCTCATCCCTTTGAGGGCAGTCTGTTGGGATCGAGTGGAAATTCGTCTTAAATCCCCAGACGGAGTTGTGCTGTATCTGGTTGATCAGTTCGTTGGAACAAGAGAACTCCCCGCGCGGCGAGAAGTCTGTGTGGACCAGTCTTCCCTTCACAACATCCGAGCCTTCCGGGCGTCCCGGATAACCTTCTATCTGCACGTAACGAAAACCGTGGTAGGTGAATCTGGGCTCGTAGATTTCCTGCCCGGAGCCTTTCAGAATGTAGGTGTCCGTGGCTTTTGCTGACCGGAGATTTTCCTGATTCACTGAACCATCCGGATGCAGTATCTCTGCGTAGCGCAACTTGACTTCCTGCCCCGCCGGTCCGGCCACCCGTAGCTGGCACCACCCCGAAAAGTTTTGCCCAAAATCGAACACCCACACGCCGGGCTTGACTTCCTTCATGCTCTTGAAAGGCAGTGTTTCGGTTACCCGAACGGGCTGAATCTCCTGTGCGGACAGCAACTTTGTGGGAGAATCACAGAGAACAACTCCTCTCCACGCCGAGTCGTCGAATCCCGGCATGTCCCAGCCAGACTGCTCAAGCCGGGCGTCATAGGTCTCGCCGTTGTAAAGGGAGTTCATCAGAATCGGACTGGTGGACCACTTCCACGACTCATCCGTCGCAAAACTGGCGTGCGTTCCATCGGTGTAATCGACATTTATCTGAAGGAGAAGACACAGATTCTGCGAGAACCAGCCCTTGCCGAGAATGGCTCCGACGGCGTTCTTTCCCTCTCGCAGAGCGTCTGTGACGTCGTAGGCGCTGTAAAGGGCGCGCCGGTCAAAGTTGGTGTAAGACGGGTCGAGCACCCTGTCCCCAACTTTCTCCCCGTTAATCCGCAGCTCGTAGTATCCGAGCCCGCAGACGTAGGCGCGGGCCCGGCGGATAGGTTTGTCCAAAACTATCTCAGTGCGCAGTTGCGGCGCGATCTGGGACTCTGCCGCCGCGGCGGGGCCGTCACCTTTGCCGCCCGGCGGGGCGCCAATCCATTTGCCCCGCCAGTCACCCGGGCGCAGAAGCCCCATCTCAAAGCTCGCCGGAGACGACCACTCACTCTCGCGCCCATGGCCGTCCCAGATTTTCACGCGCCACCAGTAAGCCTGAGCGCTCAGAAGCGCAGAAGCTTCACAGGGCACGCTCAGTGAATTGGCAGACTCGACTTTCCCGCTGTCCCAGACGACAGATTTCCCCGCAACGAGCGACTGCGGACCGGTGGCCACCTGAATGCGATAGGCAGATTGAAGCGCGCCGCGCTCTGTCTCCTGCATCTGCCACGACAGGAGCGGGCGCTTCGCGTCGATACCAAGTGGACTCACGCGATGCTCGCACGTCAGATTGACAGCGGACGGCCTAGCCGCCTGAACAGGTGAAACGGAGACACAAGACGCAGCCATCAACAAGAGAGCACAGGCGGAGACAGAAAAGAGGTCGTGATACATAGAAATGGTCAGTGAGTCCCTTGACGCAGGCCTCTCACCGCGTCCCTTTCAGGTAGTCTGAATGTGTATTCGTGAACCGCGGCCCCTAATCCTACCACCCACCAGATCAGAAGACTGCGCTAGCTTCCGCTTGACGGTTGAGCCGAGGGTACGTTCAAGTCTTCCGGCCGAAGAGCGCCCTCACCAAAGATGACAGGGAAGCTGTGGTCCCGGTGCTGACGCGTCCGCGCATCCAGATAGCACACGCTGAAAGCCCGTCTGGGAGTATCCGTGTGGTTGACGTCCGATCTGTGCAACACCATGTTGTGAAGTAGAACCGCCTCTCCGGGCTCCAGTTCGAGGTAGGCGATCTTGTCCGGCGGGCAATACTGACGCTCCTGCTCCTGCGTAATGGTGTGTCCAAGCTTGCTGAGAAGCCCAAGCCGGTGAGTGCCAGAGACAACCTGCACACAGCCATTCGCTCTCGTCGCCGGGTCCAGAGCCAGCCACACCGTCACGAGTGGATCGCGATCCAGAGACCACTGGTCGCCCGCGTCCTGGTGCCAGGGAAGAAATGTGCCTTTCCGGGCCGGTTTGTTCATGAACATGGCGCGGTAGCACGAGATGGACGCGTGCCTTCCATAGACTTCACCGCAAATTTCGCGGAACAGCGGCTTTTGCATGTACGAAAGAAACAGCGGATCGTATTCGAGGTCCTGTATTTTCCGGTACGCGAGGGTGGCGCCTTTGTGTCCGCTGGTCTGGCTTGACAGCTCGGAGTACGACCCTGTCTCAGAGTCCAGTTGCATGAGCATCCGGCTGTAGTTCACCGGAGCGCGGCCAAGCATAATGTCGTCTATACGCTGCTGCAACGCGCTCAACTCCTGCGGTGTAATCACCGTGCCCAGCCGCAGATAGCCTTCTCGCCAGTACTGAATCCACTGATCGTCGCTGATTGTGCCTGTCACCATTGTCCGTCTCCCCACACTGTGATAACATACTGAGCGCGGGTCTGCAAGTCCGTTCAGGCATCCACCTTTTCAGTCCACATGCAGTACATTCTGCTTTTCATCGCGGCGTTCATCGCAGGCGCCATTAACTCGGTTGCCGGTGGTGGAACGCTTATCACGTTCCCATCGCTTCTGTCCGCCGGTGTCAGCCCGATAGCGGCTAATACCACGAGCACAGTGGCGCTCGTGCCAGGCTCTTTCAGCGCGTACTGGGGCTACCGGGATGAGCTGGAGCACGGCTGGAAGGAGCTGGCGTGGATCGGGCTTCCGAGCCTCATCGGCGGCTACCTCGGCGCAGTTCTGCTGGTGCACACCGGAGACAAACTGTTTGCGAAGATGATTCCGTGGCTGATTCTGGGAGCGACAGCGTTGTTCGCCATTCAGGAGCCCTTCAGACGCATTGTCAACAGAAACGCCTCAGGCGATCCGTCTCACCACGCATTCAAAGGACGGCGACTGGCGCTCACGATGGCTTATCAGTTTGTAGTGGCGCTGTACGGAGGGTTCTTTGGCGCAGGCATCGGGATCCTTATGCTGGCGGCGCTGGGCATGCTGGGACTGTCGAATATTCACCGGATGAACGCCCTGAAAGCCTTTGCGGCCGTCTGCATAAACGGAGTCGCTGCTGTCACGTTCATCATTGAGCGCAATGTCGTTTGGCACTTCGCCATCTTGATGGCTGTGGGCTCGGTGGCCGGAGGCTACGGAGGAGCGGGGCTTGCCAGACGTATCGGCCAGCGCAATGTCCGGCTGTCCGTTATTGTCATCGGTGTAGCGATCGGTCTTTACACTCTGCTGAAGCGATCTTAGCGAGCTTCTGCCGCCAAGCCTGCACGCTAGATTCCGGCTGAAGAAGGCGCCTCTTTTAACGCCAGCTCCCGTGTGATCTTTCGGCCGTCCCTCCAGAGCACTATCTTCATCGTCCCGCCGACTCTCGCCTGAAGAAAGGCACCCACTACGTCGTCTGAAGAGTCAATAGCCCGGTCATCAAGCTGAACGACCACGTCACCAGCCTCTATCCCGGCACCTGCCGCAGGACTTCCCGGGTCAACCTGAACGATGAGCGCACCGGCGCTGGAGGGCAATTTCAGACGCTGGGCAAGGCTGCCGCCGATGTCCCGAACGTAGAAGCCAGGCCACGGATGGCGCACTCGGCCGTATTGCTGAATCTCCTCTACCGCCCAGCGGATGGTTGCCGACGGCGTCGCAAAGCCTATTCCCTGCGCTTCTGAGATGATCGCGGTATTCAGGCCGATCACTTCCCCGCCCATGTCGCACAAAGGGCCTCCCGAGTTACCAGGGTTGATAGCGGCGTCTGTCTGTATCATGTTCTCAAGTGTGGACCCGCGGGGAGAGCGCAGCGTGCGTCCCATCGCGCTAATCACCCCAACTGTGACCGTGTTCTTGAAGCCGAAGGGATTTCCTATCGCTATAGCCCAGGAACCGATGGGTGGCGTTGGCGCCTGCGAGATACGCGCCTGTGGCAGATTCTTCCCGTCAATTTTGAGCAGCGCGAGGTCACTGCTCGCGTCACTGCCCAGAACCCTGGCCTGAAACGTCTGCTTATCGGGAAGGGACACTGTGATGCGCTCGGCGCGGTCGATGACGTGGTGGTTAGTCAGAACGAGCCCTTTTGCGCCGTCAATGATAACGCCGGAGCCTTCTCCGGTCTGCACTTCCTGTGACCTGGGTTCCCCGAAAAAATCTCCGAACATCCCGCCGAACATATACCGGTAGCGGCGTGCGGTGGTGTCAATGTTGACAACAGCGGGGCCGACTTTTCGGATAGCGGCGATGACCGGGCCGCCACCGCCCGAGTCTCCGGTGATACCTGGAGCCTGTACGAGCTTTGGGGTCAGAACCGTCCAGCCGCTATCGCGACCAGAGCGTACCGCCGCCTGCCGGGAACCGATGTACCCTCCCGCTGCGGACGTCACAAACACTGTTCCGATCAGCCAGACAACACCGAATCTCCTCATATCTCTCAATCTCCATCAGCGCCTTTTTCTCGCTCATGTGAGCCCGTTGCGGTGCAAAGAGTCACGCAAACAGAGGCGAACGAAAGGCAGAAGAGGTTCCGCCAGTCCGCATCAAATCCACCCGACTCCGGGACGCAGGATGCTGCGGCTGATGCGACCGCGCACGGCTTGCTTCGGATGCAGGACGGGAGGCTCCACGTAAGCTTCGAGCGCCCGAACCAGCGCATAGCACAGATAGCCCGCAAGAGCACACTCCGTGTTAGCGGTGTCGCCGGTCTCACCGGACGGCTCCAGAGGCCCCGCCGGCGCTTCCCTGAGAGACTCCAGAGGACCCAGATCGCCGCTCAACAGCCGATTGGCCATTGTAAGCAGACTCTGCCCGGCAGTTGAGTCGTCGGAGCGCTGAGCGCGCAGACGCGCGACCGTGTTAGCGAATACAGGCAAAGTCGGGCGGCAAAACTCAAGGTGTGTGGCCAGCTCCAGGCTGCCCTCTGGCTCATCGCCCATCTGGGTCTGGCCGTCCAGATCGCTGGCCCAGCAGAACACCGGGCCCCCGTCCTGGCGCACGACGAGATGACGCAGAATAGCCGCCTGAACATCCCGCGCCCACTGGTCTGTATCGGCAGAGCGCTCCACATCGCGTATCCGCCGGTAGAGGTCGGACAGATCAACCAGCGCCCTCCACACCACCATATTGCTGTAGGTCAGGTACTCAAGCGGCGCAATGCGTTCCCCAGGGGTCAGGCGCGTGCGGTACAGGGCAATCTGCGGGTGCGAGGCGCCCTCCAGCGTCTCCAGAATCCGGTTCAGACCAGACTGCACGCTCTGGTCAAAGAGTACGGTGAGGTCATCCGTCAGGTCCACGTACATCCACAGCGCGCGTATGGGAGCGACAAGGCCATCCAGTGAAAACCCGGGCTGGAGCAGGGAGCCGTCCAGACCTCGGCTGCGAGCGCCAATATTGCGCATCTGAACGCCGAAGACATAGTGCAGAATCTCGCGCGCTTCGACAGGATCAATCAGAAGGACGGCGGGAAAGCTGTACAGACACACGTCGCGGTCGTGATAGGAGGCGGTCAAAGCGCTGCCCGGGGAGCGGGACGAGACGGTGACACGCCGCTCGGTGTCTATGGCTGTGGCGCGAGAATAGAAGAAGTTGTAGAACGCGTTTCTGTTCAACAACTCCTCAAAAGGCTCGGCGATGTCTTTGCAGTGAATGTGGCGGGCGTCGAGAAACGCTTCTGAAACCCGCTTTATCGAATCCCAGCCCTGGTCGCGCAAATCAATGGCGCAGGCTACACTGCTGGCTGGCTCAATACCAACACCTACGTCAAGCTCCAGAGTGAGAGATTCTCCGGCCTGGAGATCTGCTGAGCGCGATACCGAGAACTCCACTGGCAGCCGCTCGGTTGAATAGACGTCTTCAATGGCCGAGCCCGCGCGGCATTCTTCCGTCGCCCCCTGCCACTGGCTGCCCGGTGAAGCGGCCAGCCCGATCGAAAAGATCGGGTGTGCCCATCGCAGTGAAAGATGACGAGCATCGCCCGTACTGTGACCGCCGACCATGCGCTGGCCGTTCATCTGGCACGTCATCGCCCCGACATGCCGGGTATCCTGCCAGCACACGCAAAATGAGAGCTTTGCCGTCGCCGGGACGTCTGTGCGCAAAACAGCCCGCACCGCTGCGCCCCGCTTGCCTGGTGGTGTCAGATAGGTGCACTCCACAGAGCCCTCCGGGACCTGCGCGTGAAAATGTGGAATCCAGTTCCCCAACCGGCTCCACCGGATGTCCCCCAGCGGCACGGGCGTAGAGTCCAACTCGACAACTAATGCAATAAAGGGCTTGGACGATCCGGTCACAACGATAGCGCCCCGCGCTGTCTCGTGGATCAGGGAAAGCGCGCGTACAGCACCCGTAGAATTGTCAATCTCATCCAGACTCAGAAAATCGTTTGCTGTTTGCAGCCTGAGGGGCTGGATGGGCGCAGGGCCGGGTTCTTCAGCAGGCAACAGGCGCGTCCTGAATAATGCGCAGTACCAGCCCGCTGGCAAGCTTGGGATAGAAGTAGGTGGACTTCTGTGGCATAGGGCGCCCCTGGCGAGCATAGCGCGTAATTGTGCGCACAGGTATGGGATTGAGCAGTATGGCCGCCTGCCAATCCCCGGATGACACCATCCCAAACGCTTCTGATGCCTCTTCGACATAGGCAAGACGTGGGTCGGTCTTCAGATGGGCAACGTCGAAACCAAAAGCCTCAGCCAGCACGCTCTGCTGTGAAAGCTCCGCTCCGAGCAGATCTACATCCTCGCGCGGCACAATCACCCAGCCTTTCTGCCCGTCCCACAGGCCAAACGCGGACTCACCAGCCTGCGCCAGACGAGACTCCAGTTCACCTTGCCGACATGCCTGCAGCTCATAGTCCCTGCCCAACTGCTCGGCGAGTCTGTCCAAGAGCACAGAGTCCAGATCGCGCAACACGCGATGCGTTGGCAGCACCGTCAGGCCAGGATCATCAGTCCAGACCAGCGTAGCCATCACCCAGTCCCACGGCCCCGCACCGCACTCCTCACGCTTCTTCCGGGCGTACGCCAGCGCCGTCTCATAGCGGTGGTGGCCGTCGGCTATCGTCAGAACTTCAGAGCCAAGAGCCTGTGAAATCGCCTGAACGTCCCCCGCGCCGTCGCAGACATCCAGACTGTAGCCAACGCCTGTTTCATCCCTTGCGTTCTCGATCGCCTCACGCCAATGGGCATTCTGTAAAGCCTTTCGCACCACGCCGGAGTTGTCCTCGAACATCATCCAGACGCTGTCAAGATTGGCGCTGGTGGCGTCCATAAGTCGCTCCAGGTCCTCCTTGGGCCCACGCAGCGTCTTTTCGTGCGGAAGAATGATCCCTCGAGCGTAGTCCTCCAGACGCACCAGGGCAGTAAGGCCGCACAGAGTCTTCGCGTGCCCGCGAATCTGGTAGTCAATGCGTTGCCGGTAGAAGCCCGGCATCGGATCTCTGAGCAGGATCCCCTTTTCCAGCCACTCAACCAGCAGGCTTCCCGCTCGCGTGAATCTGTTGTGATCGGCGGAATCCAGCGGCTGCTCTTCACCCAGCACCAGGCGCACATAATTGTAGTCGCTGCGCTCATACAGGCGTCGGCGTTGTTGAGAGTCGATTACGTCATAGGGTGGAGAGATCAGACTGCCGGGTGTTCCGGCCTTTGCCACATTGAACCGCACGCCCTGAAAAGGGGAGATATCAGCCACTGCTACTGCCATCCTCACTGGTGAGAGTTCTGTCGGGACAGATTATATCATGGCGCACTGCCGTGACGCGGACGGCGTCGGCCAGAGCGAAGTCCCTGTCGCATAGAGGCGGCCGAATACAGAGAAGAAAAGCAAGAGAACTGCGCTGCCCACTCAGCGTCCTGGCGTTGTATAATTGAGATGAGTTTTCGCGGGTATTCTACTGATAGAGACGATGTATTCCAAAGACTGGGAAGTCCTGGCTCTGGAGCCGGGCGCTTCCGTTGCACAAATCAAATCAGCGTTTCGAAGAAAGGTGCGTGAGTCGCACCCGGACGTCTGTCCGGGTGATGACACCGCCGAGGCTCGGCTGGAAGCCGTGGTCCAGGCCTACCAGAGGCTGCTTCGAGAGCAGGAGACGGTCGATCTTGCGCACAGGCTGTTTCCGGATGGTCCGGCCCCCGGCGAAGCGCTTTTACGCAATGCGCGGCCTGCGCCACAGAAACCAGACTGGCGCTATGGTGCACTCCTGCGCAATTTGCGGCGAGGCGCGCAAACACTTGCGCTGATAGCGCTGCTTGCCACACCTGTCGTCTCCGCGGTCCTCGGTGGCATGATCGCGCACCCCTGGATCGTCCACACCGCCGAGCAACACTGGGAATCACACAAAGATCCGATCAGCCCGGACGAGCGCTATGCGCAGGCGCTGCTGTATGGAAAACAAAACGAGCGTCCTGCGCCGATCCGAGTGTCTGAAGAGCGCTGAATTCAGGTTGCGGCTCTGTGTCCGATAGATCTCCCCATGCGGGGATTGGTCGAATCGCCCAGCGCCTCGCACTCCCGAACAGTCCCAGACACAACGCTTCAGATCTGCTGGAGAAGTGGATAGACTCTCAGTAAAGCCACGTAAGGAGTCTCAGTTGAAAACACAGAGAAGGAAAATCGGAATTCTGGTGGAGCAGGACTATCAGGACCTGGAAGTATGGTATCCGGCTTTGCGGCTCAGAGAAGAGGGCTGGGAGACATGTTTTGTGGGAAGCGGGACGACTGATGGCTACACAGGTAAGTATGGCTACCCCGTAGAGGTTGACAGAGCCATCCACGACGCCAGAGTAGATGACTTCGACGCTATCGTCATACCGGGTGGCTGGGCGCCGGATTTGATGCGCCGGGAGCCACGTTTTGCCCAGTTCGTTCGGGAGTTTTCCGGCTCCGGTAAGCCTGTGGCCTGCATCTGTCACGGTGGGTGGATACTCATTTCCGCGGGCATTCTGAAGGGCCGTCGCGCCACATCGTTCTCGGGAATTCAGGATGACATGATCAACGCGGGCTGCCACTGGCGCGATGAAGAGGTGGTGGTGGATGGCAATCTCATCACCAGCCGAAAGCCAGAAGACCTGCCCGCGTTCTGTCGTGAGTTGATTACTATGCTCAAAAGTCAGCCAGGCGCTGGAGTCGCGCGCTAACCGCACATCAGTCACGTCGTTTGGCGCGCCACGCAAATATGGAACAAAAACTGTAGACGGGGGAATGTATAGACCCGTTTCTGAGCGCGAGCAAGAGCGCGCAAACTTGACACAGGCTCGGGGGAGCGGTACAATTCCGATAAGCTCCTGCGCCGACTCTACGCTGAGACCATGTGGTAAGCAGGACATCTTGAGCCGGAAAGACGGCGCGTAACAGGGGCATTCGCTGGGACTGCAGTCATAACTGGGATAATGACTGCTTCTGAGTGCCTCTCCAGACACGACTGCCGCTTCGGTTGCCCGCTCGCGAGACCGGTGTCATTCGTCCCCGCTTACCAGCCGTTGAAAAGGCTGTTTCCGGCTGAGCCTGCCTCTGTGTGCAGACTTGGCGTTCTGTCTTGCGGACTGCGGCCGTAGAGACTGGGTCGACTTTTTTGAAATCCGCACACTGCTGTCCGGAGTATCAAGTGAAGAGGCTGGCACCTTGCTACTGAGACAAGGCCTTAGGCAAACTCTAAGTCAAAAGATTGATCCGAAGATCATTCTGGCCAACAACGTTCTGGCGTGCTCTACGCTGGAGCTGACGGAGATGATCGAGCAGGAGTTAGCTGACAACCCCGCTATCGAACGCCCTGATGACGATATCTGCAGCGCGTGCGGAGTGCCACGCGAGCTGTGCGTCAACTGTCCGTACAAGCAGGAGCAGCAGAAGGCAGACGCATCAGAGGACATTGACTGGCGGGACTGGCTGGCTCCGGACGTGGAGTATGTGGGCGTTGTCGGTCATGCGGACGATGAGTTTGACCCCATCGCGAATCTGCGCTCACAACATACGCTCCACGACCACCTGCTGGATCAACTCCGCGCGACGGGCGACAAAGAGAGCTTCCCGATTGGTGAGGCTATTATCGACAGCATCACCGGCACGGGCTACTTCGAAGGTTCGCTGGAGGAAATAGCGGCGGACCTCAAGGTAACAGCGGCCGAGGCCAGGCTGGTGCTGAACCTGATTCAGACTTTTGACCCCGCTGGAGTCGGGGCGACTTCGGTGCAGGAGTGTCTGGCGATTCAGCTCCGGGCTTTGGATGAGCAGACTCCGCTCAGCCGCCTGGCTCTGCGTATGGTTGAAGACTACTGGGCCGACACCCACTCACGGAAAATCACCCGGCTGGCGCATCATCTGAAAGTGCACAAGCAGACGGTCCAGAGCGCATTGAAGTTCATCCGGGAAGAGTTGTCCCCGCATCCGGGCGAATGCTTCCGCCTGCCCTGGGACACAAACCCCGAGAACGCGCAGTCCGTGCAGCCGGATATAATCGTGCGCCGGACGATGGCGGGGTACGAGATCGATGTGCTCATCACAGAAAACCAGTCTCTCGCCCTCAACAACAAATATCGCGAAGCCTACGCCAATATTCGCAACGGCGGCTCCAGAAACTATTCGTCCGATGAGCGCAGGCACATTGTGGAGTACGTGGAGCGGGCTGATGCGTTTATCCGCAGCATTCTCCAGCGGCGCAAGACTCTGCGGGCTATCACGAAATACGTCGTTGAATACCAGCAGGGTTACATCGAGACATCCCAGAAAAACTTCCTGCGCCCGTTGACGCGAACACAGGTGGCCAAAGCCCTGGGCTTGCACGAGTCCACCGTCAGCCGAGCGACCGCCAACAAATGGATGCAACTCCCCAGTGAGGAGGTGGTCAGCTTCGATCCCTTCTTTGACGGGTCCATTTCCATCAAAGACCTCATTGAGGAGATTATTGCGCAGGAAGACAAGCGGCGGCCGTTGTCCGATCAGGAGATAGCCGAGATTTTGCAGGAGCGCGGACTGAATGTTGCTCGCCGGACTGTGGTCAAGTACCGCGAAGCTCAAAACATCCTCTCGAGCCGTCAGCGCCGTGCGAGCTGAGCTTATCAGACGCCGGCTGTCACAGACAGCGGCTTTTGTCCAGACATAGCCCGGTACAAAAAAGAACCGGCCGAGAACTCATCTCGACCGGAGCCTCTCAGAAGCTAGTCTACCGCGTAAAACATCCGTCTCAGCAAGACTTCGCAAACTCACGCAACCGCAATGCTGTGTCGCAAGAGGACGTGAGTCTTCTGAGCAGGCGATTTGCTCTGCGCTGTGTGCTATATATCTAACGATTCACCCAACTCGAATGTTCCGCCGTACTCCTGAGCCGCGCGCATAACGGATAAATCGGGGTCCTACAGGTCAGCTCACCACAAAACCCGCACTTGTCAGCGCCGCCATCACGCTTCGATATCTATGGCGAACTCCCGAAACTCTCCCGTCGCCTCACTCCACTGCTCGCGCACCCGGTCCACGACAGCCGAGCGCGGCCCCTGCCACAAGGCAGAGATCAACTGCTCCAGGGTGTCCGCATCTCCCTCCGCGACGATCTTCACCTTGCCGTCCGGCAGATTTGAGACACGCCCATTGACATGCAGTCCTATGGCCGCCATCTGGACGAAATACCGGTAGCCCACGTCCTGCACGCGGCCTTCGACTACCGCTTCAAGCCTCTTCAGCTGTCCACTCATCTTCTGAGTTTCTCCCCCAGGGGTGTTTGCGCGTTTTGCGTCCGGGATTGCGCAGATTTGGCGCAGTAGCGTCGCGGCCCTCTTCTGCTATCTTCACGCAGTCCAGCAACGCAGCCGCTCGCCTGATCATCTCTTTTTCAGCGTTAAGCACTGATACCGCCGCGAGCGAGTCGTGTTCGATCTCTCGCGCCTGCTGAAGCGCTCTGGCCGCCTTTTCCAGCTTATGCCACTGATAAAGACATGGCAACTCGCTCTCGTCGCTATCGAGATGGGCGGCGAAATTGACGGCACACTGACTGAGCGCGGTTACAGTCTCGTCCAGCAGACGCAGCACGTCTTCCACCGGCATAAGACGCTTCTGTGGGTGTGGCATGTCTCCTGCTTTCCCGATTTTTCCGATAGAATACCACGCACTGCGGGAAAAGTCCTTGTGACTGGCTGGCGCCTGGGCCTTGTGCTTTCATACCCAGAGCGTAGCCTGCAAACGCAGACGAAGGAGACAACGAGCTTATGGCAATTGAAGAAAAAGTGTTCAACGAGCAGGACTTCCGCTCCGAGATCAAGGAAGACCACCGCCCCTGGGGCAAGTTTCGAGAGTATCCCGTCGAAGGTGTCGGTGCGGTGAAGATCATCACGGTAGACCCGGGAGGAATCCTTTCGCTTCAGTACCACCACCACCGCGCGGAGTACTGGGTTGCGCTGGATGAGGGGCTGGAAGTGGAAGTGGACGACAAAACCATCCGCCCCGCTCCCAACGAAGAGATTTTTATTCCTCGGGGCGCGCATCACCGCCTGAAAGGGGTCGGGGACAAACCCGCCCGTATTATGGAGCTGTGGCTGGGCAACTCGGATGAGTCTGACATCGTGCGGCTTGAAGACAAATACGGGCGCAGCTAGAACACCAGACAAGCAGTAGTAATAGTTCCTATTGCTAAGCCCTGATATTTCGGATAAAGTCCCGTTTGGCGGCGTCGAACGGGACGTTGCGTTATACCGAGTTGATAGAGAGCTGTAAGAGAGGAAGATTCCTATGAGCGACGAGAGACATTGCGCGAAAGTGGGTGAGCCTGCGCCCTGTTTCAATATGCCCAGCACCAAGAACATGGAGAAGCTCAACGACAACGTGTCGCTTGACGACTACAAAGGGCAGTGGTTGATCCTGTTCTTCTACCCGCTGGATTTTACTTTTGTCTGCCCGACTGAAATCACAGCGCTTTCTGACCGCTACGAGGAGTTCAAGGAGCTGGGATGCGAAGTCATTGGCTGCTCAACCGACAGCGTCTACAGCCACCGCGCCTGGATCAACACTCCCCGCAGCCACAACGGGATTGCCGATCTGAAGTACCCGCTGGCTTCTGACATCACGAAGAGTGTCTCACGGGACTACGGCGTGCTTATTGAAAATGAGGGGATTGCCCTGCGCGGGTTGTTCATCATCGACCCCAATGGTGTCCTGCGCTACTCAGTCATTCAGGATCTGAACATCGGACGAAGCGTGGATGAGACCCTGCGCGTTCTGCAGGCGCTTCAGACGGGTGGTCTGTGCCCGAGCGACTGGAAGCCTGGAAAGGCCCTGTTGCAGGCGTAGTGTCCTGCATTTTTCCGCGGGGAGCGCTCTTGAAGCCTCCCCCACTTTTTACTTTTCGTTTTCATTGATAGAGGAGTCGCCATCATGCCTTTGAAGATCGGAGCTGACCTGCCGCCTCTTGAGGACGCGACGGAATGGATAAACGGGGAGTTGGGCTCCGGTGACCTGATTGGGGCGCCGTCTCTGGTCTATTTCTGGGCTGTTTCCTGCCACATCTGCAAAGACAATCTGCCCAAGCTGGCGCAGTGGCGTGAGAAGTACGGGGACGATCTGCAAATGGTGGGGATCCACATGCCACGCCAGGAAGAAGACATGGATGTTGAGGCGGTCCGCAAAGCCATCGCAAACTTCAGCATTCCGGACCCGATTGGCATTGACAATACGCACGAAGTCGGGGACGTCTTCGAGAACAAGTTCTGGCCAGCCTACTTCCTGTTTGACGCAGACGGCAAACTGCGGGCTCGCACTGCGGGTGACGTGGGGCTGGAGATGCTGGAAAAGAGTCTGGAAAAAGTCATGTCGGAGGCTGCGCAAAGCAGTCAGTAGTGCTTCGCAGCCTCTGAGACAAAGCTCCAGAAGTGGACATGGACTCCGGACACAGGCTAAAATCGCGCCTGCGGCACAGGCTGTTTCCTAGCGCCGCAACCGGAGAAACCGCCATGCTCACGAAGCTCTCTGCTGTCCTGTTAGCCGTTTGCGCCACCCTCGCTCTGCCCCGGGGGGCGGCGGCGGACTTTGCCAGCGGCGCCTATGCCCGCCAGCTCGGGATGGGCGGCGCAGGGCTGGCGCTGATAGACCAGGCCTCCTCTACGCAGTATCTCAACCCCGCAGCGCTTGCCTTCACGAAGAAAAAGCTTGGCTTCAATTTTCCAAGCGGCACGATCCGCTTTGACGGAGTGAGCTTCTCGACAGCCTCGGATCTGCGCCGGGCAGTTCTGGATCAGGACCAGGATGACATTATCGAAAGCGCCCGCAGAATGGCCAGACGGGAAGCCACAGTTGACGCCAGCTTCGTCTCCGGGCTCACCTTTTACAAGGCCAATCTCGGCTATGAGGGACAGGGGCGCGTGCAGGCTACTCCAGATTCAGCGTTGATGAGCTGGGCCAATGGTCCCCAGACGACTCCTCCAACAGGCACATCGCGTATCCGGGCGGCCTCTGTTGTCTCCGCGCCGTCAATCGCTGTCGGCAGCAACGTTCCCTGGTACAAAGGCGGACGGCTGGCGGTAGGCGCGCGAGTGCGTTTTCAGCAGCTTTCGGGGCAAACCCGGGAAGTGACCTTTGACAACGGAAATGCGAGCGTGGCCGACCTTGCCAGCGAACACAGAAACGGTGTCGCGGCCGATGTCGGCTTTGTCCTGCGACCACAGGAAAACAAAGGCATTGCGTACGGCCTTGTCGTCAATGACCTGATTCACCCGCACTTTCAGTCGTACGAGCAAAGGACGATGATCAGCGGAGGTATCGCGAAGCATTTCCGACCCGGACTGGTCGCGGCTGCGGACGCTGTGAACATCACCAATGCGTACGGCGACGGCGTGGATCTGCGGGCTGGCATTGAATACAAGCCCCTCAAGTTTTTTGCCCTCAGGACAGGGTTGTCCACCCACCGCGGATGGACGGTCGGTGTGCAGTTGGCGGGGTTCAACTTCGCGTGGGCTGCTGACGCTCCGATGGTGCTGTCTCAGACACTGCGGTTCTAGCGCGGCAGACTGCGCGCATCCGGTTCAGGTAGAATAGTAGGCACAGACACACTCTCGCAGATCTGATTTCAGAATCTGAGAATGGAGCCTTCAGCGCGTGGCTCTTTACCGCGCAAACGCAATCGTCCTGAGACGCCGCAGCTTTGAAGAAACTGACAAGCTGCTGGTGCTCTACACCCGCGAATACGGCAAGCTCTCCGCCGTAGCCAAAGGAGCGCGCCGCTCCCAAAGCCGCCTGGTAGGCGCGACGGAGCCACTCGTATATGCCCGGATGCAGCTCGCCGAGGGACGCAACCTGGATATTGTCAGCGAGGCCACTCCGCGCCACTCTTTCTCCGGGATTCGCTCCTCCCAGCGCAAAATCGAGTACGGTCTCTACCTTCTGGAGTTGACGGAGGCTCTGGTGGAGGAGCGCCAGCCTTCACACGAGCTGTTTGACCTGCTCCTGTCGTCGCTTTATCTGCTGGAGTCTCGCTCGTCGCTCAGCGCAGTTGTCCGCCGCTTCGAGCTTCAAGCGCTGGACGCTGTTGGATACACTCCGGAAATGGACAGGTGCGTGGTGTGCCAGGCCCGGCGTCCACCGGCGCGCGCAGCGGCGTTTTCCGCCTCTCACGGGGGAATTGTTTGCACACGTTGCCGGGCGGGCGTTGAGGACGTTGTCCTGGCCTCCGGCGCTGTGCTGGACGGGATGAAGTCTCTTGCCCGGCTTCCAGCGCATCAGGTAGGCGCACTTGATCTCACGGTTGAAAACTTGCGTGACGTGGCGAAGCTGACTCGCAAACACATCAGCTTTCACGTTGGGCGCGATCTCAAGGCCGGCAGCGTTGTTGCGACCTCTGAAGCCCACCCCTCAGCGGATTGAGCGCCGGAGCGGACTCCAGATTTAGCGCTCTACCGGGTCTCCACAATCTCATAGGGTGGGACCGAAACCCTCTTGCCGCTTAGCGCAACTTCTACTGCGCCTTCTGTCGTGTTGAACAGCAGCGCACTTCTACCGCGATGTGTCACCCAGACGCCATCTCTGGGGTCAGCATCCGGCAGCAATCCAGCCAGAAGATCGGCAGTTGTGGTGGAATCCTGACTCACGGCGACGGTGTGCGCTGCGCCCGGGTCCCACGGCTTTCCCTCAACGCTTTGCACGCGGATATCCCGCATAATCACTGCTCCACCAGCTTTCTGCCATGCGCTGATCCTCTCCAGCGTGTCCTTCTCTACAATGTCCGCTTGAACGACAATAAGCGTCTTGTAGCGCTTCAGCGCTCCATCCTGAATCAGCAACTCATCCAGCACATCGTAGTCCACCCGGTCACGCAGAGCATCCGCCACTCTCACCGTGAAAGACAGATCACCACCCAGCCGGTAGAAAGTGGTGGGCATCAAGATTGCGACCGAGGTGCCGGACGGCTGGCCGGTGTAGAGATGAACGTACTTGCGAATGTCTTCAGCGTGCTGATCAAATTCGTACGTAAACAGCTGAGACGCGCCGCAGGAAGCGTCCGAAAACATCCGCCGCACGAAGCTGTTCCGGTCCAGACCTCCGGCTGGCTCAGTGGAGAGCCGGACGCCGTAGAAGTTGTACGCCGTCGCCAGCCACTTATCCCCAAAGTATGCGCCGTGACAGTCGGCGGGCTGCAGGACGATGCCGTAGGGCGCGGCCATTTTCGCGTAGCCGGGAGAGTAAGTGCCCCAGGCGATCGGGTTCACCCCACCGGCCGTACCGCCGGGCTTGGTGCGAACCTTTTCCGCAGGAAAGTACTTCAGAACTGTCTTGATGGACTGTTCTGTGAAGTCAATGATCGCCTGGTGATACCAGGTGATGAAATCCAGCCAGCGACGCCGCTGTTGCGCCGCGGCGAAAGCGCCAGGGTCTGCAACAAAACCCACCTTGCGCGAGGCGCCGTTGATACTTGGTTTATCTTGCTCGGCTGCAACTGGTTTGGCTATCTGCTCGGGAAACTCCAGCGCGGCAAAGCTGCGATAGGAGACGCCCCAGGCTTCGTTCAGACTCTCGACCGTGTGGTACTTGCGGCGCATGGCCTCACGAAAAGCCCGAACCGCATAGACATCCGCACACCAGTACCCCTCGTGGCAGTGGCCGATATTGACCCAGTCCGGGACATTGAGAGGGTAGTTTCCTTCCCCGTATGGGCCCAGAATGCACGCGTAAATACCGTCAATGCGCGAGCCAAAATGCTCCGCCAGCGCTTTGTAGAAGCGGTCGTACCAGCGGATGGTCTGAGGGTCGAAAATCGAGAGGTAGTTGGTCTCCTGGCGGTGCTCCAGGCACTTCATCAGCGTGCGCGGCTGAGACGCGTCACCGGGACCTGACTCCCGCAGCCAGACGGGAGGAAAATGAGCCCAGTTGTAAACGACGTACTTCAGGCCTGCTCCGTGCAAAGCCTTCTCCACCGTATCGTGTTGAGAGAAATCCCACGTTCCCTCGTCGCGCTCCACAGCTCCCCAGGCGATGTAGTCTTCGTAAGCTACCAGACCGGCCTCTTTCATCTTCTTGAGAGCCTCAACAGTCGGAGGCGGCTCGATGAAATTCGGCTGTGGGCGGGCGCCGATAGGTGAATGCAGAATGTAGAAAACGCTCAAGTTCCCGGTGGAGACGTTCCACTTCGATCCGTCAAACGCATGCGCCGCACAACTCAACAGCGTAAGAACGGCTGCGAGGATCAGAGCTTCTTTCACAATGGAACCTCTTTCACTTCCAGACACACCACACCTCAGAAGCTGCAGGCAACCGCTCAATCAAACTGCGTCCGTGTAATGACGAGGCTCTGCCCTCCACGCAACTCCACCCGCACATCTCCGGCTGCGTGCGACACCGGCCAGCGCACGGTTTTTGAGCCTCCGGCCGGAATGGTGGCCGCGCTTCCAGCCTCTGTATGATCCAGCAGCAAACGGAGGCTTTCAGAGCGCCTGGAGACGTTGCGCACCGTTGCAGAAAACGAACTGACCGGGCTGGGAAGTCTGCCAAAGAAGACTCCCCACGCTTCGGCCTTCGGGTCCGGAATTGGGCGCAGCCAGCCGTTACTTGTGAAGTGGTAGGTCCCGACGAGCGTGACACCGTCAATGCGGTGATCGCTTGCCAGACGCCCCTTGCTGGAGCCGTCGTGAGCGTACGTCGGCGAGTAGGGCAGGAATCCTTGAAGGTTGGTTACTAGCGCACCTTCGCGAAAAGCGCTCAAGCCCCACTGAATGGGCTGCGACAAATCCAGCGACCCAGGGTCTGCATCGCCTAGCGCATACTCAATAAGATTGGCAAGCAGTTGTGAAGCTGCAGGGTCGAATCCGGCGCGATCTGCGCAGGCGAACTGGCTCAACAGCACACTGCCACGCCCCTCATATATCTCCATCAGCGCCGCGCTCGTGAGCATCTGATCAGTCGCCGCCCAGACGCGCGTTGATCGCAAATCTTCCAGCTTCGTCAGCCGAAGGATTGAGCGGACAGGAAAGACATCCGGCACTTTGTTTTCGGAAACACCGGTCTGGTTCCAGAGGCGCAAATCGTCGTTCGTGAGTGTTTTCCACAGCGCTGCGTTGTCACCCGTCTGCTGAATATATGTGAAGCCTTTGTTGGCGCTCATATCCACGCTGCACGGCAGCCACTTACTGGTCCATATCTCGGGGGACTGGCGCAGACAGACAATGCGGCCCCCACGCCTGAGAAACTCAACGACCTGTCCGGAGTCCGGCACTGATGTCCCGAGCGCATCCTCTCCAAGAACAAGCACGCCGGTCTCCGGCAGCTTTGTCAGGGAAGACACCTCCCGCGCCGCGATGCCCAGCGAAGCCAGGGCTTTCTTTGTCTTGCCGGACGGATCGTACAGGGACAGGGCGCGGGTTCGGGAGAGAGCTTGCGTGGGCTGTGGGCGTGAATAGACCCGCACGGTAAATTCGTTGCCGGAGATGCTTTTCCCGTCGCGCGACAGAACGCAGCTTACCCTGTACTCACCAGGGCGCAGATTTTCGGGAAGCGCAACAGAGGCATCAAGAATCCGGTTGGAATAGTACGGGACGGACGGCGCAGACATTGTGACAGGCTCTGTGATTTCATTTCCGCCTGAATCCGTGACAAAAGTGGAGACGCTGGCCGCTTCCAGCGTGCGGCCGTCGTCATCGTCATTGACAATGTGCAGGCGCAGGCGCAGTGTCGCGCCCGGGGAGAGGTTACGCGTCCAGCACTCCGGACTGATCAAGACGGGCTGGAATGCCACACGCAGGGCGTCGAACGCCGGTTTCTGGATGATGTCCCGCGGGTCCGTCGCGTGGGAGAGGCCGAGAAAGTATGTGAACGGCATCGTACTGGCTACGCCTGGATCGCTGTCCGTACGAAAGCGCCGCGTAATCTCCACAACCTGCTTCACCAACTCTGCCTGATACTCCATCGCCGCTCTGCGCGGATCGGGCTGCGCGCCCACCCAGCCGATCATGGTGCTGAGCTGCTTGGACATGGTAAGGAAGTCCCCGGCGTCAGAGGTGTACGCGCCGACGCACTCAGAGATCGTGAAAGGCTCCTTGAGTCTGCGAGCGGATTGGATCCACGTGCCCAGATCGTACCAATCCACCATTGTGCGCGAATACCATCCGGCGTAACGGTGAATGTCGAACACACCACCCGAGGGAAGCCCTTCCCCAAAGCCTGCGTTCGCGATTATCGGACGAGTCGGATCGAGTCCCTGGACGTCCTTCTGAATTTTCTCAAGAAATGGCAGATAGAGGCTCTTCTGATACGTTCTGGGAGAAGCGACTTCGTTGGTGAGGACGTAGATGACGACGCTTGGATGGTTGGCCAGATCGGCAAAAATCCGCCGGTACGCCGGAATAGCGGACGTAAGCGGCGGAGGGATGTCTCCACCCGTGTGAATTTCTGAGCTGCTCTTGCGCCCACCCGGCGCGCCGCCGTAGTTGCCCTGAAACACCAGCATCCCCAGCTCGTCACATGCATTCAGCCAGTCTTCTCCATCAGTGCGGATAAGATTTACATTGTGACTTTTCAGCAGGCGGATATAGCCGTCAATGTAGTTGCGGTCGTGATTGACACTTGCGGGCTCACCGCGCCCTGGCGGATTAATCGGCATCCCTCTAAGGTACAGCGCGCGCCCGTTCAGAAAAAAACTGCCACCCCGAGCTTCGAATTTGCGAAATCCGATGCGCGCAGATCCGAGCGTATCAGAACCTCTGAAGATCGAGACCGTGTAAAGCTCCGGAGCGCTCGGCCACCAGAGCTTCGGTTTGAGATTGGTAAGTGTCAGCATGCGGTGACCCTGGGCATCAGAGCGCATGTCGGCGACTGAAAATGTGCCACTGGTCAGCCGAGCGCCATCTGGCCAATGCGCGATAGTGTAGCGCAGAGGCTCGCCAGAGGCAGGCATCGCAGGGGCATTCAATAACTTCAGTGTCAGAGTATCTGTGGAAGGAAGCGCCAGAAACGCTGGGGACGCAGAAGTGTAAGCGGCGCTCAACGCCAGTATCAAAGCACTCAGAAAACGCACTATCATTGCGCCACCTCTTCAGATGAGCTCTTGCCCCGGACGGCCAGCCACGTAATCAGCGCGCCGGTCGGATGCAGAAGACCCACTATTGTGAACACCGGAAAATAGCCGAACTTGTCAATCACGCCGCCTACGTAGGCCTCACTGAGGACCCCGCCAAACACCCCCGCCATGCCGGTGAGCCCATACGCTGATGCGACGATCCTCTTCGGAAAGATGTCTGTCGGGAATGTCAGCAGGCTTGCCGACCAGCTCTGGTGCGCGAAGGCAGCGACACTCAGGCACAGAAGCGCAATCCGCCAGTCCTTCGTATGGACGACGACGATCGCCACCGGCATCAAAGCAGCCGACAGAGCCATGCCGAGCTTGCGGGCGCGCACGACATTGCCCGTAGTCCTCACAAAGAACGACGACACCGCGCCGCCAAAAAGACTCCCGAAGTCTGACATGACGAACGGAATCCAGGTGAAAATCGCAATTTTCTTGACGTCGAAATCGTAAACGTCTTTGAAGTACTTGGGAATCCAGAAGGAGAAAAACAGCCAGGCCGGATCGGCCAGAAACCGCGCGAACATCAACACCCAGAGGTCTCGCCGGACGATCGCCTCTTTCCAGGAACCTTCCGCAATCGGTGCGCCAACAACTTCCTTCACCGCGGCAGGTTGCCCCTCGCGGATATAGGCGAGCTCTTCAGGGGTTATTCTGGGATGACGCTCAGGAGTATAGGACAGAGCCAACCACGGAATAAGCCACAGGAACCCGATCAGTCCCGTGAAAATGAACGCCTCACGCCAGCCGGCGTGGTAGATAATGAGGCCGACCACCGGCATCGCCAGAGCGCCACCAATACCGGCCCCCATGTTGAAAATACCGGTGGCAAGCGCGCGTTCTTTCGCCGGAAACCACTCGCCAACGGTCTTGACAGCGCCGGGGAAGTTGGCCGCCTCTCCCAGCCCCAGTGTAAATCGGAATACTTTCAGACTGAGGGCTCCTCGAGACAGAGCATGAAGCATGCTGGCAACCGACCACCAGATAAACGCAAAGGTAAGGCCCTTGCGAGAGCCTAAGCGGTCAATAATGCGGCCCATAATCGGGTGCATAATGCCGTAGGCAATGAGGAAGAACGTGACAATGTGACCGTAGTCCGCGTTCGTGAGATGGAACTCGTCCTCAATGACAGTCTGCGCCACTGCCAGCGCGTTGCGATCCAGATAGTTGATGATGGTCATCAAGGTCAACAGCGCCACGATGATCCATCTCAAATGCGGGATTTTCTTCAAACGACCACTCCTTGCTGCCTGCACCAGGCCGCGATTGCCCCAGCGCCTAAGCTACGGCGGATTCACTTCGGTGACCATAGCGCGGTTGCCAAGCGCAGCGCCCTTTTCCAGACCTGTTAGCGCGATGGCGGCACTTCTGGTGTTTTTCCAGTAGCGCAGAACAAAGTCAACGGCCGCCGCCTCCACATCTTCCGCATTCTCACCCGTAACCTCAAGCACAACCGGCTGTCCCGGCCGAAGGCGCATAACACCCTCGGCCTCGCCTTTCAGATCGTCTTTCAGATTCTTTCGGGTGGACTTGTTGGTCCGGGAGGCGACCTGGATTATCAGGCCGGCCGTCCTGAAACGGTCTGGCGTCTGGTCCGACTGGCACAGATACACACTTTGCCCTGTCGCTGTCTGCAGCGTGTTGCGAATCAGATAAGCCATCTCCAGCTCCAGTACCGGCGCATCCGGCGCAAACGTCACACACGTGGGCTTGACCCAGTTGATCTGGCTGACAATCTCGGCGCCGCCCTCGTACCTGACAAGGTCTGGAAGCACCGATTCCTTTTCAAAGCGCGGAGCGCCAGGGTTGGAAGCAATCAGCCAACCATACGCAGACTTGCCCGCGTAGTCTATCCGGACGAAAGCATGATAGGCGCCAGGCAGATTTTCAGAGAGCGTAAGCCTGACTGGCAGACGGATGCTTTGTCCCGGCTTCACAGACAGCACAGGCTTTCGCGTAAACACCATCTGAAGACCGTCAAAAGCCTCGGCTGTCAGGCCGATTTGCAGCGTGCGGGCGGTGAGGTTCTTCACGGTGAACTCCGCCGCTGCGGAACCTTTCTGCAACGTCACCTGCGGCATGCTGATATCAAGCTCTTTGATCGGGGAATCCGCAGGGGCGTACTTTCTGATGAGTTTCAAGAACTCATAGGTTTCTGGCTTCGGGCAGCGGTCGAGATTGACGATTTCGTAGTGGCGCACGCCCTGACGGGACACGCGCGGATTTACAGACAGCGTCTCCTGAAAGTGAAACTCGAGAAACTCCGGGATGGCGCGTGGCTGAAGCATCTCGCCGTAGATGAGCGCAAACCTGCGCGCGCGCTCCTCCGGACTCAGGCGCGTCAACTCTTTCCAGTTGAACTCACCAAGCGTAACCGCTCTGTCCATCTGTGACGCGTGAGCGCCGACGCCCAACGCCAGAGAGCGGAAAGCCTGCTCATCCCCCGGACCGTGCTTGTACATGTGCAGCCCGACCCGATCGAAAGGCACTCCAAAGCGCTGAAGAGATTCCCAGACCGCCTGATTTGCCGTACCCGTCAGAAACACTTGAGTCTCCGGCGCCACCTGTTTGACGGCCTTATACAGAGAGGTCCAGCGCTCCGGCGCGCCAGGCTGGATGCCTGGAATCAGAACCTCATTCTCCAGCTCTACTCGCTTGACTACGTCTTTGTAGCGTCCAACAAGCGTCTGAAGCCAGCTTTGGGAGCCTGCCGTATCAATTAGAGCTCTGAGACCCAGACTCTTGCACTCGGATGTGTAGAAGTCGAGGAATGCCAGCGCGTTGGCGCGATCCATCTGCCCGAGAAGCTCCAGATGGTGCAGCCGCACCCACTGCATTCCCATCGCCTTGATGATTCGCAGGTCCGTGCGCATCTGTGGTTTGTAATCCCGCCAGCGCTCCCATTGCGCCGGGGAGAAGGGCCACCAGGTCTCCCGATCCAGCCCCTTTACGCGGTAGTAGTCAAAGTTTTCGGTGAACGTCGAATACGGAAAGTAGCTCGTGCCGAACTCCACACCGCGCACGCCGAGATCGACCGTGCAACCCATACTGTCCTGAGTCAGCGTCCTGACACCGGCGTATCCGAGAAGCTGCGCATCCTGCCAGTTGCCAGACGCTTTCACAGGACGCGCCAGTCGCCACCGCAGAGTCAATGGTTGATCCGGGCGCGGCTGAGTGTATTCACTGACGCGGATGAAGCTGGAGGTCGCCTGCTCCGGGTTGGGCCCAGCGATCTCGGAGACAAAGTACAGATCCTCACCGTGCCGGATGACTTTGTCCCAGACGTAGAAGTGGTTGGCGACAATCCAGTTGCCCTTTTCTGCCTGAGCCATGAACCCCGGAGTCACGCCGTTGATCATGGCGAAGCTCTCTGTGCCCTGCCGCCAGGAGCACCAGTCTACTCCTCTAACGTACCAGAACTCACGATCCCACTCAGGCGCCTTCAGGCTGTCAAAGTAGCTGCCGTTGTAGCGTGTCTTGAAAGCTTCAGGAGCCCTCAGGCGCACTCTGCGCACGAAGGCTACGTACGCGGGCTCCGCGGACTCTCTCGTATTTCTAATGCGCGCCGTATACTCAACTGCTGTCGCGAATGCATTGGCCGTCAAATTAATGCTGTAGCCGGAGACGGAGGCTTTCATCTCAGCCGATGCGCCTGATGCCGCGGGTTGGACTTCGATTGGGTGGTAGGCAGCAACGACGTCCGCGGTGTCCGCGGAGGTTCCCGGAAGAACAACAAACCCATAATCAACGCGAAGCCGCCCGGAGCCGAAGGGATCGCTGAGAGCTTGCGCGGGCGTCACCTTCGCGTGAGTCAGACCGGTGGACCGTGCGGACCGTGCAGACTTGATCAACCTTAGCGAGCGCTGAGCCGCCAGTGTACCCTCAAAGCGAGCCACTCTGTCTGTAACGAGCGCGTGGGCCGCGGGCGCGGAATACAAGCCATCCGGCACGCTGACAGCAAACTCCAGAGACCCCTCAATGGGAGTGTCATGGTTGTTGCGGATGGTGAGCACGGGCTCAGCAGTTGCCGAGTTCGCCGGTGGAAGCACGGCAGCGCCAGTTGCGCTGAACACAACAGCGGCGGCGAAGAGCTGTATAGAACGGTGTGAGAAAAGCATGGTTGCTCGTGTAACCTCGTGCGCTCATCGTAATGGTTGGGAGCCAAACTGTCAAGGGTTTCTGCGCTGCGCTCGGAGCTTCCTTGTTCAAAGATGAATCTGTGTCGCCTCTGACAGACACGAGGCCCTCCGAGATGAACTCGGAGGGCCTCGCATTAGTGTAGCTCAACTGCGGCACGCAGTCTCACTGTTCTCGAAGGAGTATGAGAAGCAACACTACTTTCGCCTGACGCGCAGCCTCAAGAGACCGCCAAGGCCGAGCGCCAGGACTGTGAGAGAAGTCGGCTCCGGTACGATGGTGTTGCTCCACTCAGGATGCTCACCAGGGCCGTAGCCGATCCAGTCAAGATAAAACTCGCCCATCGACAACCGCGGAGACGAACCGATGGTGAGCCCATCCAGTCCGGGAGTGCCACCCAGAGCGCTTTCCGTCGCAGAGTTGTTGGACGCGTTGTTGATGATCAACGTACCGTCGCGATAGACGTCGAATTTGTATCCGTAGTCGCGCGCAACGATAGTGTAGATATGGTAACCGGTATTATCCAGTCCGGTGACTTCCGCTCCTGGTCCGGTGACCAGGCCGACGGTCGTCGTGACAACCGCGAGTTTGTCTGGCCTAATGGCAAAACCAATACCGCGGCGTGCGCGAGAGCCGTCCTGCGCGAAGCTGAGGATGACACTGCGCGTATATTTGGTGTCCGCAAAGCCGGGTGCGCTGGCATCTCCTGTGCGCATACGAAACACAGCAGTCGCAGTTCCAGCGGTCTCGTTGGGATCAGAGCGAAAGTCACCCGCAGCCGTCGTTGTGCGCAGCCAGGCGCTATTGCCGACAGAATCGTCAGTAGGATCCTCATCAAGAATCTGAAGCGCCTGCCCCATGCTGGCGCTGGCATCCGCCACGGGGCCGGATGCTGCGTCCACCACCGTGCCGGAGCCCGTTTTGTCCACCCAGTCAGACGAGGCTTTGATGTCTTCACCCTGAATGACGTACGGCGCAGCTTGGACACGCGAAGAAAGCAGTACACCGCTAAAAGCAGTGTAGAGCAGCCCGAGACTCATCAGGCCGCGGAAAACTCCTTTGTTCATCTTTTTCACCTTCCAGAATAGATTGGCATTGCACTCCTCTTTAGCCGGGAGCCTGACAACACCGCGACAGTGTGGATCGAGCCTACCTCACAGCGGCCTTCCAGCATCGCGTGCAACCGGGAGCAGAGCGCCAAGTTACACGTGTCACTGAATTAGAATAACACGTCGAGTAAAATTCTACAACTGGTAATTTTGCTAAAACGAAAATCTGAAGCCAGACACTTTGCCTGTGAAAGAAGATGCTTGACATGGCCCTCATCTGAATGGCACTATTGGCTTACACGAGTAACCTGCAAGGCAGGCGAACACCGCTGCGCCGATTGTAGAGGTCGGCTTATGGCGTCGGTAGCGCCACGCAATCCTGACCACGGCGACACTGTTGGAAATCTGGCCGCAGGTTGGTGATGGGAAGGCAGGGGCAAATGGTGGAGGAATTGTGTTTGCCCAGGCGCATAAGCGCTCTGAGGGAGATGGTCTTGACAGAGAGGGAGACGTGCAAATGATGACGTGGAGCGCACTGGTTGTGCTGGGGGTTTTGCTCATGAGTTCTGCCGCGCTGGGGCTACCCGAGATTGACGGCTACCCGGGCATGTTGCCGGACGGGCGTCCGTTCATCGCGACGATGTATTACGAGCGCTTCTACGACTACCCTGCCGAGGACGACCTGCTGGATAGAGACATTGCGGACGTCGCAGACAGGGGATGGACAGTAGCCTTCACTGACTACATTCACCTGTCGCTGGGACCGGTCTGGGACCGCTACTATCAGCAGGCTGGCAAGAATCACCTCTACGTCCTGCCCAATCAATGGAACGCCGCCTTCCACGCCGGAGGAGACTTCTTCTCACGTGTCACCCTGCCAGTGACGGAGACCGGAGAAGGGCCCACCGGTTTTTGTATCGGCTGCAATCTGCGCTACAACGACTCCACGTTCTCGCGTGTCATGGTCGAGTACCAGTCGCAGGTGCTGGATCGCTATATCAAAGATCCGGCCTACACGCGCATTATGGGACGCGATGGCAAGCTGCATCCGGTGATGATCGTTATTTATGAAACGGGGATGACCGACTACGATGGGCACTGGATAGACTACTCCGAAGGCTCAAAAGAGGCCTGGCGGCGCTACCAGAAGGACACTCTCGGGGAAGTCAAGTGGCAGGAACCGCCAAAGAGTACGGACACGGGCCAGCTCGACGCGCTGATAAGCTGGAACGATTTCCGGGCTGAAGACCTGAGCACCGGTTGGAGCCGCGTGTCGCGCGGCCTGAAACAGCGCTACCCGGACCTCTATACTATGGTCATCTTCCGCCAGCATGGCCTGCTGGAAGGATCAAAAAGCGGCGTGGATGCGGGCGGCATCGGACACAGAGCCATTCGCCCGGAGCTGTGGGACTCTTTTGACATCATTGGGAGCGAGCACGACGGCGACGACGGCATAGAATACGTGCTGGCCGAAGCCGACCTCATCAAGTCCGCTGCGGGGGGCCGGATGGGCGCACTGGATTACTACCTGGACTCCGGCTACAAGGCTTACACGGCCAGGCCCGTTGAGTTCCACCGTCCGTGGGGGCAGTCTGAGATGTTGGGCGTTGTGGCGCTGCGGGGGCTTCTCGCGATGCATTACGGATATAACGAGCGCGACGACCGGGCGGGAATTGCCGCAACTGGAAGGCGTGAAAGAGGCGCGGAGTTGTGGCAGAAGGCAGCCTGCGAAGAAGCCAAAGAGGCCAACTTCGAGTTTCAGAAGGTCGCCTCATACGTGTACGCCGCTTCGCCTGCCCCGAGAAAAGCCGCTATCGTTATGCCTTATGAAGCCTACTCTGTGTGCGCTAACGACGAGTTGCCCCTCGACAAAAAGCTGGTAGCGCTGCACCAGATCTTTCAGAAGGCAGATGTGCCGGTGGACTGGGTTTTTTCCAGCGCAAAAAAGCTGGAGGATTACAAGCTTCTGATTGTCCCGCAGGCCCGCTATTCGCCCCGGTTCCAAGGGCTGTTAGAACAGGCAAAGGCGGGCGGAATGAAAATAGTCACAGTTCCGTTTCCCGCACAGCCCGAGGACGGTCTGGCACAGGTGCGAAAGGCCGTGCAGAGCCTGTGTGGCCAGCTGCGCACGAGTGAGTTTGCCCCCACAGCAGACGTGGAAAGCGGTACACTGGAAGGGATAGACTACACGGTTACGGTAGTTGTCAACCACGGTGCGAAACCGGTTAGCTACGATGTGGACAATGCGACAGTCTTTCCTGCGCACTGGCTGAAGGGCAGGCAGCTGTCGGTTCCGGCGCATCGAAGCGCCTATTTGATTCGACGAAAGTGAGACGGGAATGAAGACGGTTTTTCGAACAGCGCTGCTAGGTCTGGCAACACTGGTTATAGCCACGGCCTCCGGCGTGGCTCTGGCCGCGCCTCAACCGCTCCGAATCAACCTGACGGATAGCGACGGCAATCCCATCTCGAAGGAAAACATCCGCCGATTTCACTGTCGCGACATGTCCGATGAACCGATCGTCACGCGTGTGACACTCAAAAATGGACAGGCTGTCATCGAGTTACCTGCTGAGCCGATACAGGTGTGCACGCTGTTCGTGGTCCCTGGCTTTGGCGAAGTGGACGTCTATGCAGACAACAGCGGCAAAGGATTCTCCACAGCCAACACAGTGGATTTTGTCGCAGAGGCGGCAAAGACACGGCGAGAACGAGTCATCAAAGCGGTAAAGGAGGCGAAGCGGGAGCTGTGTCCCATCCCTTCGGCGGTAGAGAAGGCGATCAGCGAATCTGAAAAACTGGAGCCGTACCCGGCGCTGGCCAGACTGCTCACTGCGGGGGAAGAGATGACGCTTGCCCGGGCCAGATATCGGATTTCGAGGTACGATGGGCCGAGACAGGGCTTTCTCTTCGGGGCAAACGCTTTCGGCTATCCGGGGCGCGGCCCTGAATATGAGCGGCGGTTCAAAGAGCTGTTCAACTACGGCACTGCCAATCTCTACCTCACCGACTACGCTCCCAGCCCGGATAAGCGCAACTTCTCGCTGGCCGACGCGCAGGTTGAGTGGCTCAGATCGAACGCAATGGCAGCCAAGACCTGTCCGCCGCTTTACTTCGCCCGCTCAGTCAGCCCGGAGTGGATGAAAAACAAGCAGTGGGCCCAGACTGAGAAAACGTGTCACGATCTGATGCTGGAGGTTACAGAGCGCTACAAAGGCAGGGTTGTGACGTGTGAGATCGTGAATGAGGCCCACGACCTTTCAAATGGTTTGAACCTGACGCAGGACCAGCTTGTGCGTCTTGCAGACGTGTCCGCCAGAGCGGTTCGTGAAGCCGATCCGAACGTATTGCGCGTCATCAACTGCACCCATCTCTGGGCGGACTACGCATCGAGGCTTACGAGCGCAGGGCTGAAACGCCGGTCCCCGTACCGCTATCTCAAGGAGTGCATAGACGCAGGCGTGAAATTTGAGATCGTCGGGTTGCAGATGTACTATCCACAGTTTGATCTACTGGAGATCGACAGGATGCTGGAGCGCTACGCCTCACTGGGCAAACCCATTCACATCACAGAGATGGCGTGCTCCTCAGCGCCAGGACTGGACCCGAACGCCCAGCGCCAGGCGGCGACTGCCGGCTGGCACGGGCCGTGGACGGAGGACATGCAGGCAGACTGGATTGTCGCGGCCTACACTCTTTTCTACAGCAAGCCCTATATCGGCGCGGTCTCTTACTGGGATCTGCCGGACATCGGCTGCTTCTGGCCTTACGGCGGCATGCTCAGAGGCGATCTCTCGCCAAAGCCGTCCTATACGCGGCTTCAGAGCTTAATCCGCAGTTGGGGCTATCATTACCTCGACCCGAAGAAAAGCACCTCGACTCCGGCGCAATAACAGTCAGAAAAATTGCGATTTTGATTGACAATCAGCGGGGCGAATGGTATAAAATGGATAAGGCTAGGTGCCAGCGCGGGCGATGACAGAGACGTTAGTCCTCTGCTCCCGCGAAACCCACAAGACTGTTGAGACCATCGACGAAAACTTGGACGATTTTCTGGTTTGTCTCGTAAGTTACACGAGTAACCATAGAGTTGACTAAGCTGGAAGCTAGCTAAATTGTGGCTCGAAGGTTCCTGGCGTCGTGAATATAACTGAGATCGGAGCGCCACCGCAGAGTGTGCGTCCGCAGCCTGGTGACAAATGTTGGCCTCGAGAGGAGGATTCGCTTTGAAAAGGAGATTTGTTGGAGCAATGACCGCAGCGCTCGTTACAGGCGCTGTTGTCGGAAGCGCAGGCGTCAGCTTTGCGCTGGGAACTGCAAATTTGGAGTGGTTCGCACAGCTCAATTTGCAGGGTGACACCGGCTCTTACGTGACAAGAGGCATGGACGTGGATCAGACCAACGGTGACGTCTATGCGACCATCGAGATGGGGACGACGCGCCAGATCGTGAAGATCCCGTGGACCGGAAATCCCGGCGGGTCACTGGCGCCGGAGCAACTTACGCGCTTTGGTCCTAACTTCAAGGACAGCGGAGGCAATACGCAGCTCAGCCTCAGCGGCGGACTCTGGGGCGTCGCTATTGACCCGAAGACCAAGAACATGTACGTGTCCTGCAGCATCGGCTCTCCCGCTGTGGGGGAAGTTCATGTTGTGAGTCCGTCAGGAGTCTGGCTGAGCAAGTTTGTCACAGACGGCATTACAGCGCGTGGCTGCGCTTTCAGTGACGACGGAATGAAATTTGCGGTATCGTGGAACAAAGCTGCGCACCCTTATGATAGCGGCGCCAAGCTCTACACTCGGAACCTCAATGGAACCCCCTCTGATTTCAGCGACGACACATGGGACTTCGCGGCTGACCTGGTGGGATTTGGCGATTACGCAGGGATTGGAGACAACTACGAGTTTACGTCATCTCCGCGCGATGTCGCATTCGACCGAAACGGAGATGTACTCGTCTGCGGAGCGGACTACTGGATACTGCGCTACTCCGGAAGCGCGCCGTACAAACTCGCCGCACAGTACAACATCTCAGACAAGCGCGTCACCAGCCGCTACGCTGTGGACACAGACTCCCAGAACCGCATGTTTGTCGTAGCTAATACGGATGGAGACGGCGTGCGCCGCGTGTGGGCAGTGAACCGGGACAGCGTGCCCGAGCTGAAGTTTTCTACTGTCGATCTCGGCAGCAATATTGATACCGGCTACAGCCTTGCCTACGACAGGCTGCATGACCGGGTGATTGTCACTGGCAAAGACTCCACAAGTCTCTATGCGGTGGCCGCAAGCTTCTCCTTTACCCTGGAGACTCCACAGCTCACACATATCACTGGCAGAATCACTGACGCTTCGACAGGCAACCCGATTGCGGGCGCGGGCGTTGGCTACATTGAGTACAACCTGCCCAGCACTTATCTGACGCGGATATTCCGGGGCGCCAAGGAGTTCTCCGGTGTGACCAATGCCAATGGTGAGTATTCACTCGCAGTGCCCCCGCTTGACACCAGCGGCGCGGACATTCCTGAGGCGTGCATCGTCAGCGTCAACGCAAACGGTTATCTTTCGAAGCGCGTACACCTGCAACCTCTCGCTGGCGATACAGTTGTCAATGCGACGTTGAGCGCGATTGGATCGAACACCCTCACATGGAACAGCCTGGCGCCGATGCCTGGGGACACGACCGGCCGGTACAGAGTCGGTGAAGAGAGTGGCCTGTTCAACCAGTTCAACCGCTACGGCGGGCGCGTGACACCTATGCCCGACCCTAATGGCGGAGCTTTCAATGTTACGCAGATTGGCGCCAGCAACAACACGAGTGTCTCGGGCCCCAGCGGCAACAATATGCGCAGCGCAGACCGGTCGCTGGACAACTATCTGAACTTCAATGTGGATGACAACTGGCTCTACCGCGGGTCACCTACCGACACGGTCTGGATCACTGTTGAGTATCTGGACACCTCCACCGCCGCGGCGGGATGGGACGCGCTCGGTGTGCATGGAGATTTCACCTTGCAGGATGCGTCACTGTGGGCAAGCCCTATCGGTGACATCTACAAGAGCGCTCCGCAGTCCAACAGCTACAAGACGCGCACTTTCAAAGCGACAAAGGTCAGCTTCGCAAATGCGATGGGTGACAGTCTGCTTGGTAAGTCCGACATTGATGCTGATTTCCGAGTCACTGCCTACAAGCAGTATGACTATACGAACAATCTCTACCCGCCGGAAGTCGGTCCTGACTGGATCAAGAGCGTAAAAGTCTCCAAGACAGAGCCTGCGCCGGAAGCCGGAAGCTACAGCAGCATTGCAGCCGCCAAAGCGGCGTCCGGGGACGTGATTCTGAGCGGAAAGGTCATTACAGCTCAGTGGGGCGCCGATACACCAAACAAAATCCAGAATGGCAACCGGCTGTACCTTGAAGAGCAGGATCGCAGCTCCGGTGTGCAGGTGAGGCTCTTCCAGCCCTGGACGTCACTGGATCTCCGCGTGAACCGCTTTGCCAAGATCTACGGATCGATGATGACGGACCCTGCAACGGGAGAAAAGTACATCCAGGCGAACTCCTGGAGTGACGACCCGTTCACACTTCCAGATCCGCTGATGGCGCTGTGGGCTAACGGACGAGACGCAAGCCGTGTGGATGTGGGACTGAGTATGACAGCCCACAAAGTGGCCATTGCAGGCACGGTGAGACAGGTTGACAGTGGATCCTTCACTGTCGATGACGGATCTGACATCGTCAAAGTGGTGATTGACCCGTCCCTGACCGTTATCTACCCCGGAGTGGGAGACGTGGTATCGGTAGAAGGCATCGCCACACTTGAAGGCTCTTCGCCGGCCAACGCGGTTCGCATAGTCAAACCGTGGAGCGCCAGCAACATCGTTACAATCGTGGACAACCCGTAAACGCCAGAGCAAAGGAGGGAGACACTGCGTGGCGGTGTCTCCCTCCACCTTTTGCATTACGGAAGTAAAACACCAGGCCTTAGTTGAATTGCTACGAATAGACTGAAACGGGCACATTGACCTGAGTTTTTTGAATTTTGAGAACTCGACCAATGCAGATTGGAGTTCTATTGGCGACGTGGTGGACGCAGTGCGTGAAAGCTCACCCGTCGGAAGTTCTTCGGCAACAAAACTGGTGAGGTTATTGCGAAAATGATACGGTCAATCCAAAGTCGGATCGCCTCCACAGAAGGAGACGAACACACAGTGAGAAAGCAGTCAGGCTTTACCCTGATCGAGCTTCTGGTCGTCATTGCGATCATTGCCATTCTTGCGGCTATTCTCTTTCCAGTCTTTGCGATGGCCAGAAACAAGGCCAAAGAAACCCGCTGCATCAACAATCTCAAACAGATTGGTCTGGCAATGGGGATGTACACGGACGACTACAAAGGTAAGTATCCGGATGCGCCCGGATGCCAGCCCTACGTCGGTACTCCGCCGCTTGGAGTACAACTTGAATCCTACTCCACTGAGGCCTCTGGAAACGCATCCATCGCAGGTCTGATTGTGCTTCTTGGACCCTATACAAAGAACGACCAGATATTCACCTGTCCGCTCGGTGCGAAAAGAGCGCTAAACCAGGCTAAGTGCTCTTATCCCGGGAAGGGCAACGGCACTATCGTGGGCTGGGTCAAGAACTCCAGTGGGCAGTGGGTGTCCAGCAACTACGTGTCTTACGCGCTGCAGGTTGGCAAGAACGCTGACGGGACAGTCGGCCTGGGGTATGTGCGCGGTTGGACTCCAGAGCAGGCAATGGATGCGTGGGGACAGCTTTATACCCCGCCAAATGGACAGATGTGGCTGCAGGGCCATCACCAGCCCCTGTGGAACAACCGCTTCATTTACGATGGGTACTTGCCGGGCAGCTCCTGGCACGCACATCGCGGCGGAATGACGATCCTGTATTTTGACCTGCACGTGAAATACGTTAAGGACTACAGACCAGAGCCGGGTTAAAGGCCGCTAAGAGTGCCAGCTGCGCGATGACGAACAGTACAGTGCGTCGGCGTTTTCTTTTTCACGTACCGCAAAGGCACGGAAACTGTCGGAATGGAAAGGTAATGTTGTGAGGATGGTTCGTTTGACTCAAGGTTGGACTTCGTCACGAAGACGGACTCTATCTGCGGCGCGTGAGTTTGACGTGCCCTCTGAGCTTCGCCCGGGCGACGGTGTCACCAGAAAGCCTTCAGCAAGTCTGCCAGAGACCACTGCCGGGTTCACCCTTATAGAGCTTCTGGTCGTCATCGCGATTATTGCGATTCTGGCGGCCATTCTCTTCCCCGTCTTCGTAACAGCAAGAAACAAAGCCAAAGAGAGCCAGTGCATCAACAATCTGAAGCAGATTGGCACCGCAATGGCGCTGTACACAGACGACTACAAGGGCAAGTATCCGGACGCGCCAGGCTGCCAGCCGTTCGTTGGCACGCCGCCACTTGGCACACAGCAGGAGACCTACTCGACGTACGCATCCGGCAACGTTACGGTCGCGGGGTTGATCGTCCTGCTGAATCCCTACACCAAGAACGACCGCATTTTTACCTGCCCTCTCGGCGCGAAAAGAACATTGAACCAGGCGAAATGCTCTTTTCCAGGCAATGGGAATCCAGGGATTGTAGGCTGGGTCAAGAACACCAGTGGCCAGTGGGTCTCCAGCAACTATGTGTCCTACCCGCTGCAGATGGGCAAGAACGCCGACGGCTCCCCCGGACTGGAATATGTGCGCGGCTGGACGCAGGAGCAGGCGATAGACGCCTGGGGCAATGTATTCTCGCCACCCGATGGCGCTATGTGGCTAAAGGGCTACCACCAGCCAGAGTGGAACAACCGCTTCATTCAGGATGGATATCTGGTGAGTCAGTCGTGGCGGCCGCACCGCAACGCAACAGTCATCCTGTTCTACGATTTGCACGTCAAGTACGTGAAAGACTACAGGCCTGAAGGGAGCTAGACTAAGAATCGAATCAGGCTTGAATAGTTGTGCCGGAATGAGTCTGCGAGTGGATAGATCACGAGCTGGGTTTACTCTTATAGAGTTGCTGGTTGTCATCGCGATTATTGCTATTCTGGCAGCCATTCTCTTTCCAGTGTTTGCGCGGGCCAAGGCAAAAGCCCTGGAGTCGTCCTGCCTGTCCAATCTGAAGCAGATTGGCACAGCGATGGAGATGTATACTCAGGACAGCAAGGACAAATACCCGCCGTACATGGCCTATCGCGGCAAACCCGCAAACCAGCTCAAGCTCGGTGAGCTCGACTCTGCGCCCTATAGCGTTGCGGGACTCATTCCTGTTCTCCAGCCCTACACCAAGGACGCGCGCATCTGGATGTGTCCCGCCGGGGCCAAACGCGACAGGAACAAAAACCCGGCGCCTGGCACCTATCCCAAAGCTATCGTTGGATGGGTGCGAATGGAAGATGGCAGCTATGCCAGCACCAACTACATATCCTTTCCGCTGAACCCAACGGGCACAGCACCGGGTGTTGATTATCCTCAGGAGCAATCAGACAACAGCGCTCTTGGACGCACCGCAGCGCAGTGTATGGATATGATGGGTGGCTTCTTCTCACCAGGCGGCCGGATGTACGATGAATACCCGAACCCGAAGTGGAACAACCGCTTTATTCAGGATGGATACACAAAGCACTACGGACCCAGCAAAGATGGAGTCTGGCAACCTCACAGCGAGTCCAACGTTATCCTCTATTTCGACTGCCACGCCGCGATTGTAAGAGATCCGAGAGCTTAGCGCAGGAAACAACGCCTCGCGGACGACACGCCCGGCTCCACATCGCGCAGCATGTACGCGGGTGTGAAAGCTGGCAGAAGTGGCGCTTTACAGAGACCTGAGCGCAGGCGCTGTGGACCCGCGAATGATCAGCTCCCCGGGGATAAGAATAACTTCGGGCGGGGCGGCCGGGTCGCGCCGCCGCCGAACGATCAGATCAAGCGCCTGCGTTGCGACGCGGTCCGGTGAGAGGGCGAAGGTTGTGATAGGAGGCTGCCAGTACGCGGACTCCGGAAAAGCGCCGTAGCCAACAATGGAGATGTCTTCCGGGCAACGCCGGCCACACTCGCGCGCCGCGGTAATAGCGCCGATGGCCATGGGGTCGTTTATGCAGAAGATCGCCGTGGTCTCAGGCTGCTTCTCCAGCAGAAGCGGCAGCGCATGGTACCCGGCGTCAAACCCAAACTCGGAAACGCTCTCAATGTCTTCATCCGTGACAGACAGGCCTGCCGACTCAAGAGCCCTCCTGCAACCGGCCAGCTTGCTCATAGAAGTCTTTGCGCGGGAGGCAAAATCTCCAATGAACCCGATGTGGCGATGCCCCAGGCTCAGTAAGTACGACGCAATCTGAAAACCTGCGTCTTCCCTGTCGGTCGCCACAAGGGATATGCCTTCAGGGCTGCCTGGCAACAGGTCCACTACGGGCAGACCTTCGGAGGCGAGCTGCGCCAGGGAGCTGTCACTCATAGCCGGAGAATCCCACAATACAAGAATGCCGCCAGTGTTGTGCAGCATTCTCCGCCGGAGGAATGCGTCCGCATCGTGATCTGTATCCGCAACATGCACGGTGGCCTCAAGTTCGCGGTCCGCGGCCGCGCGGCTGATGGCCATAGCCGTAGCGGCGTGGGAGATCGCCAGATTCCACGTGACTACCAGGACCGTGACCTGATTCGTGTAGCCGCGCTTCAGATCCCGACCGACAGAGTTGAACTTGTAGCCAAGCTTGTGGACGGCGCTCCAGACACGGGCTTTGGTCTCGTCGGAGATGCGCTCAGCGTGCCAGTTGTTATTCAGAATATACGAGACAGTCGCGTGAGAGACTTTGGCTTCTCGCGCAACATCCTTGATGGTTGGCCTGGGCGCCATAGAATCCTCCGAGACCTGCGTTGCCGGGACGAAGTGCGATGGAATACCGCCACTTTCGAATGCTGGAGCAGCAGATGACCTGTCCACAGCCGCTGTCTGTTTTCCCGATTACGCGCAGAATGAGTCCATTTTTCGGGAAAGTACGCCAGAGAGTGAGACAGCGCTCTGCAGCCGGCTGCAGGTAGTCTCTTCTTCTGGCCTGCCAATTATTCCTGCTACCAGAAGAAAGCAGGCCAGAGGCTCGGACATGGAATGACTGCATGAGTGCACCAGCACATCACGTGCGTCCCGGCGGGCCGCCAGGGCAACTGGTATGGCCCGCACCGCCTATGCTAGAATACCTGCTACGCCTGTGACAAAGTATGTACCCGACAAACCTGAATTTATTGAGCGCGCGCGCCGTGGGAATCTGATCCCGGTTTATCGCGAGATTCTAGCAGACATGGAGACCCCGGTCTCGGCTTTCCGCAAAGTTGGGCCCGGACACGCCTCTTTTCTGCTGGAGTCTGTGGAAGGCGGCGAGCGAATCGCGCGTTACTCCTTCATCGGAAGCGATCCCTTCTGCATCCTCAAGACTAAGGGGAAAGAAGCTTTCATCACAGAAGATGGCATCGAGCGGCAGGTGGGAATGGGAGCAGGTAGTGATCCACTGCACCTGCTCAAGGACCTTCTCAGCAGATATACGTGGGTTGGCGGAGAAGAGCTGCCCCCTTTCAGTGGGGGAGCAGTCGGCTATATCGGCTACGACACTATCCGTTTCTTTGAAGACATTCCGGATACAGTAACAGACGATCAGCGGTTCTACGACTGTGTATTTCTACTCACGGATTCTCTGTTGATTTTCGACCACGTCCAGCACCGGCTGAAGGTACTGGTCAATGCGCGAGTAGATGGAGACCCTGAAGAAGCCTACGCGAGAGCGACTGCGAAGATTGAGGAGATTATCGCCCTGCTGAAGCGTCCCGCGCCGCTTTCGGATTCAACTTCAGGTTCACAGCGAGACATTCAGATGACCCCGAATGTGCCCAGACACGAGTTTGAGGCGGCAGTCGAGCGTTGCAAGGAGTACATCAGGGCGGGGGACGTCATTCAGGTGGTGTTGTCTCAGCGGTTGTCGGCGCCAGTTAAGGCGCACCCCTTCGACATTTATCGCGCCCTGCGTTCTCTCAACCCCTCGCCTTACATGTATTATCTGTCGCTGGGTGATATGGACATCGTTGGGAGCTCCCCGGAAATTCTGGTGCGTGAGCAGCAGGGCACGGTCACTGTGCGCCCGATTGCCGGAACGCGCCCGCGCGGCCGCAGCACGGAAGAAGACCACGCCCTGGAGACAGAGTTGCTGGCGGATGAGAAAGAGCTCGCTGAGCATATCATGCTCGTTGATCTCGGGCGCAACGACATTGGGCGAGTGTGTCACTTCGGCAGCGTACAGGTTGACAATCTGATGACGATTGAGCGCTACTCTCACGTTATGCATATTGTCAGCAATGTCATTGGGCAGCTCCGATCCAGCAATGACAGCTTTGATGTTCTGCGCGCCACGTTCCCTGCGGGTACGGTGTCCGGAGCGCCAAAAATCCGTGCGATGGAGATCATAGACGAACTCGAAACTACGCGGCGCGGCCCCTACGCGGGCGCGCTGGGGTACATCAGCTTTTCGGGTGATATGGACATGGCCATTACAATCCGAACAATATTAATCAAAGACGGTGTGGCTACTGTCCAGGCTGGCGCGGGTATCGTGGCGGACTCCGTGCCGGAGCGCGAACATCAGGAATGCATGAACAAAGCTCGTGCGCTTCTAAGAGCGCTGGAGGTGGCGGAAGCGGGACTGGAATAGACGCCTCTCTGAGCAGGCGCTGCCCCGAGCATCTCAGCGGCGCGCAGGGCGTGACGGGCTGCCAGACTTTCACATTCAGCAAACCTGACTCATCCGGAGCAGGCTCGACAAACTCCGCGGACTGACAACAATGATACTTGTCATCGACAACTACGACAGCTTCACATACAACCTCGTGCAGTATCTCGGCGAAATGGGCGAACAGCTTGTTGTCAAGCGCAACGACGAGATTGGCGTGGCGGACATTCACGATCTGAAGCCGGACCGAATCGTCATCTCGCCCGGGCCCTGTACTCCGAAGGAGGCTGGCATATCCGTGGACACGGTTCAAGAGTTTGCCGGGAAGATTCCGCTGCTGGGAGTGTGTCTGGGTCATCAGTCCATCGGGGCTGCTTTCGGTGCGCAGATCGTCCGGGCGGCCAGGCCAATGCACGGGAAAACATCTCTGATCTATCACGACGGAAAGGGGCTGTTCAAGTCTCTGGACAACCCTTTCGTAGCGACGCGCTACCATTCTCTGATCATTCAGCGTGACAGCCTGCCGGACTGCCTGACCGTAAGCGCCTGGACGGAAGAAGGCGAGATCATGGGGCTGCGGCACAAGACGCTGCAACTGGAAGGCGTGCAGTTTCATCCGGAGTCTATCCTCACGCGCGACGGAAAGACCTTGCTGCGCAACTTTGTTACGGGTGAGTGGGCGCCTGAGGAAGCCGCTTAGTGCGCACTCTGAAACGGAATCTCCGCCAATGGTGACCGAAGCCATAAAGAAAGTGCTCTCCCGGGAGAACCTCACAGAGCGGGAATCGGCGGCTGTGATGGCTTCGATTATGGAGGGCGAAGTCTCACCGGCGCAGTTCGGCGCTCTGGTCGTAGGTTTGAGGATGAAGGGGGAGACGAGTGAGGAGATCACCGGTTTCGCCCGAGCCATGCGTGAGAAATCCATCAAAGTCCGCACGAATCGCCCGATCGTCGTAGATACGTGCGGCACAGGTGGCGACCGGCTGAACACTTTTAACATCTCCACAACTGCGGCCTTCATTGTCGCCGGAGCAGGCGCGGCGGTGGCCAAGCACGGCAACCGCGCCGCCAGCAGCAAGTGCGGCAGCGCTGACGTTCTTGAAGCTCTCGGTGTTAACATTTCGCTCTCAGCGGAACAGGTAGGCAGCCTCATTGACGAGGTGGGTATCGGATTTCTCTTCGCCGCCTCACTGCATCCCGCTATGAAGCATGCCGCGATTCCACGCCGTGAGATTGGCGTTCGCACAGTGTTCAACATACTTGGCCCCCTCACAAATCCCGCCGGAGCGAGGAGGCAGGTGCTGGGAGTCTTTGAGGACTGGGGATGTGAGCTGCTGGCGGGAGCGCTGGCAAGGCTCGGCAGTGAACGGGCAATGGTCGTTCACGGTCTGCGGGGGATTGATGAGCTGGCGACATTTGGCGAAACGCACGTGTGTGAGGTGAGGGACGCAGAGGTGAGCCAGTGGGTGTTCCGGCCGCAGGACGTCGGACTGAGGGCGTGCAGTCCAGAAGATATCGCTGGCGGAGAAGCAGCCCACAACGCGGAGGTCTTTATGCAGGTATTGTCCGGCGGGGCGCCTCGCGCGCGTGAAATAGCAGCTCTCAACGCTGGCGCGGCACTCTTTGTGTCCGGCCTGGCGGAGTCTTTGCAGCACGGACTGGAATTAGCGGATGCCACCATTGCGGAAGGCGCGGCGCTGGACGTTTTCCGGCGCTACAAAGACAGGTCACAGGCTCTTGGAGCGCAGCAGACGTAGCGAATGTGCCCCGCAAACCGGGCACACTCCCTGATAAAATCATGATACTGGATGAAATAATCGAGTACAAGCGAACGGAGATTGACGGGCGCAAGCAGACTGTGCCGCTTGCTGAGATGCAGGAGAGGATACAGCAAGCGCCCCCAGCGCGTCCTTTCGCCGAGACCCTGCGCCGTAGCAGTCAGGGAAAGCGCCGGGCAGCGCGCGCGGCAGGCGAGCAGGCCCTCCCCCGCCCTGCACCTCCTGCGCTTATCGCGGAGATCAAGGGCAAGTCTCCAAGCAAAGGCTCCATCCGGGAGAACGTCAATGCGCTGGAGATTGCGAAAGTCTATGAAGCTGGTGGAGCGGCGTGTCTTTCCATCCTCACAGACTCGCGTTTTTTTGGCGGCGCGCTTGAACGCATTCCAACAGTGCGGGAGCATGTCCGGCTGCCAATTCTCCAGAAGGACTTCATCGTGGAGCCCTATCAGGTGTTTGAAGCGCGGGCACACGGCGCGGACTGCGTTCTGCTGATTGTTGCGGCGCTGGAGGCGGATGTTTTGAAGAGCCTCTACGGCCAGGCGCGAGAGCTGGGAATGGATGCGCTGGTGGAGGCGCACACGATGGCTGAGCTGGACTTTGCCGTAGCCAGCGGCTTTGAGCTGATCGGCATTAACAATCGCAACCTTGCCACCTTCGATGTGACGCTGGAGACAACTGAGAAGCTGGCGGCGTCGGTTCCCTCTGAGCGCATCCTGGTCGGAGAGAGCGGGATATTCGAAAAATGCGACGTTGACAGGCTGGCGCAAGCGGGAGTTGACGCTGTGCTGGTGGGTGAGGCGCTGATGGCTTCTGAGGATATCGAAGCCAAGGTGCGCGAGCTTGCCGGAGTGTCTGGTTGACCCGTGTAAAGATTTGTGGTATCACGAATCTACAGGACGCTCAGGCGGCTGTTGAGGCTGGAGCGGACGCCCTGGGGTTTGTTTTCGCGGAGAGCCCTCGCCGTATCTCCCCCGAAAGCGCCCGCGATATCATCCGCCGGCTGCCTCCATTTGTGCAGGCCGTGGGTGTGTTTGTGGGCGAGGACCCGGACGCTTCCACGATTGCGGCTGCATGCTCTCTGGATGCTGTTCAGCTTCACTCGGGCTACTCACTGCCGTATGTCCGGAGAATCGCGGACAGGCGCATTGTCCTTGGGATTCGCGTGAAAAACGAAGCGTCTCTGCAGGACGTGCCAGGTGTGGAGCATGCGTGTGCGATTCTGCTGGACGCTTTTGTGCCGGAGGCTGCCGGAGGAAGTGGAAAAACCTTCGACTGGGAGCTTGCCAGGCAGGCGGATAGACTGGGAAAGCCGGTTATCGTCTCCGGTGGACTTACGGTGGACAACGTCGAGTCTGCCGTGAGACAAATGCGCCCCTACGCGGTGGACGTCTCCAGCGGTGTCGAATCCAGGCCGGGCGTGAAAGATCCGGAAAAGGTCAGGCTATTTATTGAGCGCGCAAAAGCTACACCAGATTTCTGAACCCCCCTCACGGTGGCATTTTGGCCCGTACGGCGGCCGCTTTGTGCCAGAGACACTGATCCCCGCGCTGGATGAGTTGGCGGCGATTTACGAAGACAGCCGGGAGTCCAAAGAGTTCCAGGAAGAGCTGAACCACTACCTGCGGACCTACGTCGGACGCCCGACGGGTCTGTACTTCGCCCGGCGTCTAACGGAAAAGCTCGGAGGCGCCCGGATTTACCTGAAGCGGGAAGACCTCTGTCACACGGGCGCCCACAAACTCAACAACGTCATGGGGCAGATTTTGCTGGCCCGCAAGATGGGCAAGCCCCGAATCATTGCCGAGACTGGCGCGGGGCAGCATGGCGTTGCGACCGCAACCGTGTGCGCACTGTTTGGCTTTAAGTGTGACGTTTATATGGGCGAAGAGGACATCCATCGGCAGGCTCTCAATGTCTTCCGGATGGAGCTGCTGGGGGCGCGCGTCATTCCGGTCACATCGGGTACGCGCACTCTCAAGGACGCCACCAACGAGGCGCTGCGCGACTGGGTCACAAATGTCGCCGATACCCATTACGTGATTGGCTCGGTCGTCGGCCCCTACCCCTATCCGCTGATGGTGCGGGACTTCCAGTCAGTCATCGGAAAAGAGGCGCGCCAGCAGATTCTGGAGCTTGAGGGACGCCTGCCGGACTACGTGATGGCCTGCGTCGGCGGTGGTTCAAACGCCATTGGCATCTTCTATCCGTTCATTGAAGACAAAGAGGTAAAGCTGATAGGCGTGGAGGCAGCGGGCCACGGCATTGAAAGCAAGGACACGGCAGCCACGCTTGTAGCGGGAAGGCCGGGAGTCCTGCATGGCTCCTACAGCTATCTCTTGCAGGATGAGAGCGGGCAGGTTGCGCAGACGCACTCGGTGTCCGCGGGGCTGGACTATCCGGGCGTCGGGCCGGAACATAGCTGGCTGCGGGACAGTGGCCGGGCGCAGTATGTGGGTATTACTGATTCAGAAGCTCTGCAGGGATTTGAGGAGTTGACGCGACTGGAGGGCATTATTCCAGCGCTTGAGCCGTCACACGCAATCGCGCAGTGTATCAAGCTGGCGCCGACGCTTTCGAAGGATAGAATTGTTATTGTCAACCTCTCGGGCAGGGGAGACAAGGATGTGGAGACTGTTGCCCGCCTGATGGAGAAGCAAAGTGAGCCGGATCAGCCGTCGCTTTTCTGAGTTACGACAAACGGGCGGGCACGCGCTGGTGCCTTTTATCGCTGGCGGAGACCCCGGGATTTTCGCAACCGATCCGCTGGTGCTGGAGCTGGAAGCTGCGGGCGCGGACGTTGTCGAGATCGGTGTGCCTTTCTCCGACCCGATGGCGGACGGCCCCAGCAATCAGGCGGCTTTTTTCCGGGCGCTCCAGCGTGGCGTGAGCCTGCAGGATGTGCTGGACGCTGTCGAACGGATTCGTCAGGTCTCCCAGACGCCAATTGTGCTGATGACCTACAGCAACCCCGTATTCAGCTTCGGGTTGGAGAAATTTGCAACGGAAGCAGAGCGCGCCGGAGTGGACGGCGTGATTATGACCGATCTGACGCCTGAAGAATCCGGAAAGTGGATTAGCTCGGCGCGTGAGCACAATCTGGACACTATTTTTCTGCTTGCCCCAACAAGCACAGATGAGCGAATTGAACTCGTTGCCAGCATCAGCACTGGCTTTATTTACTGCGTCTCCCGCACTGGAATCACCGGAGCGCGCCAGGCGCTGCCGCCGGAGTTAGGTGATTTACTGCGGAAAATACGGAATCATACCGATAAGCCTGTTGTTGTCGGGTTTGGAATTTCAACCCGGGAGCACGTGCAGGAGGTTTGCCGGATTGCCGACGGAGCCGTTGTCGGCAGCGCGCTTGTGGATTTTATTCACGCGAAACACCGGCAGGACGATTTCCTGCCCAGGGTTCGGGAGTTTGTGCGAGATTTGAAAGAGGGGACGGGCGTTCTCGCTCCATCCCACTGACCTTTTCCGGGTCTGACACATTCCCCCGCAGCGAAGCAGCAGCCGCAGCTAAAATGCCAGTAGCGCCTGCGCTGATGGGCTCTGTCATCGAAAATTGATGCACAGACCTCGCAGGGCGGCACTTCAGTGCGCAGCTTCGAACGAAGGCGTGCGATGTACACCAGAGAACAGTTCGCGAAAATGATGGACTACACGCTCTTGCGGGCGACCTCAACCCGCGATGACGTGATCCGGATCTGCTCCGAAGCAAGAGACTACCATTTTGCAAGCGTATGCGTGCTCCCGTGCTGGGTCAATACGGCGGCGCGCCAGCTCGAAGGCTCGGATGTCAAAGTTGGAACGGTTGTCAGCTTCCCCTACGGAGCTACCAGCCGCGCTGTTAAGGTGGCCGAGGCCAAAGCTGCCCTTGCGAAAGGGGCTGAAGAGCTGGATGTGGTGATGAATATCTCCGCTTTCAAGAGCGGGGAATACGAGATTGTCGAGCGCGAAGTGAACGATCTGGTTGACGTCCTGCGCATGAACGAGATGATCTCTGATGACAAGCGCGCCCAGATTAAGTTTATCATCGAGACTTGCTTCCTCACAGACCCGGAGAAAAAGCTCGCCTGCGAGATTATCCGCGACGCGGGAGCGGACTTCATAAAGACTTCCACCGGCACCGCGCAGCGTGGGGCGACAGTGGATGACATTCGCTTCATCCGGCGCATTGTTGGTCCGGGAATGGGCGTGAAAGCGGCCGGAGGTATCCGCACCGTTCAACAGACGCTTGAGCTTCTGGACGCTGGAGCAAACCGCATCGGCACCAGCGCAGCGGTCTATCTGTATCAGAACTACAATCCCGAACAGATAGCCCGGGAGAGTCACGCTGCAGTGGACAAAGCCAGCTAGCCCCGTCCTTTGCGCGCGTGACATACCGCGCCCTTTCTGACAGGACGCCCAGAGGCGTGGAACCCTATTTCACGAGAATATCTGCCCGCTGACGCCACCCGGAAGGAGTCTGCACATCCACGATCGGCCACTCCGGCGTCACAGTCAGCACATCTGGCCACGGTTCACTTGCCAGCACCGTATCCTCTGACTTTGCGCCCGTGATGGAGGGATTCCAGGCAAACGGCTGAAGTGGAGCGATGCGCTGCGGACTGCTCTGAGTGGCCCGGAACTCGCGCCCCTTGTAGCCGGTTGGCCCACCCTGGTGGTGCAGCTTCCACTCTTCAGGATAGCCTCTGGCCGCATAAGCCTCAAAGCCTGCCTTCACGGCGTCTCCGATTGTCTCACCAGGAAGGGTGTGTGATAGAAAAGCCGCATCAACTTCGCAGACGGCCTGATGCTTTCTTGCCAACTCCTCCGGCAGCTTTCCAAAGTGGACAATGCGGGTGCATGAGCAGATCAGGCCTTTCCAGCGCGCGCCGACAACCAGCATGCAGGCCTTTTCGATGCGTTTGGCGGTGGGAACAGGATGGCGGTAGAGACTTATGCGCTCATCGGCAGCCACGAGAATGACACTTGCGATGACGCCTTTGGAGTAAAGAGCGCCTGCGAGCTTTCCCGCGATTTCATGCTCGGACTGGCCAACCTCAACACTTTCCCCAACACGCTGCAGAGCAAGACCCGTTATCCGCCCGAGCTCCCGGTACGACTGCACCTCCTGCACGGTCAGCTCCGCGCGCAACCGATACATGAGAGGCTCCACGTCCGGCTGTCCCGGTGTGTGCATGTCTGAAGCCCACCTTTGACTTTGAAGCCTCTGTGTGACAGCACCGGTCAGATCCGGCTCCCACCAGGGAAACTCCACCACTTCAAGCCCCAGACTCACTGTCTCTTCATCACGCAATCTCGGCGCTTCGATGTTGTCGGTCACGACAAAGACTTCTGAGGGAGTCACGACTGCCGCCGCGTTGCCGTTGTCCGAGGTTATCCCAACGTGGTTGTCCGCACCGCCGGTAAGCCAGGCGAAGTTGGCCACTGTGCCGAACACCGCGCCATCCAACCCCTGCTCCTGCAGCAGCGCCCTGACGCGAGCCAGCTTCTGCTCGAAGTCCGTCACGGCTTGTCTGAGCTCGGACTCTGACGTTTCATTTCATACAGAGGCGCGGGAAGCTGCTCTGAAGTCAGCAGCAGCGCATCGCCATCACTTGAGTAACAGATCGCTTCAGCCTGCCGCATCACCGGCCCGGCGATTGGCTGCGGCTTGCTCTTCCAGATATCGTCAAAGCTCTTTGCCCCGTCCGGCAGGGTGAACTCAAGAATTCCGAGATATGTCTTGACAGCTACGTGTTTGCCGTCCGGAGAAATGTCAGCGCCAGTTATCAGGTCTGGAGCGACGTCAATCTGACCCACCCGTGTGAGCACCTTCGCCTCCCACCAGTGCTCCGTCTCTCGTGGAAGCTTATAGACTGTCGAGGGGTCCTTTGGCTCTTTTGTGATGATGTAGATGTCTCCTGTCTGGGGATGCACGGCCATGGCTTCGGAGTTGTGCGGATGATCCGGGTAAGAAAAGGTGCGATAGATGGTGGGTTCCTGGCTGAGATGAGGCGCTTCTTTGGTACCGGGGTCCGAAAGCAGCTTCGGTTCAGGAATCCGATAGACCGTCCGCTGGCAGCGATCCAGATCGTTGTTGCCAATATCTCCCAGATAAAGATAGCTTCCCTTCCCGTCCGGCCCCGGCCCCCAGGCGATGTCCTCCCAGTCCACAGCTCCCGCTGAGCGAACGAGGAACACGCCCTTGACCTCGCCACTCGTGGAAATGGCGTAGACATAGGCGCCGTCTCCCGAATCGTTATGGACCCAGTAGATGCCCGGGTTGTTCCGGGATGCGGCGATGCCTGAAATCTCTGCGAGGAAGGGAGCGGTGATATCCGCCAGCTTTTTGGAGTCGCCGTATGGTTGGCTGAAAACTGCCTGAGCGCCCGGCAAACCTATCAGCACACATAAGACAAAGCTCTTCAAAATACGTTGCGGCAATCTCATATCAGACCCTTTCGGCGCTCACCAGCGTCCGTCCTGCTCTCGGCCAGGCGGGAAATGCGCCTTCGCGTTGACGCCACAGCCATCCAGCGTCTATGATTGGGAAGCTGGCTTCGCGCAGGCAGCCGGCTTCCACGGAGGGAATCGCCCGAGCACATGTCAGAAAGCATGAAACGCTGGCTTGCAGTCGTCCGGATTGTCACCGGCGCGCTTTTCATCAACAACGCGCTGCCAAAGCTGGCGGCGCCGTATCTGCTGCACTTTCATCAGGAAGTCGCAGCGTGGGCGAAAGACAACCCGTTCCCCTGGTTCAAAGCGTTCTTACAGCAGGTTATCCTGCCCCACAGCCAGACAGCGGCGCTGTCCATCGGAGTGGCAGAGTTTCTGGTGGGAGTCTGTCTTTTAGCCGGCTTTCTCAGCGGGCTGGCCGCACTCATCGGTACAGTTCACGGCGTGGCTATGATGCTGGCGACTTCCCACCTGACGCACGCGCCTGCGCCCGGCATCTCGCATGTCTTAGACGCAAACAATGTATTCGCAGTGCTCGTGCTGATTTTACTGTTTGCGGGCCGCGCAGGGCGAACGTGGGGGTTCGGAGCAAAACTGGGAGGGTCCAGGAGTATCCTGTGGTAAAGATGAGAAGATTTTGGCTGACGAGCTGTCCGGATGAGGGCGCTGCGGCCTTCGAGGCTGTGGCGACGCGCATGTCCCGCGAGATGCCACGTGTAGTGTTCTGCAGCGAACACCCGCACAGCTATCACCTTGCGAGTGAGATAGCGAAGACACAGGATGTCCGTCTTCGCGCGCGCAGACGCTTGAACCTGCCGACGGTGGAAGGCGAACAGCCAGAAACGGCTATGGCTGAAATAGACTCCATCGCCCGGCAGCCTGGGCCCCGCACGGTTGCTGTTGTGGTGGAGACTGCGCTCATCCAGATGATTCTGTGTCACCTGCTCAGCCTGCCGGCTTCCCAGCGCCACCGGATGGGACAGCAGCCCGGAGCCGTAAACCTCCTGCTCAATGAGAGCGGATTGTGGATGATTGACAGTGTGAACGACATCGGACACCTGCAGGCGCGGTGTGCGGGCTCCGCCCAGCCATAAACGAGCTGCGATGTCGCAAATAACCCGATAAGCTGAATATGGACATTACATCGAGTCAACTCTTCGACAGAATTCTCGGCTGCTTTGCGGGTCTGGCTGCGGGTGATGCGCTGGGGCAGACCTACCGCGGGCTCACATGGCAGCAAGTCGCTGAGCTGTTCGAGCGAGTCGAGAGCTTTCAGAAATGGAGCGACAGCGACGGACACAGACATCCGGCCGGCGAGGTTTCAGAAACCCTCAGGCTGGCCGCTGACGCCGCGCTGCTGGGGCTTTCACACGAGAATGTGCCCGCATCCGGGGACATTCTGACGGCTGCTGAGAAGATGGGAAATATCTCAAGTCTGGCGCTGAGACTTGCCGTCGAAAGGTCGCACGCGCGCCCGGTGACGCCTGTTCGGGGACTTCCGGAGGTGCCCGGGGCAGAACCGCTGTACCTGGGAGCGGTACTCGGAGCCTTAAGCCCGGGGGATCCGGAAGCGGCATTCCTGCGGACAGGTGCGGCATGCGGGTTTCTGGCGGAGGGTCCCTCCCTGGAAGCAGGACAGACTCTGGCCGCTGCCGTAGCGTCGGCGTTTTTTCCTGAGAGCGAGCCTTCCACAGTGCTTGACACGGCGCTGGAATACGCTCCCCCGGCAGTTTCCCGCGTCCTGCAGCGGGCGGCTCTGTTTGCGCGCGAGCATCTCGCGCACCCGCTCTCGCTCATTACTCCGGCCATTGACAGCCATCTGACAGCGTCGCCCGGCGTGCGAAACTCACCACTGGAAGCCCTGGCGGTCGGTCTGGTGTGCGTCTATGCCAGCGATGGACGCCCACAGGCGGCCATAACGGCTGCAGCGGCGTATGGAGGATTGAGTCACGCGACCGCAGCCGCCTCTGGCGCACTCACAGGCGCGCTTCGGGGGGCATCAGCGTTGCCGGCGCAGTGGACTCAGGCTCTGAAGCAGTCCAACCCGAACCTGCAGCTTGAGAAGATTGCGAGCGCAGTCTGCAAGCTTGTTCTCAATCAAGTGGACGAGGCGACCAGAAGAACTCAGATGTTGAACGCGATGACATCGGCCCCTGTTTCGCCGGACTAGAGAACGCGTATCCGGAAAGAACCCATTGGCTGCCGCCCAGTTTGCATGTGAGCGGCCTCTTCAGAGCGGCGAATCACTTCGAGCTGACAAACATGCTAGAATACCGCCGTTGCAGCAGGAGGCTTGAGTATTGCAGGTTCATAGCGTCGCCGAAAGTGACCGGGGCGCATTCCACGAATTTATCCGCCAGAGCCCTTACGGCGATGTTCTTCAGACGGCGGCCTGGGCGCGCCTGAAATCCGCGTCCGGCTGGAAAGCTCACTATCTGCGCGTCGGAGACGAAGCAGACACGGTGGCGGCGTGTGTTGCTCTGGAGCGACGGCTCCCCAGAGTGCCTTTTACTCTCCTGTACTGTCCGCGAGGACCCGTGCTGAACTGGAATACGCCGGATGCGCTTGTTGCGCTGACAGACGCACTGAAAGGCCTGGCCCGCAAGCGGCGCGCTATCCTGGTGAAGATTGACCCGCCTGTTCCTGCGGACACTCCCGGAGTGCGTGAGGCGCTGAGGAGGGCTGGTTTCAGGCATATTGAGTCCGCGGGATTCGGCGGGACACAGCCACGATGCGTGATGAAGCTGGATCTTTCTGCGGGGCTGGATCAAGTCTTCGAATCCTTCAAACCGAAGTGGCGCTACAACGTGCGCCTGGCGGAGCGCAAGGGGGTTGTTGTTCGCGAGGGCGGCGCACAGGACGTGGACACGTTCTATGACATCCTGCTGGAGACCGCAAAGCGAGACCGCTTTCTGGTGCGTGGGCGCGAGTATTTTCACTCTATGTGGAGAGAGCTCAGCGCCGACCGCCTCATCCGTGTCTTCCTCGCAGAGTACGAGGGCCAGACAATTTCCGGCGCGTTGCTGTACGTGCTTGGAAAACAGGCGTGGTACACCTACGGCGCCAGCTCCAACGAACACCGCAACGTCATGCCAAACCACCTCATGCAGTGGCGTATGATGCAGGCGGCGGCCGAGGCGGGATGCGCGGTTTATGATTTCCGGGGCGTATCGTGCAATCAGGAAGCCGCCGAAGACGATCATCTTCAGGGCCTCAACCGATTCAAGGCAGGCTTTAACGCCCAGTTTGTCGAGTACGTCGGCGAGTATGATTTGCCTGTCTCACGCGCAATGTACACGGCCTGGACTAAAGTGGCGCCCGTAGCGCTTGGAATGCTGAAGAAACGGGCAGCCGCGTCGGAGATAGAATAAGCCGTGTCTCATGCCTGGATTGAAGTCGATCTCAGCGCGCTGAAAGACAACTTCCGGCAGTTGTCCACGGCCTTCGGAAATTGCCGAGTGATCCCTGTAGTCAAGAGCGATGCGTACGGCCACGGCGCGAACGCAACCGCACTGGCCCTGCAGCAGGTGGGAGCAGATACGCTGGCGGTCACCTTTGTGGAAGAAGCCGCGGCGCTGCGCGAAGCCGGGTACTCCGGAAGAATCTGGCTGCTGGCGCCTGTGCGCGGCGCTGACATCCAGCACGCCGTAGAGCTTGATCTGACAGCCTGTATCACAGACATCCAGGCGGCTCAGGAGTTGAGCGACGCGGCAAGCCAGCAGCAAAAACTCATCGAAGCTCAGATCAAGATTGACTCGGGTATGGGCAGGCTGGGAGTGCGTCCGGATGAAGCAGTGGAGTTGGCAAAGGCTTTGATGGCGCAACAGTCTCTGAGATTGGTGGGAGTGTATTCTCACTGCGCCAATGGGGCCAGCGCAGCGGCCGTCGCAAGGCAACTGCAGCTGTTTCAACGCTGCTGCGCCGAGATTGAAGCCGAAGGCATCGCTATTCCTATGCGCCACATCGCGGCCAGCGCCGCCTCCCTTGCTCTGCCGGAATCGAGACTGGACGCCGTACGCATCGGCACGCTACTGTACGGTCAGTTTCCGGCGGCTCACCTGCGGCAGACTCCGGCCGGCAGAGAGCTCAATCTAAAGCAGACCTGGGCATTCAAAGCGCGCATTCTGCAGATTCGCTCTATGCCGCCCGGCGCCTCAATTGGTTACAGCTCCGAGTATCAGACGTCGCGTGTGTCGCGCATCGCGGTCGTCAGTGCAGGGTTGGCAGAAGGGCTTGGCATGCAGCCAGCCAGCCTTTCACGCGCGGGCTTGAAAGGTATCGTGCGCTCGTTAGCGCCGAAGCATCTCTATGCGACAGTGCGCAATCAGAAGGCGCCCATTGTAGGTCGCGTAGGAATGCAGCTTTGCTCGATAGATGTAACAGACATTCAGGAAGCGCAGATCGGCGATGAAGTCCTCTTACCCGTTCGGCGTATCGCTTCCAACGCTGCCCTTCCCCGCGTTTACCTCTCCAGTTAGCGGCTCGCCGGTCGCCGGCGTAGCATCGGCCAGCTTCTCCTCATGGCCGAGTTTGGTTTCAGATTGCGCCGCTCGCTTCTCCGGGGGCACGTGGGCGTAGTCTGGAATAGGCTCGGAAAGGCGAGGATATAGCGTGGAGGCGACAATGGCGATGCTGGCCGCTACAGGCACACCGATGATGAAACCAACCAGCCCGAAAAGCTGGCTTCCCGCCATCAGAGCGAACAGACTGATCAGCGGATGCAGGCCAGTGGATTTCCCCAGAATCTTTGGAGTGAGAAAGCTGTCAAACACCTGATTGAGAGCCAGCACAACCAGCATCACGACGCCAGCAAACTGCAGATCCCCGCCAGACCCAACCAGAGCCACCGTACCTGAGAGGACGATAAGACTGATAGAACCAACGTACGGGACTGCGTACAGCAGAGAAGCCGCAAGCCCAAGCACCAGCACATACTGCACACCAAGCAGTGACAATGCGACGGTAATGGAAATGCCATAGAGCCCGCAAAGTGTCACCAGCCCTCGCAAGTACCCCAGAAACACCGCGCCTACACGATCCATCACGTCAACGACCTGATCGCGAAACTGCGGCGGGATTACGTAGTGAACACGCCTGCGCAGCTTCGGCCAGTCGTTGAGCAGATAGAAGGTGGCCAGGAGGATAATGACAATGTTGACCAGGTATCCGGCTGTGCCTATTACCCCGCCAAGTGTGTTCTGGAGCGCGCGCGGGCCAACCGTGTTGATGTAGTGTGAAAGCTGCGATGTGAGCTCGGTGTAAGTCTGAGGAACCTCCAGCGGCAGCCGGCGAATCAGCGGGCTGTGGGACAAATGCGTCCATGAGTCTTTGAACTGAGCCAGATAGCCGGGCCAGTTGGACACCAGCGACTGCACCTCTCCCCACGTCAACGGCACAATCCACGTCAGGAATGCGCCAAATGCGACAAAAAAGAGGAGATAGACGATTATCACACTCCAGACACGGCGCAGCCCCCGAACCTGGAGCCTCTCCATAAGCGGGTCCAGAAGCGCCGCAATGGCTACCGCAATCAGAAACGGCGCCAGTACGCGGCGCACCAGATACAACAGGAGCAAAAACAGCAGAAGAAGAAGGGCCGCGGCAGCCAGCCCCCGGCCTCTGACAGGAAGCTCATCCTGCGTTGGCGTCAGACTCACTTTGTCAGAAGTTGCTTGAGCCGTTTGAGCGCCTTGCTTTGCAGACGCGACACGTGCATCTGAGAGATGTTCAGCCGTTTCGCCACCTCAGTCTGTGACATATCGTTAAAGAATCTGTAATACAGAATACTTCTCTCGCGATCACCGAGACTCTCCAGCGCTCGCGTCAGATCGTCGTAGGCTTCGAGCTTCCCAAGCGACTCATCCTCCGATCCGATCGTGTCCCCGGGAGTGGTTGAGGAACCGTCAGCGCCAGACTGCGGCGCGTCTATGGACACTGTTTCATAGGCGTTGGCCAGTTCAAGAGCCGCTAGAGTATCCTCTTCAGATGCTTGAATTTCCTGCGCCAGCTCAGCAATGGTTGGAGCGCGTCCCAGCTTTTGCAGAAGCCGCGCGGAGGCGCGCGAGGCCGTCTGGTTCAGCTCCTGCAGCCGCCGAGGAACCTTCAGGCTCCAGGCTTTGTCGCGGAAGTAGCGGCGGATCTCACCGACAATAGTGGGCGTGGCAAAAGTGGAAAATTTGATCCCACGATTCGGATCAAATCGATCAACGGCGTTAACCAGCCCTATGTTGCCCACGGAGATGAGGTCTTCCAGCGGCTCTCCCCGGTTGGCAAATTTTGCGGCCAGATAGTGCACAAGATTCTGGTGAGCGTTGACCAGCTCCGCGCGCAGCTCCGGGTCTTTAGTCTGTGCGAACTGCTTGAAGAGATACTCAGAATGCTCACGCACTCTCGACGCCGCGGGTTTACCGCTTTCGCTCATCCATTCAACTCACAGTTTTTGACGAGGCGCACAATCTGACCGCCGCCTTCAGCCTCACCAATCTCAACAGAATCTACCAGAAGCTGCATCAAAGAGACGCGAAACTGCTGGTTGTCGAAATCCGCTTCCAGCCCGCTGTCTTCCTCCGTTGATTCGGTCTCCGGCGCCAGCGGCACATCGTCCCGTATCTCCAGCACAATACGTGCGGAATCTACTGCGCCCACAACCTGAATGTGAGCATTGTTGCTGTCCACCTGCGACGCTCTGTACACGGATGACGCGCACGCCTCGCCAACCGCCAGCCGCAGATCCTCAACCTCGTCGTACGACAGCGGAATACGTCCGCAAAGCCCCAGCACGGCCAGGCGAACCACTGAAACGTATTCGGGGCTGCACGGGACCCTAAGCTCAATAATTGGAGTGGTCATCACCTGCAAGCCGGCCTACTTCCTTTCGGTTTTTTGTAGCGCTTCATCCATTGTCGCGGAAATGTTGAACACTTTGTCCAGCCCCGTGACCTCAAGAACACGCATAATACGAGGTTTGGTCGTCACCAGAAGCACCTCGCCACCGAGTTCGCGCGCCCGCTTGAGACCCGCAACAAGAATCCCCAGGCCGCTGGAATCGAGATAGTCCACACTGGACAGATCTACGACCAGCGATGTACAACCGGCCTCAAAGTGCTCCAGCATTGCCGAGCGCACGCGCGGGGACGTGTAGACGTCAATCTCTCCCGTCACGGAGACAAGCCCAATCGCCGGAGAGGGGCGCTCCGAGGAAACCCCAAAGTCCATCGTCGTCCCGCCCCTGGATGCCTGTGTTTCGTCCATAATTTCTGACTCTTTCACCAGTGATAGAAATGCCCGCCGATGGATTACGACGGGCAGTTGTGAATTCTTGCAGACGAGCCTCTACAGCTTGATGACAGCGCAACGCTGACGGAAGGAACCGCCGGCTAATTCACAGCGCAAGCTGGCTGGCAGAGTCGAGTCGTCTACCCTCAGCCGACCTCTTCCAGATTCTGATCAGCTTCGTTGCGCGCCTGATCCATCGCTTCTCGGCCTGCACTGATAGCTTCGCTGAGTCGTCCCTTTGTAGTATCCACAATCTCCCGGCCTTTTGAAACCATCTCCTCGCCCTTGACCGCCAGGTCGCCGGCGACTTTCTCAGCCTTGGCCTTGAGGTCGTCCAGAGTACTCTTGAGGTCGTCGCGCATCTCCGAACCGGTTTTGGGGGCAAGCACCAGCGCTACCGCCGCCCCAACAATGGCGCCAAGACCGATCCCTGCAAGCAGATTTAACAGCGTATTTTGATCGTTGCGATCATCCATCTTTGTTACCTCTTCCGTTAGTCCGGGGACGGAGCAGTGTGTCCATCCCTGCCCGGATGCCCAGCAGAACAGAGCCGGCAATATCCGCAGAGTTTTTGGCTAAGCTTCGGGCTGAGTGAGCGACCCGCGCGCCAACAAGCGCGCTGCCCACGCCCGAAACAATCTTCTCAACCTGTTCAATCTTTCCGGTGACGCTGCCTACCGTCTTCTGAGTCTGGTCGATGACGGCGTGCGCCTTGTCACAGACTTCCTTGACCTGCGTCTGAATCTGCGTGCCGACGGCGCCGACCTTCTTGGCCACTACGATCGCCGCCACAGCTATGGCAATGGCCATCACGCCGAACAAAACGGCGATAATTGTCAGATCAATCGCTATCCACAAACCCTGGCCTGCTGTCACGCCACTTACCCCTCTGCGCCGAAGATCTAATCACGTAAGACGCTGTCGATAGTGCCACCGCCGATGACCTGGTCCACATCGTAAAAGACTGCCGCCTGCCCCGGAGTGGGCGCTCGCTCCGGCGTCTGAAACTCCAACTCCCAAAGGGAATCACCCTCGCCAGCGCTCTCTGAGACGTGCGGGCGAATGACGGCCGGAATGGCTGGCATATTGTACCTGACTTTGCAGGTGACAGCCATTTCAGCGGGCGGCGGTGACCCCGCTACCCAGTGCAGCTTGTTTACCATGACCGACCGGATCATAAGCGCTGCCGACGGGCCAAGCACAACGCGATTAGCTGCCGGATCCACATCCACCACATAAAGCGGCTCAGCTGCGGCTACCCCCAGCCCTTTTCGCTGCCCGATGGTGTAGCCGGCCGCTCCAGTGTGCGCACCCAGCACCTTGCCATCCATATCCACAATTTCGCCTTCACGAGCAAGCTCCGGACGCCGCTCAGCCAGAAAGGCCCGGTGACCGAGCTTGCCGATAAAACAGATTTCCTGGCTATCCGGCTTCTTCCACACCTTCAGGCCTAACTCACGCGCTGTCTCCCGGGTCGCGTCTTTCGTGAAACCTCCAAGTGGAAAGATCGTGTGCGCCAGTTCATGCTGGCCAAGCATGTACAACACATATGACTGGTCTTTGATGACATTCGGCGATCTCTTCAGCCGAAACACTCCGTCTTCTGAGCGATCAATCAAGGCGTAGTGCCCTGTGGCGAGATAGTCCGCGCCGATAGCCATTGCCCGCTCCATCAGCGTGTGAAACTTGACGCGCTCATTGCACTTTACGCATGGGTTTGGCGTGCGTCCCTGAGCATATTCATTGATGAAATCCTCAATAACCGCATGCTCAAACTCTTCACGCATGTTCATCACATAGTGTGGGATATCCAGCTCGTTGGCGACGCGGCGGGCGTCTTCAACGGCGTCCAGCGAGCAGCAGCCCTGACCGTCGGACTCAGCCCCTTCAGGCCACACTTGAAGGGTAATACCGATAACGTTGTAACCCTGCTGCTTCAGCAGAGCAGCCGCGACAGAGGAATCAACACCCCCTGACATTGCAGCGACGACTGTTTTTGATGTAGATGACAAGAGTAACTCAATCAGCCTTTCAGAAACTTTACCTGGAGATTAAAGGGTTTCAGGCGGACGAGATAAACCGCCACGCCAATCAATACCTGACGAGTGAGAGTCCCTGCGTTATTTCAGATTGCGCGGACGATACAGCGCAGGCGGAAGGCATCGCATCGCGTCTGTGATGCTCTTATCCGGCGTCCTCTGGCTTTGCGGGCACACTCTTTGAGCCCTTGCTCCCGGAGCGCCTGCTTCGGGCATTTAGCTCCTGCCGCCACGCCGCCAGCCTCTCTGCTATCTTCTTTTCATACCCGTTCTGAGTCGGCGTGTAGTACTGACTAGATTTTGCTCCAGGCGGAAGGTAGTCTTGCTCGGCGATGTGCCCCGGGTGGTCGTGCGGATAGACATAGCCTATGCCGCGCCCCAAACTCTGAGCGCCGCGGTATCCGCTACTTTTCAAATGAGGGGGCACCTCAGCGGGTGGCCGGTTCCGGACGTCGTCCATCGCCGCCCCGATCGCTTTGTAGCTGGCGTTGGATTTGTGCGCGCACGCAAGATAAATGACCGCCTGCGCCAGAGGAATCTGAGCTTCAGGCAGACCGACATAATCCACAGCCTGAGCTGCGGAAGTTGCCACTACCAGCGCCATAGGGTCTGCATTGCCGACATCCTCAGCAGCCAGAATGACCATACGCCGCGCGATGTACTTCGGGTCTTCTCCGGCGGTTATCATTTTCGCCAGCCAGTAAAGCGCCGCGTCCGGGTCTGACCCGCGCATACTCTTGATGAAGGCGGAGACTGTGTCGTAGCGGGCGTCACCGGCCTTATCGTAGTCCAGTATCCTCTGGCGCAACGCATCTTCCACCAGCCTGGCCGTGATGACCCGCTCGTTCTCTTTGTCGTCCACCGCTCGGGGCGCAGCCATCTCCAGAGCGTTCAGCGCCGCGCGCGCATCCCCTCCAGCGACGTCCAGCAGATGCGCCAGCGCGTCCTCTTCGATCGTAACGCTCAAAGCTCCCAGCCCGCGCTCCACGTCTGTCAGCGCGCGCATTACAAGCTCCCTGACGTCGTCCTGTGTCAGCGGCTCAAACTGATAAATCCGGCAGCGTGACAGAAGTGGAGAGTTGACTTCAAAGTACGGGTTCTCCGTGGTCGCCCCTATCAGGACAATCAGCCCCTGCTCCACATGCGGCAGAAATCCGTCCTGCTGCGTACGGTTGAAGCGGTGAATCTCATCCACAAACAGGATGGTCTGCCGGCCGGATAAAGCCATCTCTTCAGCGGCTCGCGCAACTACTTTCCGCAGATCAGGCAGGCCGGAGGTTACGGCATTGAACGTTTCAAAAGCGGCGCCAGTGCTCTGTTCGATGACTGAAGCGAGTGTGGTCTTTCCACAACCCGGCGGTCCATAGAAGATCATTGAGGGAATCCGGCCCTGCTCGATCGCGCTGCGCAGCAGAGTGCCCGGCCCCGCAATATGCTGCTGGCCAATAAACTCACTCAGGCTGCGCGGGCGCATACGTGTCGCAAGCGGGGCTTTTTGCTCCAGCATCTCCCGCCGGCCGGTATGCTCAAACAGATCGGACATCTTATGGGCATGTTTGCTGATTTGCGCAGCAATCGCAAGGATGTTCGGTCTCCGGCTTACCACACTCAGCACCTCTCGTGAAGCGGCGGGCATGCAGTTGCCACCTGGTGTTATGACAAACCCGGTATACATCGTCTGTAGAATGCAGCGCGGCGTATGAGCATCAGTCGCGGCTTTTGCGTCCGGCGAGGATGAGATCGATGATGGATACTTCAGAGAAGAAAATCGCGCATTTACTGCGTAGAGCGGGTTTTGGCGCCAGCCGCGATCAGCTTGACTACTACGTCTCAAAGGGGCTGGCGGCCACAGTCACGGAGTTGGTGGACTATCAGCAGACGCCCAATCCGTTTGACAAGCCTCAACCAACGCCGCTGGGCAAGGAACTGCGCCCACAGGACGTGCGAAGCTGGTGGATCGAGCGCATGCTCTACACAACGCGCCCGCTGGAAGAGAAGATGACTCTGTTCTGGCACAACCACTTCGCCACCGCTGTCTCAAAGGTGCGCAACGCCGGGTACATCCTCCAGCAGAATCAGCTTTTTCGGAAACATGCGCTCGGCAACTTCCGCACGCTGCTCAAGCAGGTCAGCCGCGATCCGGCCATGGTCGTGTGGCTGGACAACAACCGCAATCGCAAAGCCAGCCCCAATGAAAACTATGCCCGGGAGTTGATGGAGCTTTTCACTCTCGGGATAGGACACTACACCGAGCAGGATGTCAAACAGGCGGCGCGCGCCTTTACCGGCTGGTTTGCTGCTCCTAGAGGGGACGGCTTCCATTTTCTGCCCCGTGCGCATGACTTCGGCCAGAAGACGTTTCTCGGCAGACAGGGCGCCTTTGACGGCGACGACATTGTCGATATCATTCTGGAACAGGAGCAGGCGCCGAAGTTTCTGGCGCGCAAGCTGGTGAAGTTTTTCATCACTGACGATCCTTCTGAGGCATTGATTACCATGTTCGCCGCGCTCATCCGCGAGAACGACTATGAAATCAAGCCTGTGGTGGAGCGGATTCTGCGCTCAGAGGCGTTCTACGCACCGGAGCATCGCTATGCCAAAGTGAAAAGCCCCGCTGAGTATGTCATCGGGAGCGCGCGCATGCTCTGCGGCCCGATCCCTTCAGCAGCTATGCCCGCTGTAACCCGGACGCTGGGGACTTTTATGCGCCAGATGGGTCAGGACCTGTTGAACCCGCCGAATGTCAAAGGCTGGGACGGCGGGCGCACGTGGATTACCACCAGCGCTATGCTCAGCCGGGCCAATCTTGCGGCAGCTTTTCTGGGTGGCCGCCGGGGTCTGTCAGCAGGCCGCAGGCGCTCACTTCAGGGCGCACAGGCGCCGCTGGTTGACGTGGAGGCTTTGCTCGGGTCTTCCAATGGCGGGGCTGCCGCAGCGCCAGCGGAGATCGTTGGCCGCCTTGGGTCAGCGATGGGCGCAATGGACATCTCTGCGGGCGCCAGGACCGTTCTCAACGAGTATCTCGCATCCAGCGGAGGCTCGGCGAGAGTGGCGCTTCAGATGCTCATGGCCTCCGCAGAGTTTCAACTGTCTTGAAGAAAGAGCGACGCACATGGCTTTGACACGAAGACAATTTCTGAAGAGTGGCACAATCGCAGTTTCAGGGGCGGTGTTCCTTCCCCCGTGGCTGCAGGCCGTGGCAGAAGCGGCCGATCAGAGTCCTTCCAGCAGCAAAATCCTCGTCGTCGTGGAGTTGGCGGGCGGAAATGACGGCCTGAATACGGTCATTCCTTACAAGGATGGCAAGTACCGGGACTTGCGCAAAGTCATCGGCATTGACCAGAGTAAAGCCCTGCCGATTACTGCGGAGCTTGCGCTGCATCCGGCTATGAGCAGGATGCAGGCTTTGTTCCAAGCGAGGAAGCTGGCAGTTATTGAGGGCGCGGGCTATCCCAATCCAAACCGCTCGCACTTTCGTTCCATGGAGATATGGCAGACGGCAAATCCCACATCTGTTGAATACTATGGGTGGCTGGGACGCTATCTCGACGAGGACGGACACCCGCGCAACCCTTTACAGGCCGTAATGCTGGGGGATCAGCTTGCGCAGTCGCTTCTGGCCCAAGACGCTGATGTGCCTCTGATTGAGGACATCCAGAGTTACAGCTTTGTAGCGGCCGACGGACCCAGGGACAAGGCTCTTGCGTTGCTGAAGCGCCTCCACTCTCAGGCCGCCCCTAAAAACTCCGCACGGGAGCACATTCAGACGGTCAGCCTGGAGGCGATAAGCTCGTCCGAAGAACTGCGAGCCAGGGTCAAAGAATCTGCGGCAGGCTACCCGGACACAGCGTTTGCTAACCAACTGAAGGAGATCGCACAGATCATCGGCGGCAACGTAGGCACGGCTGTCGCCTACGCCAGACTCGGCGGCTTCGACACCCATGCCAACCAGGCGACGCGCCAGCAACAGCTCCTGACGAGCCTTTCTGAGGGGCTGGATGCTTTCTGGAAAGACGTCACCTCGCGCGGGCTGGCGGATCGCGTGCTGCTTTTCACCTTCAGTGAGTTTGGCCGGCGTGCCCGGGAGAACGGAGGCGCGGGGACGGATCACGGGACCGCCGGTCCCATGTTTGTGCTTGGTGGCGCGGTGAAGGGGGGACAGGTTTACGGCGACCCGCCGGATCTGCGAAATCTGGACGGCAATGGCGACCTGAAGTATCAGATTGATTTCCGCCGGGTTTACTCCTCTGTTCTCTCACGCTGGCTCGGCGCTGACCCCGAAAAAGTGCTCGGCGCGAGGTATGAGCCACTCGCGTTTATCTAACGCGTCCTTCTCCGGGTAGTGAACAGAGAAACACTGAACGGCGGTTCAGTGCGCCTGCGGCTGCGCGCATGGTACAATCGCCTGCCGCACCGCCTGAGAGCATAACCCGCCAGCTTTGGCCCGGCGCGTTCTTCGCGCCGGGTATTGCCGTGCGTACGGCAATGTGATCTTGTGCTTGTTTCGCGAACTGGGGCGGCCATTTGCACGTTAGATTACAGGACATATGTCACTGAAACTTCTCAAGAATATCCTCTGCCAGAAAGAGCCTCTTCGCCAGATACGAAAGCTACTCGACGGCGACGCGGGCCCGATTGCCGTTGAAGAGATCGCGTCGGAAGTCAAACCGCTGCTTGCTTCCTGCGTTGCCACAGATCAGAAAAGCGTCACTGCTATTGTCGCGTATTCCGAAGAAGAGGCGGAGCGTCTCTGGGAGGGATTGCTGGCGTATGGCCTTGAAGAGGAGCGGCTGTTTCTGATTCCAGCCGCTGAGAGTCTGCTGTTCTGCGACGGCGCTCCGGACTGGAATATCGTTGGCGCCAGAGTCAGAGCGCTGACGCAGCTTGCGCTCGGGCGCGGTGGCGTGCTGATCCTGCCTCTGAGCGCAGCGCTTATGCGCACCTGTCTGAAAAGTGACTTTGCGGCGGCGATTCAGCAGGTTGAAGTCGGCGCGCAGCTAGACATTCACAAGCTGGCGACAACGCTGGCCATCACCGGCTACCGGCGCGCTGATCTGGTCACTGAGACGGGGCAATTCGCCATTCGTGGCGGTCTGCTGGACATCTGGCCGCCTACTGAAAACTCACCCGTACGTATCGAGCTCTTTGACGATGAGGTCGAATCTATTCGCCCGTTTGATCCCGAGACGCAGCGCTCTGGTGGCTCATTGCCGGAGGTGGTTGTGCCACCCGGGCGGGAAGTCCTCATCGGAGAAAGAGGTGAGCGGGCGGCTGATTTGTGTCAGGAGCGCCTTGATGAGCAGATTGAGAAGCTGCGCAATGAGGGACGCGCACCGGATGCGGAAGCCCTGGAGTTGCGCGTCAGCGAGCACATTTCGTCGCTCCGACAGGGCGCCTCTTTTGATGGTCTGGAGTACTACCTTCCGTTCCTGGTCTCAGAGGAAAGCTGCCTGCTTGACTGGCTGCCGGCGAATGCGGTGATTCTGTGGGATGAGCCGGGACTGTCCGAGAGTGGCTGGGACCGGCTGAGAGAAGAGCTCACGGAAATCTACTTCAGCCGCGCCGAACGCGGGCAGGCGCTGGCCGCCGAACACGAGCGTCACGTAAGTCTCGAGCACGCGCGGCAGAGCATGCTGAAGCGGCGCTGCGTTGTCATGTCCAGCCTGCCAAACGAAGCCCGATGGCTGAGCGCGGCACAGCGCATCTCCCTGCCTTCTTCTGGAATGGAGACCTTTGGCGCTCAGGTGGGAGTCTTTGCGGAGAACGCCAAAAAATGGATCAGCCACGATCTTGGCGTTGTTGTAGTTACCCCACAGGTCTTGCGGGTTGGGCAGATGCTCTTGGAGCTGGATGTGCGGCCTGTTCACGGAGAGTTGCGCGGTGAAGTAGAAACAGGTGTCACGGTCATAGAAGGCTCTCTTCCCGCAGGCTACAGGCTGCCGGGCGCCGGCGTTGTTGTGGTTGCCGATGCGGATATTTTCGAGGCTGCCGTTGTGCGACGTCCGCGGATGAGCCGGCGCGACGCCCGGCCGATTGCAAGTATCTCTGATATCAAAGCGGGCGACTATATCGTCCACGTCCATCACGGCATTGGCGTTTACCGCGGCATGGCCAACCTCAACGGACGGGACTTTCTTTTTCTGGAGTACGCGGGCGGCGACAAGCTCTACGTCCCCGCAGACCAGATGGATCGGGTGCAGAAATACTCCTCTGCTGAAGCCATTCCCCCAACTGTTCACCGCCTGGGCGGCAGCGACTGGGCGAGAACCAAAAAGAAGGTCAAAGCTTCTGTAAGGGAGATGGCCAAAGAGTTGCTGCAGGTGTACGCGGCGCGTGAAGCGCTGGGAGGCTACGGCTTTCCGCCGGATACACCGTGGCAGCGGGAGATGGAGCAGGCGTTTCCGTTTACGGAGACTGGAGACCAGGAACGGGCAATTGAGGATGTAAAGCGCGACCTTCAGGAAACCAGACCCATGGACCGCCTGATCTGTGGGGATGTCGGGTTCGGCAAGACGGAAGTGGCCATGCGCGCGGCCTTCAAGGTGGTGCTGGACGGCAAGCAGGTGGCCGTGCTGTGTCCCACGACTGTCCTGGCGCAGCAGCATTTCAATGTCTTTTCAGAGCGGCTGGCCGCTTTTCCCTTGAAGGTGGAGATGCTCTCACGCTTCCGCTCCGCTAAGGAGCAGCAGGCGATTCTGGAAGATCTGCGAGCTGGCAACGTGGACATTGTAATCGGCACACACCGGCTGCTGTCCAAAGATGTCGAGTTCAAGAATCTGGGTCTGGTAGTCGTTGATGAAGAGCAGCGCTTCGGGGTCAGCCACAAGGAGCGCTTGAAGCAGATGCGCCTGTCGGTGGATGTGCTGACGCTCACAGCGACGCCTATTCCCAGAACTCTTCACATGTCGCTGGCAGGTATCCGGGACATGAGCGTTGTAAACGAAGCGCCCGAAGGGCGCATCCCGGTCCGGACGTATGTGCGCGAGTTTGACGACAATCTGGTGCGCGAAGCGATTGTGCGAGAACTGGACAGAGACGGCCAGATATTTGTAGTGCACAACCGCGTAGAGTCAATCGGCCAGCTTGCCGATCGCATCGCCAGGCTCGTGCCTCACGCGCGAATTGCTATCGGGCATGGACAGATGAGCGAACATGAGCTCGAGAGAGTGATGCTCGACTTCTACCACAACAAGTTTGACGTGCTTGTGTCCACAACGATTATTGAGAGTGGACTGGATATTCCAAACGCAAACACTATCATCGTCAACAACGCGGATAAGTTCGGGCTGGCTCAGCTTTACCAGCTGCGCGGGCGTGTTGGCCGCAGTCCACGCCAGGCTTACGCCTACCTGCTGTACAAATCCGATCTGGTTCTTTCTGAAGTCGCCGAAAAACGCCTGGCGGCCATTCGTGAGTTCGCGGACCTGGGCTCTGGATTCAAGATCGCGATGCGGGATCTGGAGATCCGCGGAGCGGGTAACATTCTGGGAGCCGAGCAGCACGGTCAGATGCTCTCCGTCGGCTTTGACATGTACTGTCACCTGCTGGCGCAGGCTGTGAAGGAGCTGAAAGGGGAAGAGCTACCAGAAGAAAAAGCTCTGCCGCCAGCCGACATCTCAGTAGAGGCGTTTATTCCGACTGACTACGTCTCCAACGAAGGCATGCGTATTTCACTGTACCGCAGGATGAGCTCTTTGGTCACTGAAGAAGCGGCTGTGAAGCTGGAAGAGGAGCTGGCCGACCGGTTCGGGGCGCTGCCAGATCCGGTTCGCAACGCGCTGGCGCTTCTGAAGCTGCGCATAGAGTGCGACCGCGTCGGTGTACAGTCCGTCCGCGAAGACAACGGGCGCATTGTCGTGTCTCTCGGCGCAGGAGTGAGCCTGCCGCCAGAAGCGATACGGCAACTCAAAAAGGCTTTCCCGGAGCACATCTGGGAACCGAGACAGGTGCGCTTGCTCGCAGGAAAGAGCAGTCCCCTTGACATGGTCAGCGAGTTTCTGCGCCTGGCGAGAAAAGCTCTCAACCCATCTTCAGAAACCCCAAAAAGACGCCCGCTGACCGCGAGAGTGTGAGGCAGGATAGCAGACTCCGGTGGTCAGCCCAGACAAGCCGGACGATCCTGATTCAGGCGGCTTCCCAGACAAAAGCGCAACGGTGCATGAATCTGTTTGTCCACTTACGCCAGAGAGATATTTGAGCGCAAGGCGCAACCTTCCCGCATCTCCGGCTCTCTGAAGCTGTGCGATGTTTTGGGTAGAATCGCGGTAATGAGCTGCGTTGACGCTTCATTGCCGGCTGGCTGCGGCAGTCTTTGGAGGACGATGGATGTTGACGCAAACTCGTAAGCACTGGAGGAGATACATGATCAGTAAAATTCTTAGCTTGGATACCAGGCGCGCCTTGATGGGCGTACTAGCGGCTGGGGCTGCGCTTATCATGACCACAGCGGGCACTCTCGTCGCCCAGGGAGCGGCCGGGAACGCGGACTGGAGCGATCCGCAGGCGCGTGAGGCGGCAGGTCTTTGCGCACAGCCCGCGCAGGTATCGCTGGCCGGGCAGGTAGTCCTGCGTATTCACGCACCGGCCGCCGGCAAGACCTGCCAGCAGAGAGCGGATATCGTCCAGCAAAGGATCGTGGACGCTCTGAGCATTGGTGTGCTCTATCCGAAAGATATTCACGTGCAGAAGCAGCGCGGTGAGTGGGCGATATTTGTGAAAGACATCCTTATCATCACCGCTGACGCCACCTCCGCCAAAGTCAACCACACAACAGCGCCAAAGCTGGCGGAGATGTGGGCCAACAACCTGCGTAAGACCCTCCCGGAATCTACACCTCAAAAACCTGGACTCTAGGAGCAAGCCCGGTTGGACTTTAGCGCCTTGGCCAGTAGCCTGGCGCTGAATAGCCTTTGAGAGGGGAGCAGTGAAATTTGCGCGCTGCTCCCTTTGTTCTGTGTGGCCGGTATTTTCGAACAGGTGTTCACGGCTGAGACGCAGACGTGGTATACTGTGCGGCGTCTGCTATGCAAAGGACTGCTACAAAGAGACGCTCTTCCTCGCACCCTCCCACGCCCCTTGCCGGTGACCTGGCGGGCATAGCGGTCATCGCCATTGGCGTGGTGAGTCTGGTCAGCGTCGCCTCTCCTCAGGAGGCCGGTGAGTTTGGCCGCGACATCAACTCGGTATTGCGGCTTCTCGCGGGAATCGGCGCCTATCTGTTTCCGCTGCTGGCGATTGGCGCTGGCGTGACGCTGTTGTTTGGCCAACTGCGCGTTCCGCTGACACGCCGCCTGTTTGCCGCCGCAGGACTGTGGGTCGTCGTCATCAGTTGGCTGCATGTGTCTATCTCCGGGGGCAATCCGAGGCCAGATGTTTACTTCCAGCCGGCTCTGATGCGCCTCGGCGGAGGGTATATCGGCGCGGGCGTCTCGTACTTCCTGCTGGTTGCTCTTGGCAAAGTGTCAACGCTGGTGGTTCTGGGCGCTCTGGCGCTGGCGCTGGCTATGGTGACAGTCGATGTAGCGCTGTTTTCCCAGATTGCGGGGTTTGTTCGCAATCTGCGTACGCAGCAGCCAGAAGATCCGGCGGCGCGAAAGCCGCGGACTGATCCCCGAGCCGCATCCAAAACATCCGGTGACGACGAGGACGAAAGCTCCTCTGCGGAGCCAAAAGTGGACCGGCGCAGTATGATTGCGCGCGCCATTGAGGCGCGCAAGCGCCAGAGCGAGGAGCAACAGACTGACTCACCGGCAGGCCCTGAGCGTCAGATCTCCGTCAACGGACACGCAAAGAATGGCGCTCAGCAGCCTGCCCTCTCACTGGAAGACATTCCGCCACAGGACAAAGAGTTCGTCCTTCCACCCCTCGAGATTCTGGAAGAGCCACCGCCCACTCCGGAGCGCAGCGCGGATGAGCTGAACGAAAACGTTGAGATCATAGAGCGCACGCTCAGCGACTTCAAGATTGAAGCCAACGTGGTGGAGATTGCTCACGGGCCGACCGTCACGCGCTACGAAATCGAGCTTGCGCCAGGCATCCGAGTCAACAAAATTGTCAGCCTGGCCGACAACATCGCCATGTCTCTGTCGGCGATTAATGTCCGCGTGGAAGCGCCGATTCCCGGAAAGGCGGCCATCGGCGTGGAGGTGCCAAATCGCCACCGGGGTATGGTCGGGCTCAAAGACCTGCTGCGCAGCCCTGACATGGTCAATCACCCGTCCAAACTCGCCTTCCCGCTGGGCTTTGACGTCTCGGGGCAGCCGATTATTGCGGACCTGGCGGAGATGCCGCATCTGCTGGTGGCGGGTGCGACAGGCATGGGCAAGAGCGTGATGCTCAACGCACTCATCAGCAGCCTGCTGTTCCGCTCGACACCCGGCGAAGTGCGCATGGTTATGATCGATCCAAAGCGGGTCGAGTTGAGTCTTTTTGACGGCGTAGCGCACCTCTGCTCACCCGTCATTCGCAACGTGCGCGGCGCGGCTGGCATCTTCAAGGCGGCCGTGCAGGAGATGGACCGCCGCTACGACCGACTGGAGCAGAAAGGCACCCGCAACATCCACAACTTCAACACTCAGGTGGAGCCTTCCGAACGCATGCCCTACATTGTGATTGTGGTGGATGAGCTGGCGGATTTGATGATGCAGGCGGCACAGGAAGTGGAAGGGAGCATCGTTCGTCTGGCGCAGCTTGCGCGCGCCGTGGGCATCCATCTTGTGCTCGCGACCCAGCGCCCAAGTGTGGACGTGGTGACGGGTCTCATCAAAGCCAATATCGCCAGCCGCGTCGCCTTTGCGGTGTCATCCCACATTGACAGCCGAACAATTCTGGACGTCAACGGCGCTGAGAGGCTGATTGGCAAAGGAGACATGCTTTTCCGGCCGATGGACGCGCCCAAGCCTATGCGCATCCAGGGGGCCTTTATCTCGGAGGGCGAGGTCAAGAAGCTGGTGGAGCACCTCAAAGGGCAGCGCAAGCCCGAATATACGCTCACACCCGTTGAAACGGGAGCTGCGGGAGAGGGCGGCGCAAGAGGCGCTGGAGACGATCCTGCTCTGGCGGATGAGTTCTATCTACCCGCTGTGGAGATGGTGATCCGGCAGGGAAGAGCCTCAACGTCAATGATCCAGCGCCGATTCAGAATTGGGTATACCCGGGCGGCGAGACTCGTGGATGCTATGGAGCAGCAGGGGCTGGTCGGCGCAGCGGACGGGGCAAATCCACGGGAAGTTCTGGTCTCACCGGAGCGAATAGACGAGATTCTCGGCCTGCCGCCCTCGGGCTCCCCGTCCGACGACGATTACGAACCCGAAGAAGACGACGCATTCTAAACCTGCCCAGTGTGGCGCGCGTTGCCAAATCTCGCTGTTCGCGGCATACTTGTAAGCTGAGCAGTTGACACGACTTCACCGACTTCGGAGGACCTATTTTGGCCAAGAAATCAGCGGACGCAGCCACAATGCGCAGCGACACAGAGCACTTCGCCCTGACCATTCTCCAGGACAAGCTCTACGAACAGATTCAGTCTTCTGGACCCAGAAAGACCGGCGAGCTGGTCTCCGGAATCGGGCACCCGGCAGTGAACCTGAGCCTCGCCAAATACGCGCTTCGCTCCTCCAGCCGGTTTGTTCAGACGCAGAGAAAATGGGACATCTCCGCTCGATGGGAGTCTCCGGAGCTTCCCTTCGAAAAGCTGCTGGAAGGTTTTTTTACCGGATATGGCAGGCCGTTGACCGCTCAGCAGATTGGCGCCGGCATGGCGACCATCACAGAGCGCGACGAAGAGACCATGACTGCGGTGGCTACCAAGTTTCTGCAGGATTTTGATGCGTTCACGGCTATTGGCAATGAGTCGTACGGGCTGAAGAGCTGGCTGGTTGACGGGGACTATGAAACGACATCAGACGTCCTTTTCTACAATTTTATGGAGCCTGAAGACGTGGAGCCGTTCCAGAGCGCCGCAGACAAAGCGGACTGGAAAACAGATCCCGCCGCGGCTGCGCGAGAAGTCGTTCAGAAAGCCAAAGAACCTGTCAGCATCAAGGCTCTGCAGTTTTTCGCCTGGGAGCACTTCGGGCCAGATATCGATCAGAGTCAGTTGTACGCAGCGATTCTGGCGGATGAGGAGCTGGGTGTCTCTTCAGACCAGATGGTCTATCCGAAATCAGGCGAGAAGAAGCTTCTTGATGGGCTGAAGACTCTGGCCGCTTCTGTGCAGAACGAGGTGGAAGAGGAGGAAGACGCTGAGGAGACTCCGCCTACCATCACCGATCAGGACATTGAAGAGTTTGGGCGCATTATTCAGGCCAACGGCGCCGAGACAACTCAGCTTTCAGACGCTGTACTGAAGATATTTGAGCTTGAGGAAGATGAGCGCGCCTACGAGCCGACTGCCGAGACTCTGACAGAGAGACTGCGGCACGATCCGCGCTTCACATGGCTGGGGGCAGGGCGTTTCCGCCCGGCCGGAACAGTCCCGGAAGAGTTCCACCAGACCCCGGAGACTCTGCTCATCCCCAAGTACGACTTTGCGACACCAGATGGTGAGCATTTTGATATCGAAATGGAGACCGCCGGGCTGGAGAGCGGGCTAAGCAAAGAGATTCACGAGCTTTTGGTTCAGGACGTGGGCGATGAAGACCCGGAAGAGCATCCCGCGAAGCCACCCACGCAAGTGGATCTGGTCTTGAAGTACCACCACAAACAGGAGGGAACCTATCCCCTGGCGCAGCTTGCGGACGGCTTCTTCGCACTGGAGCCGCAGATACAGGAGATCGTCCTCCGCTACGATGGATCGTCCTATACAGTCTGGCTGAACCGCGAGTCAAGGCTGCTTTACGGCTTTGGCGAGATTTACGCACTGCTGGACATGCCCATTTCCGGCGGACTGTTCCACCTGAAAGCCACCGACCGCTCGGATGTCTTTGATCTTGAGTACTCTCAGGAGACGGATGAGACGGCTTCAGTGCAACCGGGACGCCTGCTTGAGCTTCTGCAACTCAAAGAGGAGGCGGACACAGAAAACCTGCCGACGTTCGAAGTTGTGTGCAGAATGCTGGAGAGGCAAAGCGGGGGCCTGAGCTATCCGAGATTGTTTGTGGAGCTCAACCTAATCCGCCGCGTGAACCGGTTGCTGGTCGCCAGCCTTCTGAGCGCCTATCCCTGTTTCTCGCGCCAGGCGACTACCGGGCTGTGGGTGTTTGACGCCAAGAAGAAGTCTCAGGGACTGCAGAAGTCGAAGCGCAAGTACGTGGTCAGGGAGTACTAAAGCTGAACTGTCCTGAGACTACACACGGCCTGAAAAGCTCTCTCTGTAACCTGCCAGTGCCTGGCCTGAAGGCAGGCGCGCTGTGAACGTGCGAACTCGTTTTGCGCCCAGCCCAACCGGCAGCATGCACATTGGAAACGTCCGGAATGCCGCCTTCTCCTGGCTTCTGGCGCGTCATTTTGAGGGCGAGTTCGTGCTGCGCATTGAGGATACCGACCGCACTCGCTACGTCCCCGGAGCAGTTGAAGAGATAATAGAGGGGCTGCGCTGGCTCGGTACAGACTGGGATGAAGGCCCGATCTATCAATCCTCGCGCTTGAAACACTACCAGGAGTACGCGCAAAAGCTCCTGGACGGGGGCCATGCGTACTGCTGCTGGTGTTCACCAGAACGGCTGGCTGAAATGCGCGAAGAGCAGCAGAAAGCCGGACGGCCGACCGGATACGACCGATATTGCCGGGAAGACAGCCACGGCAGAAGTCTCGATGAGCCGCACGTCATTCGCTTTGCAATGCCCACACAGGGTACGACCGTGTTTACGGACGCTGTTCGCGGAGAGTTCTCCTTTGACAACGTACTGCAGGACGATTTTGTGATGCTAAAGGCGGACGGCTACCCGACCTATCATCTGGCCAGCGTCGTGGACGACTACCTGATGAATATCACCCACGTTGTGCGCTCGGAAGAGTGGATTTCCAGCACGCCCAAACACCTGCAGCTCTACCACGCGCTCGGGTGGCAGGCTCCAACGCTGGTTCACCCGCCGCTGATTCTCGGACCGGATCGATCCAAGCTCTCAAAGCGTCATGGCTCAGTTGCTTTCAAGGACTATATCGAGCACGGCTACCTTCCGGACGCCGTTCTGAACTTTATGGCGCTGCTCGGCTGGTCGCCTGGCGACAACCGCGAAGTGATGACCCGTGAGGAGCTGACCGAAGCGTTCAGTATCGAAGGGATCGTGAAACATCCCGCCATCTTCGACATCCAGAAGCTGGACTGGATCAACCAACAGCATACTAACCGTTTGTCCAACGAGGACTACGAAGCGGAAGTCCGCCGCCACATTCGCCTTTGCGAGACTCACGCAGACAAACTGCCAGAGAACGAGCGCGAAGAGAAGTTGTCTGTTCTGAAGCGGTTTGAGGAGATGTTCGACGGGGTGGACCCCGACTACCGCTCTGAGGTTATCGCGCTTATGCAGTCTCGCTCCACGCCCGTAGCCGACTTCATAGATTACTCGTGGAACTATTTCGCAACTGATTTCGACTACGAAGAGAAGGGTTTGAAGTGGTTGCGGGACGAAACTGCGCCAGGCTACTACGAGAAGCTGGAGGCAGCGCTGGAGGCAACCGACTGGGCTTCACCGGCGCGCGAGGAGCTGCATGCGCTGCTTGAGGAGCAGATCCGCAGTGTGGGAGCCAGTGTCGGACGCGAGGGAGGCGCTGTGATTCACCCCGTTCGCATAGCCAGCACCGGGCGCACCGTTGGACCGTCTCTTTTTGAAGCGCTTGCCGTCCTGGGCAAAGACCGCGTCATCGAACGTCTGCGAAAAGCCCGACAGAAATCCCGGGAGCTGAGCGCATCCTGATATGCCAGTAATTGACACCTACACCATTTTTGGCGCCTGGCCGGCCGGCGGCGCAGACCTTTCGCTGGAGCGGCTGAAGGCGGCTCTCGACGGGCGCGAGGTTACCGGGGCCATTGCGCACACAACGGACAGCGTTTTTGAGACCACCGCTGAAACACTGCGCAGCTCTTATCATCAGGTGAAATCTGCTGGAGGACTCTCACCTGCGGCGGTCATCAACCCCGTGAGCATGGCTCGGCCGTGGGAATACGCCGACGCGATCGCGAAGCAGCCCTGGGCGTGTGTGCGCTTCTTTCCCAGTCTGCACCGGTGGCCGATCTCGAGATACACGCCGTTTGACAAATGCCTGGAGGCTATCAAACCGTCTGGGATTCCTGTGAGTGTCGCCATCAACGAGCCAGGACAGATTACAGCGCTGTCGCGAGTCGCGCTAACCCGGGAGATGACAATCATCCTGGTTCACATTCCGACAGAGTGCGTCTCAGAGATGGAAGCTGTGCTGCCGCTGATGGAAAACTGGCTGGTATCTACTGACGGGCTAACACACCTGGGACTGCTGGAAGAGATGGTGAATGTCGTCGGTGTGGATAGAATTCTGTTTGGATCGGCCACTCCGCGCGGCAGTATCGAAGGCGCGCTGCGCTATGTGCGCCAGTCGCATGTACCCGAAGCCGCCAAGGAAGCCATTTTGTTGACTAACGCCCAGCGAGTATTTGGAGATCGTCTTGCCACTGATTGATTCCTTCGCAATCCTCGGGCCCGCCGCCCCAGTGCCTGGAGACTTCGGACGCGAAGAGTTGCTGCGCCGGATGGACGAGCTGGAGATCACACATGCTATCGTCATCAGCGCGCTCGCCATGGATTGCGATTTTGAGGTTGGCAACGCGTGGCTGGCAAAAGAGATCGAGAATGAACGGCGGCTGCTGGGATATGCGGTGGTCAACACCAATCACCCACCGCAGGCGATTGAAGACATGCGCCGCTATATGTCCCGCAAGAACTTCGTCGGCATGATGCTCGTTCAGGGCAACGGCAACACTCCGGTTTCAAACGCGGATTCAGAAGAGATACTCAACGCTTACCGGCGCTACGGAAAGCCGCTCCTGATTAGCGCCCCCAACCGCGAATGCGTCTATGCGGCCTCGGCGCTGGCTGCAAAGTTCGACCAGATGAAGTTCGTTCTGATGGGAATGGGCGGCGAAGACTGGCGATCGGCAATCTCAGCGGCCACTGCCTATCTCAACATCTATCTGTCAACGACAGGAGAGATATCCCCGGATAAGGTTCGGCAGGCCTGGCCGGCGGTGAACGGACACAGGATCCTTTTCGGGAGCGGAGCGCCGCTGGTGGACCCCGCTATCGTGCTGGGGATGATCGAAGAGGTGGAGTTAGCCGGCCGTGAGAAGGACCTGCTCCTGCAGGGCAATGCTTACAGGACGTTTGCTGGCTGAAAAAG
>JADLDK010000004.1 GCA_020846715.1 Armatimonadota bacterium | reverse complement strand
CGTAAATATCATGAAGGGCTACATGGCGAGCGGAGAATTCAGCCGAGGGAAAGAGAGCATACGGGCTGAGGGTAGCATCGCGATCGTGGGCAACTTTGATGTGGACGTGGAGCACCAGCAGCGCATAGGTCATCTCTTTGGGCCGCTTCCACCAGAAATGCGCAACGATACCGCGTTCATGGACCGCATCCACTCGTACATTGCGGGCTGGGATATTCCAAAGATGGAATCAGCGTTGTACACCAACCATTTTGGTCTTGTCAGCGACTTTTTGAGTGAGTGCTGGTCGCGTCTGAGAGCCTATAGCCACGCTGGTGTGCTGATGGGCCGTGTGGACTTTGGCGTGGCTCTGAGCGGTCGAGATACAGAGGCTGTCACGAAGACAATGAGCGGGCTTCTGAAGCTGCTGTACCCGTCAGCCGACGCAGATATCCCGGCCGAAGACCTTAGCTGGGCGCTCAGGCTAGCGCTAGAGAGCCGTCGTCGGGTGAAAGAGCAGCAGAAGAGAATTGGCTCGGCAGAGTTCAGAAATACTATGTTCAGCTTCCGGCTGGGCGTCGATGGAATGGAACAATATGTGTCCACGCCCGAATTGCAGTCGTCGTCCACCGTCGGCACAGATCCTTTGCCACCGGGCCACATATGGGGCATCAGCCCGTCTGGCCAAACTGAGGGAAGCGGACTGTATCGGATTGAGGTGAACGAAACCGCTGGCTCCGGCTACAAGCTTGCGAACGTAACGCCCCCCGGGCCCCTGAAGGAGAGCACGACTGCCGCCTACCAGAACCTCGTCGCACAGAACCAAGCACTTGTAGGTGACCGTGACGCGCGGCAGCGCGAACTGACAGTGCAAATTCGGGCGATGGATGCGTCCGGGTCGGGCAGCCAGTTAGGCATCCCGATCCTCCTGGCTTTCTGCGGCGCAATCCTGGGTAAGAGTCTGAGAGGTGGCCTAGTGGCTGCCGGCGGAGTCACCATCGGCGGCTCTCTCGAGCCCATCCATAACGCCATCGATATCGCAGAGCTGGCGGCAGAGAAGGGCGCCCAGATGCTGCTTGCGCCTGTCTCTTGCCGGAGGCAGCTGAACGACCTTTCCGACGATCTTGCGGCCAGGCTCACGATTCTCTACTACACAGACGTACGTGACGCCCTGTTGAAGTCGCTGGTGGACTAGCGTCCCTTATCTGCACCCGAAGTCAAATCAGCGCTCCCGTTGTTCGCCGCCTCCCAACAGATAATCCTGGAGGTACACATGGCCATTCCGTAGCCGGCAGGGGAGACACAGCATAGTTTTCCACGTGACCGATAAGATATATTATGTTAACTCACTATCCAAAGGCTAGTGACGACGCATCTCTGGCGCGGTTTGAGGGACTGACCAGGCACACAATCATCGTCGTGGACGTGGGGGCTTATACTACTTGAGTGATATGGCCACGTGAATTTGGCGAAAGCGGAGAAAGAACTCAGCGCCTGCGGCCCAAAACGCCGTCTAACTCTCAGGAGGTTCGAAATCTTCGCACGGACGCCCGGCTTCCTCCAGCACGGCCTCAACTACATACACCGGGCATCTGGAGCGGACGGCGAGCGCAATAGCGTCGCTGGGTCGAGCGTCTATGGATATAGCGCTGCCATTATGCGTTAGCCAGACTTTTGCGTAGAAGGTTTCGCCCCAGAGGTCATCCACGACGATGCGCTCTACGGTGGCTCCCAGGCGTTCGGTGACGTTGCGCAACAGATCGTGCGTCAGGGGTCTTTCGGCGGCGAGGTTCTCCAGGCCAGTGGAGATCGCAAAAGCCTCAAAGCGGCCTATCCAGATGATGACGCACCGCCCGCGATTGTCGCGCAACAGGACAAACGGGCTGCCAATTGTCGCAGTCTCGTCGCTCTGTTCAAAGACACCCACGACATGGACTTCCCGCTCTTCGAGATTGCGCGGCTCGACAGGCTCTTCGTTTACGGCGTCTGGTTCGAAAGACTCATTGTCAGATAGCTCATCAGAGGGACTGCGGGCCTCAGGAGTGGACTCGTCACTGCCCGGCGACTCGTCATCGCGAGGGTCGTGTCCTTCTTTATGCTCTTCTGGTTCAGTCACTATCCACTTCCTATTTCCGGTCAGTTGACGCAGGTGTCGCGCCGCTCCGGAGTGACTCCTTGTAGTCGATCCGTCAGTCCATGTCGCTTGACTTGAGCGTCTTGTCAACGATCTGCAGGAATTCTTTGTTCGATTTGGTATGATGCAGCCGGTCTATCAGCAGCTCCGTAGACTCTACTGTTCCCAGCGCCGCAAGAAGCCTGTGCAGTTGCCAGATGCGCTTCAAAGAGTCTTCATCGTAGAGCAGCTCGTCGTGGCGCGTACCAGAGCGCTTCACATCAATGGCAGGATAAATCCTCCGCTCAGCCAGGGCCCGATCCAGGGTCAACTCCATATTACCCGTACCTTTGAACTCCTCAAAGATCATGTCGTCCATACGGCTGCCCGTATCTATCAGACAGGTGGCCAGAACGGTAAGGCTGCCGCCTTCCTCGATATTGCGCGCTGCGCCAAAAAATCGCTTTGGGCGATAAAGCGCTACGGGGTCGAGACCGCCCGACAGCGTCCGCCCACTCGGGTTAACCGTCAGGTTCGATGCCCGGCTCAGGCGTGTCAGACTATCCAGAAGGACCACGACATCCTTTCCGGATTCAACCAGCCGCTTCGCTTGCTCAAGCACCATATCCGCGACGCGCATGTGATTTTCCGGTGGCTCATCGAAGGTCGAACTGACTACATCACCGTCCACAGACCGGCGCAGATCGGTCACTTCCTCAGGGCGCTCATCAATCAAAAGGACAATCAGAAAGACTTCAGGATGATTCGCGGTGATAGAGTTGGCGATAGTCTTTAGTAGAATGGTCTTGCCGGCTTTCGGAGGGGCTACAATGAGGCCACGCTGGCCCTTCCCGATAGGCGCAATCAAGTCAATGAAACGCGAGCTGTACTGCTTCGGGTCTGTTTCAAGGACGAGCCGCTCGTTTGGATAAATTGGCGTGAGATCGTCAAAGTTCTTGCGCTGGCGGGCGGTCTCCGGATCTACTCCGTTCACAGCTTCGACGCGCAGCAGACCGAAATACTTCTCCGTATCCTTGGGCGGGCGCACCTGTCCCAGAACGGTATCTCCGGTCTTCAGCCCAAACCGCTTAATCTGTGACTGGGAGACATAGATGTCGTTCGCGGCTGGCTGAAAGTTCTGCCCTCGCAGGAACCCCCACCCGTCTGGAAGTATTTCGAGCACGCCCTGACGCAGCATAAGCCCGCTCTGCTCCGTCTGGTGTTCCATAATTCGAAAAACGAGATCGTGTTTGCGGCGAGTGCCGGCGTCGAGGTTCAAGTCTCGCGCTATCTTTTGTAGCTCGTCGACATCTTTGGAGCCGAGTGTTGAGAGTTCTAGAGTTTCCACCTGTGGATTCACCTCATAAGGTAAGAGAGCGAGATATCCGGGAGTTCAAGGAGCGCCGCCCCGAAAGCACACGGGAATGGACGAATCACTATGTCGCCACCTCTGTGCCCATAGAACTCTTGGACATCTGCAGGAGAAGGCCTGCAGCAGCACTCGACAGCGCAACACAACCGCCGAGTCATTCGTCGTTCTCAGCGATTTCGCAATTCCGCCTGGTCCATTGGCCGGATCACGATGAGAAAGACAAAAACCTAAAGTACGAAACAGCCACCAACGACGAGCCAATAACAAAGAGTGATCTCATCCTGACGGCAGAATCCCAAAGCGAACGCAAACCTTTGGGCCAGCACCACTCCAGCAGATTTCGACGCGCCAGTGGCTGGTATTTGGACTGTGGGACTTTTTCGGCGTCCAGGCTACACGTCAGGGGGTCGCAGTAAGTCTGCTGCCCTATTATACGCGCCCCAGGACAGCATGTCTACCTTTTTTAGATAAATATCGCAACCGGATGACGAGCAGCCACGCAAAGCGGTTTCTCCCTACCCGCCTCCGTACACCTCTGGTTTGAGAACCCCAATAAACGGCAGGCTCCGATAAGCTCCATTGTAGTCCAGACCGTAGCCAACGACATATTTGTCTTCAACGAGAAATCCATTGTAGTCGATTGGAACGCCCATCTCGCGGCGACTTGGCTTATCCAACAGCGCACATACGCGAACACTGGCAGCTTTGCGAGAGCGCAAATTCTCCAACAAATACGACAGACGTAAGGTCCAACCCGTATCGACAATATCTTCGATTACGAGAACGTGCTTGCTGACAACGCTGTCGTCCCAATCTTTGATAATTCGGACAACACCGGAGGCCTTGCTATCCGCGCCATAGCTGGAGATAGCTACAAAATCGTAAGACACAGGGATGCTGATAGCCCGAACCAGATCAGCGAGAAAGATAGCCGCTCCTTTGAGCACGCCAACAAGAATTAACTGCTTTCCCTGATAGTCGCGCGATATCTGATCACCGAGTTCAGCCACGCGGCTCGCAATCTCGTCTTCCTTCACCAGTATCTGCGCGATGTCGTCGCGTAAATCCATACACGCTCTCTATTCCCACTCGATAGTCGCCGGCGGCTTCGAGCTGATATCCAACACTACCCGATTGACACCAGGCACTTCGTTGGTGATTCTGCTGGAGATCCTTTCCAGAACCTGGTACGGCAGACGCGCCCAGTCCGCAGTCATGACGTCATCACTGGTCACAGCTCGAATGCAGATCGGGTAAGCGTAGGTGCGCTGATCACCCATAACACCAGTGCTTCTGATGGGCAGCAGAACTGCAAAAGCATGAAAGAGCTCCCGGGAGAGACCCGCACGCTTCACTTCGTCAACGACAACCCAGTCCGCCCGACGCAACATCTCCAGGCGCTCCCGCGTGACTTCTCCGATTATCCTGATGGCGAGACCAGGTCCCGGAAAGGGCTGACGCCATACCAGTTCACTCGGCATGCCAAGCTCCGTAGCCACGCCACGCACCTCGTCCTTGAACAAGTCCCGTAGCGGTTCAAGGAGTTCAAATTTCATGTTCTCAGGCAGGCCGCCGACGTTGTGATGAGTCTTGATCAGGGCTGCTGACTTGGTACCGCTCTCGATAACGTCCGGGTACAGAGTGCCCTGCGCGAGAAAATCGAAGTGCCCCAGCTTGCTGGACTCTTCTTCAAAAACTCGAACAAACTCTTCTCCGATGATTTTGCGCTTGCGCTCAGGATCCGTCACTCCTTCGAGACGATTCAAGAAGCGTTCCTGTGCATCTACATACACCAGGTTCATGCGGAAATTCTGTTCGAAGGTGGCTCGGACGCGCTCCGGTTCTTCCGCCCGAAGCAACCCATGGTTGACGAAAACGCAGGTAATCTGCTCGCCAATGGCTTCATGCACGAGCGCAGCCGTCGTAGAGCTGTCCACGCCTCCGCTCAGCGCACAGAGAACCCGGCCTTTCCCAACTCTGTCTCTGACCCAGTTCGTGGCCTGGCCGACAAAAGACTCCATCGTCCATGAGCCTTCGCATCCGCATTCCCTATATAGGAAGTTTCGCAGAATTTCTATACCCCACGGGGTATGGGCCACTTCCGGATGAAACTGCACGCCGAACTGCCTGCGCTCAACATTGGCCATGGCCGCGACAGGCGTCGCGTGCGTCCTTGCCAGGACTTCAAAGCCAGGAGGCGCTTCCTGCACAAGGTCCCCGTGGCTCATCCAGCAGATCAGCTCCGGGTTCAGGCCTTCAAAAAGTGTGCCAGGCTCAAGCACGTGGAGCTCAGTCTTGCCGTACTCCTTATTCTCCCCGGGCAGTATCTTGCCATCGAGCTGGTATCCCATAAGCTGCATTCCGTAACAGATGCCCAAAATGGGAATTCCCAGCTCGAAGATACCTGGATCAACGCGCGGCGCCCCTTCGTCGTAGACGCTGCTCGGGCCACCGCTCAGGATTATACCACGCGGTTTTTTTGCCAGAATCTCTTCGAGCGAGGTGTCGTGAGACACCATTTCGCTGTACACGCGGCACTCTCGAACGCGGCGCGTTATGAGCTGACTGTACTGCGCACCGAAATCGACAATAACGACCAGTTCATCCGGAGCAGCGATCCGGGATCGCGTCAACTCCCCTGCCCCACCTTCTGTGCGCGCTGTGCTGCCTTGCCTTCGGTTGGAATGGATGGCGCAACCACCAACTCTGCGCTTTGCATCTCGGGAATTGTACGTTTCCCGCAATACCCCATCGCAACCTTGAGCGCCGTGACAAAGTTCATTGTTCCATCGTCAGATTTGGCTGGCCCGAAGAGAATCTGCTCCAGAGGCGCGTGAGCGCCAACTTTGATACGGGTGCCCCGCGGAAGACCCTGATGCGCTGTGGCCATACCCCAGTGCCAGCCCTTGCCGGGAGCTTCTTCGGATGCGGCGATGGGAGACCCGATCATTACAGCGTCAGCGCCTGCGACAATTGCTTTGACAATGTCTCCACCAGTACGCATTCCACCGTCGGCGATTACAGTCACTCGTTTGCCAGTGCGCGTGTAGTAGTCATCCCGGGCCGCAGCCGAGTCTGCGACCGCGGTTACCTGCGGAACGCCGATGCCGCAGACTCTTCGCGTCGTGCAGGCGGCGCCAGGTCCAATGCCGACGAGAATCGCATCCGCTCCCGCCTCCATCAATGCGTACGTTCCCTCATAGTTGACGGTATTTCCGACGATGACAGGGACCGTGGAGTTGGCGCATATATCAGCAATGGAGATGGAGTTGCCCTTGCTGGAGTAGTGCTTCGCCGATGTCACCGTTGACTGAATGACGAGAATATCCAACCCTGCTGACAGGGCCGCCTCGCCAACTGTGGCAAATCCTGCGGGAGTGACCGAAGCCGCAGCCAGAGTGCCGCTCTGCTTGATCTCCGCAATGCGCTGCGCGACGAGATCCAGCTTGATAGGCTCGCGATACAGGGATTGCAGAAGAGGGACAACATCTTCCTGCGACGACTGTATCACCCGCTGAAACTGAGCGCCGTAGTCCTCGTAACGGGTGAACAGCCCTTCCAGATTCAACACTGCCAGCCCCCCCAACCTGCCCATAATCTGGCACATTGAAGGGTCAACAGCGGCATCCATCGCGGAAGCCAATATGGGAATACGAAAAGTGTGGGGCCCTACTGAAAAAGAGGTGTCAGTGTCGTCAGGATCGACCGTGGTGGCTCCACAAGCTACCGACACCTCGTCAAAACCGTAGCTCCGGCGAGCCCATTTGTGACCGCCAACGAGTATCTGCAAATAAACCGACTACCTCCTCTGTTTTCAGCATCCTACTCAAGAATACGAGCAGTGTCAATTGACTGTTACAACCGAATTTTCCAGATGTCGCAACACCAGGAAAGCGCCTCGCTTCGGCTTGACTCAAAGTGAGGCCGCCGCTATAATCCGCGCTACTATGGCCGGAAACCTCGAAGCCTCTGAAGCTCTTCACGTCGCAGAAAAAATCGCCCGCGAGCTGAGAAGCGCCATCAGCCCTGCTCTTGATCGGCCAGATATCGGCGAGGCGGTGGGAGTCGCAGCGAGCGGCGACACAACATTCTCCGCTGATCTGATTGCAGAAGACGCATTGAAGAGAGCGGTTGATGAGTTGAAGGTTCCGGTCGCCTGTTACTCGGAGGATGAAGGGCTGGTTGAAACTGGGCCTTCACCAGAGTGGCTGTTGATTGTTGATCCTATCGATGGCACACGGCCTGCCGCAGCGGGACTTGAGACGTGTGTGGTATCTGTAGCCGTCGCCCGACTCTGTGACAAGCCAGTTATGGGTGATGTCGTAGCCGGCGCAGTCTATGAGCTGCGCAGAGATCGGCTCTATCTCGGCTCGCGTGGAGGCGGAGCTTTTCAGGTGGACGCAGCCGGGCTACAGCCACTTACTCCACGCCCGCCCAAGGAGTTTTGTGAGTTGCGTTGGACGCTCGAGACTGTTGCCAGACCGGCGCTGTTCAACTTCACTGCTGTACGAAGGCTGATTGATGAGACCTCCCTTCGTGGCTCCCTGTTCTCCTTCAGCTCTAGCGCATTTTCCCTCTGCCAGATCGCTGCCGGGCGCTTTTCCGGGATGGTAGATCTATCAGCGCGCATTCTCAGGGATTGTGATCCTGAAGCGGGATATATGCGTCAGGTAGGACACGGCCGCATCATGGGTATGTGGGCCTACGACATCGCGGCCGCGGCCTTAATCGCCACAGAAGCCGGATGTGTGGTGACGGACGCGTGGGGAGGGTCGCTGGACGACCTTATTCTCACTCGCTGCGATCCGCAGGATATGGCAAGCTGTATCTGTGCGTCAAGTCCCGAGTATCACGCTCGCATGCTCGAGCTGATCAATGCCGGGTTTGAGGACTGCCGCAACATATCACCGGCTCAAAGCGGACCTGGTGGGTCGTAGCGGTAAGTTCTTTTTATCTTCTGCGTTGTCGCAATAGCCTCTTTGTGACCCGGATGCAGATAAAGCGCCTTGTGCGCCTCAACGTAAGCGCGGCCAACGTTCTTAGCTGCAAGCTGAGCCACGGCCAGATGAGATCGCAGCTCCGCTTCATCCGGTGCCTTCCGAATGGCCTTTTCCAGCCATTGGATTGACTGCGCGACATTTCCCACCTTGTAGTAAGCCCACCCGAGCGTGTCCATATAAGCTGCTGCCTCCGCAGGACTGGCTCCTCGAACCGCCTGCCTGGCCAGCGGCAATGCGCGATGCGGATCGATGTCTCCATCTGCCAGCGTCCACGCCAGATCGTTGGCGGCAGGAGCAGACGTTGGATCCAGTTGATAAGCCAGCTCTGCAAAGGACAGTGCAGCGCCGGGAGATTTTGTCTCGTACACCAGCGACGCCACCGTCAGGGCGACTGCGCTGGCTTCCTCAGGTGGCAGCCTGGATGGTTGGGTGTAATCGTCTCTGTGATCGAGAATCCACTTGCCAGCAGCCAAAGCATCCGTAACCCGCCCACGCGATTTCCAAAAATTGAAGACCGCAAAAGCCACCTGCCAGTCCTCGGGCTGGGAGAGCAGTGTTCCCTGCAGGAGTGATCGCGCCTCAACAGTCTTAGCCTGTGAAATCAGGCGCTCAGCGCGCTGGAGTCTGGCTGAAAGATCTCTTTGCGTAGCTGTCGGAGCTTTGGCGCAACCCGATACCATCACACCGCCCGCCATGCCCAGCAATGCAAGAAGGCGTATCAGGGCCATGGGAACTGCGGCGCTGGAGAATTGAGGATCGCGCTTATTGCTGTCCACAAGATGGCAGACAGGAACTCACCCATAATCAGTCCGAGAAAGACCGGGCGCGCTTTGAGGTAGAGTTTCATTCCGCCATATCTGAGAATGAGCGACTTGAACACCCACGCGACAAAGCACGGAAACCAGAAGTTGTACATGGTCCACGAGGGCGCCAGCGCGTATCCAAGCGGATGCAGCGGCCACCAGAAAAAGTTGATCCGCATCCACGCGAGGAATACCGTAAACAGCACACCTGTGCCGAGCCAGAAGGCGTTACTGGCGCGAGCCGGATCAGGTGTGATTCCGTTAGAAATCGCCCGAATGTGCTCCTGATAGTCATTGAACGACCACGTAGCATTGTCGCTGTAGGCGTAGGAGTAAAGATTGAGTGCGCCCTTTGCCAGGTAGGTGTAGTACATTTGGAGGTAGCCAGAGACAAGGGCAGCCAGAACAATCGCCACAACAAACAGCGGCAGAAACGTCCTGCGGCGAATAGACACGCCGTCAGAAATCTTCAAAGAATCCAGAAAGCCGCTGAGCAGCAGACCGCGTTGATCGCGCAGAAACGCGGTGTCCATGAACGCCATCGCTGTCAGATTCTGCGCACCCAGCGACGCGGGAGGCGCAAACACACGGATAATATCAACCGGTCTGAAGGAGGTCTCCGTCATCAGAAGCCCGCCTTCAGAGACACTGCGGGTCAGCACCAATCCCACGACAAAGATGAAAACGAACAACTCAAACGCCGCCAGCCAGAGATCCATCCCTGCCGCGTGCAACCACATAGTTGCCAGAACAAAAAAGATCAGCAATCCCCAGACAGACGCCCAGTAAGGCAGCAGCTCGTTGGAGTCATCCAGTTCTCGCCGGCCGGTAGCGTTCTTCCACACCTTCTTTAGATAGGGCCAGGACGTGTACACCATATAGGCCGCCAGCGTAATGTAGGCGCCCATCGCCTGGTATCCCATGAACTTGTAGCACGGGTAAATGGGCATCTGCTCTACAGTCAGCCCGTAAACGCCCGCAATGTAGGTCTGAAAGCGCATAAAGACAAAGAACGCCCAGAGTGAAAACAGGATGTCAGACGGCAGCAGATAGAACAGCCCGATACCCGCAAAACTGAGATACGCAGTGGTGGAGTAAACAGACAAATACGGCGCGACCGGAGGAAGATAGGAAGTCAGATTCTGCTGGAGCTGTACGCTGGGAATATTCGGAATAAGATTGTGGAGACCGTTCATCGCGAAGACGGCAGTCGGAATCGCAAATCCTATCCAGAGAAGTCTATTCCTGAAGAGGGATCCCTGCTGGCCCTCTTTGAGCATATCCAACGGAAGCTGCGCGAGTGGAAACGCAAGTTTTTCATTGTCAACCCATTGACGCCGCAATATCGAGGCAAGGCACAGGAAACAACCGAAGATCAAGAGCGCAAACACGCCCCACGCCACCAGAGGCACGGCCCACGCGCCCCACGGGATAGACTCACCCGCGCGCAGTTTCTCATAGTAGCGTGTCGCGACCAGCTGCTGAGGCCCGCCGCTGGGATTGAACGCCACCATCCATTTCTTGATGTAAGGAAAGAATAACTTCTGCCATTCGTTGGCGGGGTTGGCGTAATAGTCCGGTGCGATCAGGGCAGGCATGACCTTTTCCATGAGACCCCGGCTGGAGACCATCGCTGCAATCAGCATCATGGAGTAGATCACGACGATGTCGCTGTTATCCAGCGCAAAACGCTTCGACAACCGCCGCACACCAATGTTGATCCCCACCAGAATCACCAGAAAACCCAGCACGACCGGTGGGAGCTGCAAGAAGCCTATCTGTATTTTTGCGCTGACCGATTCTGCAAAGGTTACAACCCAGCAGACGATGGCGACAGCTACCAGACCAGGAATAAAGCCCCGGAGAAAACGGGAAGCCAAATTGATAGTAGAAGCCCTTCCTTAGAATACGGCCGCAAACCGCTACTCGAGCTCTTTACCCAGAACCCTATCAATGTCCTCTTGACTTACAGCGCCGTGTCTGACAATTTTGGGAACGAACTGCGTTACATCTATGACGGTTGAAGGGACAGGCGCTTTCAGAACTCCCTGATCTACGATATAATCAGCAGACTCAATAACGCGCCCGGCAATACGGTTGAGTTCGTCTGGCTGGGCATCTCCCGAAAGGTTGGCGCTGGTTGCGGTGAGCGGGCGACCAACAGCGCGCAGCACACGCAGCAAGAAAACGTGATCAGGAGCCCGCACGCCGACGGTGCTCTGGGGCGCAATTAGCCTCGAGACGCCGGCGGCTGCGGGAAGGACAATCGTAAGTGCCCCTGGCCAGAACGCCCGCATCAACTCACTCGCGACAGGACAAGCGTCCATGTTCGCCACTTCCGCGACCATCTCGAGATCCGGCACTGCAACAGGAATTGGCTGGCCATCAGGGCGGCCTTTGATATCTACGACACGCTTGACGGCATCAGGCGACGTGGCGTCCGCAAAAAGACCATACAGTGTGTCTGTCGGAGCAAGCAGGATACCACCCCGCCTCACGCAGTCCACTGCTTCGTCAAAGCAGTCCGGAACGAGCCGGTCTTCCTCGGTCAGCCTGGCGATGACGGGGCCATTGGATTGGGGCAGATCTAACTCCACGTGAACTCGACCACCCTTTCAATGCCCGCCAGATCTGGATAGACCCGCGCAACTCGCAGTGGTCCTCTGCGCACCAGCTCCGGCATTGCGCAAGCCTGACCATGACCAACTTCCAACAGGAGAGAGCCCGAAGCGCTCAACCATTCAGGCGCAGCGTTGATGATCCCGCGAATGACGTCAAGTCCATCTTCACCGCCGTCCAGAGCCTCTCGCGGCTCCCAATCGCGAACATCCGGAGACAGCTTCGGAATGTCGTCAGACGGAATGTAAGGGGGGTTGCTCAGGATCAGGTCAAATGGCTTGCCCTGGGGATCCATCGGCTGCAGAAGGTGTCCACTGTAGAGATGAAAGCGCGCAGAGACTCCATGAACTTGCCCATTGTCTGCTGCTGTGCTGAGTGCCACATCTGCCACGTCAGTCCCGTCAGCCCGTAGAGTTGGGTCACTGCAGAGCAGCGCTATCGAAACGCACCCCGATCCGACACCAATTTCAGCAAAGCGAGCGGGCTGAGGGCGCTGGCGCAGAAGCTGTAACCCGACATCGACAAGAAGCTCCGTCTCAGGCCGGGGAATCAGTACGCCAGGACCGACGGCGAACTCCAGTCCGTAGAAGTGTTTCAGACCAAGGATATAAGCGACGGGCTCGTGAGACAACCTTCGCCGGATAAGCTCACCGAAAGCCTGCTCCTGAGCGCTTGACAGTAACTGTATGTTTCTGGAGATCAGAGAAGTCCGGCTGCAGCCAAGAACGTGTGAGAGCAGCAGCTCGCAGTCCAACAGCGGCGATTCGGAGCCGGTCTCGCGGAGACGCGCTGCGCCTTCAGCGAGAGCTTCCTGTGTCGTAGCGCCAGGCTTGACGTTCATTACTTAGGCTGCGGACGCGGCTTCCAGTTTTGCAGTCTGGTCTTGGCGGATAAGGGTTTCGATCATCGAGTCAATATCGCCTTCAAGAAACTGATCCAGCGCATAGATGGTGTACCCGATGCGATGATCTGTAATTCGCCCCTGTGGAAAATTGTACGTGCGTATCTTTTCGCTGCGATCGCCAGACCCAACCTGTTGCTTCCGGTCACTGGCAGTCGCCTGCTCCTGCTCACGTCGGCGCGCATCCAACAGGTGCGCCCGCAACATGCGCATAGCCTTCTCCTTGTTCTGCAACTGGGAGCGCTCGTCCTGACATGTAACGACAACTCCGGAAGGGATGTGGGTAATTCGGATGGCTGAGTCGGTCTTGTTGACGTGCTGTCCACCGGCGCTGGACGCACGGAATGTATCGATAGTCAGGTCTTTCGGATCTATTTCAAGATCGACTTCTTCCGCTTCAGGAAGAACCGCGACTGTGGCTGCGGATGTGTGGATGCGTCCGCTTGCTTCCGTGACGGGAACACGCTGGACCCTGTGGACACCGCTTTCGTATTTCAACAAACTGTACGCGCCCTGTCCCTGAATGGACAGGACCGCTTCTTTGTAGCCCCCCACGGCCGCTTCGGTGGAAGAAACCAACTCCACTCGCCAGCCCTTGCGCTCCGCAAACCGCGTGTACATGCGAAGGAGATCTGCGGCAAAGAGCGCTGCCTCTTCTCCCCCAGTCCCGGCCCGCACTTCCAGAAAGACGTTCTTGTCGTCGTTCGGATCCTTTGGCAGGAGCATCAATCTCAACTCCTGGACAAGCGTCTCTTCCTTATCGTGAAGCGCTCTCAGTTCCGCTTCCGCAAGACTGTGCAAATCCGGATCAGAATCCGCACCCTCCAGCAGCTCCTCTGATTCTACTATCTCGCGGCGAACACGCTGCAGCTCGCGGTAGGAGTTGACGGTAGGTTGAAGCTGGGCATGCTCACGCGCCAGATGCTGTAGCCGAGTGTGATCCGTGACGATCTCCGGATCACTCATCTGACTGTTCAGATCTTCAAAGCGCCTCTCAATGGCCTGTAGGGTATCAATCATTCAAAGTTCGTTGTGTCTTACACACGGTTCCTAAGCTGAGGCGGGCAGATTATGCGGTGTGGAAAGGGTTGAATCCTCAGGCTCTGCCAGACCCTCAGCCTCAGCCCGGACGACCGCCTGCAGCGCCGCCAAAGCGACCTCTACCTGGTTATCCGAGGGTGGACGCGTCGTGATGAGCTGCAGCGCCAGACCTGGCGCCAGTACCGCCCGCATCCATTTGCTGTGCGCGTTTCGGCCCGCCAGTCGTATGATCTCGTACGCCACACCCGCTACCAATGGTAGAAGCACCAGACGAAGTGCGACGCGCTCTACAACTCCGCTCCACGGCAAGAGAGAAAAGGCGAAAATGCTCAGGACCAGCACAATCAAAATGAAATTTGTCCCGCAGCGCATATGAATCGTCCCAAAATCGCGGGTAGCATCCAGTGTCAGGGGTCGGTCTGCCTCGAAAGTGTTAATTGCCCGATGCTCTGCGCCGTGGTATTGAAAAACCTCGCGAATGTTGGGCATCAGGCCCACCATCGTAACATAGGCGAGAAAAAACACTACCTTAGTGACACCTTCGACAAGGTTCAGTTGGAAACGGGTATGGAGCAGGCTTCCCTTCATGAGACCCGCGATGACGCTTGGCAGGACGATGAAAAGCAACACGCCAAAGCCGAGCCCAAAGACCAGAGAGCCGCCTATGGCAATATCTGTGACCCTTCCCGAAGCCTTCTGCGTGCCCTGCGAGTCTGATCCGGCTGCACCCACGGTATCCTCCATTGCGAGTGAAGCGGACCACATCAGCGCGCGGATGCCCAGATTCATGGCATCCACAAGCGCCAGCGCCCCTCTTACCATCGGCCATTTCAGCGGCGACGCCCGCTTGACGAGTGGGACGCGCTCCACGCGCGTCGTTATCTCTCCGCTTTCTCTACGGCAGCTGACCGCGAAATATCGTGGGCTGCGCATCATGACGCCCTTAATAACCGCCTGGCCGCCATACATCATTGGCTCACTGGACAAATCGACGCTCCATATGCGAGCTATGCACGCAACCCTAACCGTTCCGTACAAAGCGCGAAGTAGTCAGAGCTGTGGAAGATGGCAGGCCTGAGTGCTCCTGGATACAGAATCTCAGTTCTTGCTCTTCTTCTGCTCCTCCATCTTCTTTCCATACCGCTGCATGAACTTTTCGACACGCCCCTCTGTATCGACGATCTTCTGCTTGCCTGTATAGAACGGATGGCAGGCTCCACAGATTTCGACGTGAAGCTCTGGCTTGATGGAGCGCGTGGGATACTCTGCTCCGCAGGCGCAGACTATCTTGGCGTCGACATAATGGGGATGAATTCCGGCTTTCATAGTTATTCCTCGTAGAGCCCGGGAAATCCGGGCGTTGGTGGCGCGCGTGAAGGCTGATCTGTGCGCAGACAGCTCTCTTTGAGTCAACGAATATCAGGCGGGGATAGTGCCCACCCGCGCGCGATAGAAGCACATGTTCCCAAAAACAACCAGTTTACTTCAATACCACATTCCACGCCTGTTATGCAATCAATCAATGCCGGGCGGGTGCGCGTCTTGTTCATGGCGAACATGTGTACGGCATGATTTGTTGGCGCTGGTGTCGAAGTTTCCCTTCTGAGGCTGCGTGAGGCAGCTTCGAGAGGAGAGGCAAAGAGGATGTGTGAGGATCGCAAGGACAAGATCGAGCAGTTGACGCAGCGGTTTCGTGAGTTGCTGGAGGAGAAGTTTCCCGGGAAGGGCTCAACGCTGGCGCAGATCGAGGAGTTGACCGAGGAGATAGGTCAGGCCATCGAGGCCGAGATTGAGGACAGCGCCATTGGTGAGCAAGGGGATGGGAAGGAGTGCAGGGGGGCGTTCTGCGCTTGCGGGAGGAAGGCCCGCTATGTCCGCAACTATATCAAGGAGGTGGTCACGCTTCACGGGCTGCGGCGGATCAGCCGCGCCTACTACAGTTGCCGGGTCTGCAGCCGTGGGTTTGCGCCACTGGACAAGCAGCTTGGCCTTGACGGCGGCGGCACGACACTTCCGGTGCGGGCGAAGATCGCGCGGATAGCGGCGCTGGCGCCGTTTGAGCGGTGCGCCTGCGAGTTGCGTGAGCTGTGCGGGCTGGATGTGTCGGCCAAGACGGTGGAGCGTGTTGCGGAAGCAGTGGGCAAGGCGATAGGGGAGGAAGCTGCCGCGCGCGACGCAGAGATCATCTCAGGGAGCGTCCCTGAGCCGGCCTGCTCTCCAGAACGGTTGTATGTGACGGTGGATGGAGTGATGGCGTCGGTGGACAAGGGGTGGCGTGAGTGCAAGGTCGGTGCTGTATATGAGACGAGAGCCGCTGCTGACGGCCGGGCCGAGGCCGTCCACATCGAGCATACCGCGACCTTTGGCGACGCTGAGGCGATCGGTGACAAGCTGTATGCGCTGGCGTTCCGGCGGGGTGTGGTTCGCGCAAAGCAGACGGTGGTGCTGGGAGACGGCGCCCGATGGATATGGAACCAGGCGCGGGACAACTTCCCGGGGGCAGTGGAGATCGTGGACTTCTTCCATGCCGCTGAGCATCTGGCGGAGGTGGCCAACAGCTGGCATGGGTTCGGCACGAGGAAGGCCGAGGGTTGGCTGAGGAGGGCAAAGCAGGACTTGCTCGAGGGACGCCATGCGCGTGTGATGCGGTCCATCGTGGCCTGGAGGCCAGCAGATGCGGAGGCAAAGAAGCTGAAGGCGACGAGTCTCGGCTACTTTCGTCGCAACGGGGATCGGATGCGCTATGACCGGTTCCTTGCTGAAGGGTTGCACATCGGCAGCGGCGTCGCCGAATCCTCGTGCAAGGTCCTGGTACAAGCCCGCCTGAAGCAGTCCGGTATGCACTGGAGCGCGCGTGGAGCCGAGGCGATGCTGCAACTGCGAGCGCGCTGGCTGGACGAACCCACCGTCAACTTCGCTGCCTACGCCGCCATGCCCCGCCAACTACCACAGAATTGACGCACACCCATGCCGGGCAGCAGCCGCAACAAGCACTGTACGCAAAGGAGCCCGGAAGTCGAAGTTGGACATCCGGGCTTCATGGGTCTGGATATTCATTTGTTGATATACTGTCCACTCCTGCAGACGATAGCTAGAAGCTCACAAGAGCGGGGTCGGGTGGGCATGGGGCAACCTCCTCAGCTTGCTCAGGTCGCGCATTTTGAGGAGAAGCGCTTGGGTCCGGTCCCGTATGCTTCAGGCAGGGTATTGTCCGCGCACCGTTCCATTGCCTGAAGCCGTGGCCATACGAAGACCGCACTGACCCCTGAGGGGCTACCCCATGTTCATGCCCACCCTTTTGTCAAGGCTACATAATGTCCAAGGTCAACTACAGGCGTTTGGCCAGCACCTGCCCTGTCAAAAGAGCACTCGTTTACCCACCACAATATTAGTCTTCCGCGGGCTCTGGCGCAATCCAACGATAGTCACACGCAAGGCAGGCTCTTTATATCCACTTCTAGGCAGGACTACGGTACTATAGCAAAAACTATAACTACTGCTGAGCGGAGCGCTTGCAGCGCGTAAATGGGGAAAAGTGCACTCCGTCACCGCCACATTGATCAAGACGAAAACGTGGCCGACGGCACCAGTGCCAGGGGTGAGGTCACGCCACACTCAAGAAAGACTTGTCTTTTTGCAGATCAAGCAAAAAGATCTCCGCTAGGAAACTCGGGCTTCGCTTTTCACACGTTCAATGTGTTCTACCCGTGTCACGCGCAGTCCAAGGTCAGCAAACCACTGCGCTACAGCAGCCTCATCGGTTGCTTCAAGAATACAGATCAGACTCTGTCCTGAAGGTCCGCAGACGCTTCGATATCCGAAGACCCGGGGATCCTCCAGAGCCATATCTTCAAATCGCTCAATCTCTTCTACACTGGATGTCTGAGCTTCAAATGTTTTATCTTCAGATGTCTCACGCTCCAGGATATGAACTGCGAGGAAGCGAGGCATAGCGACTCCTTTCGCGTCAATTGCCTACTTTCTATCAGTCACGCCGGGCCTGAATCTCGCTCCAGCCGTCGTGCATTTGCGCCAGTGTAACACAAAACTCAGCGCCGTAGACGACCGATTTTCATCTTTGGATGCAAATTCGTCACGCGTGGCACTGGGATAGGGTCGTGAAGGAGTGGTCTGTTAAGTAGCTGACAACCGGACATAACTCAGGACGCGCCAGCGCCTCTATTTCTTTTGCCAATTCTGCACGGCAACTTGAGTACGACAGGCCTTGAAACTGTCGGATCCAAAGCTCAGGCCGGGACCCCAAAGAGGCTTGTTCGCTCAGGCGTGAATCGCGCGACCTTGCACAGCGAACGCTGCTTCGCGGACGACTTCGGCCAGCGTTGGGTGCGCGTGTGTTGAGCGGGCGATGTCTTCACTGCTGGCGCCAAACTCTATAGCTACTGCTGCTTCTGCGATGAGATCGCCAGCCCTCGGCCCAATGATGTGCACCCCGAGCACGCGATCGGTCTGTTCGTCTGCGAGTATCTTCACCCAGCCATCAGTTTCACCCAACGCCCGTGCGCGCCCATTGGCCTTGAAATAAAAGATACCTTTTCGATACTTCACTCCTGCGGCCTCCAGCGCTTCCTCGGACTGGCCGACCGTGGCTATCTCTGGGTGAGTGTAGACGATGCCTGGAACCGCGTCATAGTTCACGTGTCCATAGCCGGTGACAAGATTCTCAACACACGCGATACCTTCGTCTTCAGCTTTGTGCGCAAGCATTGCGCCGCCGATTACGTCACCCACAGCATAGATGCCAGGCACAGACGTCTGATAGTGTTCATCCACTACGACAAAGCCACGCTCGCTGATCTGGACGCCCACCTCAGCAAGTCCCAGCCCGTCTGTATTTGGAACACGCCCAACGGCAACCAGCACGCGATCCGCAGTCACGGGCTCTGAGTCACGGCACTCTACGACTGCCTGGCCGGCATCTGTTCGCACACCTGTCACAGCCGTACCCAGGCGGAATTCCAACCCCTGCTTTTTGAAAGTCTTGAGCGCGTCACGCGAGAGCTCTGCATCCATCCCGGGAAGAATGCGATCCAGATACTCTATGACAGTGACTTTGGCCCCCAGCCTTTTCCAGACCGATCCCAGTTCCAGCCCGATATATCCGCCACCGATAACAACAAGGTGCTCTGGCGTCTTAGAGTAAGCTAACGCTTCGGTGCTGCTACCGACGATATCACCGTCACACTCAACCCCTTTGAGCTGTGCGGGTTTGCTGCCCGTAGCGATGAGGATCCACCTGGCGCGAAGCTCCTGAGCATTGTCTCCGGATTTGACGGCTACAACGCCCGCTGACGCCACAGATCCATGCCCGTCATATCGAGCAATCTCGTGCTTTTTGAATAGAGAGGCGACTCCACTCGTAAGGCTCTTGACAACTTCGTCCTTGCGCTTTTGCATCATTGGCAAATCAAGCTCAACGCCCTGAACCTTTACCCCGTGAGGCGTTAGAGCGTCCTTGACTTCGTGGTAGCGCTGGCTCGACTCCAGCAGAGCCTTGCTGGGGATGCAGCCGACTCGCAAACACGTACCGCCAAGCCGGCTCTCTTCTTCAACGCAGGCTACTTTGAGTCCCAGTTGGGCAGCGCGTATGGCAGCGACGTATCCACCAGGTCCCGCACCAATGACGACCAGATCAAAACTGTCAGTTGTCATATTTTCTGAATGTGTCCTTAGATTCGTTGGTGATCCGCACGCGTCTTACCAGAGTCAGCACCAGCCGCTTGCGTGTGCAATAAGAAATGTTCTCGTCCGGAGGCTTTGCGACTAAGGCGCACCAGGGCTCTCACCCCGCCTGTGCAGCAGCGCCAAAGAGATATTCGCGACCTTGCAGTGTGCGCTTGAAAAGCATAGACGCGAGTGCCGGCTATTACACTTCCAGTAGCATTCGCGCAGGATTCTCGATGCAGTCCTTGATTCGCTTCAAGAAACCCACCGCCTCTTTTCCATCCACGATGCGGTGATCGTACGTCAGTGCCGTGTACATCATAGGACGGATGACGACCTGGCCTTCCCGCGCGACGGGACGCTCCTGAATCGTGTGCAGACCGAGAATCCCGCTTTGGGGAGGATTTACGATCGGAGTCGAGAGCAAAGACCCGTAGACACCGCCATTGCTGATCGAGAATGTGCCACCCTTCAGTTCCTCAAGCCCTATCTTGTTGTGCTTCGCTCGCTCAGCGAAACCTGCGATTGTCACCTCAATCTCTGCAAAACTGAGGCGCTCAGCGCTGCGGATAATCGGCACTACTAGACCTTTTCCACCGCCGACAGCGATTCCGATGTCGTAGTAGTTGCGGTACACAATGCTGTTTTCGCGAATCTCCGCGTTCAGTTGTGGCACGTCTTTGAGCGCTTCGATCACTGCCTTGACGAAGAAGGACATAAATCCCAGCTTCACGTTGTAGAGGCTCTGGAACTTCTCCTGATGCTCTTTTCGCAAGGACATTACCTGCGACATGTCCACTTCATTGAACGTCGTCAACAAAGCCGCAGCCTGCTGAGCCTCGACAAGGCGTTGGGCGATTCGTAGGCGCATCGGGCTCATAGGCACGACATCTTCTTCACGGCCTTCTTGAGCTACGGCAGGAATAGACTGAAGGGGATGTCCAGGAGGTTGAGAAACAGTCTGTGTGGCAGGCAGTGTGTCTGGGCGTTCCGTGGAGGGCTGTGCAGGGCTGCTGGAGACCTCAGCGCGCCGCAGGACGTCTTCTTTGAGGACTCGTCCGCCGGGCCCGGTGCCTTCCACATCAGAAGCGTCTAAACCGCCTTCCGCCAGCAGCCTGGCAGCAGCGGGCATGACACGAGGCTCCGCTGGCTGTACGCTTTTTGGAGACTGTTGCTGTGCGGTCGCCGGCTTCGGCTCTACGACGGCGGGCTGTTGCGGTTGGGATTCAGGCGCTTTGGCGGGTGCGACCACAGAATCCTGAGATTCCTCCATATAGCCGATCACATCGCCCACCTTCGCAATCTCTCCGGTTTTCTTGAGCACCTGCGTGATAGTCCCTGATGTCGGTGCGGGGAGCTCCAGGGTCGCTTTGTCGGACTCTATCTCGACGACAGGCTGGTCGCGGTCCACTCGCTCGCCCTGACCCTTCAGCCAGCTACCTATCTGCACTTCTGTGATGGACTCACCGACGCTTGGCACTACCAGCTCAATTGGCATAAACCCTCACTCCTCTTTCAACGAGTTCTGAATTGCGATCAAACGGTTTGAGTCTCAGACTGGGGCGTGTTCAAAAACGCCGCCGAATGCTCTCTCCAGAATGGCCTGCTGCTCAATTTTGTGAATGTTCGCAGAGCCCGTCGCCGGACTCGCTGAGGCAGCTCTGGATATCCCGCTGAATGGAAATCTCCCCAGCAGTCTGTTGGGGAATCTTACCTGTAAATACCTCCATGCGCCCATGTTCTCCGGTTCTTCCTGAACCCAGAACACAGGAGTCTCGTCCGCATATCGCGCGAGCGCTTCCTCGATGGCAGTCTCAGGCAATGGGTAGAGCTGCTCCAGGCGAATAATAGCGATGTCGTCCTCATGCCCGAGTTCTCGACGTTGCTTCTGAAGGTCATAGAAAATCTTGCCGCTACAGAGCAGAATGCGCTCGACCTTGTCTGGTCTGGGATTCACAGGATCAGCGAGCACGCGCTGGAAGCTCTGCGTCGCAAGATCGTCAATTGAGGAGATTACTTCCGGATGACGCAACAGGCTCTTTGGCGTCATGATCACCAGCGGCTTGCGCCAGGGCCTCAGCACCTGCCGGCGTAGCACGTGGAACATCTGTGCTGGCGTTGAAGGAACGACAATCTGAATGTTATCCTCCGCCGCCGACAACAAGAATCGCTCCAGGCGCGCGCTCGAATGTTCTGGCCCCATCCCCTCAAAGCCGTGAGGCAGCAGCAGCACCAGTCCAGACAGACTGTGCCACTTGTCCTCAGCGCTGACTAGGAATTGATCTACAATTACCTGAGCCGCGTTCCAAAAGTCTCCAAACTGCGCTTCCCAGGCAACCAGTCCGTCTGGATAGGCAATACTGTACCCGTATTCGAACCCAAGCACTCCCGCCTCTGACAGTGGGCTGTTAATAATCTCAACAGGCGCCTGATCCGCGGAGAGATGCTGGAGCGGCGTGAAAATGTCACCGTTGTGGAAATCGTGCAGCACGGCGTGCCTGTGGCTGAAAGTGCCGCGCTCACTGTCCTGCCCGCTCAGGCGGACTCTGTGGCCTTCTGTTGCCAGACTCCCAAAAGCCAGTGTCTCCGCGGCTGACCAGTCCAGCGGGTGCTCCCGGCGCGCCATCGCACGTCTCGCATCCAGAAATCTCTGAATCTTGGGATTCGGAGTGAAGTCTTGCGGCAGCTTGGTAAGCTGGTCAAGCAGGAATTGCAGGCGGTCAGGGTCAACGCTGGTATCCACATCTCGGACACCGCTCTCTGGCCCGCCAAGATAATTGCGCCATACACGCCCTAGTATGCTGGGGCGGGTGGACAACCTCACTTCTTCTTTCTCGTGGACTCCCTGAAGCTCTTCCTCAAGCTGTGCGCGGCGATGGCTCTCGACTTCATCCGCCTGCTGTCGCGTAATTCCACCGAGATTCAGAAGCCTTTCAAGATAGCTGTCGCGGACGGATTTGCGGCTGGATATCTCCTTGTACATCATTGGCTGAGTAAAGCTGGGCTCGTCACTCTCGTTGTGCCCACGCCGGCGGAAACAGTACATGTCAATAAACACGTCCTGCTTGAACGTCTGACGGAAATCCATCGACAACTTCACAACCTGCGCGACCGCTTCCGGATCTTCTCCGTTGACGTGGAAAATCGGAACCTGGAGCATCTGAGCCACATTAGTAGCATAGGTTCCGGATCGACCGTCTGAGGGGTTTGTCGTGAATCCAATCTGATTGTTCACCACAACGTGAACCGTGCCCCCCGTACTGAATCCTTCCAGCCTGCTGAGGTTCAGAGTCTCCTGCACAATACCCTCTCCAGCCAGTGAGGCGTCTCCATGGATCAATATGGACACGTACTTTTCGCGCTGGACATCAGCCAGGCGGTCTTGTTTAGCCCGCACGCGACCAAGCGCGACCGGGTTTACGAACTCAAGATGGCTCGGATTGAAACAAAGCGCCAGGTGAACTTCGTGGCCGCATTCTGTCAGCCAGTCATTATGGTAACCAAGATGGTATTTGACATCGCCGTGCCCGACAGACACGTCAGGATCAAGGTCCTGGAACTCCCGGAATATGGCGCGAGGGCTTTTCGACATAATATTGGCCAGCACATTGAGCCGTCCGCGGTGAGCCATCGCTATAACAATTTCGTTGACACCCTGTTCCCCTGCCCTTTCGATAGCCAGGTCCAGGAGTGGGATCAGGCTCTCCGCCCCCTCCAGTGAGAAGCTTTTCGCCCCGATGAACTTCTTCTGAATAAACTCTTCAAACGTAACTGCGTCTGTCAGGCGCGAGAAGATGCGTAGCTGCTCCTGAGTGCTGAGTGTCAGGTGGTTTTCAGTGCTCTCCATCCGCTCCTGAAGCCACATCTTCACCGCATAGTCGTCAATGTGCATAAACTGCACGCCGATGGAACGGCAGTATGTGTTCCGCAGGCGGTGCAGAATTTCTCTGAGAGTCAGAGTTTCCGGACCAGAAATCGTGGTGGCGGAGAAGGTGCGATCCAGGTCTGCTTCGGTGAGGCCGTGGGCTTGCAGGTCCAGCTCGGGCTGTGCGGGCCTAGGGCGGCCGAGTGGGTCAATCTGGGCGATCATATGTCCGCGAATCCGATAGGCGCGAACCAGTTGGTCTACACGATCCTGCAGGACGGCTACGTCTGAAACAGGCAGGGAATCGGCTGATTTGGGCGTGGAAGGATTGAAGATGCTGGCCGGCTTGAACCGAGGCCGAAATCGAACAGAGCCGTTCGTCCTGCCACCGTTACCCTGCGATTCGAAAAACTTCCGCCAGTCAGACGGCACAGACGCCGGTTCTGTCAGAAACTGCTCGTACAGCCCTTCCATAAAGGACAGGCTGAGACTGTTCAGGCCTTGCTCGCCACGATCCATCATAGTCCTCAACATTGCGCCCGATTTTTTGCGGCGTCAACGAGTGCCAGTCCTCATTCTGACATCTCACCTCAGCCGGCCGGGCCCCTTCATGGGTAATTCGGTAGTTTGCCCCCTGTTGTTCAGCATATCCGTAGTTGAGCAGTTCGTCCAGAGACGAAACCGTTGCGCGCGGCGATCAGAAAGGCAGTGGTCACCCATGCGCGCTTGTTCTATAATACCGCCGGCACGACAGAACGCATACAACGCCCGGCCGCTTATGGGTGCATCGGGGTGTGGCGCAGCTTGGTAGCGCGTCCGCTTTGGGAGCGGAAGGTCGCCGGTTCAAATCCGGCCACCCCGATTTATCTATGGACACGAAAGTGGCGGCACGGAATTGCGCTGGAATGCCAGGAAGAGAAAGCGGGCGACCGGGCTCGAACCGGCGACATCCAGCTTGGAAGGCTAGCGCTCTACCAACTGAGCTACACCCGCTTGACAGTTGGTATTATAGTCACCACGTCCGGGCTTAGCAAGCTTTTTCTTCGAGCCACCACAAAACAAGCCCCCGTAGCTCAGGGGATAGAGCAACTGCCTTCTAAGCAGTGGGTCCGGCGTTCGAATCGCCGCGGGGGCGCTTGTCCTCATGACATCGGCTAGAACGTTATTGTCAAGCCTCCGTCCACCGTTATGACCTGGCCCGTGATATAGGTGGCGTCTGGTCCACACAGGAAGAGTGCGACACCTGCGATCTCCTCAGGGCGGCCCGCTCGACGCAGCGGAAGATGGCGTCCTTCAACATAACCCTGAATGAACCAATCACTCTCCAGTTCGCTGATGCCGTCAACTATGCTCATCCGCGTGTCAACAAAGCCGGGCGCTATCGCATTGACCAGAACGTTGCGATCGGCCAACTCCAGCGCCAGAGCCCGGCAATACTGATTGAGCGCCGCCTTGGCCATCCCGTAAGCGCTCGATTGTCTTTCCGCGCGCTCACCGTGAATGCTGGTGATGTGCACAATTCGCCCACCACTATGCATTAGTGGCGCTGCTGCTCGCGTCATCAGTACCGCCCCGTCAACAAGGATGTCAAAGTTTTTGCGCCACGTGTCGAGAGGATCGTCAATAGGATGCGCAGGATAGGAAGCGCCAGCCACATTGACCAGAGCATCCAGTTCTCCCCAACTCTGGGATATGGCGTCACGCGCAGCCTGTGCTACTGAGGGGTCACTGTAGTCACCAGGGACGACAAGGTGGTCGCCAGGCTCCAGCTGCGCCGCCACACCGCGCAGCTTCTCTTCAGTGCGAGCGTTCACACACACGTTGTAGCCTTCTTCGGCAAAGCGCAGTGCCGTGGCTCTCCCTATTCCCGACGAAGCGCCTGTTATGAGGACGTTACGTCTCTTGCTGGCAGCGTAATGAGTCATTTCTTTTCAGGACTGAGCGTTCCGGCATAGATAGCGACACGCGTTTCCAATTGCTCTCCCGGTGCGAGCGTCGCGCACTCTTGCTTCTGGATCGCCTCATTCAGAGACAGCGCCGACGCGGCAGAAGGCTCAAGGATGACAAATTCGCCGCCCTGGAACCCGCCGTACGAAGCAAAAACGTACCCGTAGGGAAAAACGTCCGTGTCAAAAGTCAGGCCGAAGCTGAGCGTCTCGGCGGCGTTGTGCCAACTCATAACGCCCACTGCGAGGTCCCAGAGATGGAACGAGTCGATCTCATCTCCCATCTCTGGCACGACATTCACAGGTTGTGTACTCAGGATGGGCCAGTCAAACGGACTGTCGTCCTGAAATCGCGAATGAGACAGCTCAGCGACCCGCGCCCTGCTCGCAGGACAGAGGATCCGGTCTCCGGGTTTGACTTTGAGCGGTGCGTGAATCCGCCACTGAAATTGCACAGCCCGGTCGGACACATTCACAAGCTCATAGTCGAGATCACAATGAAACGAATCCGGACGCAACGAGACAGTTTTCTTATAGCGTAGACCCGACACAGGCAGGTCGGCTTCCGTCACGAGCGTGTCATCGACAACAGAGTATGACAGGGAGGTTGTCCAGAGCTCTCCGTGGTCTGGCAGATTTTCTCCATCCACTGTCTCGGATACATCGCTTGGCAGAATTTCATCCACTCCACCCCAGAAAACAGGATCGTAGGCAGTTCCGGGAGGGTGGGCTTCAAGGGGGAGTGCATCGTTGCGCCACAAGAACTGATAATTCGTCTTTTTCTCGGTGATGGATGTGATTCGACCGCCTATGGACGGCGCCACTTCCACGACCAGGAACTCACTTTCAAGGCGGACTACTTCAGTGCGATTCGGCTGTTGCTCTTTTGTTATCCGGGTTATATATGGATCCATGGCTTCTCGAGCGTATAATGTACGCCAATCTTGCCGCAGGCGCAAATCAGGCGCAAAGAATACCCAAGTACCGTAGAGAGGCTACGACTATGAACTCTGAGACGACATCGCTTCTGGAGCGCTTCCATACTGACGGTTATCTCCTTGTCAAAGAGGCTTTGAAGCCAGAGGAAGTTGTCCGCGTCAGAGAAGCTGTACTCAAGGTCTTTCGCGAGACTCCATCAGACTACCGCTCTGACATCCGGCTGCGGATGTTCGAGCACGGCCTGGTGTTTGAAGAGCTGATTGACCACCCCGCTCTTATCGAGATTCTGGAGGCCATTCTGGGCTCAGACTGCCATCTCATAGCACAGAACGCCATACATACCCGTTTTGGCGAAAGCGTTGCGCCATTCTTTCATGCGGATGACGTCGTGCGTTTTCCAATTGACGAAGGCGTGGAGCTGGATCAGCAGATCGTAATGCCCTGCTTCACTGTGAACATGAACATCTTTCTGACTGATGTCACCGAAGCCGACGGGCCGACAGAAATCGTTCCCGGAAGCCACCGAAGCGGCCGCCAACCACAAGACTCAGACCTGGCAAGCAACGGAAAGCCGGAGTTCAAAGGGCGTGCAGCAGTCTCTGTGGCGGCTTCCGCAGGCGATGCGCTGATGTGGAACGACCAGGTATGGCACCGGGGAGCGCCGATTACGCGACCGCATGGCGAGCGTATCGTGCAGCAGGGCGCCTACGGTAGACGGTGGGTCGCTCAGAGATTCCACCCGTACGTAAACTATCGGCTGCCGGATCAGGTAGTTGAAAGAGCAAACCCTCGCCGCAGGAGACTGCTGGGATTGCACGAAATGGGCGCCTACGGTTAGTTTAGGACAGACAGGTCGTCCCACGAACGAATCTGGAGGAACCGCCGGTTCTCGGACCATCCTCCTGGGACACTGCCTTCGGCTACTCCTGTCACACGCACAGTGTTTCCGACAGCGACTCCGGCTGGCAAAGTCAGGGAAGGACACTGCACAAGCACCGTGCCAATTCCCCAGTTGTCGCGAATATCAGCGCCGTCATCGACATAGATATTAGCGCCGGCTTTGGCCATGATGCGTCCGGTCACGCTCCTGAGCAATCCGACATTATTCAGACCTTGAGCGTCTTTGACCCCAGGTGTAAATACGCCCAGTCGCTCTCCTCCAATGCTGGCGCAGTTGGACACCAGAGGAGCGGGCGTCTGTCCCGATCCTGTCTTGACAAGGATAGTCGGCGCAATCTGGCGCTCACAGGGCACTCCCCCCAGAGTGCGGGTCGAAATGGAGCCAGTCAGGCTTACAATATCCCCTGGAGCAAGTGATTCCTGCGTTGTCAAAATACGAATTCCAGCAGAGCGATCTGCCTCTTGCACGTAAACAACACCGTCGGCCGGGAATACCGCGCTCACCACTTTGTTTGCCAACGCAACAGAGGCGCCATCAATCTGCAAACGCGCTTCTCCAATACGGACTGGACTGCCGAGCATAAGAAAAACAGCATCCTCGCTGGCTGCCGGGACAAGGCCGGGTCCTCCACTTTGGACAGAGTAATGATACACACTACCCTCACTCAGCCCCGTCAGAGTAATGGAATGTTGCGTTGTGAGATAGCTAGAGGACTCCGACAACCCGTACGCGGGCGTGAGTCCATAGCTGACGGCACTGTCCGACGGGATATTGGTTTTCCAGGTGACAGTGGCCGAGTCTCCAGCAACAGTGACGGTGGGGCGGCTTGTAATCAGCACTTGATCCGGCGATGGTTCCGCCAGCACCCGCACCGTATAACCGGTCATCGTGATTGGCATGGAAGGACTGGTCTCGACTCGTCCCGCAGGACTGACGTCGTCGACCACGTACCACACTCCGTTTCCCGCGCCTCCTACAGCATTGACATCAACGACATTTGCCCCTGTCGTCTTGTTGATCAGAACCAGGTGCGTCTCGCCAGGATTACCGTACCTGCAGGCGAAGGCCTCCACCGTACTGCTTCCGCTCACCTGAACATCCACCAGCGTTGCGCCGCGCGGAAAGTACTTCGCGATATTTTTCTTGGCATAAAAAACGGGAGCTCGATTGGCTGGCTGCTGAGCGTACCACATCCCGAATCCCGGTGGGCCGCCAGCATAGTCATCGCCCGTCCCCTCCCAGAACATTTCCGTCGCGACGAAGCGGCCGTTCCCAGTCCTGAAGAAGCGCTTCAACAGAGAAGCATAATAAACAGCGTTGAACGTAGTTTTAATTCGAGGGTCTGTAGCCCAAAGCCCGTTCACATCTCCTGCCCAGGCATTTACATTGAACTCACCCATGATGAGCTTGACGTTCTTACGATCCACAGGCAGCGCGTTGTAGGCGTTGTCGATATCTTGTTCGTAATACTGAAGCTGGTAGAGGATGGTGGCATCACTCGGCCAGTTCGGGCCGGGATACCAGCCGCCATAGCGATGCCAGGAAATGAACTGGATGTTGTTGCCAGATGAGGACGCGAAAAGAGCGTTATTCCAGGTTGTCAGCAAGGCCGCCGTACCTGGCCCACCCACCATCGCCTGCGGGTAAGCCGCGTGGATTTTGGGCTCGACCACTGTGAACATATCCACATAAGTGGACTGTGACCAACCCGTGAGGTCCGGTTCGTTAATGAGCTCCCACATCCAGTTGGAGATATCGTACATCGCTTTGTAACGGCTGACTGCAGCCGCACACCAGTCGCCCCACTGTTCGTAAGTTGTCCCGGCCGGGATGAACTGAAAGCAGATCATCGGGACAGCGCCGCAATCCACCACGGCTTTGACGAGTTTGTCCAGATTCGCCTGTGTCCAGTCCGGGCGATAAAACACGCGGATTCGAGCAGTCTTTATGTCGCGGTGGTTCTGAAGAATCTGAGCGTTACTTCCGACGCCTATACCCGCAAATGGCTTGGCACGGTCCACCTCATTCATCCCGTACTCAGTATTGATGGTTCCAATGGGACTGTTGTAATTGACAGTCACCGTGGCGTTATCAGCAAGGCAAGCTGTCAAGACCAGAAAAGTAAGGGGGATAATGAGGCTGAGAAGACGCAACAGAGACCTTCCTTAACAGTGAGAGGCGCTTTTCTCTATTGTATCATTTTATGAGGACGAGCAGGGCGCTGTGGAAGATTGGCGGTTTTGCTTCTGGGCGGGTGAAATCCGAGGCAGAAAGGCCAGCGCCGGAGCATCGGCGCTGGCTCTCAACCTCAACAAAAATCATTTCCCAGCAGACGGTATCGCTAGGAACGGCCCGGAAATGTCAGCTCCGCTATGCCGGATTTGTCCAGGTTTCCTTTGCCAAGGTCAACCATCCGGTCAAACTGTTTCTTGCTAGCTTCCGCAAGCGGAAGAGTCAAGCCCTTTTCCCTGGCGAGACTCAGCGCGATACCAGAGTCTTTGGCCGCATGCGCTGCTGAGAAATAGCACTCGTGATCACGGTTCTGCATGTCCTCGCCGTCAGTTTCAAGCACACGCGAATTTGCGCCTGTCTGGCTGAATACCTCACGCAGCATGGTCAGATCCAGCCCGAGCGCCTCTCCAAGCCCCAGCCCCTCGGCCAGACCCGCGGTGTTGATGTTCATGACCATGTTCACCAGTGCCTTGACTTGAGCCGCCCTGCCCGCTTCCCCAATGTAGCGAAGATTCTTGCTCATCGCCTCGAGGATCGGGCGACACTGTTCAAAAGTGTCGCGCTCCCCGCCGCACATCAGGTACAGCGTGCCCTCTCGAGCCTGAGTGATGCTGCTCGCCATGCAACCTTCCAGCGCGCGCGCTCCGGCAGCTCTGGCTATGTGCTCGATCTCAACATGAACCGCAGGACTAACTGTAGCACAGTTGATGAAGACTTTTCCGCCTGCATTGCGCAGGAGACTGTCTCCGGCGTCAGTGAAGATAGCGCGCATTGCCGCGTCATCAGACACGACAGTAATGACGAAATCTGAAGCAGAGGTGACCTCCGCCAGGGTATCGCACGCCTGTGCGCCAATCTCCTCAGCGAGCTCTCTTGCGGCCGCTTTGTTAACGTCATACACCGCGGCTACTGCAAAGCCCTCGTCCTTGAGATGACGCGCGATATTGGCCCCCATCCGTCCTACGCCTACAAAACCGATTCCGACGCCGGAGTACGCCATCTCAGGAGTTGTTCACCTGAGCGTGAAAGTCGTTCCAGTCTTCCAGATCGTTCAAGCTGACCGCGTCCAGAATGGAGCCATCATCCGGAATTCCGCAAGCCTGAGTGATCGTCTTTCGCGTCTCGTCCCGGTGGTTGTAGCCTTTGATCGTCTCGTTGATTTTTTGGATACTGGCCTGGTCGAGCTTGGTCGCGTGCTCCTTAACCCAGCTCTCAAACTGCGGATACGTCGGTCTCTTGGTCTTAATGAAGTCGATCACGGCATCACAATCCAGACCTAGTCCCTCTACAACAATGCGGTCAAATCCCGAACCGCAACTGTCGTAGCCGTCCGCCAGTTTTCCATTCGCGTCCAACAGGAGCTTTGACCATAAACGCGGAAGCTGAAGGACTCCAAGAGGTCCAGCGGTTCCAGAACTGATAGTGGGTACAATACCTGCCATTTCTCTCCTCCATCTCACCAGAGTCGCCCAAACAGGGCGCATTGTCTGTTGGGTGATTGTAGTCTCTAATACCCAAAAGTGGGCGAAGGCTGCCATGTGGAACCTTCGAGCGCCTGGAGGATGGCGCTTGTCGGTACGGGATTCTGCCTCACCTCAACGGGTGAGTTACGGGCGCGTGAAGTTCGCCCAATACTCCAGCCTCAGGCCTCAGAGACAGCTTCCCACACGTGTACTGCGTGGTCCAGGCTCAGTTCCAGACGCAGCCAACCGTCGCTTTCCCACGATCCGCCAACACACGGCCACTCACGCAGCGACGCTTCAGCAATCCCCGTCGCCACGTCGAATACAGTGGCGCGCGGAGAAGGAGAGGCGATCTGCAACCACACGAGCTTGCCCTCTTTGAAACGCCCCGATACGCGCAGACCTCCTGCGCCAGCCAGATCATGAAACTCGGCCTGCGGCGCCCCAATGGGGCATCCAGTAATTCTCGTGACTCCTTCGTCGGTTATCTGTATGAAAAGTGAGTTTATGGAGAAGACAAACGCGCCTGCGCTTGTGGTGAAGAACGGAAGCGAGATGTGACCATCTCTGCTCACCTGCTCGCACGGAACCAGGCCAGGAGCGGTTGCGGCAGGCGCATCCTGCAGGATTTCCAAAGCGCATTCGCCGTCACCTGCGATCGCATAGGCCGTGGCAGCGTGTGCGCACGTCCACAGCCATCGGCTACCACCGTAGTTCGGAAGATTTCCCGGCTGGAGTCCGCTGTCCGTTCTCACCGCTTCACAGAACGAATCTAACGTTCGTCGCGCAATCGCTGAGAACGGGTCTATTCTGAATGGGAAAACAGGACCCACTTCAGCTACGTGCCGGTGCTCGGCAGCCTCACAGGTTAGATATCGCTGGTCATTCGCGGTTCGAGGCAGCGCTTCTCGCAGTCCTGCAGCAGCCATCTCCCATTCATGTGCGTCTTCGACTGAGACGCCAAGTCCGCGTGCTGCGGCGGCGGCAATTTCCAGGCTTCTGATAGCCGCGCACATCGTATAAAGACCGTTAGCCACCGGATAGATTGCTTCGTCATAGTCTGTCACAGGTTTGACCCCGTAGCGGCCGTCACGCATCTCGACGATGTTCAGAACCCAATAACGAGCAATCTCCCGAAACATCGGAAAGAACCGGGTCACATTCTCCTCGCCCCCGTCATAAAGGCACCATTGCCAAGCCTCCTCAGCGAACTGCCCCATGTGGAAATGCTCTTCCAGGAAGGCTCCATACGGGCTACCGTCTTCACCGCTTTCTGTGCTTTCCCACGCGTACTTTGCGCCGCGAAACGCACTGCGCTCTACGGCCTTCTGCAGCGTCCCGAGACGATATTGAGGGATTTTGTGTGCCAGAGCCGCGTGTCCGGAGCTTGCAAGGCCGAGAAATGGATACAGCTCATCGTGAAAGGCGCGCCCCTCCCATTGTGAGGGACTGACTGCGGGCGGGATACTCCACGGTGTCGAGTTGCAACGCAGGTCGTACAGGCACATCAAGCGCAGAGCGTCGAGGCGATCGTCACCAAGAGAAACGCGGCTGGTGGCGTGATAATCCTGCCACGCTGCAAGGTGTTTGCTGTAGAGATCCTCAAACGTCCAGGGTAGTCTGGTATAGCGGTAGCGAAGCTTGTCACCCACGCCCAGTACAAATGTCACAGAATCAGACGCACCCGGCGCAAGCGCAAAAGGATACGACAGATCAACGCCAGCTGCAGCGTCCTCACAGGTCACCTGCCCATCAGACGTCAGATCTACACCGCCCAGGTGCCTTTTCTCAACTTCAAAGTAGACAACCCGGCCTGCCATTCCTGACTCGGGCTGACCGAGGCTGATCAGGCTGTCATCCGGCAGGTTTCCGGCCCAGTCTCCAAAGCGGTAGGCGACGCGAAACTCCCCCGACAGGGCGTCCGATCCTGTGTTTGTCAGGGTTGTGTGAAAGACCGCCGCATTAGTGTCAAGGCACACAAACGAGACTGTCTCTTCTGTGATTTTCGAGTGAGTCAGACGAGAGTGAAGAGTCCCATCAGCGGGATTAAGTGTCTGTGTCCAGCTCAACGCGTCGCTGCGCCGTCCGGCAACGACCACCGTGCGCTTGATCTGTCCGAGCCGAAGCAGCGGCTGCGTAGGGCCACTGATCCGGCGCCCAGCCATACAAAACACCTGCATGCCAGGCAATGGTTCATCGGTGTGATAGCCGCTCGGGCCAAAAGCGGTCACGAACTCACCATTACCCATCAGCCAGGGATGGCTGTTCTTTTCCGTGTGGTCAACAGTAAAAAGACTGAGGAATGCTTCTGTCTGGGACTTCATACCCTTTTGTTGCCCTCGAGCATCCAGGCATCCTTCACGAATTCCCTCCGTCCCGAAGGAATGCTTGCGCATCAGCAGGCGTGTTCGCCGCGACGCCTTTGCGGAGCTGATACACGAGGTCGGCTAGGCCTTCAGCCCTGTTAGCGTGATGCCTTCAATAAAAGCCTTCTGCGCAATGAGGAAGATGACGATCAGGGGAAGCGCAGCGACGACGGCCCCAGCCATCAACACAGCCCAGTTTGCGTCTCCGTAAAAACCCTGCAGTGACTGCAGGCCGATGGGGATAGTTTTCATCGCTGGCCGGTTGATGACAATAAGCGGCCAGATAAAGCTGTTCCAGGAACCTAAAAAGGCAATCAAGCCGAAGGCTGTGAGAGCGGGGCGTGAAAGCGGCAGAATGATGCGCAGATACACGGACCACGGCCCGGCGCCGTCAATGGCGGCAGCATCTTCCAGCTCCTCGGGTATGGTCAGAAAGAACTGGCGGAGTAGAAAACACCCGTAGGCGCTGGCGACGAATGGCACAATCAGTGCGGCGTAGGAGTCAATCCAGTGAAGCTGCACCATCATAATAAAGAGCGGGATCATTGTAACCTGCGTGGGAACCATCATTGTGGCCAGGTAAGCAATGAACAGCGCATCCCGGCCGCGGAAGCGCATTCTCGCAAAAGCGTACGCCGCCAGAGAACTGGTGAACAGTTGCGCAACCGTGACCGTTACAGCGACCAGAACGCTGTTCAGGAAGAAGCTGCCAAACGGGACAGTCGTCCAGGCCTGAATATAGTTCTCCCAGTGTATCCCGCTCGGGAACAGCGCACCACTTGTTGTGAAAAACTCCGTTTTGCTGCGCAGTGACGCCAGCGCCATCCAGACAAAGGGCCCAAGCATCGTCACGGCCAGGACGCCAAGAATCAGATACGCTAGTGCGTCTGCAGTTGCGCTGGCTTTCTTCATCAGCTTCCGTAGCTCACCCAGCGTCTGGTGATAGAGAGCTGTGCCAGCGTCACGCACAGGATCATGAGAAACAGTACAAATGCCAGCGCACTGGCGTATCCAAGCTTGAAGGAGGTGAACGCCTGCGAGTACACGTGGTAGACATACACGCTGGTCTGTGGCGTGGGGGCGCCACCCGTCATCATGTAAATCTGCGTGAAAACCTGAAACCCGGCGATGACAGACATCGTGAAGATGAAAAGTGTGGTGGGAGACAGAAGCGGCCAGGTGACATGTCTGAAGGTCTGCCAAGGGTTCGCCCCATCAATGCGCGCAGCTTCGTAAAATGAAGAACTGATACCCTGCAGTCCGGCGAGATACAGTACAGCATTGTAGCCCAGTCCCGCCCAGACACTCATCAAAATGATAGCAGGCATCGCCCAGTGGGGATCGGCCAGCCATCCAGGCGCGCTATGGACAAAAGGCAGAGCCAGGAGGACCTTGTTTATGATCCCGTAATCCGGGTTGTACATCAAGCGCCAGACGATAGACAGGGCGACGAGGCTGGTCATACTTGGCAGAAAAAAGATGACACGAAAACCAGCGACGCCCCAGATCTTCCGGTTCATGAGCAGCGCAATGGCCAGGGAGACGACCATAGCCAGAGGCACGGTGGCAAAGGTGAAGTACAGGGTGTTGCCGAGCACCTGCCGCAAGACATCCCCATGCACAACTTCCGTCCAGATTTTGGCGTAGTTGGCCAGTCCTACATATCGCGGTGGCGTTAGAATATCCCACTCAAGAAGACTCACCACAAACGCGCCGATGATTGGAATCACAGAAAAGAAGACGAGGCCGACCAGACTCGGCGCAAGAAACGCAGCCGCCATCACCCCACCGCGATTTCTCATTGCGCGACTGCCCCCTCCCTGCGGTCGCCTTGACGTTTGGCGTCTCGAATAATAGCGTTAATGGCGCTTGTGAGCTGTCTGGCGGCTTTGTCAGGGTCTTTGCGTGCCGTGAATATCTGTGTCAGTGTCGAGAGCACCAACTCATCCACCGCCCCCGTGTTCGGGTCCACCTCCAGTGGCCGCGCATAAGCGGCCACGTCCAGAAACACTCGATCGTGCTCAGGTGGATTACGCGGGTCAAGGAAAACGGGAGACTCGGCGACAGAGATGAAGGACGGCATATCGCGCCCCGTCCGCGCCTGGTGGATCTGCCCCTGCACGCCGGTCAACCACTGCATCAGCTTCCAGGCTTCTTCCAGATTTGGCCCGTTCTTTCGCAAGACATAGCAGTTTGCAAACAGTACTGTCGCTTTCTCTTTTTTCATTGGCGGTGGACCGACATCCCAGCGCACGGGTCGCCCATCCGGGTATTTTGCGTCGCGGAAGCTCAGGCACCCCCACCGGCCCTGGATAAACATGGCCTGCCGCCCGTTCCGAAACATCTCCCCTCCTCCACCCAGATCCTGCGCCTGCTCAGGAGAAGGGAAGATACCGTACTTATACTGGCAGTCTCTCAGAAAACGAAGAGCTTCCAATGCTGGAGGCTGATCCAGAAGACAGCGCGACATATCCGGCGTGAAAAGCCTGCCGCCGTTCTGCCAGATCCAAAAAGCCAATCCGTCTGTCTGGGTCGGCGCATCGCACGCAAACTGATCCAGCCGGCCATCTCCATCCAGGTCTTTTGTCAGCTTTCTCCCCGCAGCAAGAAAATCTTCCCAGGTCCAGCCTTCGTGTGGATACGGTAGGTGGGCTGCATCGAACATGTCCTGATTGTAGTAGAGAACGAACGTCGTCCACCCTCTCGGCACACCGTAGAACTTCTGGCGATACTTCAGGGCTGGCAGCAGCTCTGGAAACATCTTGTCAACAGGGAATTTGTCTCGCCTGATCAAATGGTCAAGAGGTTCCAGCGCATTGCGGTAAGCAAAGGTTGGAAGCTGGTTGTAGGCAAGCTGCATGATATCTGGCGCGACGCCTGCTGCGAACTGAATCTTCAGACGCTGATAGTACTGCGCGCCAGGCACCTGCTGTATTTCGATAGAAACGTTGGGATGCTGCTCTTTATAGCGATCCAGCAGGCGCGTGAGCGAAGCGAGTCCTTCAGGACCTTCCCAGCAAGCCAGCGTCAGGTGGACAGTGCCCTTAGAGCTGCTGCTCCGGCTGCACCCACCGGCGGCCAGCAGAAGAAGCAGCAAGAACCCTGCAACAGATGCGGCGCAGAACCGCCGTGCCAGCAGTTGACCTTGTGCTGTCGCAGATTCCCTCATGGCTTTGCGGACTAGGATTTCTCAGGCCTTATCCGGTCCGGCGCCGGAGGATTGATTGTCTTCTGCGCCTTGATATAGGCCTTAATCGCTTCGCGGGTTGTCGCTTTCAACTCTGAGACAATCTCAATTGATGGAGCCAGCTCCATCATCTCCATCATTATGTAAGACTGCGCAGCGACTGTGTACTGCTTTTCCGGATTGATGGGTTGATCGCCAACGAGAAAGCTCGAGATAGTTGGCGCCTTGTCCTTGAGTTCATATCCAATCCGTCCGCCTGAGATCACCAGGGTTACGCGATTTTTCTTGGCGAACTCACCGTTCAGGGCAGTCTGCAGATCCCGGCCGCTCATACGCCCGACAATTATCTGCTGCCGTGTGTAGCCCCCTATCAAGTAGTACGCTTCGCCTGCCAATATTTCGCCGCCTTTGAGACCATCTGGTGGAACAGACGCAGCGTCAATGACTGAGACATCACTCTTGGCAAACCATCTCACAGCATCCGCCACCAGATCACTAGCAGGAGTTTCACCATTGCCACCGGCTACTGGCGCTGTTGCCGTTCCGAGCGCTTCACTGAAAATGCGCTGAACGCGATCCTTGTACGGTTGGTATTCGCGCAGGACAGCCGGGTCTTCCGCTACGTCCGACGTTAGGGCGATGAGCGGTCCATCCGGGTATTTTTTTCCAAGCGCAGTTCTTGGAAGCCTGTTCCAGCTCTGCCCATCTTTCCCGTTGACAGAAACAATCGTCGCCCCACTTTCATCCTTACGAACAATGAAATCCATCCGGCCGAGATTGCGCGCATGCCAGCCTGTTTGCCCGATTAGAGTATTTCCGACCCACGTCCACTCAGACAGAGTCGTGTGCGAATGGCCGCCGACGATAAAATCAATACCCGGCACTTCCGCAGCCAGCTTTTTGTCCACGACTGCGCCAATGTGAGACAGAACTATCACAACATCTGCCTGCTTGCGTAGCTCGGGCACATATTTTTTTGCGGTCTCTATCGGGTCCTCAATGACGATATCTTTGATATTCGGCGGCCAGTGCAGAGTGATCGTGTCGAGTGTGGTTAGTCCGAGAATCCCCAGCCGGACGCCACCTACATCCATAAAAACATACGGCTTCAACTGGTCCCACTGTCCGTCTCCCGCCGCATGGACATTCGCTGAGACAAAAGGGAAATGGGCGCTTCTCATCACCGCTTGGAGCACCGGCAGGCTAAAATCGTATTCGTGATTGCCTGTAGCCGCGATGTCGTACCCCGCAACGTTCATAGCCCCGATGATCGCCTGGCCGCCAGAGTAGTACTCCTCTGGCTCGCCGTGGATAATATCCCCGGCATCAAGCAACACAACGTTCGGCATTTCGGCCCGAATTTGCTTCACAAGAGTTGAGACGCGGCTGACTCCGCCTTGGCCGTCTGAAGGCGAGACGTTGCTGTGCATATCGTTGGTATGCAGAAGAGTAATCAAGGTGTATTGCGGCTCGGCAGATATACGCTTTGCGGGCAGGATAAACGCCACGAGCGCGGACAGAATCAGAAATGAAAACAAACTAGAATATCGAGTCATTGGTGTAACAGTACTTTTCAGAACAGCGCGGAGATGCCGGGGTGCTCGGTCTCCAATCAGGTAGAAGAAGTCCCACAGTCGTAAACCGAGATCTCTCCGGACCGCTGGACAATGCCGGCCGAAAGAATGCAACCGTTTACGCAACTCCTACTCTTTACTCCGGACTTTCACCGGCGTCAACCTCAATCCCTGCAAGAATCCGCTTTGACACTTACTTCCAATTCTCACAGCCTCTGTCGCGCCCCTTGTGACGGTGACGAAATCTCTAGAAGTGGGCCCCTGTGCCGATTGTCACGACATCCGGCTGCAACTTTCCAATTTCCGTCGACCGGCAGTCTAAAAACGGCTCTGCTTCCCATAGTCGGCAAAGAAGCCGTAGAGAGATTGATGACATGTTTGAAAGTTTTGTGAAGCGTGCAAAAATCGCTGCGACACGAAGGACAAGGCTAGAATATCAGAGAAAGCTCTAGCAGACTCAGGAGGAATACACAGTTCATGTATAAGATCGCAGTTATCCCAGGAGACGGCACTGGCCCAGAGGTAACCCAAGAAGCCCTGAAAGTCTTGCAGTCCGCGAGCAAGAAGTATGGCTTTGAGTATGAGACAACAAACATTGATTGGGGCGGAGACCGCTATCTGAGCACAAATGAGGTCCTGCCGGAGAACGCTTCCGATAGTTTGCGCAAGTTCGACGCTGTACTTCTGGGAGCCATCGGACACCCAGACGTGCGCCCTGGAATCCTGGAGCGCGGCATTCTCTTGAAGCTGCGCTTTGAACTTGACCAGTACATCAATCTTCGCCCGTGCAAACTTTACCCAGGCGTCTGGACCCCTCTAAAGGACAAAGGCCCGGAGGACATAGACTTTGTCGTTGTTCGCGAAAACACCGAAGGCGCGTACGTTGGGATGGGTGGAGTCTTCAAGAAAGGCACCCCTGATGAAGTCGCCATTCAAGAGGATGTCAACACGCGAAAGGGTGTCGAGCGCTGCCTGCGCTATGCGTTTGACTACACGCGCAAGCGCAACAAGCGAAATACGCTCCTCCTTTGCGCAAAGACCAATGTTCTCACGTACGCGCACGACCTCTGGGAGCGTGTCTTCAACGAAGTGGGAGACAAAGATTACCCGGACATCAAACGCGAATACGCCCATATTGACGCCACGTGCATGTGGATGGTGAAAAATCCGGAGTGGTTTGACGTAATAGTGACTCCCAACATGTTTGGAGACATCATCACCGATCTGGGCGCAATGGTGCAGGGCGGAATGGGCATTGCGGCAGGCGGTAACATCAACCCCGAAGGCGTATCTATGTTTGAGCCCATTGGAGGCAGCGCGCCGAAGTACACAGGCCAGAATATTATCAATCCGATGGCGGCAATCTGCAGTGTCCAGATGATGCTGGAGCATCTGGGAGAGGACAAGGCAGCGGATGCTGTGGACAAGGCCGTGGCGTGGGCCACTTCCGAGAAGCTCGAGAGCATGTCCGCCGGCAAGATGGGTTACTCGACATCCGAAGTCGGTGACCTGATAGCTGAGCGCATAGCCTCCTGAAGAAAACAGTCGTGCGCGCTCGTGTGAAGAAAAGTCCAGGTGTTACAGCACTCAAGATTGCAGTGGCCGGACTGGCACTAGTGCTGTTCAATGGATGCGCCCAGCGGCCTGCGACGGACACGCTGCAGATTCGCTGGGTCGCAGATCCGAACCCTGTCAGGTTGAAACAGATTGCAGGCTTTGAGCGGGACAATCCCAGAGTGAAGGTAAATCTGGACCCAGACGCAGGAAGCCAGAAGGTGCTGACACAGCTTGCCGGCGGCATTTATCCGGATTTGTTTGCCATCTACGATCCGGCGTCTATCCAGGTGTTCGCAAAAAAGGGCGTCCTCGAAGACCTGCGCCCGCTAATGAAGCGGTACGGCATTGAGGAGTCGGAGTTTTGGCCGCAGCTCAAACCTTATATGGAACATCAGGGCATCATCTGCGGGCTCCCGGACAACTGTGGCCCTTACGTCGTGTTTTACAACAGGCGCCTCTTTCGTGAGGCCGGTGTGGCGCCACCAGAGGAGGGATGGACGTGGGATGATCTGATGGACAAAGCCCGCAAGCTTACCCAACGGGACAAGCGCGGCCGAATTACCAGGTTTGGCATCGGATACATCGAACCCTGGATTCTGTTCTGGCAGTATGGCGGGCGAATGTTCTCACCCGACGGTAAGCGGTGCGTCATCGACTCCCCACAGTGTAAGGCGGCTGCCCGGTACTGGGCATCATTCCGGCTGACAGAGCATGTCACACCAACGGCATCTGAGGAGCAGAGTCTGGCAGCGTTGGGCTCCTGGGGCGGAGCCGGCAATCTTTTCAAAGCAGAGAGACTGGCAATGTATGTCGCCGGCCGGTGGATGAGCATCGAGTACCGCAAGAACAAGAACCTCGAGTGGGACGTCGCTCCTGTGCCCAGGCACGGCCAGGCACGAGACACGCTGCTCGCGAGCAAAGTCTACGCCATCCCGAAGGGCTGTAAGAACAAGGAAGAGGCGTTCAAGTTTCTCCGACATCTGATCAGCAAAGAGGGCGAACTGCTGGTAGCGTCCACTGGCGATGGCATACCAAGTATTCGCCGCTTTGCGGAAACGCAGCAGTTTCTCTTCAACCCTGAGTTTCCGAGCGAGCGCAACAATCAGGTGTGGCTGGACGAGATGAAGTACGCCAGACCACCTGAGCTCTCTCCTTACGTGTCAAATCTGGACACGCAGACTATCTTTGATGAGGAGATGGACGTAATGTGGCAGGGCGGGCAATCGCCTGAAAAAGCCTGCGAAAACATTGCGCGCCGCGTGACTGCGCTCATTCGGCGAAACATCGCCAACCCTAACCTGATGGACTGACACATGTCTGCCAACTCAAAGCATGATTCTTTTGAGACGCCAGCGGACAGGCTTTCAAGCCTGAGAAATCGTCGTCGCCCCGGGTCTCAGCATTCCAAAGAAGCTCTGGCTGCGGCCGGGTTCCTGACGCCCAACCTCATCGGGTTCATGATATTCACCTTCATTCCCGTGTTTGCTTCGTTTGCTATGGCGTTCACCAACTGGGATCTGTTCCGCACACCCCGCTGGGTCGGGTTTTTCAACTTTGCTTCCCTGCTCGGCTGGCACTACGACGACTATCTGAAGCAGACCGTGATGAATGATCCGTTCTTCTGGAAGTATGTTTACAACACGGTCTTTATGATGCTGGCCATCCCGCTCGGAATTGCCGGCAGCCTCTGTCTGGCGCTGTTGATGAACCAGAAGATCAGGGGCATAACACTTTTTCGCACAGTGTACTTCCTGCCAACTGTTTGCTCGGGAGTGGCGATCCTGGTCCTGTGGAAATGGCTCTACAACGACAGCATCGGCTTGATCAACACGCTGATCCGCGCTTTTGGAGACCTTGTGCACATCAATCTTACTGGCCCTGACTGGCTTGGGGATTCTAGCTGGGCCAAACCTGCGCTGATGTTGATGGGGCTCTGGACTGGCCTTGGTGGCTTCAACATGATTTTGTATCTGGCTGCGCTGCAGGGTGTACCGAGAGAGTTGTACGAAGCAGCCGCCATGGACGGAGCAGGTTCGTGGAAGAGCTTCTGGGCTGTTACGTGGCCAAGCATCAGTCCCACGACCTTTTTCATTCTCATCATGAGCGTGATAGGTGGTTTTCAGGGTGGCTTTATGCAAGCTAATGTCATGACAGGAGGAGGTCCCGCAGGCTCCACTACGACCATCGAGTACTACATCTACAACATCGCTTTCACCCGCTTCTTGATGGGCTATGCCAGCGCCATCGCCTGGGTGCTGTTTGTTGTGATTCTGGGCTTGACGCTGGTGACCTGGAGGATGGGCGGAAAGGTGGTGCACTATGCGTAGCGCTGTTCCGCGCTCTTCTACTGATGGTCAGATGGCCCAGTCTCGCTCTGCGACCAGGACGTGCGTCATCTATCTGCTCCTGACCCTTGGCGCGCTGACAATGATCTTTCCTCTGTACTGGATGGTGCTCACCAGCCTGGAACCTGGAGACGTCGCCTTTTCCTCCGGGACTATCCACTGGGTTCCGTCGAAGTTTGTGTGGTCCAACTATCCGGAGGCGTGGAAAGCCGTGGATATTCCCCGCCTCTACTGGAATAGCATTCTCGCAGCGGTAATCGGGACGGCAGGGCAGGTCTTGACCAGCAGCATGGCCGCCTACGCGTTTGCCAGGCTGAGCTTTCCCGCTAGGGACAGGCTGTTCTTTGCCTATCTCGCAACGATGATGATTCCCGGCTCAGTAACGATGATTCCCAACTTTGTTTTGCTTCGCTGGTTGGGCTGGATCAACACGTATCAGGCTCTGATTATTCCAGGGATGTTCAGCGCCTACGGAACATTTCTGTTGCGTCAGTTCTTCATGGGACTTCCGACTGAGCTGGAAGACGCCGCCAAGATCGATGGCTCGGGATATGCAGGCATCTGGGCGCGTATCACCTTACCGTTGTCAAAGCCTGCGCTCGCAACTTTGACAACATTTACCTTCATGGGTTTCTGGGGCTCCTATATGTGGCCCCTGATTATCATTCAGAGCGCAGATCTCCGAACGCTGCCTATTGGGCTTGCGTCGTTCGTGGGGCGATACACAGCGGAATACAGCCTCTGGATGGCCGCCTCCGTAATAGCGCTCGTGCCAGTCCTGGCGCTGTTTATGTTCAATCAACGTTACTTCCAGGAAGGCATCAAAATGTCTGGGATCAAGGGATGAGACTCGCGCGTGGAGGATTGTTCTGACCTACACCGATACGAAGCCATCTGAGGGGTTTGCACCTCAGCTTATCCGCGTCATATTCCACAACTCTTCCGCCGCCCCAGGCGAAGGGTTCAACGTGGATTTGCACTGGCAGAACATCGGGGATGAGCCAGCGCTGTCGGACTACTGGATTCACGTGGACTTTGTTGCAGACTCCCCGGGTGCGCCTGTAGCGAACGAACCCGCGTTTTCCTGGGACTTCCCGCCCGCCAAAGACACCTCTCTCTGGCAGACAGGTTTCGTTGTAAAAGAAGAAGGCTGCTACTTCAGAGTGCCCGCTGACATTCCCACCGGGCGCTATGTTGTGTTGATCAGCCTGTTTGACCGATCAGACCCGGCATGCCGGATTCCTCTTCGGAACAAGACGAGAGACGTTGGAGGTCACCGGTACCGCGTTGGCCAGGTAAGCGTGGTATCCGAACGTGGGCTTCCGCCTAAAGTGCTTGCCTACCGTCTTGTATGGCGCGTGCGCGAGCCCCGACCTGCTCCGGCAGTGCGGGAGTCAGTTTTCGTCTCTTACGGACGCCTGTCAGTTGGGTTCGACCCCACCCGGCCTGCGATCCGCGCGTGGCGTGTCTCAGGACAAGACCTTCCACTGGGCGGGGATGAGACTTTGAGCAGCCCGGAAGCGGAGTTTGTCAGTGTCTCGGACGGCAGGCGTCGAACTTCTCTGGCGGTTGGGGCGGACTGGATATTCCAGTGCAGAATCTCGGGCGACGCAGCAGTCTATAAGTGCAGACTACGCTGGAAACAGGCAGAGGTTGCGCGCTTTGATCTGCGGTTTCAGGTGGGACGGGCAAGCTTGACAGCCCGAGTAAGTGCTGTTCAGGAAAGTCCAGGTTTTCAGCTTCTCTCTATAACAGCACCTGCAATTGTCTCAGTGCCGGAGACCGCATCTGGCGCTACTCTGGCACTTTCCAGCCGCGGCGGTCGATTGGTGAACCTAGCGGACTCCGGCCGGCATCGCCAGGTACACAAGTTGGAGTGGGACGACCCTCTCCCTGGCGCTATGGCCGTGTGCGACGATGCGATAGCAGTCGCGTGGGTACATTCTGCTGACGATCGACTGGTTTCAGAGGTGTCCGAAGCGGAGTGCAAACGGGGTTCGCTGGGTATCCGTTTCAGGTTACGGCACGAGGTCGCAGCCAATAACTTTGAGTTGCTGACAAAAAGAAACAGCGAGTTTGAAGTGGCCATCCTCACTGGGCAGGAGAAGCTTACGTGGACGGACGGCGCCACATGGATGTCCAAGAACTTCCGGGCGCGTCCAGCGCCTATGTATATCGGTTCTCTCATCTATCGATTTGACTGCACCAGACACCCTGGTTTTGAGCAAGCTTGCGAATCAGCCTATCGGCTTATTCGGCGCGTTCACGCGTTGACAGACGGGGCTCCACAAATTGTCTATCTGGAAGGATGCCAGATTAGCCAGGAGCGCCACAGGGCTGCTGTGCGCGCGCTCCAGGCCAGGGCGCAGGAAAGGGCCTGTAAAATCAGCATTGTGGGCCCGGTGAAGAGCGCCGCTGTGACAGCAGCAGAAGACTGGATAGAAGCATCACACAGGATAGCGGGCTGGTTGCAGGACGCACAGATTACGGAAACTGTCGCACTTAACGGATTTACGCCGCACCCAGACGGGTTCTCCGGCAATGCAGTCAGCGCCTTTGCCGCGGATGAAACAATCGCAGCCGGGCGTCAATTGGTTGATGTGCTGAAGTCCTCAGGGATCGACGTTTCCGGCGGCCCCTTGGTGAGCCCTCTGGTAGGCGCCGTAACTCACTACTGGGACTTGAATCGAGCTCAGGCAGGTGGACCGTATTCCAGCGAGGAGTGCGTGCCTTTGGTGCCATTCGTCCTGCACGGCAGAATCACGTACGGCACCTCGATTGATGACCTATTCGGCGCCGCCCTGGCCCTGCTGTACGGAGCGACCTGGACCGAACACTGGACCGAAGAGACGGCAGATTCGCAGATCTGTCAACGCTACTACTTCATCACTCTGCCGTGGGCAAGGACAGCCAGCTCTCTCATTCGAGAGTATCGGCGAGACGGTGACTGGCAACGTCTCACCTATGAGAACGGAGAAACGGTGGAGGCTAATCTGACGTTAGCGGAACTGCGAGTCAGCGCGAGCGGCTATCCGATTATCCAGAACGACATCGCGACGGTCCCGCTTGGACGACATCGGCTCGCGGTGTATTCCAAAGCGGCGGAGCGGGTCTGTGTCCCGCTACCACCGGGATGGTCATCAGCATCAAGACCGAACGCTGAGGCTTTGCATTCGGATGGATCCAGAACGCCGGTTGATCTGTCGAGCGATGAGAGCTCTATCTGTCTTGAAGCTCCGGGTGGCGTGCCTGTCATCATCCACCGCCGATAGAGGTCACGGAGTGCCGCACATCTGATATCTCGTGATATCCAGCACGCAAATCGCGGAGCTGAAAACTGTAAGGCATGTGTAGAGTTTACACATATTCTTATACAGATTGCGATTCGGATCAGGCGTCTTTGTAAAGCGTGGTGCGGCGTCGCGGTTCATAGCCAGCATCGCGAATGATGCGCTCAATCTCCTCAATGGGCATTGCATAGCAGGCGCCAGCCGCGCTGACGACATTCTCTTCCAGCATCGTGCTGCCGAAGTCGTTCACACCGTAAGCCAGACTGACTCCACCAATCTTTGGCCCCTGAGTCACCCAACTGGCTTGAATGTTGTCCACGTTGTCCAGAAAGACGCGGGCAGTCGCAATAGTCTGAAGATATTCATAAGGAGTCGCGCGAGTTCCACCGAGCTCAGTCCCGTCCGGCTGATAGTTCCACGCGATAAACGCCGTGAAACCACCCGTGTCATCCTGCAACTCTCGCACCCGAACAAGATGCTCGACACGTTCTTCCAGGGTCTCAACAGAGCCATACATCATCGTGGCTGAAGTGCGCAAACCTATCTCGTGCGCGTCACGCATAACGCCAAGCCATTCGTCAGCCGTATCCTTGCGAGGAGAGATTATCTTACGCACACGATCAACCAGAATCTCCCCGCCTGCACCCGGCAGAGTATCCATTCCGGCCTCACGCAGCCGAGTCAGACACTCCTTCACGGAAATACGCGCCATCTTGGCGATATAGCGGACTTCCGCCACAGAGAGCGCGTGGAGATGGGTTGTCGGGAAGCGTTCCTTGATCTGGCTGAACATATCAATGTAGTAGTCCAGCTTGAGTTGAGAGTTCAGGCCGCCCTGAAGCAGCAACTCAATGCCGCCAAGATCCACCAGCTCCTGAATTTTGTCGTAGAGCTCATTTTTCGACAGAACGTAGCCTTCAGGTGAGCCGGGCGGGCGGTAGAAGTTGCAGAACTTACACCGCACCCAGCAGACATTTGTATAGTTGATATTGCGACCACAGATGTACGTGACAACCGGCTCAGGATGCTTTCGCCAGCGCACCAGATCGGCCAGGCGCGAAAGCTCAGCAAGATCAGGGGATTTGAGCAGCCTGAGAGCATCCTCAGCAGACAGGCGCTCGCCCGTTTCTACTTTTTCGGAAATATCACTCAGATCATCAGTGCGTTGGATGTCGCGCAGAATCGTAGACATGGAACTACTCCTTGACCGCATCAGACAAGCGCCAACTCTCGAACAGGATTGTAGAAACTATCTCGCTCCACAGCCTCGCATCCAGCTTCGCGAATGAGATCAGCAAGTTGGTCTCGAGACAATTCCTGATGTGTCTGCTCGATCTTCTCGCGAGTGATCTCGTACTCCATAATTGTCCCGTCAATGTCATCCGCCCCATAGCGAAGCGCCAACTGAGCCATAACCGGCCCTATCATAATCCAGAAACTCTTAATGTGCGGAAAGTTGTCGAGCATCAACCGGCTGACAGCGATCATGCGTAGATCCAAATTTCCAGTCGTGGGAGGGATTCCTTCCAATTCTGTGCGCTCGGCATGAAAAGCGAGCGGGATAAAGCACAGGAAGCCACCAGTTTCGTCCTGAAGCTCACGGAGTTGGATGAAGTGGTCTACACGCTCTTCATCTGTCTCCAGGTGCCCGTAGAGCAACGATGCGTTTGACTTCAGTCCCTGCCCGTGCGCAACTCGCGCTATATTCAGCCAGCCCTCTCCGTCCATTTTTCGCCCGAAGAGCTCCTGATGAATGCGCTTGGACAGCACCTCAACGCCGCCGCCCGGCAGTGCTCCCAGGCCGTGTGCCTTAAGATCCTGGATTGTCTCTTCCAGCGGCATTTCGGAAACTTTTTGAATCTGCTCCAGCTCAATCATAGTGAAGGCTTTGATAATCGCGTCCGGCCGGGTACGCTTCACCGTGTCCAAAAGGTCTGTATAGTAGGTGTAAGGAAGCTTCGGGTGCACACCCGCCACCATGTGGATTTCGGTAATGGGCAAGTGCGCAAACTGCCTTATCCGATGCTCCACTTCCTCCATAGTGAGAGTGTACGCCTCAGGGCCGTCTTTTTTGGCGTAGAAGCTACAGAAACGGCAGCGTTTGCTACACACATTCGTGAAATTGATATGCTGATTGCGCACATAATAGGCCCGATTGCCGTTCTTGCGCTGGCGGACCAGGTGTGCCAGCTTGCCAACCAGACCAATATGGCGCGAGCGAAAGAGCCGGACACCGTCCTCAAAGCTCAGACGCTCCTCAGCAGCAACTTTCTCGTAGATATCGGCCAGTCCGGCCGCCTCAAATTGGCTTGCGTTCAAGATGAAGTCCTCGAAGATCTCGCGGCGACGGTGCGCGCTTCAGAGAGGTGATTACCTCGGCTATCTTACAACGATTTGACAATTCTTGACCAGACAAGCAGTGCGCCATTGTCACATTAGGTGTACAAAACGTCACAGGATTGTTATAGCTTCTGCTAACATGTTCCCGTCCCTGTCGTCAGTGCCCGGATCTGCTGAGCGCTTCGCGCCGCCGTCGAGACAAAAGTCTCGAGACTGTGCGCCAGAGATTGCGCGTCTAGGATATGGGAAACACGACGAGGCTCAGGCATTTCCAGTTCTATGGCTACAGTTCAAAAAGTCCAGACAACTCTGTCCGACAAGCTGGCCTCCCTGCCGGCAAAGCCCGGCTGCTACATCTACAAGAATGACAAGGGAGAGGTTCTCTACGTCGGCAAGGCTGTCAATCTACACAACCGCGTGAGGTCTTACTTCCAGAAAGGCGCACAACTTCACCCGCGCACCCAACGTCTGGTTGCTTCGGTTCGTGATATGGAGTGGATCATCACGGACACAGAAGTCGAAGCGCTCATTCTTGAGTGCACTCTCATAAAAAAATACCGGCCGTTTTACAATATCCGGCTCCGTGACGACAAGAGCTACCCCTACGTATGTGTGACCACCAGTGAGATCTACCCGCGTGTGTTTTTCACGCGCCGTCCACACTTGAAGCCAGATGGCAATCGCTATTTTGGCCCGTACACTGACGTCCGTGCCGTGCGAGATACTCTCAGGACCGTTCGGCGCATATTTGGTGTTCAGAGCTGCACACATCGCTTCACCGGCGCAGAGAAGATGCGACCCTGTCTGTACTACCATCTCGGGCAGTGCCTGGGGCCCTGTACTGGCGAGCTACCTCCGGAGGAGTATCGAAAGGCTGTCGATCAGGTGATGATGCTTTTCGAGGGGCGGCAGGACGAGATTCTGGAGCGCATGAACAAAAGCATGGAGGAAGCGGCTGAAAATCTGCAGTTTGAGCGCGCGGCAGCTATGCGCGATCGGATAAAAGCAATTCAGCGGCTCGCTCAGCGCCAGAAGGTGTTCACGGTAGAGCAGGTGGACCAAGATATCGTGGGCATTGCATTGGAAGGCGGAGACGCGGTGGCTCATGTGTTTTTCATTCGGGCCGGGCGGCTTGTGGGGAGAGACAATTTTGTCCTGGATTCAGGCGACGATGAAAGCCCCGCCGAGATTCTCAGCCAGTTTCTAAAGCAGTACTATGAGGGCGCGGCTGCTATCCCGTCCGAGATATTGCTCCCCGAAGAGCCAGCCGACCGTGAGGCTATCCTGACATGGCTCGGAGAAAAGCGAGGAAAACCGGTCCGTCTGAGCGTCCCGCAGCGTGGGGAGAAAAAACGTCTGGTGAGTATGGTGGTGGAAAATGCTCAGACGTCTCTTGAACAACTGAAGAAGCGTGGCGCTACAGGACGATCCCGCAGTGAGAACGCTGTGCTCGAGCTGGGAGACGCACTCGACATGGAAGTACCGCCTGTTCGAATTGAGTGTTTTGACATCTCTAATCTGCAGGGCGGATACACCGTGGCCTCCATGACGGTCTTTGAAAATGGGACCCCGGCTAAGTCTCAGTACCGGCACTTCCGCATTAAGACAGTAGAAGGCCAGGACGATTTTGCCAGCATGCGAGAAGTAATTGGCAGACGTCTTGCACGAGCCAAGCAGGGTGACGAAAGGTTTTCGGACCGCCCGGACCTGATGATCATCGACGGAGGCAAAGGACAGCTGAGCGCCGCCCTTGAGGCAGTTCATGCGGCT
>JADLDK010000003.1 GCA_020846715.1 Armatimonadota bacterium | reverse complement strand
GTTTCAATCCACACCGCCCCCGAAGGGGCGATGCAACCCGTCCCGCTAACTAGCTTGCCGGTCCGCTTGGTTTCAATCCACACCGCCCCCGAAGGGGCGATGCAACCACTGTCGCTCCGCGGCATCGTCGTACCGATGCGTTTCAATCCACACCGCCCCCGACGGGGCGATGCAACTCGACTTACTTGCCCTCCGATGCGGTGGATGCTGTTTCAATCCACACCGCCCCCGAAGGGGCGATGCAACAGGCCTGTTCAAGACTTGCCTTTTCCGCCTCTATCGTTTCAATCCACACCGCCCCCGAAGGGGCGATGCAACGCGCCCAAATTCACCCAAAAACGGGCAATCTGAGCACGAAATGACCTTCTCCAGCTGTCTTCAGGCGCCCTCCATAATTTTCAACTTTTTGCAGCCGCTCGCTTAGCTCACGCACGAATCACCCCAAAAATGTCTGCGAACCTCGTGCTCAAGGCTCCGGAGCTTGGGGTTCGCACAGCCGCCTGCTTAGGTGATCAGCGGTTCGGTGAAGTCCACATACTTATCGACGCCAAAGGTTTCCACGCACCGCTTTCTTCCGCCCGGCAGACTGTAGATTCGCAGGCTATCCTTATCGGCGTCAATAATCTGCAGCAGCCGGTGTCTCAACTCCTCCAGCTCCACATCCGTCAGAGACAACTCAAACACGGAGTACTGAACCCGCGTGCCGTAGTTAACACACTGCTTTGAAGCCTTGCGAAGCCTTTTGCGCCCCGCGGCGTCCTCGGTATTTACGTCGTAGCTGATCAGGTAGTCTGCACGCACGCATGGATCTCCTATCCTGGAATGAAGGGGGCGTAGGAGGGAATCTCTCCCCGCAGATGCCGCGCCAGAATCCGCGCCTGCAGATGCGGAACCAGGCCAAGTGGAACTTTCTTCTTGAGCAATGGGTGGCTGATCTCGCGCTGTTTACGCTTCTGATACGCCACGATCACCTTCTTGCGCCCTTCGTCGGTCAACAGGAAAGACGGCCCCGGACGCTCTTGAAAGTCGTCCGCATCAATCTGCTTGAGATTGACCAGACTGAGCGCAAGGCGATCCGCCAGAGGAGCGCGAAACTCCTCCACCAGGTCAAGGCAGAGTTCTGGCCGACCAGAACGGATCGAGTGCAGAAAGCCAAACTGAGGATCCAGACCCACGCCCTCCAACGCCGTGCGGCAATCAGTCGAGGCAAGCGCATACAGAAAGGAGAGAAGGCAGTTCATGCGGTCCCGCGGTGGGCGGCGGCTGCGGCCTGCAAAGCGGAAGTGCGTGCGCTGTTGAGTGATCATGACGTCAAAGGCATCAAAGTAAGCCGAGGCGCCATGACCTTCAATGCCCCGAAGCGTTTCCAGTGAGGCCGCCAGCCCGAGCTCACGCAGCAGGTTCTCCATTTGAGCAATTGACGCTTGAAGGACCGGTGAACTATCTCCCGCGCCACCTTCGCGCAGAGCGCGGCGCAGGACTGCGCGACTGTTCTGCAGCTTACCCGCTACAAACTGCCGGGCGATTGTCAGGGTGCGCGCAGGGGAGGAAAACGCCTCATAGTGGGCCTTGCGCAACAGCACATTTCCACTGGTCGCACCTACCATCCGGGCAAGATAGCGCCCATTCATATCAAGATAGGTGATGCTACGCCCATCCTCCGCACACCGCTGGACCAGGTACGGGCTGACTCCCACCTGCCCGAAGAGCACGATTCCTCCGAGATGCAAGAGCGGGGTCTGCGTCAACCTGGATCCCTCGGCTTCGACCTTGACAGTCTCTCCGTCCAGCCGAACGTAAGCGCCCTGCGTCATCACAAACAATGTGTTCAGAAGCTCGGCGTTCAACGGCTGCCTCGCATGTCACTCCAGCCCGAGGCCGTCGACCGGCACGAACCGGGCTTCTTCCCGATCTACCGAAAGCTCAGCCAGAAGCGACGGCTGGCACGCCTCGATAAGCGAGCATCTGGGGCAACGGCTGTCATTGACTGGCGCTGGCACCCTCTCGCGAAGCAGCATCTCCCTCACCCCTTCGATGGCGTCCTCCGTCGCCCGGCGAAGTTCGCGCGTGAAGTTCACTTCGCGGCGGCGACGCGCCTTTTGATAGAATAGCGCGCCACGCGTTACACAGCATCCTAACATCTCTTCCAGACACAACGCCTGAGCGCAAACCTGCACCTCGTCATGCAACTTCTGGCCCGGAGGCCCATGTTTGTACTCCACGGGAAACACGGCGCCATCAGGCCACGGCGGCCCATCGGAACGGAATTCAACAGCGTCCGCTTTTCCAAAGATACCAAGACGCTCGCAGACCAGTGGCAGGGCAAACTCCACACGGACCGAAGCCTCCGCGCAGCCCGTATCTGAGTGTACTCGCTCGTGTTCCCGCCGCCCACGCAGCGTGTAGATGTTCTCGTCAAAGGTATGCTCCAGGTGGATCAGCCCACACTGACGAGGACAGTACACCCAGTGCTCCAGCGCCGAAATCATCACCCAGGCGTCGTCGGGAGCGGTGTCAGTCACGCCAGTCGTTGTAGAGCTCGGTGACTGTCACCCCGATGGCCGTACCGTCGCGAGTCAGACGGCCATCCGGGGCGGTCCAGATTCCATTTTTCTCCCAGGCAAGCTCGACGGCGTAGTCCCTGTAGTGTCGGGCAGGTGGCGTGTTCTCGTCTTCCTTCATCGTACGAAGACGACCGTCCGATGGACGTATCACGCACAGCTCAAAGAGCTTGTGGACGGGGTAGTTGCCGAGCTTGTGATCATGAGAGAAAACCCAGGCCGCCAGTGCCTTCATGCTACCGGCAGGACGAGCGTCGGAAACGGAGAACTGAAACATCTGCCGTAGCCCATTCCACAGGACGGCCAAATCGTCTTTGGTTACCTGTCCGAACCGGTCCAGTGTGGGGAAGTACTGCCCGGTACCTCGATAAAGCCCATAGGGCATTCCCGCCGTACTTCCGGGCATTGAAGACACTGCTTTGTCCTGCTCGATAGACTCCTTGGGATTGTCCGTACGCGCTGTTCTAACAATCGACATCAGCCCTGGAACGATCTCTTCGACCGTTTCGGCCATGCCGATACTGACACATCCCACGCACTGCCCCCCATTAAGGATGTCCTCTTTCTTGACCTGACCCGTCTGCTTGAGCTTTTTCGGAGACGGCGTTTCACCTTCGACTCCAGCGTCACTCGAGCTTTCTAAATCCGCAGACGCCGGGTCATCCTTACCTACGGTCAAGACACCGCCAAACATCCGGATATCCCAGAAGAAGTCCCGCATGTTCTTCTGGTTCTCCTCGGTGGTGCCTCTGCCGTGCTTCTTTCGTACCGACTGGTGCTCATTCTTCAGCAGGCCTCTATGTTTGACGTAGAGATTCATTCGTCCCTTATCATCGTTGACATCTGACGTGCCGTATAGATCGGCCATGAAATCACGCAGCTTGCGCTTAAGCGAACCCGATGAGACAAGGCCCTGGCCAGTCTCGAAATCCTGCCTTGGCATATTGTCTGAGTCAGGATCGCCGTTGGGATTACACCGGGTAGCGTCAAAGATGAAGAAAAAGTCATGTCTCTTTGTGGGATCAAGCACCAGATGACCTTCACATAGACTGAGTGCGTAGCCTAACCTGTCGCTAAGATGTACGTTCATTTTTTCCCTCTTCAGAACGATGGTGATAGAAGCCTTTCCAGAACCAGCCTTGCTCCTCGATGTTATGGGCTTTCGCAAAGACAGTCGTCCCAAGCAGACGACTGATCTGCGTATGGATGTAGCTTGCTCCAGTTGGATTGTCGCGCCGTAGTTTTGGCATATAGATCTGATTCAACCTTGTAATCAGCTCTCCAAGAACTTGATTCGGCCTAGTCGCAGCGAGTCGTGCATTGGAAGCCAAGAGCGTCTTGCCTGATTCGCCGACCGCTAATCGTTGTGCGTAGCAGATAAGACTAAACACGCGCCCCGCGTTGTAAGCATTGCGCTGTCGTTCCATCAGTCTGTTCACCTCAACTTTCTCCAGATTGTTCAACGAGCACAAACAAATGTTGAGAAGGACCAGCCTGTCCAGTGGGAAGCAGGCGGTATTCGTTACCATGCCTTTGCTTTGCTTCGGCCTTGCTCGGGGCGTGAACGTGGGCTCCCACCCCGCTTCCAACTCAGTCGCCAATCGTCCCACCACGGCGCTCAGTACCGTCAAAGGTACACGGCCAACGCCTAGGCTGACCGCCAGCAGGCGTCGCCACAGGACTCTCTCGCCACTTGTCATTGTGTTGAGACGTCCGTCCGCCAAATGCACCTTCTCAAACCACCGAGAACGGGGACGCAAGGCCATGATCAACTCAGTCAGATTGTAGACCTCTGTCTGCTGATCACCAAGTACAGCCTGCCACTTCCACCACCTTAGAATTGCCGTGCCGGCGGCCTCCGCCTCCTTTTTCAGCCAGCAAGTGACAAAGGCCGTGGCTTTGTGGGCTCCGAGCCCCAGAACGCTTACACCTTCGGGTGCGATACCCGCTTTCTGCCCAGTTCTCACGCTATTCAGCAGAGCTCTCCAAACCTGCGGATCAACAGCCTGCTCACCCCACGGCTTGAGTACCGTGTCCCCCCAAAATCCGAGCACCTCGTCGTCAAGAAGCAGCCGCGAGCTGTCAGACTCCAACAGGCTGTTCCACGCTTTCGCTGCCCGGTCAGCACATTGTGTACAGATAGGGGCGTTGTAAGCCTGCCGTCGGCCCCGCGAGGCGTACGCAGCGCAATTGAAGGACGTAAAACGATGCTTTCTAGGCACAATCTTGACACCGTCCTTTAAGCGTTCGAGCCCGTCAAAACCGGGAATCAGGCGCTCGACCACGTCCTTCTGCCCACAAACCAGACACTGCGCTCTCACTAGCGGCGGAAGCGACAAATCTGCAGCGTCTGGAACGATCGCGACCGACCCATCTGACCGTGCGGTTTTTGCCTTCCGCGTTCCGCGGGCGGCAGCTTCGCTCAGTGCTCGTCCTTGCGAACACCAGAAGCTCACTACCTCAGAGTCCTGCCACCATGCCTGCTCGTCCACATAGATCGCAGCATACAAATTAGACGTCAAGGGAGGCTTCGAGGCTTGAGATTTGATCTGACTGTCTATCTCGCGCGTCATTCCGGCAGTGTCATTAGTGTTGAGAAAACTGCACCAAGCGCTAACTTGCTGCGAATTCGGTAGCGCAAGAGCAACTTTTGCTGCGAAATCCCGGAGATTACGCGCCTTGGATGCGCAGTTTCTATCCGTCGCTAAAGAGACGCTCCACGCGTGCTTCATGCCTTGGACGACGAATTTTCTGCCCAAGAGATGTTCCAGCTTATGCACTCCCATGCTGGGCTTCCCAGAATTAGTCGGGTCGAGAAAAGGAAACCAACGTCGTGGGAGCTGCGAGTCTTTAGCCAGCTTGTGGATGACGATGCCCCGGAGCACCCCGGAGCCATCAATGTGGATGTCAGCGGCGACTTCCTGTTTCCAGCACCCGACAGGCGGAAGTGTTTTGCGCTCCGCCAAACGACACAGCTCTTGCAGGATCATCTGAAGGTCTCCTCCATTACCGGGCGGAGCCAACCGTTCCCTTGCACCAGCTTACAGAAACGGTATTGGACCTCGGTCGCCCCTTCCGGTAGCACTGCGCTGTGGACGATATACCCCAAGTTGGAAAAATCGAGCGTGCTGACCGGATCGGTATCTAGCACGCCAAAGAAGGCGCCCAGCTCCCGAAGGCCCAAGTACGGCTGGTGATAGCATTGGCCCTGTCTCACTCTGTGGTTAAACTGGCGCGCGATGGAAGCAGGGTTCGTTGAACTCGCAAAGATGCGGGCACGAGCGCGAATGGCATAGCAGGGCCAACGAAGGATTTGGCATGTGCGTTGTACGCGGTGTTGTTTAATGTTGTAACCGTCTCTCGGGTGCGTCTCGCCCTGTGACGCAAGCTCATTCAACGTCATCGACATGTAGTTTTCCCAATCTATGTGTCCGCCGCGGTCAGGGTGGGGCAGCAGCCCGAGCCCCGTTACTTCCCATCGGAACTCTGGCTTCCAATAGATCGATTCTAGAATCCCTACAGCTGCACTAGGCGTGATGATTGGGTAGCTCACGCGTTCGACCTTATTCTCCGGCCGGGTGAAGCACGCATAGCGCCCCCAAACCTTTACCTCAATGAGATGGTTTTGTGAGTGGTCAAACACAGCAATCCTCCTGAGCCATCTCGACAGTTTCACCCAACCCGAGATAAGGATGGTAAGAGCCTGTCCAAAGATGTAACCCTCCAATCCAGTTCTCCACAAGGTAAGACTCCGAGAGCCGTAGGACATCAACGTGCCTCATGCACACGGAGATCCGCTGCAGTTGCTGCCACTCCGCATCCTCAGCGAAGCCCTTAGATCGGATGCGCTCGAGGTCGTTTTTGGTTAGCCCGGCGTGGCTGATCTCGCTCCACACAAGTACCGGGAACGTCTCGTCTGCGATCATCCTGTATTCTCTCGCTACAGCTGGATAATCGAAGTGCTCGCGGCGCTCCTGGATTCTCCTACCCGTGTCCGCTACGCTCTGGTAAAAGAGCCGAAAGAAGCTTTCGTAGAGCTCCGGGTCATGAAGATCCGCGTCCCTGTCCTGCAGTTTGACCTGCGCTGCCTGCATCGCCTGCCGGTACACACCAGGTGGTGCGCTTGCGTCCGTGATCCGAAATATGTGGACATCTCCAAATGGCGGCGTATTCGGCTGACCATTACGATTGCAGCGCCCGGCTGCCTGAACAATTCGATCCAACGGACCGAATTCACGGTAAACTACGGGAAAGTCAAGGTCCACGCCCGCCTCAACAACTTGCGTAGATATCACAATGACCCTGCGTTGAAGCGGAGGTTTGATCCTTTCCAATGTCTTCTTCCGGTGCTGAGGGTGACGGAGAGTCGATAAATGCAGTACTTCGACGTCGTCTATCGTCTGCTGCCGGACTTTCTTCCAGAGCACCAACGCCAGTCGCTTGGTATTCGTGATCACTAATACCGATTCCTTGTGGTGTCGAACTATCCGGCGTGCGATTTCCTCCGCCTCAGCCTCCTGCGGCTCGAAGTGGTAACAAACGCGTTTGGCCTGGCGAAACAGCTCTTTCACATTGCCCAGTATTGGTCGTGCTTGCGGGAGCGAGACAGCAAAATTCATGTTCTGCTCGAGCGCGGGTTGGGTAGCAGTGCAGAGAAGAATAGTACACCCGTAACATTCATGAACGAGTGCACGCAGCATATCCAGGGTGGGTTCCAGCAAATGCGGCGGCAGAGTCTGTACTTCGTCAAGAATTATGACGCTTCGAAGGATGTTACGAAGTTTTCGACATCGACTGCGCTTATTCGAGAACAGACTTTCGAACAGCTGAACGGTAGTTGTCACAATGATTGGAGCTTCCCAGCGGTCAGCCACATCGCGCTGACGGCGCGCGATCAACGTCTGCTCCTCCGTATCCGGCGGCTCCAGACCGCTGTGGTGCTCAATTACGGCGTCGACAGGAAGAAACTCTCGATACACTTTGGCCGTCTGGTCTATGATTGAGGTATATGGCGCCGCATATATCACTCGTCGCAGACACGTGTGAGCGCCTATATGCGCAAGTGCAAACGCCAAGGTTGCCAACGTCTTTCCCGAGCCTGTCGGGGCCGTGAGAGTGAAAAGTCCGGGATGGTCTTTCGCCTTCTCCAAGCACTCAGAATACACCTTTGCTCTCAACCGATCAATGGATGAGGCCGCTCTGGTGAATCTCTTCCCGTAGGTATCAAAGAAATACTTGCGACACTCAGCCACGCTGGGATAGCTTTTCCGCAGCCAGGTATGCTCGTGCTGAGCGCTATCGTAACTGTCGGCTTCGACCAGGCAAGAATAGAGGAATCGCAAGAATGGCTCTACCAACCATTTCTCACGACTCAGGAACTTGGGAAACGTAAGTGGTCGGCGGTGGGCCTCCAAGAATTTGCGGGATTTACAATCGGCAGAGTATTTGTTTCTTAGCTCTGCTAGTTGAGTTTCGTTAAGCTGGTAGATGCCACTGTGATGACCAGCGATAACGGGCCACAGGAACTCCAAGTCTTCTGTGCATAGCAGCGCGCCGTAAGGGGAATGCACTACCTCTCCACGGCGAACAGAGTTAGGCGTGTCCACGCAGCGCTTCAAATACTCCTGGAACTCTGGCCGAAACTTTCCGACGTCGTGTAGCAGCCCGGCCATGTAGCCGTAATCCCTGCCACCAAACCCTGCGGCCAACGCACCTGTAAGTCGAGCCACGCGCAGAAGATGAGGTTCAAGCTCCTGCCATTTCCCATCAGCATTGGGGGTATGTGCGTAGCACTTCTCTGTGCCTGTGTCGTCCACTACCAGCTTCTCCTGCTTGCTCATTTCTCTGCGGCGCCGTCCCTCCCCTGCCCGGTAGCCGTGTTTATCGCCTGAGCCGGACAGGGCGCCGGTGACTTCCTGACGCACAGTGTACAGCTCACCACTGTCATTTTCTGTCAGTGAAGCACAGATCGAATGAGTTGTTGTGGGTTGTGACGGAGCTTAGTTGTCCGACGCTTGCCCTCCAAGCGGAGTGAGAAGGGGTGGAAGGCCGCGCCAACTATCAGATGACCACGTGGGGCGCGTAAGTTGACACGAGGCGAGAGCAGGTGGTGGTAAAGTGGACAGGCGGGGTGGCCTTATCGAAATCAGCCTACTGGTGTTCCGGAACCGGCTAGCTCAACCAGCTCTTTCGGTCCCCAGAGCTTGACGCCGTTGGCTCGCGCAAATGCCGTGGCCTCTGAAGAGAAACCTCCAGGCGCTGCGACGACCGGCGTCGTGCCGGGGACCCGGTCTGGGACCACGCCACGCAACTCGCGCACCACACTAACTCCGACAGGTGAAGTCGTATTCTTACACTGGATAATCAGCTTTGCTTCAATTTGGAGGTCATCAAGACGAACAGCTGTCAGATCAATTCCGCCGTCGTTTGACCGCGGTGTGCTTTGAACGGTAAAACCCATAGCGGTTAGGCGCTCGGCAAGCCACTGTTCAAATTGTTCGCCAGTCATCGCTGTGAAGTTCGCGGCATCTCGCTGGATATCGGTTACGGCTGAGCGAGGAGGAGCTAGTCCGAAGAGCCCGAACAGGTCTTCTTCGTTCAGCATTACGCTCAAATCAACGCTAACGTCGTCAACGATGTCGCGAAACAGTTGGCGTTTTTGCTGCAGCCTCTGCTGAATGCGCTCTTCGATTGTGTCGGTGCATATATAGCGATAGACGGTTACCGGGCAAGCTTGGCCTATCCGATGACTGCGACTGTCCGCCTGATCCTCGATCGCCGGGTTCCACCAACGGTCAAGATGGAACACATAAGAAGCGGTCTGGAGGTTCAGGCCGACTCCTCCTGCCCGAAGCGAAAGAACAAGCACCTTATGAGCTGTGTCCAGCGTGAAGGCTTCCACTGCAGCAGCTTTCTGAGACTGACTCATCGCTCCTGTGTAGGCCAGTGGGGAGTACTTAGCCAGTCGCTTCCGAACCAGCTCGACTCCAAAGGCGTCATCTGTGAACTGAGTGAAAAGGAGGGCACGATGTCCTTCTTCAACAAGAGTCTGAAGCCGTTCCTGGATGTCAAGCAGCTTGCTGGACTCGCCGGTCGTGGGGTCACAGTTGCAGATCTGCTTCAAACGGGAGATCAGCTCCAGAATATGCGTTACGGTTATCTCGGATCCCTGCTCCTTGAGACGTATTAGACCTTGGCGCTCCGCGCGCTCATAGGCCTCCCGCTGCCGTGGAAGAAGATCAATCGACAACTCACTGGTGAGCTTTGGCGGCAGATCCTTGAGGACATCCGCTTTCTTGCGCCGAAGCTGGTGAGACGGTAGCATCGCTATGGCCTGTTGCGGATAGATGACAGGGCGGGTTTCTCCGCTCTCCCAGACTAGAAACTCGAGGATAGAGGCGACATCGTCAACGCGGTTTTCGAGAGGCGTTCCTGTTAGCGCCCAACGACGGTCTCTTTGGAGTCGTTTGCATGCAACGGCTATGCCCGTATCACGGTTCTTTATACGGGATGCTTCATCAAGGACAACCACATCCCACGCCTGTCTGAATGGCACGCTCTCGGTAACCTGCATTTCGGAACGCAGTGTTTCGTAGCTTACGATCTTGACATGAGAAGGCAATCGCCACAGAGCTGCTCTGTCAGAAACTGGGCCGCCGAGGGTCACTGATCTAAGCTCAGGAGACCAAAGAGCAAGCTCTTTTCGCCACTGCGTGAGCAGGCTTGCCGGACAGACAATCAACGCGTTTGCGATTTCACGCCGTACGAACAATACACGCAAGGCTGCAATTGTCTGAATTGTCTTGCCAAGCCCCATATCATCGGCCAACAGCAATGACTGTGAGTTGAGCAGAGCCTTTACCCCGTCCCTCTGGAACGGCAGAAGCTCTGACGGCCACTCCAAGACGCTATCTGAACCCAGAATTGACTCCAGCGGTGGTTGCAGCACGGCAGCCAAACGCTTCATCATATCCTGGTCAGATGTAGAATCAACAGCTACCGGCGGCTCTGACGGCTTCACTGGAGTCACTCCAGATTGCGGCGTGTGGGTGCGGCCGGAGACAAGATCGAACCATCCGATCTGATGGGAGCGAGCTGTCGGCCGCTCGAAATCAGGGATAGCTAGCCCGGCGACGCGGGGCTTGGAAACTGACGGAAGTGTCAGTGTCTTGACGGAAGACAGGACGAGCGCGCCTGTCGCCGAGACAATGCGGGGCTGGACCTTGGGTTCCCAATCCCGCGGAAGACCCAGGAACCGGAACCGTGGAGCTACAGAACGAGGTTGTCTACGAATCCGCCAACCTGACGGTCGAGTCTGGCCATCCGGCATCTGGATATAACTCCTCTAGACCTCTTTGAATTCTCTCGAACGGTTCTGTTAGAAAACCTCGATTCACCAGTTCTTCAGCCAGATGATGGGCTTTCATTTGGTGCGACGGGCGCTCGTTGATCCAGATCAACTCTGCTGGCTCAGCCGATGCTGAAGGTCTGGCCATTGCAAATGGGATACTTGGCGCCAGTTCTTCCCTGCAAAAACTCATATCTCCGAGATCGGGTTCACAGAGCAGAATGTCCGGCACACGTGTACAGGCCTCAAAAAGCGCATGGCATATTTCGCTGGCGCTAATATTGCGCACAGTTGCTTCAGGCCACAGAAAGCCAGCCGGCGCCGACAAACTGGCATGCACGAACTCTAGCGGCTGTCCTCTGTTGTCGACAACTAGGAGGCCTCCAAGAACTTCACGGTTATCTTTGAGAAAGATGAGCCGAACGTACGCCGCAGCACTGCCAGCAACTGAGCGTGGAGATGGCCGGTAGGGTATTCCCACCTCTCAACCGCCTGCCTCTTCACCGCTGGGAAGATCTTCATCCGATATTTCGGTGGTGTCAAACTCAATGTTGCCCACATCTACATCCGGGTCGTGCTGGGGATAATAGCGATGCATATCCCAGAGTGTTACCCATCTACGAATGTCCGATCTCATAGTCGTGCTTGCCGCTAGCGTTTTCAGATCAGGCAGACTGAGGCCGTAAGCCTCTTCGTAGATTGCCTTTATCCGGTATTTCACCTGTTCCTTCTCTTCCGTCGTAGGCTCCGACAGATGAATGGGCTGTTTTAGAAACTCGATTCCACGCTGTCCTCGATTATCAGGTTCAGCATCCAGAATTCCAAGCGTACCGGAGAAATACCGCAGCTCGTCAGAAGCGCCCCCGGTTATTGTCTCTTCCACAAAGCCTCGCGTAAGCGTGAAAACTGGAATAATTCTGGAGCCACTCTGCGCCGCAATATCAATCCACCATCCAACTTCGTCATACGCCGCAAACCGTTGTTTCCTCGAAAACTGTGCCAATCTTTCGAGCTCATCAAACAGCACAACGATTCCATTGCACCCACACGCGTGAAGAAGTTGAGCCATCACACGGATACGATCGTGAGCGAGAAGGAAATTCCTTGGGCCCCGAAGATCGTATCCAGCGAGTTGTCCCATCTCCCTCAGCTTCTGGCGCAATACGGTGAGGATCAGCGGCTTTCCTTCGAAATCACCCAGAATTTGCATCCGGAGCTCGTCGTCGTGTGTCTCCTCGAAAACGTGCAGAAGCGCACGAAACCGGTCGTAAATGTTTGCATCGCGAGCCCAAAGCCTGAGGTCAGCAAAAGCTGATCCGCTAGTTCTCAAGTCGGGGGACATTGCGCGAAGGGCCTTGCCGGTCCTCCCTGGCGCCCGTGCGTTCTCTGCGAGAGCTTTCAACACAACGTGAGGATTTCCCAACGGGATTTCGGGGCTCACGGTCAGATAGCTTGTTGCGAAATTCTTCTTCTCCGCAAGTATCTGGAGATAGTTGAGGAGATGCGACTTGCCCGCGCCAAAATTGGCGTCAATCACCATTGGTTCAGCGCACTGGCCGTCTGCCACCAGATCAAGAGAGCGTTCAAAGAGTTCTGCGACATCGCTTCTAGTGATCCCAAGTCGCTCTACGGCGTGTTTGCTCGGCACTCCAGACCGAAGCGCTTCAATGGCGCTGCGAGCTATCATGACTCTGTGCTCCATTTACTCAACCTCCAGGTGGACTAGCGCCGCTGCCGGATTCGGACGATCGCGATCTCGCACTTCCAGCCCTATTCGCGTCTGCAAAGCGTCGTAGTCCGTATAGCGGCGCGGAGAAAGCGGTTCGTAGAAAGCTGGAGAAGTCAGGACCACCAGCAACAAACCTTCAAACTGATCAATCTCGTCAATAAAGCGGCGCATCATCGAGAGCATCTGCATGTAGGCGGCCTTTGAATAGAACAGGCGATTTTCGACAGGGGTGTGCTCTGCCATCAGACCTTCTAAGTCTTGATGCGATGCGCCGGCAGCAATGGCGCGCTTCACCTGATCAAGTATAATGCGGTCGCGCTGAGCCTTGGAAATCTTCACACTCTCATAGGGTCGAAAGTCGAGGCAGATGACGCTTCCGTTGTACCTCATCTTTCTAACCCAACGCAGAAAAGACATTAGCATGTAGCGCGCATTCGTTTGGTTAATACGTTCGTAAATCTGAAGGCGCTTTAGCGCGTTTGCTTGCCCCGTCGCCGTTTGTCCAGAAAGCCAGTGCAATAATATATCTGTGGTCGATGGCGTATAGGAATCAGGAACCAGTTGCGCACGTTGCAGCGCCAGCAGGGCAGTCCGAAATTCAATGGCCATCTCGTGATCTCGAATCTGCGGTGTTGCGAGCTCTCTCTGATATTCATTCACGAGGTCATTCGCATCCCTGCCGTTGTCGGAGGCAATGCCTTCTAAATCATCGAGAGCGCGTCCGCGAATTTCGATTCCTTTGGAAGCAAGGAATCCCTGAACCTGCTGGATTGCCAAGTCCACCCAAGGAACAGACGCAGTTATTGCGAAAAATAACTTGTCAATTCGATGCAGGTCAGGTCTCTTACCATTTGCATCGAACTCATCGGTCCTGGGCGCAACATAATACAAGCCCGTTTCTTCTGCCACGGCGCTAAGTTGCGCTTGTATCTTTGCAAGACACTCGTCATTTCCGCTGACGACTTTGACCGCAGATCCGCCCGCAGGCAGGTATTCGTGCAGATATTCCGCCGTGATAACATGCATCCATGCGTCTGCGCTCATCTCCTGGCGCTCAGAAGATCGAAATATTCCCATGGTCTTGTTCTACCTGAAAGTGATTCCGTAGTATCTAAGCGGTCTACCGTCTTCAGACACGACCTCAAAGATGTCAGATTCCTTCGCGCTACTGGAGGGGTACTCGAAGTCGTAACGCTTCCCAGCTTTGGTGGCGCTGATACCGGAGCGGTGTAGGGCATAAATTTCCTGTCCAAAAGCGGACTTGGGGTTATCCTTCTTGTAGCCCGGAGACAGACAAAACAGATCGTAAAGGCCCCGAAATTTGGCAAAAAACGCGCCTGAATCTTTACTAAGATATTCAACGCCCCCGTATAAAAACTCTAAGAACTGTTGTTGGCCACCCGTATTGGCTTTGTCTCGTAGCCTTTTCAATTCTGCGGCCACGACCTTCGGACGAATAGAGCGAAATAACTTCTTGCCAATCTGAAGAATGCCGCGCGACGGCAACGCCTGCAATAGAACCGGGGACGAGATGGCCATGTTTCCCTCTAGCAGGATACGCAGACCGAACTTCTCGCCACTGGCCAAAGTCCTCAACTCGTGCTGCCACGCGCTGGAGCTGAGATACGCGTAGACGTCAAACTGCCAGGCGGCTGCCGTTTCTGATGTTCCGCCTGGCAGCGCTTGCGCGGCTTCCATTGCTTGATCGGCTGCCTTCTGCCGTGCCGCAATATCTCCCTTGGCTACAGCCTTTTTCCACGACTTCAAGGCTGACAAATACTTGCTACCTGCCCGGATTAAAGCGTCCACTTGGGCTTCATGAGTAGCTAGAGCTTCCTCCAGAGAAGCGTCATTGTCTGGACGTCCTGGTGCTGTATTGTCGCTTGTCATGTCCAGACTAAGGTCTTGTGACTCCATTGGCCTTACCTCCTCGCTGCCCGATTACTACTGCGAAATTGCGTCTCTTTCCTGAATCGGAGACTGCATATTTGCTAGGGTCAGAGGGCGGGAATGAGGAAGTCGTTTGTGGCGTCGGCGGAGGATACGGTTAGGCGCAGGCGGCTGTGAGGCTCGGAGTTTGCGTGGAGCCGAGTTTGGGGCAATGGCTTCCGACCGGCTTCAAAGAGGGTGACGGCAACAGTGCGCGCCCCGCGCACGCCTTCCGTCAACAAGCCCCGCAAGCCTGCTACTGTGACCATCTTGAGCGAAGCTTGATTCACAAACTCGAGTACGTCCAGTTGTTCAGATGACTTACGAGGTCCCTGTTCATCCACCATGAGGGTGTCACGGAAGACGCCTTGCGCATGGACGCTTGGAAATCCTTGCGCGTCAAACGGGTTGCCGGAGTGTCCGCGCTTTCACGGGAGAGGTTTGGTCGCCCGCACGAAGCCGCTATAGAGATTGTGCGCCACCTGCGCCGCCGCATCTGCTGAGATCGTTCGGGCGGTGGAGGATTTTGAGGCCAGGAGCGCCTGAGCTTCCTCCGCAGAATAGGTGCGCACCGGCTCAATGCTCGCGCTCTCGAACCCGGCGGCATGAAGCCGGAAAATATAGTCACTTTCCACAAGCGCGCCAGAAACGCAGCCCGTCCAGAAGTCAATCTCTGAGGTTATCTCCGGAGGAAGCGGTGCCTTCGTGACAATATCTGCTATCGCGAGGCGCCCGCCGGGTTTGATCACACGGAAGCATTCTCTAAACACGGCGTCTTTGTCGGCGGAGAGGTTGATGACACAGTTGCTGATAATGACATCAACGCTTTCGTCTGGAAGAGGGATGCTTTCGATCTCACCCTGCAGGAACTCAACGTTCGTCGCACCAGCCCTGGCCTGATTCGCGCGCGCAAGCTCGAGCATGTCGTCTGTCATGTCAAGTCCGCAGGCTTTGCCCCGCGGCCCCACGCGCTTTGCAGACAAGAGAACGTCAACACCGCCGCCCGAGCCCAAATCCAAAACCGTTTCACCCTCTCCCAGCTCGGCAAGCGCGGTGGGGTTTCCGCATCCCAGCGAGGCCAGCAGCGCAGCCTCGGGCAGATCTCGAGACTGAGCCTGATCGTACAGCTCTATGCTGATAGGGTCCTTTTTGCCGGAACAGCAGCGCGCTGGCTTGCCTTGCAGCACTTCCCTTGCAGCACCCGCATAGCGCTCTCGAACCGATTTTTGAGTTTGCCTGTCTTTCACCGTACCGTCTCCACTCTTGCCGTTTGCGTTGTCTGGCGAAGAAAGCCTGCCAACTCGCCCAACACCTGCTCATCAGCAGTCACAAAGACCCATCGCCCGCGTTTTTCCAGATGGATCAGACCCGCCGCTCGCAGCTCTTTCAGATGGTGCGACACAGTGGAGGCGGCGACCTCGAACCGGCAGCAGATGTCACCCACACAGGTTTGGGCGACCTGACAGTCGTCGAGACTGTCGCCCTCCATCTCCACGTTGGCGCCGCAGCAGCGTATGAACTCGAATATTGCCAGTCGCGTTGGGTCTCCAAGCGCTTTGAAAGCCCGCGCGACGTCGCCAAGTTCCCGAGCTGACATTTCTATATCCATCGAAGTATTAATACCACACTTAGTTCGATATGTCTACATTCATCGAAATATTTTTCGCCGCAGTGCCAGACCTTGCCGCTACGCGTCACTCAGCCTCGACGGCCGGTAAGTGTCATGGAGCTCTGCGCCTCCCCAGCGGCCTCCGGCTACGGACCCGGACAAGAGCGCTGCCGGGTGCGCGAGCGGCCGTGGGCATGTGGACTGACCGGGTATTCCCGCAGCGCCGCGTCTGAGGCGTCAAAGGCCGCTGCGATCAAGGAGCCGCTAGCGTTTTTTCCTCTGCGGGCGGTGCGTTGGGGTCCTCAGATTTGTTTTTCTTCTGCAGGTCATCACCCATCTTCCGCATCCTCTCCCGCATTCTCTTCATCTGCGCGGCGTCTGGCAGCATGACAGCCACCTGGAAGGTGCGGGGCTTGTCGTCGGTGGTAGTGAGCACTGAGCACTCAAAGCGAACGATTGCGGGTTGCTGGGCGGGCTCGTCCGGCCAGGTTTTGTCCTTGACGATCCTTACGAAGCCGTCGGCGATCTCAACCCCTCCCAACCGCTCGATCATAAGGTCGGCAAGGCGCTGATACTGGCCGTCATTCAGGTCGGCGAATGTCAGGCCGCGCTCACCGGACAGGGCTTTTTTCTGCTGAGGTGTCAACGCCCCGTAGAGGCGCAGGAGATCACCAGGTCCGCCCATTTCAGAACTGAGATTTCCGGCCATAAACACAAAGTCCGGGTCAGCCATGAGCGTACGGTGTATCTGGCCGTCGGACAGCTCTGCCGCCATGTCAGCAAGCTCATCCAGCGTCAGCGAGCCATTCGTCTGGATCTTGTTGCGGTAGTACTCCAGCCAGCTTTCCCGAATCTCACAGGATCGCCTCACGCTCCAGTCTTCGGGGCGCAGCGTCAGTGTGTCGCCCTTCAGATCCCACTCATATCCAGCTTTCTCAAACGCAATTACCATCTTCGCGAGCGCCTGCTTGCCCGGCGAAATGAAGGCGCCCGGAAGCATCATCCTCAGGTAAGACTCAAGAATCACCGGACCACCCGTGGCTTTAGCCAAAAGATCGAGCGTCTTTTTTTCGTCCGAGTGGTCGACATCCAGGCTCATTTCCTGAATTCCCGGCATCTTTTTGACCTCCACCTCTTTGAGCAGCGGCCCGGCCACCGGGGGAGCGTCTTCAGTCGGCGACTTGTGCGCAAGCAGGGACTGTACAGCGCCGGAATCTCTGAAATCCTCCATCAGCTTCTTTTGAGCGTCCTGCGGGGCCACACCGTCCTCCAGCATCCACATAAGGCGGCCAAAGAGATGGCCCATCACTGTTCCTTCGCCGGTAATGGGGAGAATACCCATCGGCATTCCATCCGTCAGATCGCCAGCGCCTCCTGCGGGCCAATCGCTGGAACGTCCCATAATCATGATCATTCCGCCAAATCCCCAGCTGTGTTGCACGCCATCGGCGCTCTCCTGCAGCGGCATCACGGTGAGGCTAGAGGGTCGCATAGACTTCCATGGGTCGTGTTGCGGATTTTCGATCAGACCACGGAACATGCTTGTCTCAGTGGCCTGGCGAGCAGCTTCGCGCATCTGGACAGGCGCCTGATTCAGGTCTATGGTGGCGCGGCGGCCACGCAGAAGCAGGTCCTTCACGTCTGGATAGCTGGCAGTTATACCTTTCAGGAGCTGTGCGTACGCACGCCCGGTGGGCGTTGCGCCCAGGTACGAGAGCCACGGGTCCTTATCCCGCAGCTTGCGGGCGTCAGCCTCGGACATCGTCAGCGCCCGGTCAGAAAGCTCGAAAGCCGCCTGGCGCTGCTCACGGGTACGCTCGGCGTCCGCCGCCTTCTGAGCGGTGAGCATTTCGGCTTCCAGATCTCGCTGGTTTTTGTCCTGCCACCAGAGGTAGGTGAACTGGCCGTCGCGCTTTCCGCGCGCAAGGCGGTAGTGGACGAGGTTGGAGATGTTATCCAGAAGATCGCCCAGGCGCACATCCTTCGCACGTACGCTGATATGGCGCTCGCGCACCCGCCAGTCACGCTCACTGCTGCCCGCCCGGATGGAGACCCCGGACTGCTTGCTGAGCAGCTCCGCAACGTCGGAGAGCTTCGCATACGTGACGTCAAGAGACACTTTCTGGTCCAGTCGCGGATCAACGGCCTTTTCATCCGTCTGCTGGGCCAGCGCCGCTGTGGACAGCAGCAAAGCTGCAACAACTGTCAGAGCAGGTACTCGCAGATATATCACTCGATCCTCTTTTCCCGGCGCGCATGCGCAGTATAGCACCTGCTGAGTGCGCGGAAAAGAGATTTGGAGAGGAATGGTTCAAATTGAGCGCTGCTGAGACGCGTTATGTGGAGAAAAGAGGAGTCAGGCCAGAGGGCCGAGCGCGCGTGGGGCACGGCCAGGCTGAGATGCCTTCACTCTTGGAACGAATCCCTCGCGGGTTACTCTCGTGACGATACGATTGAGGCGCGACAGCACGTTCGCCGGTTCAGCATCCTCGTATGCGAGCGCGCGCAGAGTGTGCTTAACGAGCGCTGTCCTCGCAGCGGCGGGCCTCCGCGCTATTGACGAGATGGCGGAGGCGGACGCTGTCAGAGTTGTCATAGAAGAGGGGCAGTGGAAGAGCAAGGGCCTAGCCTCTGAGCTTCTGATGAGTACGCTCGTAGGACGCTAGCCCTTAGCAAGGCCTCCCTGCGATCCGGAGAACTCAGGCCCCGAAACGGGCTCCGGGAGGAACACTACCCACCTCGAGTCTGAGATGTCAATACACCACGCCTTTCTCGTCCAGCCATTTTCGCAGCCGTTCATCCGTATCTCCGTCCTCGAAACCATAGAAAACGTCGAGAAGGGCCATCTCTCCCTCCTCTTGCTTGAGCAGCCACTCCAAAACCGGGATGTCGTCTTTGTCTGCCGAGTTTGCGCCCCAGGCAACTTCCCGAAGCACCTCCGGATTGTTCGTACGGGCCACGACCCACTCCAGAACCGGGATGCCTCTCTTGCCAACCCGGCTTGCGCCATACGCAGCCTCCCGATAAACCTCCGGATCGTTCCTCTTTGCCACGATCCACTCCAGAACCGGAATGCCAGCCTTGCCTGACTTGCCCGCACCCTTCGCAGCAGCTGGTAGCACATTCAAGTTGTTTGTCTTGGCGACAATCTGTTTAAGAACTGGGATGCCGGCCTTACCTGCCCTACCGGCGCTCGACGCCACCATCCTAAGCGCCTCCAGGTTGTTTGTTTTTGCGACAATCTGTTTAAAAACCGAGATCGAGAGACTAGCGACGGGTTGGTCGAGTGTACTCCACGCAGCGGTACGCAGGATCTGCGGATCGTTCGTTTGGGCGACGACCCACGCCAAAACCGCAATACCAGAAACGCCTGCTTTACTTGCGCCCAGCGCAGCCTGGTCAAGCACCTCTGGGTCGTTCGTCTTCGCGAATATCTCTTTCAGAAGCGGGACGCCAGCGTCGCCTGCCTTGCCAGCCTCGTAGGCCACCATTCGAAGCACTTCTCCGTCATTCGTCTTTTCTACGATCCACGCTAGAACCGGCAAACCCCTCTTGCCAGCCCTGCCTGCGCCCCACACAGCATTTTGAAGCACCTCTAAGTCATTGGTATTTGCCATGACCCATGCCAAAACCGGGATGCCATCAGGGCCTGAGGAGCCTGCGTGCAGCGCAGCGTCCCGAAGCGCCTCCGGATCGTCTGTCTTTTTCACAACCTGCGCTAGAACTTGGATGCCAGCCGTGCCCATAGTAGCTGCGCGCTTCACAACGTCTTGAAGCACGCCATAATCATCGTAATCGTCCGTGTTTTCCACGATCTTCGCCATAAGTGCGGTGATGACCTCACACGCCTCACCGGCAGCTTCCGTTGCCGCACTAGGCGTGTCCGAAGCGACTCCCTTTTTCATAATTCTCTCCGGAACCAGGACAGCTTTCTTGCGATACAATTGGGAGCGGGGGCAGGATTTGAACCTACGACCTTCGGGTTATGAGCCCGACGAGCTACCAGACTGCTCCACCCCGCATCGCCTTAATCTTTTATATTACTGCATTCTGGGGCAGCGTCAAGAGCTATGTGTAGATGGACGGGTTTGCGTGCATTGATGTTTTCTTCTCCTCGATCTCGCCTCAAGCTGCATTGCCATTAGTGTGCCTCCCTATGCGCTAATAAGAAAAGCTGTCCACTTTCCATTTCCGGGTCCAGTTGTCTCGGTGCACGACCATCCTGAAGTTCGTCGTTGCATGCCCGCCGAATCTGTTTTCTATCCACGCTTCGCCCGTGACCTGAAGGCTTTTGCTGCTAAGCGCTTTGTAGCGCGTGCGGCCGATCCCACCAAATGTGGCGCCGCGGCCAAACCTTGCCGCTGGCAAGTTTTTCATGCGCTCCGCCACAAGTGCTTCGCATTCGTGAGGATAGAGGTAATCGCTGTCGTTGAGGTTCTGGACGTAAGCGATACGGTCGTCATCTGACACGCGCATGGCAGATCCAGTGGCGTCCATCGGAACCTCCACGTCTTTGCCGTCAACCTTGAAGATTTGCACAAGTCCGTGCAATCCCTGACGTATGGCGATCAACTCCGGTTCGGCCTTTGTGGCTTCCGCTTTCGGCGGTTTCTCCGAACCTCTCAACTCTTTGGCTTTGGCCAGCATCTTGCGTGTGTGCTCGCTCGAAGGCTTGAGCTTCAGCGTCAGCTCCCACTCTTCGATAGCGGCGGCGTAGTCTTTGGCCTGGAAGGCTTTCTCGCCTGCGAGGTAGTGCTGGCGAGCGCCAGCCTCATCCACCGGCGCTGTGGCCTCCTGGGCAAAGCCAGGCGCGCCGAGTAGCAACAACACTGTTACACAAAACAACGCTCTCATGACCTCTCCTCTTCGCCGCATTCTGGGCGGCGATCCTCTTAGACGATCTCCGGCTTGAGCAGTCTCACGCC
>JADLDK010000002.1 GCA_020846715.1 Armatimonadota bacterium | reverse complement strand
GGCGTGAGACTGCTCAAGCCGGAGATCGTCTAAGAGGATCGCCGCCCAGAATGCGGCGAAGAGGAGAGGTCATGAGAGCGTTGTTTTGTGTAACAGTGTTGTTGCTACTCGGCGCGCCTGGCTTTGCTCAGGAGACTACAGCGCCGGTGGATGAGGCTGGCGCTCGTCAGCACTACCTCGCAGGCGAGAAAGCCTTCCAGGCCAAAGACTACGCCACCGCCATCGAAGAGTGGGAGCTGACGCTGGAGCTCAAGCCTTCGAGCGAACACACGCGGAAGATGCTCGCCAGAGCCAAAGAACTGCAGGGCCAGGAGATACCACCGAAAGCGGAAGCCACAAAGACCGAACCGGAGTTGATCGCCATACGTCAGGGGTTGCACGGGCTGGTGCAGGTCTTCAAGGTTGATGGCAAAGAGGTTGAAGTTCCAATGGACGCTGCCGGGGTCCCAACAACGAGCGTGTCAGATGACGCCCGCATTGCCTACGTCCAGAACCTAAACAGCGGTGGTTATCTTTTTCCTCAGACATGCAAAGCGTTGGTGGCGGAGCGCATGAAAAACCTGCCCACTGGGAGGTTCGGTCGCGGCGCACACTTTGAGAAGGTTGTCGGGACGAACTACAAAGCGCTTAGCAGTAAAAGCCTTCAAGTCACGGGCAAAGCGGCAATACGGAACAGATTCGGTGCGCTGAATACGGTAAGCTTTAGGATGGTCGTGCACCGGGACAACTGGACCCGGACATGGAAAGTGGACAGCTTTTCCTACTGAGGGCTGACGGAAACACACTAATGGCCATGCAGCTGAAGAAGTGCCCGAAGTGCCAGCAAACCTACTACGTGGGACAGCCGCACGCTTGCCCGGAAACCTGCCAGTGGTGCGGTCAGGTCTATGACCCGTATGTAGGGCATCTGTGCCCAAGCCCCCCAAAGAACCTCACACAGCCGCTGCCGGCAAACACCGCCGCCCCCGAGAACGTGCAGAATGAGATGCTGGAGTGCCTGCGTCGCATCGACCGATCGACCGGCTCAATCAACCTCATTTTGAGAATCTGGTTCTGGATTTGTGTGCTTGTGTTCGCGTACGCGGTTCTAGTCGGATTGCTCGACGGATGGGTCCGATCGTGAGGGACGAATGAATCCCTGGCGCACATCTACGATCAGAAGCCTGAAACTCCCGCCCTGGTCCTGGTGGATGTGGGTGTGCTTGATACTCGGAGTCCTTGGAATCGCTTACGCGCTGAAAACGTAGCTGAGATGAAAGCGTATTTGCCGGCTGTGCTCGGCCCAATCGCCAGAGGAAGACGGTAAGTACCTTTTACGAAGAGGGGAGGGTGATTGACTTCATCATACCCCGCTGCCGCGCCAAAGTAAAGGCCTACGCCCTCGGATAGTTCAGCGCTGTCATAGCGCCTTCGATCAGCGGCTGCGTCTCATCGGAGGCGTTCGTCATCCACACCGCATAATCGTACGCGCCCTGTTTGAAGAGCCTGGTCGCGCCCTTCGCAGGCTCCACGCGCAAAACCTTGTGCGGACCGCCGACAATCTTGCTCACAGCGAAGTGCTGGTTGATGCCGGGACCGCGCACATACAGATCGAACGTTAGGTTAGTCCAGTCCGGCCACGCATCATCCGTGTCCGTCCATATCCAAGCCGTGTCGTCTGTGGTCTGGTCTGCGCCAATCCAGAGTATCCGGTCGCCACCTGGCATTGTGGAGCTTTGCAGGATTGGAGTGACGCCCGGCGACAGCCAAGCCACCTGCTGTGCAATGTAGGGCATGCGGTTGCCGATAATGTAGCCCGCCTGACCGTTGGAGTAAGAACCCGGAAGCGCCGTGCTCCAAGGGTCGCCAGCGTTGCCCGCCGTCGCCAGCGCCGCTCCTGCGCTACCAGCCGTCGTGTGACCAGCCAGCGCCTCATCCCACACCCCGTCCACAATGTCCGACACTGACGCGCCACCCACAGAGGACACGTCCGCATCCAGGTGGTCGAGCAGTGGCGCTCTGGCTGTCGTGTAGCCCTGCGCGGTTAACGCCGACTGCACGTCTGCCGTAGCCCAGTTGCCCTGATTCGTCTGGAGTTCGTTGGTGTCTGCGAGGATGCTCGCGGTTTCCGACTTGAGCGCCGCAACGTCTGCCGACACACTCGCCCCTGCAGGTGCGCCAAGTCTTGCGTACGCATCTCCCGACTGCGCAGAGTGCGTGCCAGACGCCAGCGTGCCCACAATCCTGCTCAAAAGCGTCGTGACGCCAGAGGAGTCCGAGAACGCTGTGAGCGTGCGTGTGGCGTAACCCCAGATGTCAGAAACCAAAGAACCGAAGCTCGTAAGCGTGCGCGTGCCTGCCGTCCACACCGCCGCAGGTATCCCTGAAAGCTGAGTGTCGAGGTTGGCGCTGGACATGCCCACAGCCGAGCGCACACCCGCAGCGTTGAGCGTGGACAGACCGCTCTGAATCTTCGTTACCGCGTCCGCCTTCACGCTTGCCGCAGAAAGCCCGTCCGTGGCGATTGAGCCGACAGAGCCAGACAGGTTTCCAGTGATGTTCGCAGTCTGGTTGCCGAGTCCGGTAGTGGCTGTGAGCGAGTAGCCAGTCTTGCCGACGTTCCAGTTCCCCTTGTTGTCCAGCGCGCTTGCGGCAATCTTCGCGGCAGTCACAGCGCCGTCCGCAAGCGTCATCTGACTGCCGACCGCCGCAGGCGAAGCTGGCAGGTTGTCCGTCTTCGCCTTGATAGCCGTGACGTTGGAGCTTACGTCTGTGGCGTCGTGGAGGTCGGAAACAACCTTCGTATCCGTGTGGACGGTTATACTTACCGGCACCGCGCCGCTCGCCGTGAAGAGGAATCCTATCTCTGCGCCGTTGAAGTCACCTGCCGCCCCCGCCAACACGTACTGTCCCAGCCCCACCTCCGAGACTGAGCCAGTCGTGTCTGCCTGTGCGCCGCCGTCAATCGAGCGCTTGGCCGTGACGCTCGCCCCCGTCATGGCCGAGCCGTCAGTAGCATCCACCAAGCAGAAAAAGAGTTTCGCGGCTGTGTTCTTTTTGAAGCTCATGACAGTACCAAATTGGAGTTCATCGCCCACGCTGCCTGAAACGCAGCAGATGGAATCGAATAGAAAACAGGCAGGTCAGGCGGCAGAATCATCGCGTAAGGCTCAAGTTGCACCGCCATTATTTCTTCAGGGGATAACGCACGGTCGTACATCATTTGGTAAACCCCAAAAGGGTTGCTGTTTCCACCCATGTTTTGCGGGTTTACAACGTTCATGGCGGAGTTGCCAATTCGAGTGTTCTGGCTGCCTGTACCTGAAGAATCTTCGACACCATCAATATACAGTATTGCGTTCGGGCTAGAATACGTGACGGCTATTGTCCATGTGTCGCCAGACTTAACGGTAAAGCCTGAGTTCCAAGTGAGTTGAAAGTCGTTCAACGATAACCGCAAGTAATCCGTGGTGACCTGTTGATAAACCGTGCATATTCTGATGTCGTCGACGCGACTTGCATATCGGCTATAAAGCCAATAGTTATTGCTACTTGATGTCGAGCTTGTAATTTTCATCCGGCAGATGAGAGTGAAATCCGGTAATGGTTGGCTTGGTAATGCGTACCAATCCGGCATGGTTGTCATGCCGCCACCTTGCATGCCAATACCATCGCGTGTTATCGCTGATATTCCGGATGAGTGCTTCGTATCGCGGTTACTTAATTTCCACTGGTTCTCACCATTGTAGATATTTATACCCTTCAACCCTTTGGCGAGTGGATGCCCCCAATCAACTTCGTACCTTACCCCAAGCGGAGGTTTTCGGTTGCCCCAGTAGCTCATGCCGCGCTTTCGTTGTACATCCGGTAGCTGACCATGTTCTCACTGTCAGTGTTGGTCGAAGTCTGCCCCGCCTGATTCTCCCAGAGCAGCTTGAACTTGCACGGCGGAATCATTATCCGAGTCGAAGCCAATAACTGCTGAGACGTGGAAGCCTTTAGCGCAAACACCGCCAAGAGAAGCGACGCCTGCGGTAAAACCGAAGCATCACCGTCGGCATAGTTGGTTCCATCCACTGCCGGAATCAGATACACGGCCACATACCCGCCCGCCGAAGGAGCTGTCCCATATTTCGCTGCACAGGTCAGGTCAATCCAGCGGTTGCAGTCAGAGGAGTTGTCAATAGCGCCGCTCAGAACTCGCGCCGTGTTACTCTTGTTCTTCAAATCCCCTGCGGAAAATGCCGCCGTGTAGGAGCCGTAGCTAGACCATTTTATGATTGCCATGTCTGCTCCTTACAGGAAAATCACAATCGCGTTAGTCACAGCGGTTTTGATTTCTGCGTCACTCGCCGTGTTCGCCTTCGTCTGAATTGTGGCGTCAGTCAGAAACGGCCACAGGATACGGTTCAGATACCCTTCGGTGTCCAACAAGACCTCTTTAGCGAGGTCTTTGAGTGCCTCAGAAGCGCCGCCATCTTGCAGCGCTTCAATCGCAAGCTCCGCCATTGCCACCTGCGCCCGTGCCTTCAACTCTCCACCGGATGTGCCCGCCTTGAGATTGTAAACATCCAAATATGCCATTTCTATTCCTTCCTGAACTGCATATGTTGTGGGTCAATACGCCGCCACCTGCCGCCCCACTGCCAGCCATGCCGCTCGAAGATGTCAACCACAAACGCCGGCATGCGCCCCTTCGTGCCTTGCGGGTTGTGAACCGCGTCGATGTCTATCGCAATGCCGAATGCGTGGCTTGAAAGCTGAGTCCCACCGCGAACCGGACGAAAGTTGTAACTACCGGAGAACTGGTCAAGCCCGAGGTCGTGCAGCTTCTCCCGCGTCCTGTTGTCGTACCACGCGGTGGAATAGCCGTAGCCTCGCTCCTGCTTCACGATTATGCGTGTGGCGTCCCAAATCTCCGTGAATATCTGCTGCAAGTCTGGAGCCAACAGCTTGTGGATCCGGATTGTTCTTACCTTCGTGCCCAGGTAAAACATAGGGTAGCCTGCGGGTATCTTCATGCTTACGATGTTGTCCCGCTCCCACTGTTTGTTCAACGTGCCGTCGGACTTCGCCGGATTGCCGAACAGCGCCACAGTCTGTGCGTAAGTAGTCGGTGTTTTCATCTCACCCATCCAAAATGTTGCGCCAGCGCCTGTTTCCTGCGTCTGGCCTGCGGTTCACCACCGCGCTTGTGCGGCAGGGCGTCAATCACACGCTGAGCCTCAAGCATCGTCACCACGTCCTCTTCCCACCGCGCCCCGCAGGGTATCCACTCCTCCAGCGGGAGATACACAAACACATCAGGATTCTCAGCCTTCGCCTGCTCCCGCCAGGGAATGCGAATCAGCCGCGAGCGGTCTCGCAAAAACTGCATCATCTCTCCGCTGGCGCACTTGTAGGCGTACGTCGCAAAGCACGCGCCGCGCCCGGTCTCAAAGCGCTGCAGCGCTTTCGCTACGCCCACCAGACCTGCGCCCACCAGGTCATCCCGCGACTCTGGGCGGCAGCGCAGGCGTGTCGCTATCGACTGCACCAGCGGCAGTGCCTCACGGAGAAGCGCGTCTCCCGCCCGTCCGTCACCCTCCCGCGCCCGCAGCACCACCGAGTCCGGTATCCCTCGGGGGGACGGCTTACTCATGGCAGGAAAGTGAAATAACCATCCGGCTAATGTCAGCTTTCCAGTTATCCGGAAATACCGGATAGCTCACCTCACCGACCCCAAAACCCTGTCAATCCACAGACTGTCTGGCGGGTCCGGGAGCCACTCCGTCCTGTAAGACTGCACATACACCTGCCCTCCAGACTCCTCATAGCGCCCCGCGATAATCCACCGTTCGCCTACCTCAGCGTAGAAATTGCCCGACACCACAACCTCACCCGTCCCATCTGAGAAGCGGAACGCACTCGGCGCGAGAGAAGAGGAAGCTGGAGCATACGGGTTCCCGCCACCGCCCCAGACTTGCCCTGTGCACACGCCGTAGAACTGCACCTCCCCCGCGCCCTGGCGGCTCAGAGGCTTCGGATAGCGCCGCAGCGCATCAAGCCTTACCCAGACCGGTCGGTGCTCCACCGGAATGAACAGCCAGTCACTCCCCATCTCATAGGGTTTGCCCTGTTCATCATCGTACGTCCCGAATGCGTGAACCGGGACGTATTCAATGATTGCTGGTGGAGAGTTGGCAATCATTCGTCTACTTGGCGGATGCTGGCATCAATGGCAAGACCATCGTAGTCAGGATTGATACAATCACGCGCGTGGTTCTCAAACTCTGTCGTTGCCGGTTCGACGCGGTACGCGTATTCCACCATATCTTTGTAATCTATGACCACATTGGCGCACCAGTGTTGCGCCCGATTCTGCATATCCTCAGGTGCATTTTCGAACAGCACGCGGGCGCGTTGTGCTGCCTGCTCGCGCCATTTGGGGACAGGCAGGTCATGCCTGCCTCGCATAATCCACCGAAGCGAAAAGATGAAGAACTCCGTGTAACCAAGCAATCGTGCTGCGTCATCAAAGTCGGGAATCGCGTCAGTCTTCACCAGAAAAAACGTCCTCCGCGCGCAGCAGAAGCTCCAGAAGCCGGTCTAGCTGGCGCTCCAACTCCTTGTAGTCCAGGCGTCCCATCACTAGCGCATCGTTCAGGCTCGTTCGCACTTTCGCGACAGTCCGGTAGATGTGCCGCTCCGAGACAGCCTTAGCCATCGTCACACATCGCGCTCGATCGTCAGCTTATAGCTCACGCCTTTGTATTTGATGCCGCGGATAACCTGCGGTACGCCGAGTTTCTCGAACGCCTCAATCCCTGCCGCGATCGCGGCGATTTTCCCTAAAATCAACAAAAGAGCACTCATTTCTACACGTCCTTCTTCAGCACCTGGTCGATGCCGATCGCCGCCGCGCCAGCCTGCAAACCGACCCAGATGGCCTCCGCGAGGTCCGCGTTAGGCAGGTATTGGTGCGCGCCAAAGACGGCCAGTCCCACGGAAGCGCACAGCGCCAGAGCCTGTGTCGTACGTCCCTTGATGTTGGTGAGGGCCTTCACGATATCCATCACCAGCTTCACGACAATCCCGATGCCGCCGGCCGAAATCAGCAACTCATGCAAACTCATCATTTCACTCCGTTGTTTCTGTTGTGTCGCAGCTCCGCACAGAGACTTGTCACCTCCGCCGTGAGCCTTTCCAGTCGCTCCGCCACGTTGTCGAAGCGCTTGAACCACGCCTGGCGCTCCGAAGCGCGGTCAATGCGCTCCTCGCCCAAAAACTTCAGCATCCCGTACCCGGCCAGCGTCAGAATGCCGGCTGCTCCCATTTGCACGATCGACTTGACAAGCTCGATGTCGTTCAACAAAACACGACCCTTCAGATAACAAAAAAGCCCTCCCGCAAAACGGGAGAGCTCGAAACTTCCGAGGTACAGGTCCTCACACCACTGTGTACGTCACGCCAGGCGGAGCTGACAGATCTCCACCGTATTTCACGATGCCGCTTTGGGCATCGGTCACGTTGTAAAGGCCGTTGTCCAGGCGCACAATGGACCCGGCATACATCTCGATGAAGTCGTACGTCCGGGCACTACTCCCGTTCTCAACGGTGATGATGCCGCCGCGTGCATAGATGTTGCCGATATTGCCGCTCTGCCAGTCCAACACGCCGCCGTAGATCTCCAGAAATGGCGGCGCGTCCGGTCCTGCGAGCGTGACCTTGCCACCAGAGATTTTGAATCCCATATTCGCCGTGCTCGTGCCCTGATTGCACACGAGCTGCCCGGCAAATATCTCAAACAAATTGATGACACCAACCGCACTGGCGATTGTGAGCTGCGCATCGGACTGCGGCGACGAGATGTAGCTGAGCACAATGTTATTGGCCTTGCCGGAGGTGATGCCCACCACGCCACGCAGTATCCGCACCGTGGCCCACTCACCCGAAAGCCCCACTGTATTTGCGCGCACAATGTTTATGTTGGTGTTGGTGGTGGCTTTGCCCGCCAGGTAGATCGGCTGGGAAAACGGCGCATCAATGCTCACCGTGTCCCAGTCGTACGTCACTGGCGTCAATGCCGAGCCGATGCCTCCCGTGTAGTCAATACCGATTCTGAGCTTGGCGATTGCGCCGGGCGCACTGCTCCCGTCGTAGCCAGAGGGTGAATGCGCTCCGCTGGCCAACGCCTTGTCGAAAAGAACGGTGTCCGAATCAGGCGCCGAAGAGCCCGGGTAGTTGCCCGCGCCCCACGCCACCTCAGACCCATCCACCCAGTTTGCCGGATTGTTCCACGCACCGGAGCTCGCCCCGCGCCATCGGAAAGTTCTCGCTGCCATAAAAGCTCCTTACGGAAGAGACAGTGTCCCGCCGTCCTGATACAAATTGCTGTACGTCACGTTGCCCAGCCCATTGTCCAGATTCACCGTCGCGCCGCGCTGCATCCGGATTGTCGTGATGCTCTGCGGCGTCGGCGCCAGGGCGTTGAAAGTGCCGCCGTAGGCGCTCAGCGTTGTGATATTGCCGGCTGTCCAGTTCACCACACCCGCATAAAGCTTCACAACGCCTGCACCGGCGCCGAGCGTCGCCGTGCCTCCGGAGATATTCAAATCAAGACTCTTGGCGCTGGAGAGCGTGCCGGCAATCAGGGTCACCCCGTTTGAGGGCGCAGCACCGCTGCTCGGAATTGTCAGATTGCCACCTGAAATCGCGTTCGCATTCGAGGAAACAAGTACCTCATGCCCGGAAACCCATGCGTTCTCACAGACGGCCGATCCGCCAAGCAGATAAAGAAACTTGACGTTGCCGTAGAGGTTGATGCCATTAGTAGCGCGGTGAACCGTGACAGTTGTCAAGCCGGTCGCATTGGCGCCGTAGAGGTGCAACCCGTCAACAGGCATAGCCGCGCCGTCTACTTCAACTGTTGCGATGGTGAGCTTCAGCGGTGTGCCGGAGCTGCCGATCGTGCCATCCCACAGGCTCCCTATGCGAAAACTGGTCAGTGCCGTACCACCGCTGCCGTCGTAGCCGTTGCAGTTGGTCCCGGCGCCCTTGGCGGCGTCAAAAACTACATCGTCCGCACCAGCCGAGCCGGGATAAGTGCCTGCGGCGTACGTGCTGCCATTCGCATCTACCCAGTTTCGTCCATCGTTGAAGTCGGCGCTGTAGCCGCCGCGCCATCGAAACAGTGCCATCTAAGTCTTCTCCAGATTTATTCTCGTCCAGCTCTCAACGGCGTGAGTTTGCGAAGACCCGCCGCCTGCCACCGTGTAGGATTCTTTATGCAGCCCGGGCGTCTGATAATAGCCGTCCGCGTGCGTACTTGTGCTCTGTGAGTCGTCGGCGCTGTTTGCGCCCACCGATGCGCCGCCCGCCGGGCCCATTCCCGCCTGCGCCATTACGCCGTAGGTCAGGCCGCCGAACCAGCGCTGGCAGACTAGCGAATAAACGCCGGGTGCGTCTGCGGTGAACCCCGGCCGGCAGATGAGCTGATCAGCCCAAAGATGTGCCTCAAGCGCTGTGTCGCCGTAGCTTCTCAACGCAAACTGAAGCGCTGTGCAGTCTTGAGCGTCGTTAAAAAACTGCATCGGCAAAGTGTAGCGCTCGGAAGACGGATCGGGCTCACCGCTCAGGAGCCGCCCAAGGAACTGACCACTCTGCCACGGGTTGTCCTCCCAGCGCCGCAAGCTCTCGAGCCACACCAGACTGCGCAGCGGACCCATCCGCCGCCGGTTCTGATAGACCATTCCACCGAGCCACTGCGCTTCCGCTTTGCGCCCGGCCAGCGGGTCGTCCCAGCCCCAGCCCATCGCCTCCTGCATCACAGTGCGCCCGCGCACCGCAAAGACGCCAAGCCGCACAAAGAGATCCACGTCTCCGAGCTGCGTCTGCAGCTGGCCGGACTGCCACTCGGGGTCGTCGGCGATCATATCCGCAACTCCCACGACGCCTGTCTTGTTGAAATCCGAATCCACCAGCCCAAAGTCGTCAAACGTCCACGTACCTACCGTGGAGAAAGTGATAGTGACAGTCGGTTGGAAAGCCGCCTTGTGATTGCCTCCCTCTGAATCCAGAAAGTGAATGCCGTCTGGTGAGTAAGAGCGATCGCGGCCGTTGTCCACGCCCCAACCCCAGCCACCTTGCGTCTGCATCCACTCCGCGTAGAACCGAGACTGCATAGCATCGTCTGCGCCGCTTAAGTTGTCCGGCGCGCACAGGTCCAGTGTCACCGGCGTCTCAACCGTGCTCCCGAGCGTAAATCCCCACTGCTTCGCCGGCGTCCACTTCACATAGGCCGCCGCGGGCGCGATGGAGCAGGACGCCTTGAAGCGCATCAGGCGCGCACTCGACAAACAGCATTTGGACGCCGCAACGGTCCGGCTGATAGACTGACCGGGTGCGCTCACCACCACCCGCAGCTTTCCGCCCGAAAACGATACCGAACAGCCAGACGGCGTCCAGTCTCCGCTTCCATCGTCAAAGACCACTCCGCTTTGAGTCCGCACGCCAATGGCATCCCACACCGCCATCGCCAGCGGAATCCGCAGAGGAACGCGCCATGCGCCTGGCTGATAGTGCGCAGCCTCCAGCGCCGGACGGTCAAAATGGTAGGGTCCGATCTGCTGGACGTCTGCCACGCCCACGTTGCCGGTGTCGCCCCATTTGGACTGCACGCTGTAGGCGTAGCAGTCTTTCTGGTGCGCGATCACCGTTGAGCCGGTGAAAGTGTGCTCCGCCACCTTCAGCGAACGCTCCGTGAGCTCTCCGTCCGCTTTGCGGGCATAGATGCCAAGTGGCATATCATAACGCGGGGCGTAGCTCAAACTGATGTGCAGCGGATCGCGCACGTCTGGGTCAATCTTCTGTGTGCCCTCGAAAAAGCAAATGATCTGATTGGGCAGTGTCTGCACCTTGAACCAGTAGAGGTCCTCCGGTGTCACGGGCGAAGGCATGCCGATCAGCGTCGGCTCTTCGCCGGCGACGTACGTACCTTTTTCAAACATCGCCGGGCGCAGATTGGGCAACGCCGAATAGCTGCTCATGTCACGCACGCGCGCAGCTTCGCCGGCGTTGCCGGCTACCTCCGTGTAAAGTACGATTTGCGCCATGTCCGCCTGTGCCGGGCCGGTGAACTGCGGCGGAGTTGGCTCCCCGGCGCCACCGACCTGAACAACACCCACTGAACCGTGCACCGTTCGATTTTGCGCGCCCTGGCCGTCTTCGTTGGACGCCTGCATGTCCACCCGGATGTAGCACTGTTGGCCAAAAAGCGGAATGTCCTCCGGCCAAAACTCCCAGGATCCGGTAGCCCATTTCTTCGGCGTATAGTTGGCCGGATCGGAGCTGATGTCCTGACCGTCGAGAAGGTGCGTCTGGTCCCAGGTGTCGTACTCCGCGTAGTCCAGGCGGTGGCGCAGCGGAAACGCAGCACTCACGTCCACCGTGAAGTGGACCTGTGGCACGTAAAAGTAGTAGCCAAACGTGGGCGCGTAAAGCTCCAGGCGCATAGCGCCCTCATAAACCGTTATCGTCTCGCTCAGTGTGGAAGCGCCGCATTGCAGAAAGACGTCCGCTTCCAGCCGGAAGTGTGCGTTGTTTGGGTCGTCACCCGGATTGTACGGGTCCGGCAGCGCGTCCCATCGGATCCGCCAGGCGATGTTTGCGCCGAGATACGGACCCCACCGCCACGTCCAGCCGCCCTGTCCACACCAGCAAGGCAGGTCTGTAACAGGCGTGTAACCGTCCGGCGTTGCCCAAGAGTCCAAATAATACTCAAAGACGTTCGCCTCAAAGCTCGCGCCGCCGGTGAGAAGGTCCGAATGGTCGTCAATGACCGGCGAAATGATCTCTGGGCGCACTGGTCGAGGCGGCGGCTCGGATGACCCGCCACAGCAGCACTCCCGCATCAGCCGCCCATCGGCAAACTTCAGCAGGTGTCCGTTCTTGCGCTTCAAGGAGCCGCCTGCACAATAATCATGCGCCCGTCAACATCGCCGGAGCCGCCCTGCTCATCGTCACAATCAGCGGCGCGGAATACCACGCCACCTTCAAATTGAGGCGAGACACCCACAATGCGCCCTGTGTCATCAACGTAGAGAAAGCGCGCATTACCGGTAAAGATGCCGCTCGACGGATCGTAGAAAACGTTTGTCGGCACGGCAAGCGTAAAACCGGCGCCCGGATTTTTCACCACGCTCCAGGAGTCTGTGGCCGGCGCACGGTAGCTGCCCACAGACAACAAAGGCTTGGACACGCCCGGGTCACAGTCCGCGTTCTGAGCGCACTCAAACCAGTAGTGCGTCTCAGAGTCTCCCTCCTCTTGTGCGACGACACGCGCCTTCATCCAGACCACCGCGCCGATCTTCACCGGCTGGTACTGGAAAGTGACGTCCGGAGTTTCCGCCAGATTCTTCGCAACACCGGTCTTGCCGCCGGAGACGGTCTTCCACGCTGTGGGCTTCTCTTGGACTTGCTCAAAGCTGTAGCGCCAGCGTGTGGCGTCCAGGGCATTTGCGGCTGTGATACGCGCGTGGAATCCGTCTTTGGAGGAACCACCGGGCTCAAGCGCACCCGGTCGCAAGCTAATGACCGTTCCGTTTCGCGTCTGACGCACTTCGAGCCCTGGGCCCGGACGCAGCGTGATGCCGGCATTCACCGCATCAACCAGATCGTTCAGACGCTCGGCAGTAAGAGTATCTCCTCTGCGAAACCGGCGCACACTCACAGCGTGCCCTCCGGCGGCGGATTCATGTAGCTCTGCGGGAAGACATAGGTGAAATCGGCCTCATCGTACAAATAGCGCCCATCCTCCGTTGCCTCTTTGTCCGTGTCCACCGGAACGTCCCAACCAGCTTTTCCAACCGGGCCTTTTACATAAATGGGGTCGAGCTGATTCTTCTCATCTTTCCACTGAAGCACACCGTCTGCGTCCCGCAGCTGCCTCGGCGCCCGCCAGACTTCATTCCACGAGCGATTGCGGTAGATAAAGCGATACACGACGTCCCAGTACGTCTGACCGAAAGAGGTCACCCCCTGGCGAGTCTGGGCGCCCACCATCAACAACGTGTGTTTCGGAATGCCCCATCCTTCCGAATAGTCGTTCTTGTTGATGCGCCCGGTGGTCTGAATGATCGTGCGGTAGGGAACGCTCCAGCGCCGGCAGGGTATGTTGATTTCCGCCGTGGGCATGGTTATCGAGGTTGGTATCTCGACATGAACATCCTTGCCTGCTTCCGCGCTGACCTTCTCCCACACACGACCCTCGGTGGTTTCCAGCGCTTCTACGCTGAAGTTGAACTCCTGACCCAGATAGGGCGGAGTTCGATAAACCGCGGTGACTTTGCAGAACGGCCACTCCTCGAAAACTCTGCCGTCGCCAGTCGGGCCCATCCCTTCAAAAGAGTGCGATTTGACGACCAGGACGGTGTTTTGAAACTGGTCTGGGAGCGGATTTGGATAAGGCGAGTCGAACGCAAAGACGCTCATCGCCGCAAAATAACGCTCATCCCAGCGGCACATGATGGCGCGACGGGCAATCAGCCCGTCTTCATTCATTTCCAGCGACTCAACTTCCGCCAGCTCCTTGTAGTCCCCGGGCAGCGGATTTCCGGTCAGAATGCGCCTCATCCGAGTACCGCCCCTGCGGTTTTCACACCGCCGTTTCGCCCTTTGAGGACGTTCAACATCTCATTCAAAAGCTGAGCCATTTTGTCTGTGTTGTCTGCCGTACGCGCCTGCGGGTTGATGCCGCTGCGGGAGTAGCGCTCATTGGCGCCCACCAGCGCCGCATTGCGATAGATATCGCCGATTGAGCTCATTCTGGCTTCGCGCTCCGACGCCGGGTTTATCCCCGCCAGCGCGTTACCGGCTGCCCGTTCCAGCTCATCGGCCAATTCGTTGCCGCGCGGCTCAAGACCACGCCTGGCCTTATCACGCAGAACTCGCGCCAAGTCGCGGTAGCGCGTAGCCGTGCGGCGGGCTGATCGCGCCGGAGACGCCGCATCGAGCATCTCGGTGGCTTGCTGCGCGGCGTAGTAGTTCGGATCGTTCACTTCTTCCTCGAGCTGCCTTCCGCGAGAGCCAAGCCGCGAAAGATCACGCATTGTCCGCTCCGGGTTAATCATAAAGCTGGCAAAAGAGCGGATGCGTCCGATGAAGCCTCCACTTTCCTCGCGCTCGGCATAGGCTGCCTCAAGCCCCTCGCGTGCTCTTTGGCGGCGGCCTTCAACACTCATATCGATGTCCTTGGGCATCATCGCACGCGCTGTGGATTTGTTTATCGCATCCACTATCTGTGACACACCGCCAACCGCCATTCCAGCCATCTGCACACCGGGAATCGGGAGCATCTGCATCAGGCCGCCGGCAATGCTGCCCTGCGCGCCAGTGCCGCCTTGACCTTCAAGCATCCCCTGCACGCCGCGCGCCACCTGCATGCCGCCAAAGAGAGCTCCCATTTCGGTCATCACTCCGAGGTTCCCGCCACCAATTCCCCACAGCTTCTGTCTTGCCGCAGCGGCGGCATCGGCTGCCTTCTGCTGTTGTTTGGCCGCCAGCTCCTCGCGCCTGGCGAAATCCTCCTTGCGGCGGATCTCATCGTCTTCAGTGCGAGCCCGTGCCTCCATCTGCGCCTTCAGCTCTTCAGTGCGGCGTTTGCGGGCCTCCACTTCATCGCGCGCTTCCTGAATCAGCGTCTGGCGGTTCTGTCGTGCGATCTGATTGGAAATGCGCTGGACTTCCCGATACTCGTCCGTGCCTGGCGTCTGGCGCAGGGCTTCCTGATAAGCCCGCGCCGCCGGTGTCATCGGCCGCTCAGCGCCAGATGTACGCGTGGCATCGTTGATGATCTGGCGAGCCTTCTGCATATCGCCGCCAAGCTTGCTCAGGTCGGCGCGAATCTCAATAAAGGCCTGATCTATCTGTCTGTCGTCTAGCATCAGGGGGCAATTCCATGAAGTGTCATCAGGGTGCGGTCGCGCTCATCGGCCCGCTCCCAGCTCAAAAGTTTGTCCCACGCCTCCCAGCCTTTCGCCAGGGCACGCGTCTGGCGCGGCGTCATATTGTCAATCTCAGAAGGCTGCAACTTCTTCTCTTCGATCAACCACACGCGCAGGCTTTCCCAGTCTAGTCCGCCTGCGCTCTGGACGGGGGGCTGTCGCCATCATTGGCGTCCTCCGGATCCGGTGGATTGAGAAGCTTTGCGGCGATCTGCATCAATGCCAGTGGCTCGACGTAGAACCACTCGGCCACCTGCTCTTCCGTCAGATCAGGCCTGGCCGAGGAGGCCGAAAGCCAAAGCGTGCGAATGAAGCCTTCCGGCGAATATAGCCGCTGATTGACCTCTTCGGAGAATTCACTTAAGCCTTCGACGTGCGAGCACCACTTGATGAAGTCTTCGACCTTCGAAAACTGCTCCCGCCCTTCCGCCTTCAGCCGCCCTTTCGCCCAGGGTCCGAGGCTGTAGAACTGTTTGTTGGTGAGCGGATGAAACTCGACAATTTCCGATCCGATGGGATGATGAAGTGGCTCGGCAAAAGCGTGGGCACTGCTCAACGAATCTCCTCCTCAGCTGTTAGCTTGGCCTGGTCAACGCACCTGTGCCCCGCACGCGCAACTGGTAGCTGACGATACCCGTAGTCACGCTGCGGGGCGAGGACCCTGTTATCAGCACGTAGCCCTGGTAGCGCGGCTGTTGACCGGCGACAACCTCCAGACGCGCCAGAATGATGCGTCCTGGCAGCAGCGCTTCCGGCTGCACCTTGGTGGCGTCGGAGTCCCAAAAAACGTTGACGCTGCCCGTAAAGCGCGTGACGCCGTCGATATACTCAGCCACGCCACCCGAATCCATGCCGGTAGACTCCAGCTCGTCGCACTGATCCTCAAGACTCCAGTCCTGAACGGCAAGCATGTACTCGGACGCCGAGAACGAGCCTGAATCATTGACGTCCCACCAGACCTTACCGGATTTGCCAGATAGACGTGCCATCAGCTTATCGTCAGCACCCCGGTGCCGCGGAAGTCAATGTCCCAGCTCACCAGCCCGTTGACCACACTGCGCACGTGGGAGCGCACAATCAACACGTTTCCCGCAAACGTCCTGCCACCGGACGACGTCAAGAGCGATATCGCGCCGATCGTCCCCGGCACTGTGTTCGACAGGTTCGCCGCGCCGGAATCGTCGTACACAGCCGTGAAGCTGCCACCCCACCGTGTGATGCCGCCGAGATATTCTCCGGCGCCGCCGGAGTCCTGCCCCGTGGAGTCCAGCTCATCGGCAGAGTAATCCACATTCCAGTCGGTCACGCCTTTTGCCACGTTGCCGCCGATCGTCGTGGTGCCGCTTTTCCCTGATGCTCTTGCCATTTCTTACTTCACCTCACTTCCGGCCGCCTCATCAGCGGCCGAGCGTCGAATGCTGCTTTTTTAACTCTTCGCGCAGAAATCGCTTCGCCACCTCAGCCGCCGGCCGCAGAAATGGGCGCGGCGCCATCCGCTGCGTGCCAAACTCCAGATACAGCGCATACTCCACATGGCGCTTTGAACCGATGCGCCGCACCCCAGTGCGCGGCGCCCACGCCTCCATACTCTCAATCAGGTTGCCGGTCTGCACAGCCGGCGCTTCCCCTGGCGCGCTGCGGGTGCGAAAAGGTCCGGGTCGCCCGTGCTTCTCTTCCTGCATGCTGGAGGTAATCTCTGCGAGCACACGAGCGGCTACGCGATCCAACGCCGCCTCCGAAAGCGCGCTGATTCGCTCGGTGTAGTGCCCCTCGCGCGAAACGATGCGCACAGTGGCCGGGTTGACCTCGACAACAATGCCAGCCATCAGTTCACATCCGTTTCGATCAAGTAGTCCACGTGCAGACCCCAGCCGCGCTCCGGCAGAGGCTCTGGGAGGAGCCGGTCCCGCAGACGGCGCATCCGCACCAATGTGTGAGAGCTCAAGCTCAAGCTCGCTTCGTCGAAAAGACTCTTCACCTTCTCGAACAAATCCAGTATTTCGCTGGCGCCAGTGGATGCGGAAAAGGCGGATATCTGCACGGTGAAATCTTCATAGCTCAAGTTGGGCTCGGCGTTGGAATGAACTTCCTGAACGTACGGGATGACTAGATACGGAAGCGCCGCGCCCTCCGGCGCCCGTCCGAGAAAGAGCCCGTTGGTAGCGGCGTCAAGGGCGCTACCGGTGTATTTCGTCTGGATCGCCGCTAGAATGTCTTTCACCCTCGGCGCACCTCAACCATATCCACCTGCATGACCCTGCCCATTGCGTCCACATCGTTCGCAGGTCCGACAACCTGGTAGGTGCGGCTGCCGACTGTGACCTGGTCGGAGTCCGCCAGAGTCCGCGGCTGACAATACATCCTGTGTGTCGCCTGGACGCCGGCCTGCGCATACACCAGCCTTTCACGCGCATTCAAGAGCCTCACCCTGCACGCAAACGCCGCGCCGGCGCTCAGCGTCTCGGTGTAAGCGCCGTAAGAGTCCACGGAGCTTGTCACTGCTTTGGGTGTAGCCATCTGATTAAGCAGAGACAGAAAACTCACAGGTGCGAAACTCCCCTGATGCGGTATCTGTCCAGTGTCGCGGCAAAGTCGCCGACATTCACCGAAGACTGGCCGGACACGCCTGAAGACGATGACCCTGAGCCTGTTGAATAACTGTAGTCTCCGATGCGCTCTGATGTGATCGCAGAGTGCCTGTCGCTGGAGATCACCACATCTTTCGCGATACCCAGCGCCGCACCGATTACGTCTCCCGGAATCGTGTCGTAGCCACCGCGCCACTCCACATAGACTTTGCGTTCACCCTGTCCAAGTGAGTCAAACTCGCCAAACCAGTTTTCCAGACGCACAACGCCACTGTCTGGATCGAAAGAGTACTCCGCATTGTAGTTCGCAGGACCGTAAAGCCATCCGCCAGCACCCGCGCCGATGTTCGGGAAACTCGTCGAGACTGGCGCCAGGGCCGAAGGTGTTTCGTTTTCGTAACCTATCGCCAGCGCGCACGTCCACTTACCGCCAAGCTCCACGGCGCTTTTTAGCGCGCTGAGCGAGGCATACGTCGAAAGCGTGAAGGAGTCCACTCCGGCGTCCACACCGCCCACAATCACCAGCCGCAAAACGCCCGAGGTAATGCTCAGAGAAAGCGAGTGCGCATCACCCGCAAGGGCATAGAGCTGTGCAATCTGCGCGCGCCCAAGCCCGATGCGCTTGATGTAGTTGACCGGCGTCTGGGGCAGGATAACGCTGCGCGCTACGTTCAGCCACGCTCCGTAGTCCGCCGCGGCGAATATCCGGCCGCAGTAGGTCTCCACGCGCGCGTTTGCAGCCGAAGTGGCCTGCGCGAGCTGCGTCGCAGAGTACGCGGCCGCGGCTGCGCCCAGATGTGCACTGAGATCCCCGGAAGTGATGATGGACATAGATCTAAAAAAGCGTGGCCTGCGAGAACGTCAGTCCCCGCAGGCCACTGGTCACTTGGCTCTATGGCTCCGCTGGCTTCAGCGTAAGCTGAGCGGCGGGCGTGCCACCGTAGCGGCCGTCTTCACCAATGGTCCAGACCTGCACAAATGTGCTGGCCACACTGGTCGCAGCCATACTCAGACACACCCAGTCGTATCCGTTAGCAACGTCCAGAGACGACGGGTCGATCTGAATAATGAACACCTTACTTAGGTAGTTCTTGTCCAGCGTCAGCGTCGCCGGTGAAGCGTCCGAACCGATCTTGGTGTAGCTGTCCGCGCCGGCCTGGGCGGTCGCGTCTCCATCGCCACGCCAGTAGAACTTGTAGTCAAGCGGCTTCGCGCCTGCACCACTGGCGTTGGTCGCCTGCTTGAGGGTGACAGCACTTGTTGCGTTGCCACTCGTCCATGCAGCTCCGCTATTCACAACGAAAAACGCGAGCTTCTGGCAATTTCGCGGCGATACCCAGGTTGTGTCTTTGGCCGCAGAGTTCAGGTCAGTCGTAGAGACAATCTGAACTCTGTGGTCTTCAGCGAAAGGTACTACGCTCATCTGTTAACCTCCTCAGGTGGCGATGACCACAAATGGGGCCTGCGTTGCGCTGCCCTTGGCCGGCGTCAACACACTAGCCCACCAGGGCTGTCCGTCAACGCGCTGGACAAACCGGTAGGCGAGCTGGTCGGTCACGAACTGGACATGCATCGACGCATCCGCTCGCACACCGCCTTTGGTGGCGGTCAGATACTGAGACAGATCCGCCAGCACGATGTCGCCCGTGGTGCCAAGCGCCGCGCACTGCTCGATCTCGATGACCGGCAGGCCGAGAAGCCGTCCGTACGGCGAATCAGCCGCGCCGCCCGGTGGAATCCACACGGGAATCGGCACAGTTGATCCGGAGTCAAACGGCATCGCCAATAGGTCTGCCATCACCGCCTGATTGATGAACCACGCGGCGTTAGCCCTGGAGGCCGCGTGAAGCCGGGAATACATCGCCACGATGTCTTCGTACTTCACATGGCCGCCGGACTTGCGCGTAGTGGCTACCTTCGCAGCGGAGTTCATGATACCTAGCGGCTGCCCGGCGCCCGTGCCGTTGAGGATGGCCTCGTCAATGGTGTAGGCAAGCTCCTTGCCCACAATCGTGTTAACGATTGTCTCCACCGCAAGCGGACTGTCGTCCAGCAGCTCCTCTGTCACGTAACAGATTGCCGCGAGCTTTTTGGGTTCCAGGCGCACGTTTGCGAATGCCGGGCGCGTCGAGGGTATCGTAGCGCCCTCTCCGAGCCAGGTCACGCTGACCCCGCCGTAGCGGCTGCCGTTTGCGCGAGATGTCTCATTGACGCGCGGGATATACACCGCGCCACCTGTTACCGGGATCTGCGTCGTGCGGGCGAAGAGCTGTGCCTCCCTGGACTGAATCATCAGAAGCTCGGCCAGGAAGTCCGTCGGGACCAGAGCCCCGCCGTCAGCCGCCGAGCCTTCGTTCAGCCCGAGACCGCCCTTTTCCGTAGCCTCGCGCCAGCGTTTCATTGCATCAGACTGCCGCCCGGTCGCCATCTGCCGCACATCCGTCAGGAAGTGCCCGAAGCTCTTGTAATCGCCCTTTTTGCGATAGTCCTCAGAGTCTTTCGGATCCTTGACTTCGATGCGCGGATGAGCGCCCTTGGCGTTGTCATTTTCCACAGCCGGAGCTTTCTCGGCGAGAGCCCTGGCCACGGCTTCGTCAATGGCTTTGCGCTGAGCCGCCTGCGCGTCTTCTGCCGCCTTCTGAGCGGCCAGATCAGCGGCCAGGTCGTACTCTTCCGCAAAGCCCGCTTCAATCAGAGCCTTGGCGTCGTCCTCGTCGTCGATGCGCAGAATGTCGCCCTCGACGTGGTCCCGCCAGGCTTTTATGAGCCTTACTTTCATTTTGTTACCTCGCTAGTCGTTGCGTTCTTAGCCGAATCGACGCTAGCGCCCGCCTCCGATACACGGCTGAGATAACAAAACCCCTGCACCGCTTCGGCGCACTTTGCGCTTCCACTCAGACTGGCTAGCCCGGCCTCAGAGTCTCCCCTGACGCCGGTAAATAGCCTCCAGCACGTCGGCCTCAACCGGCCGTTCGCGCACGGAGACAAAACGCCCGGCGGGAACAATCCGCACAGGCGAAACTTTTATATCGTCCAGACTTCGCACAGGCTGCGCCGGCGCTTCGTCTGTGTGTGGTGGCGTTTCCTCCGCTTCCACTTCCGTTGCGTTTGCCTTCAACTGCCGCAGAAGCTTTTCGTCAATACTCTTGCCCACAGCCACCTGGAGCGCGTTCTGGTTGGCCGGAATCGGCACGTCCGAGTATTCCAGGAGCATCCAGCGCTTGATAACACGCCACGCGTCGCTGAAATATCTGGCGTTCACGCCCCAGCGTTCTTTGAGTTCATTCACCGTGTCCGCCCAACCGTCAGAGCCTTTGTAAACGACTTCGAGCGGAACGAAGCCGACGCTGGCCGCCTGCAGAATGCCCTCGCGCTTGAGCTGATAGACCTCTTCAGCAAAGGGAGTCTGCGCATAGACGGACTTGACAGTTATCTTCTCGGCGTCGGCGCGGATGTCCACGCACTTGGCGACCGGCGGCTGCGAGTAGTCGTGATTCCAGAGTACAACAGGGTTGAGTCGGTATTCGTCCAGGACGCAGCCTTTCGGATCCATAATGTCGTCGTCGCGGTCCACGTCGCGCGTAGAGATGACCTGGATCGCGGCGCGCTCCCCGTCCTCAATCGAGAGCTGCGAAGCCCGCGCCTTGCGCAAAAGCTCGGGATGCTCTTCGTCTCCCAGTCGCGCCTGGACACCACTTTGAATATCCTGCGGCAGCATCGTCAGCAGTTTGCCAAGCGCCATTCGTGTTTTCATGGAGTGAGTCTCCTGAACCGGGCGATGAAGCCCCCGTCAGTGCAGTAGGTGTAAAGGTATTTGCCCACGTTGAACGCGTTGGCCCCGGACGCCAACACCGCCACATCGGCATCGGACGTGAAGGACGGGTCTTTGGAGGATTCCTTCTGGACCATTCGCCAGCTCTCGCCGTGGTCCAGGCTGACCAGCGTGTAGGAATACTTCTGCTGGGAGCCGACCTCGCGGTAAGCGCACGCCCAAACCTCGCCCGAATCGTCACCGAACGTCTTGAGACCGTAGAACGGGCGGTCGAAATCGCCGTTGGGCGTCGGTGCGTAAGCGATGCGCTTGTTGGTCCCGAACACGTCGTCGGCAGTGACGATGTGGTTGTAGGTGATGTAGTCCGTCGCCAGGATGATCTTGCGCGGCGTGAAGGCCATGCCGGTAAAGCCACCGCCGGTAGTATTGGCCGCCGGGTCATTCGGGTTCTGCCAATAGGGCGTCACGTCAATCCACGACTTCGCGTCACGGCTGACGTAAAGCTTTTTCCCATCGCGCGACGCGCCATCCATCCCGTCACCCGTGGTGAGCATCCACCACTTGCGGTACGGGTCCCACTTGCAGTTATGTCCGTGACGACCGGTCAGATTGGACTTCGCGATCTGGTCATTAGCCGTGAAGGTGAAACCGTCCGTCGAACGATAGACGACAAAGGCTGTCGCGCTGCCCGCGCCTTGCGTTCCCGCGACAATCACCCAGCACGGACCGCCCTCTCCATCTTCTCCCTGATCCATCGCCCACTGGTCGTACCAGTAGCTGGTATTGATATTTGCGGTGGCGGCTGCGCCTGACCCACCGCCGCCGCTGAAACCCACGCTGGGCGCTGAAGTGTAGCCAGACCCTTTCGTCAGAATCTTGACCCCCGTCACGACGCCACCGGAAACAACCGCCGCAGCCGTCGCGCCGGTGCCGCTGCCACCCGAAAGGCTGACAGTCGGCGCTGTGGCGTAGCCGGATCCGCCCGCAGTTACTTTTATGTTGCTCACGGCGCCCGGATTCAAAACGAGATCGCCACCGCCTTCCTTCTGACACGGCTTGGGCGAAGAGTTGACCGCCGACATCCGGTAAACTTTCCCGTCACCGTTTGCACTCCCATCCGAAGCGGGAAAATACAGCGCGCCCGTTTTGTCAATGAACAAAGACCGGCAGATCGTCGAAGCGGGTGAAGTGGTGTTAACCTGCGCGAACGTCTCTCCGTTGTTCGTACTCAGAAAAAGCTTATTGGAGCTGGCCTGCTCGATAGTGAGGACAGAGCCATCCGGGCCCAGGCACGGCGTGCGATACGTAGCGATCCGCTTGTAAGTCTGCGCCGTAATCCATTCCGACGCGATAGGAGTGCCTCCATAGCCACACGTGCGGATCTCATAAGTGTAAACCGTGCCTTCAGCTACGCCGTTGTCGATGTAGCCGAAGTCCGTGATCAGCGCCTCTGCGACTTTCTGAAAGGAGTCTCCCTGCGCCCACGACCGGCGCCATATCTGGACAGCACTTGCACCGGCCGAAGGCGTGTCGCCCCACTCCAAGGTGATAGAGTTGTGCGCTGTGCAGTAAGCATTAAGATCCGTCACACCGCGCTTGAAGGTTTCGGATTTCGGCGCCACTCTCATTTCGTGTTGAGTCCTCTCATTGGCTTTGCTTCACTCCCAGCGCGCCAGGAGTGTGCAGCGGCAGGCCGGGTGCAGCGGCGGGTGCCGAATGTCGGAGTAATCAAAGTTGAGCGTCGCACCCTCCACCGTAAGCGTCTCGCCGAGCGCGAAAAACTCTCTCTCAATGTCTGTAACCCTCCCGGCCATCTCCAAACAGAACGGGCAGGCGTCCGGATGATGAATCCACACCAAATGCACAGCGCCCGCGGCTTTGTAAAACGACACCTCACCCGCACGCTCTGCCCAGACGGTTTCAGTCCGCGCGACCAGCTCCGCGTGCGAATTAACGAAGCGCTCTACCTCCGCGTGAATCTCCTCCAGAATATCCTGCACACTCTCCGCGTCCTGACTCGCCTGTGCGACTACGTCCTGCATCCGGGCGCCGAAAGTCTCCGCGATTTGCTCAGAAGCCTGCCGCATGTGGTCCTGAAGCATCTGCCGGGAAGCGTCATCCAGAGCTGATCTCGCCAGCGCTTGGCGCGCAGCGGCGCGCACGGACTCCGGCAGCTCATCTATTGCCGGTAATTTGCTCACACCCGTCTGCCAGCCACGCGAATACGCCGCCTCAATGCCCTCCTGCCACGCGGCCAGGAGCATCCCGAGGAGAAACAGCCAGTCGTTGTCATCGCCAAACACGGCAACCGGCGGCTCTGGCAACAAACGCACCGGTGAGAGCTCATCAGCTTTGGCCACGCAGCCGCGCCTCAATCTGAGCTCCCCAGTCCCGGTAAAACTGACGCACCGGCGTTGCCAGCATCCGCTCCTGGGCGCTCAGCGGTGGATTGAGTGCTTTGGACTCACATGCGCTGCAAGTGCAAGCGTGAGAGTGCGCGCCAAGAGCCTTCGGCGCAGACTCCAAAGAATTCTCGGGACTCGCAATCGCCTGCGCGCGCTCAAAGCGAGAAGCGGCCGTGTCGTAAGTATCGCCGCCCTCTATTGGCTCCAACCCGATTTCCGAACGCACTTCGTTTACGCTCATCGCGCCAATCTGCACGTACGTCCTGTGGCGCATCACATCCAGCGCCACGTCATCCGGAACCGGATTTTCGTACGCCACAAACAGTCGCCCATCGAAGAGCGGACAGAGCATCTCGTTGAGCACAGCCTGATCACGCATCAGGCGCGGGACGACAGCCCGGCGCAGATAGCCTGTCTCTCCGGCGATAGCACTGGCCTTGTTGCTGTCGCTCATCTCCAAAAGCGTCAACGGGACGCCAAATGCTGCAGCGATCTCTGCTTTGTCCATGTCGGCAGCCTCAACCAGATAGGCGTCTCTGGGCGTCATCGCCAGCGTAACGATCTCTCCGTCCTGGTCGAGAATGACCGGCTTGCCCGCCTTGCGGACACCTTTGAAGCGCCGATCCCAGTCCTCGTAAAGCGCACGCCGGCTCTCGGCCTGGACCTGCCCCTTGTATTTGATCAAAAAGTCCGGCCGCGCGTTGTTGGCGAAAAGCGCCTCCGCATACGCGGCTCTGGCCTGCTGGCGGTCCGCTGCCTGCGCAACCGCCTCAAGTGGCGCCATGCCGATAATCAGACTCTCAGGATTCGGATAGCGAAAATGGATAATCTCATCGGCGCCGTACGCCTGCGCATTGTTGTCGTCTTTGCCGTAAAGGTAGCCGCGGATGATGAGCTTGTCGTCCGGGACCACGCGGGTGTACTGCGGCTGCAGCGGCCACAGAGCCACCGGCACCTGTCGGCCTCCGACGCTCCGCGTCTCCACGTGCTGATAGTGATTTCCGGTCAGCTCCTGGTGCAAAAACTTCAGCTCCCGCAGCTCAACTCCGGTCATGACCGGATTGGCTTTGGTCAACAAGTCCAACAGCGGATGCTCAGGATCCACAACCTCAACGGCGTCCTGCGTGTCCGCGAGCGCGCCGCTTTTCAGCCACGCTTTTTCGGATGTGCCGAGAGCGCGGGTCCGGAAGCGCTCGGTGGACCCACGCGCGTACAAACGCAACGGCACGTTGGCGCAGACGCTTGCGTTGAGTGACGCGCACGCAAAGACGTAGGCCCGGTTGCGCTCGAGATTCGCCCGTGCGGAGGTGTCCCGCAAGCCGTGACGCTCAGCCCAGGAGAACTCGAAGCGCGTGAAGCTCTGCGAGAAACGAAAGATTTTGCCAATGCGCTCTAAAAACGTCATTCGTCCTCGTCAAAGTCCTCCGCGCTGTAAACACGCGGCTGGATAAATCCGTCTGTCAGCAGCTCCCATGCGATTGAGACCGCGTCGATCTGGTCGTCATGCTTTCCCACCGGGAAGCCGCACGCCTCCGCGACAAACGCCTGATTCCACTCACCTCGAATGAGAAAGACCTTTCCGGCCGCTGCCCTACTCTGCCAAGCGGCCGCGCGGCTCACCTTGTCACGGTCTGCCCTGACGCTCTGAATCGCCACTCCCGAAAAGCGGTTGTCTGAGAGAAGCTGCTGCACCGCCGAGAGCTGAAACCCTTGCGTTTCCACGCCCCACCGGCAACCCCGGTCGCCCATCGAGGCCAGAAACGCCATATCCTTAATGGTCTCGGGCCACTCCTGGCGCCGGCGCTCGATGTGAGAGATGAACAGGTTGCCGTCGGCATCCAACGCGCAACGCGCGCCAGCCGTATAGTCGGCCGTCTCTTTGGAGCTGGCGGCCAGGTCCCATCCGCGTACCCAGGTCAAGCCCTGCGGCGGCTCGTCGATAATCTGAAACCAGGCGCGCTTGAACATCGCGCCCTCGGGCGCCGCCGGACGCCCTTGATAAAGCGCCTCCCAGTCGTAAGGTCCGGTGTTGGCCCGGATGCGCTCCAGCTCTTCAAGCGGATATTTTTCCGGCCAGAGCGCCTCACCAGCGTCAGAGATCGCAGGGAAATGCACGATGTGCCACTGATCGGCGCGCGGGTCAGTGCCCTGCGCCGCCAACAGACGCCCTGTCAGATCGTCCTCGTGCCAGCGGGTGTTGACCACGACAATCGCGGCATTGTCCTCCAGCCGGGTGTAGGCGGTGGAGGTCCACCAGTCCCACACGGCGTTGCGCACCGTTTCGGAGTCCGCGTCCTGCCGGTTTTTGATCGGGTCATCGACTAAAAGGCAGTTGTGGACTAAAACGCCATTTGCGAAAAAGTTTTCGTTGCCTTCTACGCTGAGGTTGTAGACTTCTTCAGGTGCGGCAAGGTGGGATTTTTCAATTTGTGCAATCGCATATGGCACGGCCGGCACAGAAGCTGGAGATTGGCCAGCCGATCGTCCTGTTTTATCTCGTTGATATGGTGAACCGTGAGAAGACTGTCCGCGCCGCAATGCTGACAAACTCGGTCGCGTTCGATCACGGCACGCCGGGTCTGCGAACGAAACCCCATTTTGTAGGGCGCGCTCCCTTGTCCGTGTTGAAACCTGCCGTTCTTTTCGCCCGCAACGTCTTGCGAATGAGCTTTGTCCGCACAAGCTCGGCTGCAATAGAGACGTCCGTGAGTGCATGGGAGGCCACACATTTTGCAGGGTGGCTTGGCTTTGCGTTTGGCTATGCCCGAACACTGCGGACTGCAATAAGTGCAGCCTCGATGCACTCGCCCTCCGCAAATGGGACATTTCCGAGCGTGCTTTTGGCTTTCTGCTGTCGCGTAACATGCCCAGGAGCAAAAATGACGTTCTGCACGAGCAACGTGGGCGGGCGGCGGACCTGTAAAGGTGTGCCCGCAATGGTCGCACGTGAGCACTGGCACAGCCTCTCGCCGCGCTGCGTCGTAACACTGCTGGGTGCAGTACTTTTTGTTTTTGCTCGGTTTGGCGTGAAACGCATCTCCGCACCGAATACAGATATACTTCATCGCCGATCTCCAGACTGGAGGCTCTGACATAGCCTCGACCGGCAACAAAAAATGGATGCTCTTTCGTCGCTTGCACTTTTGTGCCATTTGCGAGCGTAATCGTGTAGAGCACAAGCGTTAGCCTCGGCTTGTGAGGACGCGCCAGGCGATACTCAAGTGTGCCGGTTTTATGGTTACATGTTAGCACCATAACCGGCGAGCCTGCCCGTGTAATTTCACGGATTGTGCGCAAGCCGCACTCCGTTTTGATCAACGTGTTGCCAGCAAGGCAATCAGCGCCGAACCCAGTAAGCGGACCTCCGACGCCGACTGCTTTCATCCCGCCGCGACGCCCCGCCAGGTCCCACTGCTGTGCGCTGCGGCTCGTCTGATCGATAGACATGCCGTCAAAAACCTGTCTGTAAGCCGGACTCTGGACACACGCCCGGACCATCCGGCTGTGGCGCTCCGCGAGATCGGCAGCGTAGCAGACCAGGACAAAACGCTTATCCGGATGCCGTCCGAGCCACCACGCCGGAAAACGCACGCTGACCAGCTCGCTTTTCCCGTGGCGCGGCGGCATAACCACGATCAGGCGCTTGATTTCGCCCCGGTCCACAGCCTCCAGCGCCTCGGCGAGTGCGTTGAGGTGCGCCGCGAACCGGTACTTGCGAAACGTCCAAAGCGTAAACGGAATCAGGTGGCGAGCTGCGTCAGCCCTCAGGCTCTCGGCGATTCTCCAGCCAGTCTCCGTAGCCGCGAACAACCTCGAGCTCGACTCGGCCGGCAACGTTGTGGTCCTGCTGCGTGATATTGTTTGGCTCTCCTCGCAAAAGCTGCATTTTGTCGGTCAGGATCCCGAGCAACGTCCCGAGCTCCCTCGCATCCGCGCTGGCCATGGCACTCGGTAGCAGCTCGCAGACCTGTCGCGCCAGCCGCTCGTAGAGATCCGCCAGGGCAATCTCAGCGTCGTTTTTTTTCTGTGACCCGCTTTTCGTACACTCGTCTCGCCACTTCTGGATGGTGCTGAACGGGATTCCCGTGTCCCGCGCGGTCTTGCGCAATTTACCGCCGTTGGCTTTTAGCGCCGCGAGCGCTGCGGCTTTTTCATCCTCTGAGCGACACATAGCAGATCACAATCAAAAAGTGCGGGGAAGCCCAAGCGTCCGAAAAGGTCCAAAACAGGCGCCTGAGCTCCCTCGCAGAGAGAAGGAGAATGCCACCGAATAACTGCGCGCCCCGGTCTAGGGTTACGCCCCGGGGCGCGCGAGAGAGGAGGGTGGGAAACTCTCTCATGTATTAAGTGCTCTGGAGGTGTTAGATTTTCTGCCCGCACGCTCAAAAAATCTCAAAAACTTTCTCCAGAACCCTTGACTTTATCGCGTCAAAGTGCGATAATATATATAGAGGTTGGTCAGTTGAGACCAGCCCGAAGGGATAAGGAGAACGAAAATGAAATTAGACCCAGAAAAAATCCAAAACATCATCGACCAATACGCAGATGATTTGGTTTTTGGCGTCCGGTGGGACACACCCGGCCTTCTTGTTGGCCACATCTTCCCCCCTTCTCGTGAGTGGATGGACAACACTGTAACTGATGAGACACTGCCGGGGACGTGCATCTTGCGCTTATCCACAGCGTTTAAGGTGCTGGAGCATGACCCGGATCGATATGTTGGCGTCCCGTACTTAGTAGCTGGATGGCAATGCACAGGTCTGGATGATGCCCGGACATTTGATCCGGGCGAAGAGGTGGTCAGCGACTGCGAAATTATCGCAGTGCTGTAACGACAAGACCAGGGAGAACGAAAATGAGCGAGCAGAAAGTGATTGCGAGGATTTTGGACACCGCCGCTGCCAGGGCGGGTGACAAGGGCGCAACCGAGAGGCAATGCTGGTTGCTGGCGAAGCTCATCCTCGAAGAGGGTGGCAACGGAAACGAGTTTATCAACGGGGCGCTAACCAAGAGACAGGCGTCAGAGATGATCGATATCTCGATGAAGGCGCTGAGTCGTTTTTAGTCATTTTTAGAGGGAGACGAAAATGAACACTACACAGCTAGACAAGATACTCGACAGTCCGCAGTCCGAACTAGCAGAGGACACCCGGCAGGGCCGAGGGCACAACTACTATCTCTGGACGGACGGAACAGTGCTGGGAGTCTACTCCCAGCACGAGTCGGAATCCGGCGTGTCACCCGACATCTATTACGCCCTGGAGCGGCGTTGGGAAATCGGTCGCAGCGTATCGCTAGACTGGCTACGCGGCGAGCGAGACGCTCTCGTCGCCGCAATTGAGGCGGCTTGGGCGTCGCGAGGAGAGGAGAGAGACCCAGACACCGACCCCGTGGAGCAGGTCATAGCAGCGCAGGACGGCTACCTGCGCTACGCTCTAGCCGATGCGGACTGGTGGGAGCCAGCCCGCGAGGAGTTGGCCAGTAGGCTGGCCAGCGGAGAGAGCCGCGAGGCTGTCATAGCAGACATGGTCGGCGACGTTGAGGACGACGACGTGGTGGTCATCACCACCAGGTCGATAGCTGAAGAGATCGTCGCGGAGTGGCTGGAGGAGGCAAACTGATGCCGTATAGCACGAGCAACTACACGGGGGATTCCGATTACCCCGTCAACGCCACGGGCGACGTGGTGGAGGGCGACGAGGTACGGTTTGATCGAGCCACTTTTAGTGGCTCGTACCGCAGCGCCCGCTTCGAGGGTTTTGTCCGTGAGACAGCGACCGTCGTAGCTGAGAGCTACGGCGCAAGCAAGCAGCAGCACACTTTCACGCTGCTGAGGGCCGACGGGTCCAAATTGAGGATCAAAGGCCGCAACCTTTACCGCCAGGGGGTGTGGCGGAAGAGGTGGGACGAAGAAGAAGCCCGCGAAAAAGTTGCTGCGGAGAAGCACGCACGCGGCGACCGAGCGAGAGCTGACCGCGATGCCCGAATCATGGAGGCAATATGGACATGATAAAGGGCATTTACCAGCGAAACAGGGGACAGTTCCACCCGGCGATAGCCGGCGTCTGGGACGTGCCGGAGGAATTAGTCAGCAATTACCGCGGGTGCGGTGAGGTCATTATCACCGTTGATAATGACCTGAAACTCCAGGGGATCCGATACCTGGAGATGGACGAGGATCTTCGTCCACTCCAGGAGGAAGAGCCTTCCACGGATCCCGCGGCGGGTGTCTATCACTTGCGCGGGTCCGCGAGTTGTTATCAGGTAATGGTCGAGCACGGCACATCTAGTGCAGCCATTATCGCCGCGTTGTCGCAGCCGGAGGGTGCATGAGCGCCAAGAAGCTGCTGACAACCGAGCAGGCCGCCGCCGTCATGGGCGTCAGCCTGCGACGCGTCCAGGAATTATTGCAGGCCGGAGTGCTCAAGGGCGAGCGCTACGGCAGGAATTGGCTGATTCCGGAGTCCGCTTGCACTTACCGGCGCAGGCGGGCGCCGAAGGTCAGCCGGAAAGACTAACTCTCACTAGCCCGGAGTGTTCCCCTCCGGGCTTTTTTTATGTCTCCAGGAGCCACGCCAGGAGCACATCGACGCTAACCCCCTGTGGCGCTGTCAGCAGCACCAGGCAATCCTCGTAAGCACGCCTATCGGCGTCAAAGTCACCGGTCAAAGCCCGATCTCGCTCCGCCCTGGCGCGCAAAGCGCAGAGCATTAACACCTCCCGCAGCGTCTCCTCCGGTGCGGTGTGCCACGGATCGTAGACCGTCGCTCCTGCCGCCAATGTCGAGCCAATAACTTTCAGCCGTCCGACTCCACATAGAGTGAGTAGATGACCTCTATCGCCTCTCTGATGGCTCGCCCTCGCGTCCAGCCGAAGCGCTCACACAGTTGGTCGATCATCGTGATGACGTGCGGCTCCAGTCGGAGGTACGTGACCTGAGTCGGCCGCTTGCTCTGCGCCAGCGACTCCACCGGTGTTGCGTTGAGTCTCTGCCTTTCCGTCAATGCGTCAAGTTGGAGCGGATCGCGCTTCATCAAGCTTCCACGTACCCCATGCCGTTGTCAGATGGCCAGTGACTGTCGCACACTTCAGCGTAGCGGACATTTTCGAGGATTCGGCGGTATTCTCCGGCTCGAAACTCGGGCGTATAGCCGTCTCGCCGCTGCACCTCGTCACAGCGAGTTGTGAGGTCATCACCGTACACCGTGCCGTCTGGTCTGGTCTTTTCGATTGCGCCACAGAGTTTGCACTCACGATGGATCTCGCCGTTGACAACTCTCTGCGGGTTGCCGTAGCGGTGCTCATCGGCGGTCTGGACCCGTTCAGGCGGCGGCGGTGTTGCGCTGTGGAGTGTGCCTGTCCACTTTTTGGCTCTGGATTTGTACATCCGGAGTTTGAAAACAGGCTCTCCGCTCTCTTTTTTCTGGGCGTGCCACGCCCTGCCTCTGGCGGCGATGCAGGTTTTGCAAACGCCATTGTAGCGCCCCTTGTCCGGGCGATAGCTGAATGCGTCGATCGGCTTCACGACTTTGCATTTGCTACACTGGCGCTCGGTCATCGTTGACCTCCTGTAGCCTCCTGGCACTTGCGGCACCACGGCGCACTTGGCAGCGCCTGCGTACGCACAGGAGTTCTCAATCTCGTTCCGCAGATCGCTATAAAGCCGCGCTGGGACAGATGGAACGTGCGTTCTTCTTTGCTCAGTGATGCGTCATAGAGACACGTCATCGGTCGGTTATTCGCCTGCAAACGGATCATCCTCTGCAGCGGCTTTCACCGGGTTTGCCGCAGCCTTTGCCTGCGGCTTCGGCGCCGTCCTGTCATTTCTATCGATCACCACGGTATAGTTGTAACCGACTGTCCCGAACGACGTCTGATACTGTCCGTCGTATCGGATCCCGATCTCCTCGCCGACCTCCGGCCGCAGTTTGTGGATCTGTCCGGCCAAGCTCTTGCGCCCGCAAAACACATCCATTTCGCCGAGCACGTCGTCGGCAATGGTCAGCACGCAAGCTTCGCCGTGATCAGATGTCACGGTTTTGATGTCCGTGATAAAGCCACAAATCATGTCGCCCTCCTCCTGCGGCGTCCAGTTTTCGCCGGAGTAGGTATTTGCTTCGGCCTTCGCGAGTCTTTCTCTAAGTGACATTTCAATCGTTCCTTTCCGTTGTCTTCTTCGACTGTGCGAGCTGCGCCCGTACAGCAAATCTGCCTGTGCCCGACCATTCATGCGGCTTGTTTCTCGTCTAATGGCACAGCGAAAACTTCAAAGCATTTGATATTCCACGCGCTGTCTGTTTCTCTCGGCGGGTGGCACGAGTAACAAATCAATGGGAGACTGTCGTCCTCGTTGCGGTAGTGCCAGAGCAGGGTTTCGCCACACTGGCACGGATGTTGATCTTTTGGCGCCGTAGTTGCGGCAGTGCGCCTGGCAAGATAGGTCATCAACTCCTCCGCGGCCTGCGGGGTGATCTCACTGCACATCAGGCGGTACTGCAGGCGGTCAATCCGTTTCGCAGCTTCTGAGTGTTCCACCTGCAGCTCAGCTGTGATGTCCGCTTTGCGGGATCGGATTTTGGACAGCAGTGTCTCTGGTGGCTCTGGAGAGATTGCGAGCAGTCCCTGAGACGTGAGTCGGACAGAGTAGCCTTTGAGCCTGAGCGAAGAGAGTGGTGTCATATCTCAACACTCCCATCTGGCAGATAGCGCGTGATAGTGCCATCGGCATTTTTGCGCACGGTCACACTTTCATCAAAAGTGGTATTTTGGCCGTTTTCAGAATCCAGTACGACCGAGTACGACCTTTGCGGGAAACTTCCTTCATGAGATAATTTTGCGGGAACTTTACATGGAGTAGTCGTACTGTCGTACTGAAAATCCTCATTTTGAGCTTGATTTCCGGTATTTCTGGGGTCTTCTCGGGTCGTACTGCAGTACGACCCGGGTCGTACTGGATCTACACTTTCGGGTAGTTTTAGGCCGATTCCGAACCACCCGCGGACCGAATTCGAGACGTGACTTTCACCTCCGACTCGTCTAAGGCTTGCCGCGAATGTGTTTTTGCCGACTGGTCGCGCGCCAACTTCATGGCACCAATCGTCATAATTCTGACGCAATTCAGATTGTCGAGTAAAGATGGAGGGGCTGAGAACGCAGCGATCTTCAATCCAGTCGGACAACGGATCCATTCCTGTGCGCAGCTTTTCCGTTGCCTGTATCACGCCCTCCGGGGGATTCAGCCCCTGGCCCAGCCAGTCGAGGCAGCCCTGGACAGCCCAGGCGAGGATCTGCTTCCCGCCGATCGCCGGATCTCGCAGGCGCTCCTTGAGTGTCCGGTCGCGCTTTTCGGGTGGCACAACCTGCTCGAATGGACAGCGCAGGATCCTGCGCCAGAGAGCGTCATCGTCAGCTCGTACGTTGGGCGCATCGTTTGCGACCAGCCACAGCTTGAACTGAGGAACGAACTCCGTTGCGCGTTTGGCGTGCGGCGCGCGAGCGGAAATCTGAGTGTTGCCGGTCAGGTTCTTGACAAGCCCTTCGGCCAGCTTCTTGCCCTGATCCACTTCTTCTGACGCGGCGAAGCGCACACCGGGCAACTTCGCCAGCTCTGCGTTGGGCCCGGTTCCACCGCTCGAGAAATCCTTTTTGAGTAGGACCTCAAAGTCGAGCGTCGTGGCGTAATCTCCGAGTGCCGAGCGGATGGATTCAATAAACGTGCTTTTGCCGGATGCGCCGGGTCCGTGGACAAACAGGAGGACTTCCTCGTTGACGGATGCACTAACTGAGTAGCCGACCGCGCGTTGGAGGAAAGCCATCAGCTCTGTGTCTCCACCGGTTGCGTCAGCGAGAAACGACAGCCATAGACTCTGGTCAACTCCTGGCTCATAGAGCACGGGTGCGATTTTGGACTGCATCAGGCGCGGGTCGTGCTCCAGCAGGTTGCCAGTTCTCAGATCCACCACGCCGTTCCTGCAGTTGAGGAGCCACACGTCGCGGTCGAACTCTTCCAGCGAGACCGGCACGCTTGCCTTTGTGATCTCGATCATCGCCTTCACGCGCGGACCAGCTTCGGAGGTCAGCGCCCACTTTGCCAGGACTTTTCGACGGTCCGCTTCTTCTGCCGCCCCCGCCTCACGATAGAATCCGCGGATGGTGCTTATCGCTCGGCGCTCGACGGCGCCGGAGGTGTCCAGGAGCCACTGCTTACCAGTCCAGACGTACCACGATGAGTTGGTGTAGCAGAAGCGGATATAGTCACCGTGCAGGTGCGCCATCCGCTCTGCGTTGCCGATGTCGGTCAGGTTGTAGTCACGCAGCTTTGCTCCGGCCTCGACGGATTCCTCTGCGTCTTCGCCTGCACTGTCAGTAGACTCCGGTTTGTGGCCATTGTAGAACTCGGCCTGTCCCGTCAGCGCGCATTCAATGGTTCTGGCGCGGTAGTCGATACGTTCCCACTTCGGACGATAAAGCGCCGATGCGCGAAAGAGTCGGTCGATCTGAGCGGGGTCTCCCCCTGTCCAAAAGGCCAACAGCCGGCACAGCGCCAGGTCCGCGCGAGAGTCATCAGCGTTATAAGCGGAAGTGTCACCGTACCATAGTGAGGAGAATCGGGCGCCGTTTTTGGCTTTGAACGCCTTGGCCAGGAGATCTTCATCACCCAGTGCCAGAGGCGCGCCAGCAGGAGCGACCGGATTCAGCGGCTCTGGCGGGAAATACTCCGCGTAGATATCGTTCAGCTCTTGCTGGCGCTCTTCTACATGTTCAGAAACTCCGGGCCAGCGCTCGCCGGTGACGGTGAAAAAACGCCCGTCCGGGTAGATTTCCAGATTCTGACAGCGGTTTCGCTTGCCCGGCATTTCGGCCATCACGTAGATGTGTAAGCCGGTCTTGGACGGTGAAGCTTCCGTGTAGGAATTCAGGCGCCGCACGATGCGGTCGGCCTGCCGCGTGATAGAGCCTTCATCTACGCAATCGTCCAAGTCTATGCCAATAATGCGCGAGTCGCGGCAGAAGGCGAACCCGAGACCATCCGCCCGGTTACGTTCGAGAGCGGCCAGCGCCTCTTCGAATGTAACCCACCGCTCGGGATGGACCTGAGCGCCAGGCGCGCCGTTGACGTCGATCGGCACTTTTGCCAGGTCGCCATCTCGCAGGACGCCGCGCCACAGGATCCACTGCCGCAGCGCCTTCAGCTCTTCCGGAATGTGAGTCAGCAATCCACTCATCCGCGCCGCTCCCTCAACACAGCCACGACTTCGTCCAGGTGCTCGGGCCTCCAGACGTAGACCTCAACGCCAGCAGTTTTGAGACCTGTGATAACCTCTCCACCTGAGACGGTGACAACCGGCCATTAGAGGTCTTGAGCTCTGCCAGTATCAGGCGCTCGCGCCAGAGTGCCAGATCAGGCCAGCCCTTGGCTGAGTAGATCGAGAGGTACGGGTGATACGTGCTCCAGCCGAGAGTTTTGGCCAGGTCCACCACCTGTCGCATCCACTGTTTCTCTGTGAGAGAGTCAGTCGCGCGCTTCGGGTGCGCCATCCTTGGCCTCCATTTTCTCGCACTCCCGGCAAATGTTGCGCCGCTCACTGAGTAGCGTATAGGTAAGTGTGCCGGAGGCATCACATAGAGCTGTGCTCCGGTCCTTCGTCAGGTGGAAAACTCTGGGCGTCAGCGCCTGGTCATAGACGACCGGTGTGAGCAGCCTGCTCGTGGACGGCATCCTCATTGCTTCGCGCCTCGCGTGCGCGCGATGAGCGTGAAGCTACGCTCCAAACCCGGATTGATATCCGCATGGATGTCCGTGTGGTTATCAATCCCAGTTCTGACCGGCGCAAAGAGGTACGTCACCAGTACTCGCGCTGCCTTGCGACCATCAGGCATCTCTGTCGCCTTGATCTTGATTCCTCCCACCAGCGCCTCGACCAACGCGCGCTTGACGCTATAGCTGAGGTCTCCTGCCGCCAGCCCTTTCAGCTTGTGCAGTATCTGCTCGGCTCTGTTGAGATAATCCGCCAACTGAGTCTCACGGTCAGCGCCAGCGCTGAGTTTCGCCAGTTCCTTGCTGGCCAAATCGGACGCCGCCCGAATATCGTCGAGCTGCTGCTGCAGCTCTTCTTCAGTGATGAGGTCTTTGCGAAACAAGACCAGAATGCGGTCCCGTTCTGTGTTCAGTCCAGCCAGCCGCCGGCGCCAGCGCTCCGCTGCTTTCGCCCGGCTGCCGTCCGCGCCGATCTCCTTCTCCATCCGCCTTGTGAGCTGTTTGATGACTGTCTGCGGATGCGTTAGGAATCCGAGAATATCAGACACGATTTCGCGCTCCAGATCCTCGCCGTTGACGTTTGGCGCATCACACTTGTCAGCGCCATACACAGCCCTGTAGTGGTTGCGACCGCTGCACCGGTAGTAAGAGCGGAACCGTCCGTCGGCATAGTCTTTGGCTGGCACCCCCGTAAAGGAGCGACCGCAGGTACCGCAACGAATCAGCGCGCGCAGCAGGTACTGTCGACGGCTGTTGCGGACACAGAAGAGGAAATTTTTTCGTAGAGTCGCCTGCGCGGCGTCCCACACGGCCTCCGAGACAATCGGCGCACACAGGCGTTCTATGGGCTCCGCCCCACCGCGTGTCCGTTTGCCGTAGACGTGGACACCCTTGTACGTCGACGAACGGATCAGGTTTCCCACCCTGCCTTGGCGCCAGATGCCAGCCGTGGCTTGTTTGCGCTTGCCGCGCAGTACCTTGCGTTCATCCTTGGCGTAGCTTGGCGGTACGCCCAGGGCGTTCAGGTGGTCGGCGATGAGACTGCAGGATTTGCCATCCTCGGCCGAGAGTTTGAAAATGAGGCGGATGACGTCAGCCTCCGACATCTCGAGTCCCGGTAACGCGTCCTCGGAGACCGCCAGACGACGGTTGCGTCCGTCACCCACGACCTTGTAACCATAGGGCACGATGCCGCCCATCCACGCGCCCTCTTGCGCCAGCCGACGCGTGGCCTCGATTGATCGCGCCACAATGACGTCACGCTCATAAGTCGCTGTGGCGCCGAGAATGGACTGGAGCAGTTTGCCGTGTGGCGTGGCGGCGTCGAACATCTCCGTTATGCTGGCAAAGCGGACGGACGCGGCTCGCAACCGCCGAACAGCGTCCTCGATTATCCACGTGTCCCGCCCTAGACGGTCCACTCGATAGACCAGGACGATCTCGAAGCGCCCGGCGATCGCATCTGCCAGGAGTCGGGCTCCCTGCGTCCTGGACTCCAGCGCAACCGTTCCGGAGACACCTTCGTCAGCGTACCAGTCCGCGATCGTGATTCCGGCTTGCTCGCAGTAGCGTAGCGCGAAAGCCTTCTGCGTTTCGATGGTCTGCCGTTCGCGTTGCTCTTCCGTGCTGACGCGCATATAAACTGCCGCCCTCATGTGTGTGTACCTACAGGTTTTTCCGTCTGCTCTTCAGCCTTCGGACGCGCCTTCTCAAGCTCCCGCAGCAGCACTTCAAAAGCTCGCGCCTCTCGTTCTGGATCCGGCTTGTACGTCTTAAGTATCTTCATCATTCACCTGTTCCAGCTTCCTGATTTGGAACCGGAGTTTGTCCTCTGCGTCGCGGCGATGCCAGGACGCCATCGCTTCTTCGTAGCTGCCCTTGAGATTGGTACGCGCGCGGCAAGCGCAGCATTGGACGTAGAAGACTGCCATCTCTTCAAACTCTCCCGCGCGAGCAAGATACACTTCGGCGTCATCGCCGCAGAACGGACACGGCATCACCGGATCTTTAGTAATCGTGCTCATTCCTCGCTCAATCCTTTCTTAGCAGGTCGTTCGGCGCGTGTGTTCCAAAAATCCGTGGCGGCTTTTTGAGTCGGGAAAAGCCGCGTCTCCACAACGCAGCCCATACACTGCACCTGCACCCGCCACTTAAGAAAGTTGTCGCAATCTTTAAGCAACCGCGCTTCTTCACCGCAAAACGGACAGGGTTTCAGCTCCGCCGCTTCAATCATCTGGCATCTCCTCCTGCTCACTATCGGCGCGACGGTTCCAGGCATCCGCAGCGGATTCTTCAGTCGGACAACGCAGCGTCTTCGCAAAGCACTGTGTGCACTGCACCAGCCAGTAACCCTCGTCGTAATGTGATAAAAACGGCAACTCACGACCACAAAACGGACAGGGTTTCAGCTTCGCCGCCTCAATCATCTGGCATCTCCTCTGACTCACTATCGGCGCGCCGGTTCCACGCGACCTCTAGCAACACCTCGTCTCGATAATCCGCAGACATGGCCATGCACGTGGAGCACACAGCATAATAGGCGCGCACCCTCCCGCGCGGTGCCCAACTGCGAAGGCTTGCTTTCCCACCGCAGAACGGGCAGGGCAACAGGTCAGGTGTGCTCATCCTCCGTTCCTCTCCTGGTCAGCTTCGATCTTCTCGCCCACTGCTCCCATCCAACGATTCCACTCTGCCGCCGCCTCGTCTGACGTCGGGTACCACTGTTCACCTCTGGCGTAGCAGCGGTCGCACTGCACGCGCCAGGTGCATGGCCGACGCAGAAGAACCCGTGCTTGTCCGCCACAATACACGCACTGTTTTAATTCCAACTTAGGTTTACTCATCTGTGACAGCCTCTTCTTTGTTTATTCTGAAAGTGAACCGCTCAAGCGCGACTCCAAGCCTATTCACAATTAGCGCCATCTCCTGCTCCGCGCGATTTATTTCCCGATGCAGGTCAAACACCGCTTCGACGGCAGGTGTCATCTCCGTACGACGGTTCCACGCCGACGTCACCAGCCATTTCTCTTTCATCACCCGCGTTGCAGCGTCGCATGTGCGGCACCCTACCGCATAATCGTTTCGGCCATCTGCGCCGCGCGGGAAACTCCGCAGCTGTGCAGGCCCATCACAAAACGGACACGGCAACAAAGTGCTACTCATCTGTGCTTTCCTCCGACACTTTCTGACCCTTGCTCGTCAACTCGTAGCCGTCTTCCTCAAAGAGCCGATCTATTCTGGGAGTCAACCGGCGATACCGAAGCACGGTGACTGCCAGCACTAGCAAGGCCAAAACGAGCACCGCGATGTTCACAATCAAAAGCGCCATCAGCCGTCCTCCAGCGGCTCCGACACCCAGCCCTCGTTGATGACACGCGTGTCCGCTCTGCGCATCATCAGTATCGCCAGCTCGATAGCGCGGCGCTTCGCAATCCCTTCAAAGACCAAGAAGCTCTCATCATCGTAAAACATGCGTTGCGCCAGCTCTCTGACGTCTGAGAGCGCGCTGAATTCGTTCCCATCCACACTGAGCGTCACACAGGCCACCGCCAGGTCAACCAGCGCCCGCCCAACCGGCGCGCCCGCGTGGTTCAGCATCTTCTCCAAGTCAGCGTCACCCACCGGCTCCCGCATGTGCTCGTCGAAGACCTGAGCATAGCGGTTGAGTTTGTTCACAATCTTCTGTTTTTCCGTCTCTTTGATTTCCATCACCATCCCCCCGCGAGGCGCTGAGCCTCGCAACCGGCGCCAGCAGAGAACGCCACGCAAATCAGAAGCACTCCGACCACCAGAACCACAAATGCGTAGCGCAGAACCTCATCGTCCCGCGCCAGCAGCTCGCGCTTCAACGCGTCAATCTCCGCCTGCTTCTCCAGCAGCAAATCGCCGACCCTGCTCACTTCTGGCCTCCGTTCAGTTTCGCGCTGATGTCATTCAGCTGACGCTCGGTGCACTCCACCAGCCTCCCATTCGGCTGCACCGACTTGATGAGAGCCATGAACTGCCCTGCCGCCATACCAGCAGCCTTCGCCTGAGAACGCACGTGCTCGCGCAGCTCCTTCAGGTCATTGTCCGAGACCTCTGCTGGCGCAGTCGGAACAGGCACATCAGCGCCGCTCTCCAGCCATTTCACGATCTTCGCCCCGGTCTTTTCGTCGATGATCTGCAGATACTCATCGAACTGCGCTGTGCGGTCTTTGGTGACGCTGGCGACGTGGTTGTCAGCCTGGACGCTAAAAACCATCGTGAACTCGTAATCAATGCCGTCACGCTGCTGCGGCGCCAGCCCGAGCTTCTTCGGCTTTTTGTCATCGCCTTGCGCCCATTCCGTTTTTGAGCGGGTAGTAGCAATGATGTGCAAGGAGCTCTGGAGCATCGTCTCGATGAAGCGCTGATGCAGCGGCGTCACAGCAGCCCATCGCCCCCACTGATTCCCGCCCGGCGCCGGTGTCTTTTCGAGGATGTCCAGGCAACCGCCTTCGCCAGACCACTCGTGCGTGATTGAGTCGATGATGAGCACGTCGTAGCCGGCTTCTTCCGCGGCCTTGATCGCCTCCACATAGCGCTGAGGCGAAAACGGCGCACTCATGTCCATCACGTCGAAATCCGTGACGTCGGAGTACATCGACAGACTGCCGTGCTCGGTGTCGATAGCGGCGATCTTGCCGCCAAAGCCCTTGGCCAGACGCAGCGCTGAATAGCTCTTGCCGCTGCCGGATGGGCCTTCGATGAGGATGCGCGCCTTCGCGCGCCTGCGTTCGGCTTTCTGGAAGGTTGTCATTTCACGCCACCCCTTCCCGCGCGCCTGGTCGCATGTGCCAACGCGCGGTCACAGTGTTTGCAGAAGTTGCCGCGGAATGCGAAGTCCGGGCAGGTGCAGGAGAACTCGCCGGTAGTGGTATTGACTCGCACCTCGTAGGAGAGTGCTCGCCCGGCATGTGTCAGTGAGTAGAGCTTGTAGGTTCTGGATCCGTCCTCGTGTACAGCGAAGAGTCGAACTCGCCGCCTATGTGGTGCATGGAGGCGGCAGTGCAGGCCCATTCCGTCCACTTTACGATCGAGATCTGTCAGTTCCCGTCCGCAACGCGTGCAGTGAGAATGCAGTGTCGTCATCGCCCACGCTCCTCCCACCAGTCCCGAAAGTCGTAGTCATCCACGTCCGGATCCACGGCATCACCCTGGACGCCGTACTTGAACATCCGGTTGTACTTGCCTTCGAACTCCGAATCATCGCCGTTGACGCGGTCCTGGTAGTCGTCGAAGGTCTCGGAAGGTCGCTGAGGGTCACGCGGACCCTGCGCAAAGCGGCTCATCGCGTCCCTCCTGTGGTATAATCCCGTAGGAATTGGACTAACATCTCGGTTCCTTTCTATCGCCCCGGACTGTTCCAGCAGCCCGGGGCTTTACTTTGCCAGCCCGATTGCTGGCGCTTCTTTCGGCTCGCGGGGACAACCACAACGCGAGTTCGCCCTATGCCCCGCACCGAAAAGAAAACTTTCTGATCAGTTGCCAGCCCCGCATTCCGCAGGCGTACGCGGTTCCGCCTTGTGCGCGGCCAGTCGGTTAATTCCTGTCAGCCACCGCACGTATTCCGGTTGGCTGATCTCTAGCTTGCTCTGCTCTACCTCCACTACCGTTGATCTCAGTAGCCCCAGCTCGCTTGCAAGCTCTTGCTGTGTCAGTCGATAGCGCACGCGTTCTGCACGAATGTTTGCCCCTTGTGTTGTTTCCATTAACGGTTCCATTACACTTGATTCTACTGAGTGTTTCCATATATGTCAACACTCTGAGAAAAGATTTTTTACAACTAGCTCCCGGTGTGTTAGAATAAGGTGTGGAGGTCGTCACGCTGGCGGAGTCGAGGCGAACGAGCATGACCTTTGCGCGTCGAGTCCAACAAGCATTTGCCGCTCACGGGCTAGGCAGCACACGCGATGCCGCAAAGGTTACGGGGATCGGACACGTCACCCTTCACCGAATGCTCCAGGGCGTAGTGCCGAGTATTTCTACAGTCAAACAATGGGCCGCGGCGATTGCAGAGCCAGAGTCCGCGTGGCTGGTCTGGGCATACGGTGATGGGGAACGGGCTGAAGACACTGATGCTGACGCCATTAATGGAAACACTGAAATCCCCAAAGGCTCTATCCGGTTTCAGGTCCCGGATCCGCCAGAGGCTATTGTGGAAGCTATCGCGGCTGCGGCCAGTAATGAGGACGCGGTGACAATCGCCTTTTCCTATCTGCTTACTTTGAAGGATGTGAGCCTTGGCTCAGCAGATGGAGGAGCGGAAAACTATCAGGGCAGGCTCGCCATTGTGCGCTTATATGAACGCCTTACAGGCGTGAGACTGCTCAAGCCGGAGATCGTCTAAGAGGATCGCCGCCCAGAATGCGGCGAAGAGGAGAGGTCATGAGAGCGTTGTTTTGTGTAACAGTGTTGTTGCTACTCGG
>JADLDK010000001.1 GCA_020846715.1 Armatimonadota bacterium | reverse complement strand
TGTCAGCGCCAATCTCGGGATGAGCTACTCCATCTGCAATGTGCTGGCGGAAGCTGGAATCCGCAACATCGTCCGCTGGCTTCCCTTTGAGGTGGACGAGTGGGACGTGCGCAATCGCCTGCGCAACAAAATGATCCGCCCGACCACCATTCCCGAAACCCTCCAGGACCTGCGGGTGGAGCAGGCGCTGGCGCGGGAGGCGCTGCGGCTCGCCTTTGAGCATCACAAAATGCTGGCGCGCGGGCTGAAAGGCGTGCAGCAACAGCGCACCGTCGGCGACATCATGAACCAGGCTGGCACAGGCGAGACTCTGGTGGACATGATGCGCTGCGATCTCATCATAGGCAGCGGCGGCGTGCTCTCCCATGCGCCAAGGCGCGGCGAGTCCGCGTTGATGATGCTGGATGCTTATCAGCCCCAGGGGCTGACCTATCTCACCGTTGACTCCATCTTCATGATGCCTCAGCTTGGCGTGCTCTCGACTCTTCAGCCAGAGGCTGCCGCAACCGTTTTCGACAGGGACTGCCTGATCAGGCTTGGGCCGGTCATTGCGCCGGTGGGCAACGGAAAGCCGGGCGCGCTTCTTTGCACTGTGCGCTGGGACTCGCATGAGGCGCAACTGCATGCGGGAGACATCCAGGTGCATCCGCTGGAGCCGGGCAGAACCGTCGAACTTGAGATCGTTCCCAGCCGGGGCGTGGACGTTGGCGAGGGCAGGGGACGCTCGCGCGCAGCCACCGTGAACGGTGGCGTCGTTGGACTGATTCTGGACGGGCGCGGACGCCCGCTCGCCTTCCCGCCGGACACCGCCGCATGCGTTCAGATGATGCGGCGCTCCTACGAAGCATTCGGGCTTCCCATCATCTAGCTTTCAGAAACTATGGCTCAGGCATACACACCGGGACTCACTGTTACAGGATTCACCACTATCCGCAAGCTGCGGAGACTGCCGTTGGCGGGCGATGTGCTGGTGCAGGCAGGGCAACACGTGGAGCCAAGCGACATCCTCGCCCGTGCCGAGCTTCCCGGAATTATGCGTACGTGCCGCACAGCGGAGTTGCTGGGGCTGGATCCGAAAGACCTTCCGCCCGCGCTGCTGGTAAAGGAAGGCGACACCGTTGTGAAGGGCCAGGCGCTCGCGCGGACCTCCAGCTTCTTTGGACTTTTCAAGAACGAAAGCCGAGCCCCGGTGGGCGGGCTCGTGGAGTTGATCAACCCGCTGTCCGGCAACATCGGCATCCGCGAAGCCCCGTCACCCGTTGAGATCAAAGCCTACGTGCGGGGCGAGGTTGTGGATGTCTTGCCGCGGGAGGGGGCTGTGGTCGAAACGCGGGGGGCTTTGATACAGGGCATTTTCGGTGTTGGAGGGGAGCGCAACGGCGCGATTCACACTTTGGAGGGTGACTCGGACATTGACGGCGCCTGTGCTGGCGCGGTCGTTGTATTAAGAGGCTGCGTAACTCTACAGCAAATGAGGGCGGCTTCGGATTGTGGCGCTGTTGGGATTGTGGCGGGCGGAGTGGTGGACTCCGATCTGATTCAATATCTGGGGCACGATATTGGCGTAGCCATAACAGGGGAAGAGCAGGTGCCCTCGACGGTCATCGTCACTGAGGGATTTGGTGAGATCTCGATGGCTCAGAGGACATGGGATTTGCTGCAGTCTCTCGAAGGCCGAATGGCTTCCATCAACGGAGCGACGCAGATTCGCGCAGGCGTGATTCGCCCGGAAATTATCGTTCCGGCTGTGCTGGGTACGTCTGGTGCCGCTGGTGAGCCTAATCAGGGCAGCATGTCCCGGGATGGTGAGTCAGGATCTCTGGAGAACGGCTGCTCCATTCGTATAATTCGAGAGCCTCATTTTGGAGCGCTGGCGACTGTCACAGAACTGCCGTCTGAGCTTGAAACTGTCCCCTCGGGAGCTCATGTGCGCGTACTCGTAGCAAGGCTGCAGGATGGGCAGACCGTGCGGGTGCCCAGAGCCAACGTCGAGCTTATGCAGCAGTAAGCCATGTGCTGTCCTCATCTGTGACGCACCTCTGCTCTTTCTTGCAGCCTGCCCAGCCGCGTCTAAGGTTTTTCATAGCCGCGGAACCGGTTGACCTTTTGTATGACAGCGGAGTATAGTCTAGCGCAAGCCCACCCGGATTGGAGCCTCTGTTATGCGACCCATCAGACTCAATTTTCTCCTCATTTGTGCTTTGCTGTGGATGTCCTGTGTGTCTGCGCCCGCCTTCGCCCAGCCGCGAGAGTATGTCAAGGACATTGCCCCAGGCGTTCAACTTTTGCAGACAGTCGATCCGGATGTGCCAATAACCATCAGCGCAGTCAAGTTCGACACTCGCAAAGCTGGTGTCCGGGCCGGAGCGTTTGTTGGAAACAACCTGATCAATGCAAAGCAGCGAGAAGTCGTCAGCTCCGCAGTCGCTCGCACTCACGCGCTGGCCGGCGCCAACGCCGATTTCTTTCCGTGGACGTGCGACCCTCTCGGGTTCACAGTGGTGGACGGACGCCTGGTGAGTGAACCTGCCAGCAACAGACCCTGCATAGGATTCACAACAGGTGGAGAGCCGCTCATTGGGGATGTGAAGATGGCGCTGACTCTTGAGATGCCCAACGGACGCTATATTAAGCTGGATGGCGTGGATCGCGCGGCAGGGCAGGCCGACGTCATTCTCTACGACCGCCTCTGGGGCACTTCGACAGGCGCATCCGCAGACTCTGCGGAACTCATTCTCTCCTGTGACTGGCCGCAGATTATGCAAACGGGCCAGTTGGACGCACAGGTTCTGAGTCTTAGCGTGCCAGGTACAGATCAGCGCATTCCCGAAGGTGCGGTGGTTCTGGTGGCCAAAGGCGCGCGTGTCGCCGAGTTGACTTCGGCGCTATCCGATCAAAAGACTGTCAAGCTCAGGCTTGTCGTCCAGGACGGGAGCAATCGCTCGTGGCTCGGAGTTCGCAATGCCGTTGGAGGGGGATCATGGCTGGTGCGGGACGGGCAGGTTTTTGAGAACTCTCAAAAGGCCGGGTTCGGAGCCAGCTTCGCTAAGTCGCGCCACCCACGCACGGCAGTTGGGGTCACGAAAACCGGTTCCGTATTGCTCCTGGTCGTTGACGGCCGGCAGACCGTCAGTCGCGGCGCATCGCTGGCGGAGCTGGCCCAGATTATGATGGATCGGGGCTGCGTCCAGGCAATCAACCTGGACGGCGGCGGCTCCAGTTCGCTCGTGGTGGAGGACCTGGTCATCAACACTCCCTCAGATGGCCAGCAGCGACAGGTGGCCAGTGGCCTGCTCGTCTTTGGAACTCCCCTGACTATGACCTCACCCACATTTTCTCTTGCCCCTGCGACTTCTCAAGTCACCGCCGGCGCCGGTGAAAGCTTTCAGCCCAACCCGGCAGACTCCGGCTCACTGACACCCGCACAGATGACGCGCGTCCTGTGGGGCACAAAGAACGGGGGTGGCTTTGTGGAGCAAAACGGAGCCTTCACAGGACTGTTCCCCGGCATAAAGACTGTTCGCGCACGTCTTGCCGGCTCCACGGACGAAAGCCTTCCGGCCGAAGCTGATGTTGCGGTTCTTGCGAAGGGGCCAGGTGCTGTGACGCTCTCCTGGAATCCGGTAACACCTCTTGGAAACGCTCAGAGAACCCTCAACATAGCCGTGAAAGATTCTGCCGGAAACGCCTCTGCATGGGCGACAGCAGCAGTCAGTGTGACAGGCGGCAGCGCTAATCCGGCGTCGGTAGTCTGTGGACGGGACGGTCTGGGACAAACCACTGTAACCTGGGACAGCAGCTTCGCTACTGAGAACCGCATAGTGACTGTAACCTGTAACGCCGTCTCAGCGAGTACCGGCGACCAATAGAGACTGGAGAACGACACAATGGATGCAAGAGCTCTTCTGGATACACTCACTCTAAAGCAAAAGATCGGGCAACTCCTCATTTTTGGCTGGGCAGGAGAGACTGAGGAAGAAAACACAACAGTTTCCGCTCATGCGCGCGTGCTGCTCGAAGAGTTTGAGGTTGGCGGTATTATCCTGCTTGGACGAAACGTATCAACTCCGGCGAGAACAGCTCAGACAATGAACGAGCTGCAGGAGCGCTCAGGCCTTCCACTTTTCATTATCGCCGATCAGGAAGGCGGGATGGTGGCGCGCTTCAAGGACCCTTACGTGGTTTTTCCGGGCAACATGGCTCTGGGAGCGTCGGGTGATCCAGCTTATGCGTACCGCGCCGCGAAAGCGACTGCGGAAGAACTGCTGGCTGTCGGAGTGAACTTTGACTTCGCGCCGTGCGTGGACGTCAACAACAATCCACTAAACCCGATTATTGGGACTCGCTCGTACGGGGACAGCGCCGAGATAGTCAGTCGATTCGCCTCTGAAGCCATTCGGGGCTACACCGAAGGCGGCGTCCTCACGTCCGCCAAGCACTTCCCCGGTCACGGAGACACATCCGTAGATTCTCATCTGGCCTTGCCTGTTGTTGACTTTCCGCGGGAGCGCCTGGAGCGTGTCGAGTTTGCGCCGTTCAGGGCGGCTATTGATGCGGGTGTCGCCAGCATCATGACGACGCACATCGTCTTCCCCGCACTCGACCCAGAGCTTCCCTCAACTATCTCTAAGCGGATTCTCACCGGGCTTTTGCGCGAAGAGATGGGCTGGGACGGTCTGGTGGTTACGGACTGCCTGGAGATGAAAGGGGTCGCGCTGAGGTGGGGAACGCCGGCCGCAGCGATAGAGTGCATCAAAGCGGGCGCCGATTGTCCGCTCATCTGCCATACGCTCTCCACTCAGCGTGAGGCGTATCAACGGATCTGCGAAGCTGTAGATTCGGGGGAACTCTCAGAAGAGCGTCTGAATCAATCCGTCCTGCGTGTGCTCAGGGCGAAGGAGCGCTTTGGCTTGCTGGACAAGCCTGCCCCGGCAGACCCGGATCGGGCGCTCGCTGTCGTTTCCGATGAGGACAAGAGTAGCCTTGCTTTGGAGATTGCGCGGCGGGCAGTAACAGTGGTCAGAGATGAACGGGGGACGATTCCCGCTGCGCTCAGCGCAGACCAGGAGATTCTGGTAACAGGGCTGCACCCACAGGTTCCTCAGCTTGCAGGGGAGCTGGCGCGGCTACACGCGAATGTGCGCATTGAGCCTCTCGGAGACTTGCCGAGACCCTCCAGTGAACAGGAGTTCGGTACTCTCTATCCAGGTCAGGTTTTGAAGGCTCCGCGCACAGCCGCAGAGTCGGATTTCCCGAAGTTGGCGTCAAAGACGGCTCTGGTGGTGGTTGCGACGTGCCGTTCTGAGCCGTGGACTTCTGGTATTGACGAAGAAGCTCAGGCGCACCTGGTGCGCTACCTGGCCGCACAGGGAGCGCCACTCGTTGTCGTAGCTCTGCGAGAGCCTTACGATCTGCGCCAGTTCAGTGACGTCCCGTGTTACGTAGCTTCGTATGGCTATCGCCCGGAACAGCTTCGGGCGTGCGCTGAGGTACTGCTGGGGGTTCTGGAGGCTACAGGAGCCTTGCCAGTGGATATTCCAGGGGCGATTTCAGCCTAGTCAGATGTGATCTCTGGTCTGTTTTGGCTATTCGTAGACGCCGTCATCCAGCCAGACGTCTAGAGCTTCGGCAACCTGCACCCACATCACAGAGTTGCCCTCAAAGGCGACAAACAACATCTGGCGCTCCAGATCAACATCCAGAAGCTTGTCCACGCGTTCCTGCATGGATACCGAGCCATCTTCGGCCCGAATCGGCACTCGGTATTTGACCTTCAGTTTTTCGTTTGCGTCCAGTCGCTGAGATACCGTTTGCAGATCCATCACTTATCTCCAGATAGCTGCCGGTGGACGACAGGCGGCTCAGAAGGCACTTCTCCAACAAAGAGCGCCTCTCCTTCCGCTATGCCTTTGGCAGCACCGGTTGAGTTTATCTCAAAGAACCGCACAGCCGCATGTCCCAGGCAGACACGCTCAAGGAAGTGATGCCACCGTTGGCTCGTCGCCTGACGTACGCCGCGAGCGCCCGGCTCAGTTCGCGGAAGATCGCGCACTCGCCGCCAACTGCGTAGCGTCAGCGTTTCCTGCAATCAGTACGAAGTGTGTGTTCAGAACGACCTCGCCCTTCTTGACCTGTGTGCTTTGAGGCCGTGCCGGCGGACAGTCCAGCACATCGAAATGAATACTGCCCCACGGACCGTTGCGAATATCTGAGCGCCGCAGGACAAAGCTTTCGGGCTTGTCCTGCGCCTGGACTATCCCGAGCTTGCCGTCGATATTTACCCAGCTTCCCCCAACGACTATTGACGAGATTGTCTGTTCGGCCGGCGCTGGGTCGTCAAAGGCAAATCGGACTGATGTCTGACCCGTGTCTGAGCTATACTTTCGCAGCCCTTTGTTAAAGAAGTCGCTGGCTACCAGCAGCCGTAAGCCTTCCGTCTCCGTGACCGTAATGTCCGCATCAGCGATGAACCGCGACTGGATCTCCGCTGTGCCCTTCTGCATATCTACTGCAAAGCTGATTTCGTGCGTGTACGCCGGTGAGCCATCAGCTTTCGAGTAACTGATACGTCCATAAGTGCGAAAACCACTGTCCGTGAGGCGGTCGCTGTGAGTAGTCTTGGGGTTGACCTTCGGATCTACACCCTCGACAGCGATACGTCCTGTGAGATTGTTGGCAGCCCACTCACATGCGTCATCCATTCCCTCCGGCACAAACAGTCCCAGCGGAAACGCTCCGCCAAGTGTCCTCCACGCGAAGGACGCAAACAGCCTCTTGTTGTGAGCAAAGCTGAACCCGGACTCCTCACTGATATGCTGAGATGTGAGGTTCCGCGCGAAGACTTCGGGTGTCGAAGGTTTGATGGGGACTTTGGCTTTGTGCATCAGGTAGCACAGGCCGAGGTTGGCGTAACAATCCGTCTCATATTCGGCCTGCCTGTCCATCATGATGTTCCTTGTGAAGCGCCGGCCAAAGAATGAACCGTCCCCGTTCCAAATCTGCTCGTCCTCAAACGCCTGAAATCTGCGCGCTTCAATTTCGCGCGCGTCTCTGTCGCCGTACTGCTGCTGCATCAAAACCAGAGCTGGCATAATAAAATACATCCCGTAGGCGTAGCGCGGCCAGTCTTTGCCTTCTATATAAGCAAAGCGCTTCTCGAGGAACGTGGGCTTCAGCCTTTCCCATACGTCTCGGAAGTGATGAAGCTGCGCTTCGGGCGGAGTTGCTCCGGAGCTCTCCAGCGCCCAGCGGCCCCAGGCAACGGAGTGCAGCGGACAGGCCATGTAGCACACGTGATAAGACCCATGATTTTCAATTGTGAAATCTGAGTGGATGTTGTCTGTATATACCTGCTCCGACAGCTTTCGTCCATCCACAACTGCATCGGAAGTGGCGTCCTGTGGCGCGGAGAGTGAGTTGAGATAGAACTCAATGAGTTTTGCGCGCCACTCTGAAGCGTGAGGGTGGTCCGGGAACATACCGACAGCCACCGCCATCACTTCCGTGTCCCATTCGTTCTCTTCACTCTTGGTGTCGCTCAAGGCGCCGGAAGGCGCTTTTCGGCTGAGGTGCCGGTCTGCTTCGTGAGCTACGACTCGCTCGACGGCGCTCCTCTCTTCCACCGGGATCTTGTCCCAGATGAGATGCGCACCGAGAGCCATCTTTGCGGCCCACCAGGCGGACTGCCAGTGATTGCCCCACTTCTTTCCGTCGCCGCAGGTGAACTCCCCTGTCACGTGACTGCCCGTCATATAGCGCAGGCATGCGCGGGCCCGGTCCAGAAGCTCAGCCTGGCTGAAGCCCGTGACACGCTCGTCATAGGCCGGGTCGCTGGCCAGTAGGCTCATCACAAAAATATAGTTGCCCATCGAGCGCAGGCCCATCTCAGCGGAGTCCGGATCGCCGAAGAAGCCGACGTCGGCTCGCCCCAGATAGTTGTTTCGCCATCCGCGCTCGCCGTACAGCGGAAACCGCTCCAGCACTCGCATATAGTCACTTGTGGAGGGGTAGGCCTCTGTGCGGGCGGGGCCTTTCTTCAGGAGCTTCAGAGGCTGCGAAGGTGATGGGGTCATCCAGGCCTTCCGGTCAATCGGCGGCTGTAGTACGTCCGTAGCGTGCGCTGAGCCCGCCAGTGGCGAGAGAATCAGCACCAGAAACACAAACGGCAAGAAAGTGTGCGCGGTCTCCATAATGCCACCTGTTAGGCTCTGCGTCCGCTAATTCCTCCGGCTGGCGCAGAAGCTCATTCAGTCGCGCCTCGCGCGCGCTGTTGCAGGGCGCTTGAGGAGTGCCTCTCGCGTTAGCCAACCCAACACGTCGCTGGCGTTAGACTCTCGTCCGCTTCAGTGACCAGGGAGACGCGTGCCTGTGTTAAAGGCGGCAAAGATTATCACCACGTACATCAGCACGAAAAACCACCCGGTTGCCCGGGTCAGGCGGCGCCTGCGCAAGTTCACGCCGCCGATCACCGTGAGCGTTACCATAACGACAAATGGCAGGCTCACGACGTGTTTGACAGCTCCATGCCCATCAGCCGCATAGACAAACGTCAGGACAGCCAGCAAGAGTGTGTTGTGATTCGCCTGAGATCCGATGAAATTCGCGATGCTGATTTCCGCCAGTTTTCCGTCGCGTATCACTGTCAGAAACGCAGTGATTTTCTCCGGCATTTCAGATGCGATTGGGCTTAGAATAATGGCGATGGCTATCGGGCTGACATGAAACATGTGAGCGACTTCAATCATAGAGCCCACAAACGGATCCGCTGCCAGCAGAATGACAATCCCGCCCGCTACGAAGAACCCGGCTGCTTTCCACAGCTCTCTCCTTGTCACTGTGCTGGCGCCGTTGCCCGCTGTGCGATAGGCGACGCGCGCGTGCTCCACGACATAAAGCACGAAGATAATCGTAAGGATGATCCCGTCAACAACCGTCAGATCGTCTCCGATGATCGCCAGGACCAGCGCCGCGAGGGATGCAAAGATCAGAAAAAAGCCGTCAATGCGTGTGTGTGGACTAAGCTCGATTACGCTGACGGGGTTGCGGCTGAGACGGCTGGTGGCGAACAGTATTACGGAGCCGTAACCGAGCGTTATCAAAAGCGTGCACGCCCCAATGACTGACCCGAGCCCGACTTCCGGCGCATCATGCTTTGTCACCGCAAAGATGACGAAAAGATACTCCGGCATTGTTGTGACGAGCGCCAGTAGAATGCTGCCCGCAAAGTTCACGCCGAACTTCTCAGCAGTCTTCTCGGCCCCTTCACTCAGCAGCGCTCCACCTGCCGTAATGACTAGAAGGAGCAGTGCAAACTCGATCAGAACCATCATTTGCTCCCGCCGGATTCCACCGGGTTACAAACACACCTTTCGCCGCTACCGTCTGCCGCCGGGCTAACGCCCTTCATTGCGTGGCAGGCCAGTATTACTCTACAGTGACACTCTTTGCAAGGTTGCGCGGCTGGTCCACGTCACAACCGCGCCTCGTGGCTATGTGATAAGCGAGAAGCTGCAGGGGCAGGGCAGTGAGAACAGGCGAAAGATACTCCGGCGCCTCCGGCACGTACACGACTTCATCCGCATGGCGGGCTATCTCCCGGTCGCCCTCTGTCGCAATGGCGAGAACGGAACCCTGCCGCGCCCGGATTTCCTGTATGTTTGATAGCATCTTGTCGTAAACTTCGCTTTGGACACAGATGCAGATGGCAGGCAGGCTGTGGTCAACCAGCGCGATGGGCCCGTGCTTCATTTCACCCGCAGCATACCCTTCCGCATGGATATATGATATCTCTTTAAGCTTCAGCGCACCCTCCAGAGCGCTCGGATAATTATAGCCACGTCCAAGGAACAGCGCGCTCTCAGCCAGATAGTAACGATCGCGCGACTCAAAGATAGCGCCGTCCTGCTCCAGCGCCTGGCGCATTTTGGAAGGCAGGTCCCTGATCTCTGCGCTCATTTGCATAGCTTCCTCACGAGAGACAGAGCGACGCAGTTGGCCGAGATACACCGTGAACAGCGCGAACGCGACAATCTGGGAAGTATAAGCTTTCGTACTGGCGACCCCGATTTCCGGCCCCGCGTTCTGATAGATCACTCCGTCAGACTCCCGGGCTATAGAGCTTCCCACCACGTTGCAGATCGACAGTACACGCGCTCCTCGCCGCTTCGCCTCCCGAATTCCAGCCAACGTATCCGCTGTCTCTCCGGACTGCGTGACGGCCATCACAATCGTACCCTCGTCAATCACCGGATCACGGTAGCGAAACTCGCTGGCCAGGTCCACCTCTACCGGCACGCGCGCAATGCGCTCCAGCAGCAGCCGCCCGACCAGCCCTGCGTGATAGGCTGTCCCGCAGGCCGTAATCAGAATTTTGCGCGCGTTTCGAAGGTCGTCGTCACTGATGCCAATGTCCCGCAGCTCCACGACGCCATCCTCGTCAAAGCGCCCCCGCAGGGTGTTGTTGATGACCTGCGGCTGTTCGTGAATCTCTTTGAGCATAAAGTGCGGGTAGCCAGACTTCTCCGCCGCGCTTGCGTCCCAGTCGATGCGAGAGATATCCCGCGTCACCGGCCGGCCTTCAAGATCCGTTATCTCGACGGATTCCGCGGAGATGCTCGCCACCTCCTTCTCGCCGAGATAGATGATTTTACGCGTGTGGTTCAAGATCGCAGGCACGTCGCTGGCGATGAAGTTCTCCCCTTCTCCCAGTCCGAGGATCAGAGGGCTTCCGGATCGCGCCGCTACCAGGCGGCCCGGCTCTTTGTCGCAGATAATCCCCAGCGCATAAGCGCCCTCAACCATCTGCAGCGCTTCTCGAACGGCGTGAGCGAGGTCCCCGCGGTAGTGCTGTCCGATCAGGTGCGCCAGCACCTCCGTATCCGTCTGAGAATGAAACTGATGTCCCTCGATCTGAAGCTGATCCTTCAACGTGTGGTAGTTTTCAATGATGCCGTTGTGAACAACGTGAATCATACCGGCGCCGTCAGAGTGCGGATGTGAGTTCTCCTCAGAAGGCCGTCCGTGAGTTGCCCACCGCGTATGGCCTACTCCGCCTGTGCCTGCGATGGGGTTCTCGCGCAGGCTCTGAGCTAGTTCCCCCAGCTTACCCACCCGCTTTCGGACGCAGACGCCCTCGCCTGAAAATATGGCCAGGCCGGCTGAGTCGTAGCCACGGTACTCAAGCCTCTGCAGCCCATCCAACAAAATCGGGACCGCATCTCTGTTCCCAACGTAACCAACAATCCCACACATAGACTCCGGCTGCCTCCAGCACAGCAGAAGCAGTATAACGGTCGATCTCAGGCCCGGCAATGAAACCGTATCCGCGCCAGCCGGGGCCACCTCAGAAGGAAAAATCGGAGAAAGTGCTGACAGAGTCGTAACAATTCTGGTAATATAGAAGGAACAAGTTACGAAATTGAGGCCTTCGAGATTGCCTGACTCCTCCTCTCAAAACCAGACGCTCGCCCCGTTGCCTCAGTCTGCTGCTGTCCTGCGAGATGCGTTTTCTCCCTTTTCGGGCTTTCCGGTCGTAGGTTGTCACGCCCAGGTGCAGATTGCGGGGCAGTCGCCAATCGTGCTTGACCTCACCGCTGACGAGGATTCGGCAGCCGGTCCCCTATTGAGAGCTTCAAGCGCCAGTCTCTCACTGACCGCGCGCTATACCCAGTCTCCAGGTCGTCACATTCTTGACGAAGCAGTGACCGTGAAATTCTCCAGTCCTCCAGCCCGATTGCGGGGGCTGCATTTTGGCTGGGAGTTTTCGCTGGCTCAACTATCCGGATTTCGCCTGCACCCCGTTCCCTTCAGAGTGGGCCTGGACGGAGTGGACAGAAGTGTGCGGCTGGAGGAATCCAGTCAGATAGACGACTATGCCGAAGGCTGGATTCTGGAGAACGGAGAGCGTGGTTTGCTGGTAATGCGTCTGCCTTCGGGCAGTGCGCGCACCTGCTTTGTCCCGGCTTGCACGCACGACGACAGTCCGGATGCGACGCTGCAGATCGGCTCGTTCGGGCCCGACGTCCGCGCCGCCGACGACGGCCCTGAGCACAGAACCCAGTCGTACTTTCTGATTGAGGGTGCGGTGGACGGGCATCTCGAGCTTCCTCTGACTCGCTACATCGTCTATGAGGGCGGATGGGAGGAGGGGGTTCATCTATTCAGAGAGTCGCTTGTCCAGAGTCTGCCCCGGATTGGAAGCTACCGCCCGTCCCCAGTGACCTACAACACATTTCATGACTTTGGCCCGGCTTATACTCGTCAGGACATTCTGAGTGCGCTTCCGCGCCTGCAGCAGATTGGATTCGGAATGTTGCATCTGGACCCCGGATGGGAGACTGCCTGGGGGTCGGCGCAGTGGGATGAGTCCAACATGGGAGCTCCTCGAGACCTCATAGAGGCTGCTGCCCGGCATGGGCTCAAAGTCGGACTGTGGACTTCTATGCACACCCGGGATGTGGAAACTTTCGATGGCTTGCACACCCTGGATGCGCAGGGGCGCAGCTACCTTGCGGAAGAGTTCGGCCCAGTTAAGCTGTGGGGCGTCTGTCCGATCAGCCGCTGGAAGGAGCTTTTCCTCAGCCGGATGCGGCCGCTTGTTGAAGCGGGTGTCTGCTTCGTCAACTCTGACTTTCACGACTGGCCATGGTCCGGAGAATCCTGCCATGCGCAGGATCACACTCACAAGACAGTGCCTACGCGGCTTGAGTGGGTTGAAGCTGTCAATGACGCGTTTTGCTCATTGCGCCAGTTCAATCCAGACCTGACTGTGGAAATGCACGACCATGTGGAGTCCGGGGAGTACAGAACGCCTGTGTGGTATCTGTACGGACGCGAAGGCAGCTTCGATGAGAAGTGGGCCTATGAGTTCATGTGGACGACTCATGACGACCTGCTAAGCAGAAAACTCTTTGCGCTTTACCATCTGCGCAAGGCGGAGCCCATTCCGCTGTATCTCCATATGAACATGATGTCAGACAATGCCAATGCGCTCGCGTTCTGGTATGTTGCTTCCTGCGTGAACCACATTGGAGTTGGCGGCGCCCTCAAAGCGCCGTCTGACGTTGTGGAAGGCTACACAAAGGCTATCGCGCTCTACAACGCGCACGCTGATGAGATGACTTCGGGTGAGTTCGTTGGGCTTGATGAGTTGACTCACGTTCACCTTCACCCTGAGCGCCATCGCGCGTTTCTGCTGGCGTTCAATCTGGAGGATCGTCCCGCAACCAGAATGATCCGCTGGCGCTATGGTCGCTCTTGTCCCGATCTCGCGGGTAAGAAGGCTCTCGTGAATAGCCAGGAGCCGGCAGCCAATGGATCTCACGGCGATGTCGCCACATTTGCCATCGAGATTCCGCCTCGCGGAGTCGCCTTTGCCTCGATAGAGTTCGCGTGAACTCCGATTCTGCGCGCTCCCGGGAAGCTCTTGAGGAGCTGAATCAGAGGATTATCGCCTGTGAGAAGTGCCCGCGGCTTCGCCAGTATTGCCGCGAGGTGGCAGCTCAAAAGCGCCGGATGTACAGAGATTGGGATTACTGGGGCAAGCCCGTTCCGAACTTTGGAGATCCGAACGCAAGAATCCTCATTATCGGACTTGCTCCAGCGGCGCACGGCGCCAATAGAACCGGGCGGATGTTCACCGGTGACGAAAGTGGCAACTGGCTTTTTCAGACGCTGTACGAAGTTGGGCTGGCGAATCAGCCGACTGCCGTGCGCGCTGACGACGGCCTGGAGTTGAAAGACATCCTGATAACCGCCTCCGTTCACTGTGCCCCGCCAGCCAACAAGCCGACGCCAGGTGAGCTGGCGAACTGCCTGCCTTTTCTGCTGGAGACTCTACAGATTGTTGAGAACTGGCGGGTGATGGTGGCGCTTGGGCGCATCGGCTTCATCCAGACTCTGCGCACGCTCAAAGAAGCGCAGATCCCGCACGCTATCCGGCAATCCAGTTTCGCTCACGGCGCTGAGCTTCAGCTTCCCGGCGGCCGCTGGATTGTCTGCAGCTACCATCCGAGCCAGCAGAATACCTTCACTGGGAAGCTTACGCGCGAGATGATGCGCTCGATCTTCACACGCGCCAAAGCGCTCGCTGACGGCTAAGAGCCACGCGCCCGGCGTCTGATCCCTATCAGCTTTTTGCAACCGGGCAGGTGTACAATCGTATTATTCGTATAATACAATCCTGGGGGCTGTTGTTCACACAAGAGCTGCTGTCCTCCTGGAAAGAGACCGCAATGGATTTTCTTAGGCGTCTGTACAGAGTGTGTGCCCGGCTCGCGTTTCCGGCGCTGCTTTGGAGCATCGGTTTGCTCTGGGTTGCGTCGGCTGCGCTGCAGGCGGCTGATCCGCAGGCTGTGAGCATTGAGCCTCTGAGTGCGGGGGTGGCGACTGGAGAGAAGACGACCTTTGTCACAACCTATTCGGATGCCGATGGCGCCGGAAATCTTGCCGGAGTGTTCCTGCTGATAAATACCTCCGTTTCGGGTGCGCAGGGGGTCTATCTCTACTACGACATCAATCGCAATCGCCTGTTTCTCAGAGACGATACCAACAGCGCGTGGCTCGGCGGTTACGCCCGCGGGGCGCAGATGACAGTTCAGAACAGCCAGTGCACGCTCTATTGTGCTGACACCACGGCCAGGAGTATTGGAAATGACGTCATTGTCAACTGGCGTCTGGAGTTCAAACACTCTCTGTCCGGGCGGAAGTGTGGTGGGTGGCTTTTTGCCGCGGACGACGACGGACGCTCAAGCGGCTGGATGCGGCGCGGAACCTATGTCTTCGGCCGCGCTCCACTTAACGCCAGCCTTACACCCCCCACGGGGCCGGTGACGCCAGAAGCGTATTCTGTCTTCACTGCGAGCTATGTAGATGGTGATGGCGCAGACGACATGAGCGGCTGCTATCTGCTGATCAACACCGAGCTCAGCGGCGCCAACGCCATCTATTTGCTCTATACGCCCGCCGATAACCGCCTCTATCTGCGCAATGACGCAAACACAGCCTGGTTGGGAGGCGTCGCTCCGGGGCAGTCTGTCTTTCTGGACAACTCACAGGCGCGAGTGGACGTCGCTGGAACCAGTGTAACAAAGAGCGCCGGAACCGTCTCTATCAAATGGCGCGTCCTTCCGAAAGCTACCATGACGGGCTCTTCGGTGGGCGCGTGGCTCTATGTTTCGGACAAGACCGCCTTGATCGACGGCTGGGACCGCTTTGCCAGCTACTCCATCAGCCGTGCGCCAACGAATCAGTTCTTCGCGCCGAGCAGTGGTGTTCTGGATGTCAACACGCCGCTGACTCTCACCAGCCGCTACGCTGACGCTGACGGTGCGGACAACATCTGGACGTGTTATGTCCTCCTGAGCGCCAGCGGAACGGGGCAGAGTTCGATCTATCTGTACTACGATGCGAACGCGGACAGGCTCTATCTGCGCAATAGCGCCAATACGGCGTGGCTTGGTGGAGTCAGTCCAGGCAGCGCCAACCCTGTTGAGAACGACCAGTGCACGCTGTACCCCGCTGAGACCACTGTCGCCAGGTCCGGCTCGATACTCACGGTCAACTGGAGAGTTCTGATCAAACCGGCTCTCAGCGGGCAGAATCTCTCCCCAATGCTGTATGTCACGGACGATACACGCCTGGCTGCGGGATGGGACAGCTTTGGATCTTTGAGTGTGGGACAGCCGGTATCTGTCAGCCGCATCACCATGGCGCCGGAGAATCTTGTTCTGAACGTCGGTGACAGCTACGTTCTGCGAGCCGGTTTACTGGATGTCTATGGTCAGGTAGTCAGTTCAAGAAGCTCACCCGTATGGGCAACCTCCAGCGCGTCACGGGTCTCGGTTTCTCCTCAGTCTCTGGATGACACGCGTGAGTTCCAGACTGCGCGCCTGCAGGGCGTCGCAACCGGCCAGGCGAATGTGTCCGCCACCAGTGGTAGCGTCAGCGGTGCGACTGCTGTGAAGGTGATGGACCTGTCGGCTCTTGGAAAGCTGGTGGAGAACGCGGACTGGTTCCCGGACCAGACTCTGAGCAACGGCTACTACGTTGACTACTATTTCTATACGACGCCCGGCACTATCTACCGCGCCTACCTTCAGACGTCTCAGGGAAGCGTCGATGCGTTGCTTTCCAATGATCCAGCTTTTGCCTCATCTTCCGGGACTGTGCGAGTGAACAGTGGACAGACAAAGACGTGGGGTTTCACAGCAGGCTCTGGCTATGGAACTTACTTTATCCGCGTGACAGGCCGCTCTTCTTCCAGCGCGTTCGATCTCTGGTTGGACAGTGGGCAAAACGATTACAGATATCCTGTACCAGGGCACTACCTCTCACTCGAGCCAAACGGCCAGACTATCTTTCGCAGGGTGGGGGACGGTGAGAGTTCGCTGTACCGCTTTGAGGGCGTCGGGGGACAGCTTTACGATCTCCGTATTGACGCCGATGCCGACGTGACTGTAACAGGATCGCAGAATCAGACCGTAGCGCACCGCACGGTCAGCGCTGGCTCTGACAATCACGTGAGCTTCACCAGCAGCGCCAGCCAGTCGTACTTTGTCGCCGTCTCCCATACGGGAGACAGTCAAGTTGGAGAAGCGGTGCGCCTGATGCAGCCCAGCCGCCCGGATATTCGAGGCGGTCAGATGGCTCTGCTGCCGTCGCGATCGGCCCTGTTGCCGGGAGAGTCAGAGACGTTGCGGCTTGCTATGGTGGACTCGTCGTGGCTGCCTGCGCCCGAGCCAGCCTTCGTCACCTGGACTGCGGGCGGTGACCGCCTCAGCTTTGCCAGCGGCGGCTCCGTGGGCGGATATGTGACTGCTTCTGCGCAGGCTGATTCCCCCGGACCCGCGCGGTCTTACGGCCAGATTGCCACGCGGCATACGAGTTCCGCTGCGCAGAGTTTCGCTCTGGTAGATTTGCTGGGGCAGGGAGAAGCCGAGCGTCTGAATCTGAACGCTCCTGCCACCGTCACTCTGGCAAATGGTGGAGAAAAGGGCTACACACTGGCTGTCACAGCCGGCACGAAGTACACAATCACTGCCTCGGCAATTGCAGGAGAGGCCGATGTGGAGCTCTCGTCAGATCCGAACTTCTGGAACAGCCTCGGATTTTCACACATCACCTCGTCTTCGAGCTATGACTTCAGCTTCATCGCTCCAGGACGCATAGGAGTCGTTTACATTCGCGTTTCGGGGACTCAAGTATCCAACCGTGTGAGCGTTTCGGCGTCTGCGCAGAGTGATACCTATCTCTATCCCGTGCAGTCAACTATGAGCCGAATCTCTCTGAATGGGTCTGCTCTCAGCGCGAAGCTGGGTCGGTGGGACCTTGGACGTGGGCTGGATGAGGAGGCGGCGTGGTTCTATTTTGATATCCCGAACACTGGCATAAACTACTCACTTCAGTTGCACAGCGACAGCGGAGCTATTGATTGGGAGGTGGCGGATAACTACGGTTTTCAGTCACGACTCTTCTCAGATCACACTGTGGAGGGCACAACTGGCGCCTACAACTTTGTGCCGCCTCGTGCCCCCGCACGCTACTATGTGCGAGTGCGAGGTCGCTCTCTGATCAACCGCTTTACGCTTACCTTCCGGACGTAGCTCGGATTTGTTATCATCCCGTTCGTTGGCGCGGTGCGCCTCAATTCGCAGAAATCCCTCCTACGGCGTCTCCAGGGTTTGCGCAATCAGCCCGGCAGGCAGGCTGTCTTTGTGAGACGGCGGCTTCTCTGCATAGCAGGCAATGTCGTTCGTGTCAGCCTTGTATGGACATCAGTGGGACTGGTGTTGTGGGTTTTCTTCCGGACGCAGTTGACCGTCTCGCCGGAAAAGGCCCTGGCGAATGGGCGACACCTGCTGCGCGGCCGCACCGTTCTGGCAGTAGCAGCGCATCCTGACGATCTGGAATGGTACGTCGGCGGCACGCTTCGCCGATTGTCAGATGAGGGCGCGCGAGTACATGTCATCGTTGCGTCATTTGGTGAAAAAGGCCCAAACCTTACCCATGCCGGAAACCTGGCCGAAACTCGCGAGCTTGAGCAGCTTCGCGCTGCCCGAATCAATGGGTATGCACAGGTGCATTTCTTCGGACTTCCAGACAAAGGAGTTGTCGATGGCCCGGCAATGCGCCAGAAACTGACTCAGGTGTGGCAGTCCCTGAATCCGGATATTGTCCTCACCTTCGATCCGGTCTTGTGGTCACTGCCTTACCTCCATCCGGACCACCAGGGATCCGGAAGAACTGTCTACGAGTACTGGCGCTCTATGAGGCGTGAGAGCCGTCCGAGCCTGTTCTTCTGGCAGTCACGGCGGCCGAATGCCGTAGTGGACATATCAGACACACTCACTACAAAGGAGCGAGCGCTTAATCAGCACTTCACGCAAAACCTCGGCCGCGCAGGCGCCCGCAACGCCGCCATCAGCTCGCAAGTTGGACACCAGGTTGGCATAGGGTACGGTGAGAGCTTCCGGCGCTTGCAGTAGCCTCAGTCGCGGGAGACTTTGTGCTTGATGATGGAGCGATCGCTGCGGATTTTTTCTGCGCCGCGCTCAAGCTGATCGACAAACTGCTGTGCGCTCAGCTCCCCGCCAAGAAGTCGCCGCATTGCGTCGTCGGTTGAGTCTTTCAGCCCTGGATACCACTGCTGATACTGCGTTGACCAGACGCTCTTCGCCCTGTTGAAATAGCGAGCGGCAGTAGCCAACTCAGGCGGAATATCCGTATTCTCAGCTCCCTTGATCGGGGAAAGTGTCTTCTTGTCGCGCACCCATTCTCTCTGGCTCTCAAGGCTCATCAAGAACTTGAAGTACTCAACGGCCATGTCCGGATGAGCGGAGCGCGTTGGAAGTACCCAGTCTTCAGTCCCGGAACCGAGTGTTGTGGGGTCTCCCTTTCCTCCCGGGATAATCGGAGGTGGTAGAAACTGCAGTTTGAACTGAGGGTGGGCGGCAAAGTCTTGCTTGTTTTCATTTGACAGCCACGTGCCACAGGGGATCAGAGCCGCCTTGCCGTTTGCAAAGTCCGTTTGCGCCTGCAAATGTGTTTTGCCAAGCGCGCCGTCCGCAAAATATCCCTTTTCTCGAAGCTCTACAATCAACTCCGCAGCCTGTAGAAAGGCCGGAGATTTCCACGCGCCGGGAACAAGGTCCTGCGCATCGTTGTACGTATCAATCCCTCCTATTGAAATAGCCCAGGGGAACAGAAATCCGCTCATAACATAGTAGGGATATTTCCCCTGATAGGTGATTGGAGCAATACCCGATTTCTTGATCTTCGCGCAGACATCCAGCAGTTCCGGATAGCTCTTCGGGGGAGCCCAGCCATTCTTGTTGAACAGGTTTTCGTCATACCACCACCCGTACACGTTGTTGTTGATGGGGATGAGATAGTGGTGACCATTGTACCGCCCACGGTTCAGGAGCTTGCTGTCAAAGGTGTCCTTCCAGGTCGTGTCCTGCCCGTACGCTTTCTCCTCCAGCCACTTGTCGAAAGGCTGCACCTGCTCTTCAGACACCAGCTTCCAGTAGTCCATGCCCCAGCCGGGCCAGGTGATGTCCGGGACGTTGCCTTTCACAAAGCGCGGACGCAGCTCTTCCCAGACTCTTGGCGTTCCCCAAACGCGAATACTCAGCGGCCGGGTTGCGCCTGGAGGGGTCAGTTTTTCAGGAAACTTCTGTTCAAACTCGCGGGCTTTCTCTTTGAAGAAGTCTATGCCAAAGCCGCCGTTAAAGACCGCCACTTCAATTTCGTTTGTTGCCGTCTTCTTTGCGCAGCCTTCCAGCGCGCCCGCCAGCGGAAGCGCTGCCAGTCCTGCGCACAATTGTCTTCGAGTCAGCTTCATCTTATAGCTCCTTCCGGTTCTTCACTGTCCATCGTAGCCAGACGCTTCTCCGCCTACGGATAGAGCTTCCTGGCTTCTTCAACAGAGGTAGAATACACGCGTCCCCCGCCGAGTATCTGCCGTCGCATGCCACCTGTGTTTTCCCACAGGCTCTGCGGCGGGCGGAAGCCTTCCCACGGTTCAACCCAGCTAGGGCCATAGTTGAAATACATGTTTGTCCGCGTTCTGTCAGACTTATTCACATTGCCAGCGTGCAGCACAGCCTCACTGAATATCAGACATGCGCCCGCGTCGACTTCCAGTTCGATTTGCCCTGGCAGATCATCGCTGCCTGATGTCTCATCGGGCAGGTGAATCTGTGACTTGTGCGAGCCAGGGATCAAACGCGTGGGACATGCCCCCTTGCGGACATCGCTCAAATAGAAGATGCACTTGACCATAAGGCAGAACGGTCGGCCCTCCGAAATGCTGTAGCCGTACGTCTGCACTCCGCGGTGCCAGCCGAGCCCCACGGACTTCCCCGGAGTAAGTTGTGCGGTGTTGTCAATCAGTCGGGGAGCGCCTCCGGTGAGCTCTACCAGAATATCCAGAGTCGACGGGTGATCTACGACGTTCAGAAAAGCATGGCTTTTTTCGATAGGACGGTGGACATTCACTACTTCGCGAGGCTCTCGGCGGTCGTCCCAGAAGCCTGCCTCCGGGTGTTCTTCGCGCGCCATGCGATAAATCTCATCCCTGAAGCGCGCGGTCTCAGCCGCGTCCAAGGCGTTTGGAATTACGATGAACCCCTGAAGGTCGAACAGAAACCTCTGCTCATCCGTCATTTGCGCCATTGCTAACGTCTCCTTTATATCACTGGTCAATGTGATCAGTTCGAGTTCACAGTGTAGCACCGCCGCGGCACTGTTTCAGCGCGGCGTCGCACGGTGGTGCAGGAGTATATCCTGCGTCTGAAGCGTCTCGAACAGGCTTCGGGCGTCCTTGTACTGCGGGTTCAGCTTAAGAGCCTCTTGCGCCTGTATCAGTGCATTGTCCAGGTCCCTGTCCTCCGCCAGCACGCGCGCCAGGCGGTAGTGCCCCAGGCTCGCATTTGGGGAGCGGTTGTACTTGACAGCGTCCGTCCACAGAGTCTGTGAATTGTGCCACGTGCCACACCTCAGAGTAGTTTTGAGCGCAAACAGCGACAGCACGATAAGCATAGCTGCGAACAGAACTGCTTTGTGCTGGGTGGAGAACAGGCGCTTGTAGATATCCCGCACAATAAGCCCGCAGCATACGAAAAGCCCTACGTCCGCCAGATACATGTAGTGATTTGCGAACGGCGCGACGCTTACAACGTATCCGAAAGGAAGGAAGCCCAGAATCGGAGTGGCCAGCAGAACAAACCAGGCCAGTCCAAATCCATAGTCCCGCGACAACATCAGCATCCAGCATGTCACAGAGACGAAAGCGATTGACAGGCCGATAGTCCCAACATACCAGCCAGGAGTGTGTGTGGACGCGTAAAGGACGGACAGCTTGAGTGGGATCAGGAGCTTGTACACGTAAAAACCGATGGCTGCCCAGGCGTTGGTGCGCGAATAATACGAGACGCTCTCTGTCATCAACTCAAGAGCGTGGCCCCCACGCGTCTGCCACGTGACAAGTCCTAGCAGGACTGCGGCCACAAAGAAGAATGTTTTCTCGGGGAGTTCTTCGCTGCCGTCCTTGCGCCTTTGCTGGTAGTCAACAATCAGCAGAAGATAGGGCAGCAGTGCCGCGATCGGCTTGGACAGCAACGCCAGCACGTACATTATCAGCGATACGGTTAGAGTCGATCTTTTTCGGCTTTTCAGATAGCGCACGTAGGCCAGCATGCTCAAGAGCGCGAAGGTGCCACTGAGCACATCCTTCAATCCGCTCACCCATGCGACGGCATCCACGTGAATTGGGTGCAGGGCGAAAAGCAGGGCGGCTGTCAGCGCCGGAATTCTCTGTCTCAGCAACCCCGTAACAATGAGATAGACAAGAAGCGCATTTGTAGCATGCAGGAGCACGCTTACGGCATGAAAGGCTAACGGATGCGCGCCAAACACCGCATAGATGGCCGCATAAACGCTGTAGACGGGTGGCGCGTAGGGACGTGCGGACATATCCGCCCAGATAGTCCACAGACTGTGAAGGGTGGGATGCGTAACCAGACTGTTCTGCAGGACGTTGAGCGGATCTTCAAAGTCCACAAAACCGTTAACCAGGCAGCGAGCGTAGACGGCGACGGTCACCGCAAACAGAATCCACAGATCCAGAAAAACCGGCCTGCCGTTCACTGAAGCCGTGTGCAGATCGGTCTCTTGCGGGGTCATTCTAAGGTCTGATTGTGCGTGCTCTTCCAGAAGCATGTTCCAAGCTGCCTGTCTTCAACGATTACCAGGCAGAAACAGAATCACCCTCTAAGCAGCGCGTGAGTCTTGATACGAGCGCTTGCGGGTGTTGTAAGTCTTGCGGTCGCCGGAGAGCGCCAGGCTCCACAGGGGGGTCAGGTCTATCAGCAGCAGGGCCATCTGGCACTTGACCGTTTCGCGCCATTTTGGCATAATACCGTTCGGTACACGCAGCGTCATGTCCTTTTGCGTTGCCCACAAGAGTTTCGTTGCCGGATAGTTTAGTTGGCAGAACGCCTGACTCTGGATCAGGAGGTCCTAGGTTCGAGTCCTAGTCCGGCAGCCAATTTCATCTGGTCGGTTTTCCCGGCTTCAGCTACATCCCCAAAGCAACAGTACACCGGCTGGCGGGGCGCTTGTCGCTTCCAGTGCTGGCCGTTCTCTGAAAACACCTGCAGCTTTCTGCCGAGGGCTCTTCGCAACTCCAGCAGCCTTCGTTGAAGCAAACTCTCACGGGTAGGCTTCAGCCCCTGCGTTTGACGGTTCGGTTCTTGCGGGAAACATCTATTGCGTCTGCCGTGGATTCCGCGCGACGCTCCAGTATTGTGCTCCGGCGTTTCTTCGCAGAAAGCTATGTTTAGTTATGAAAGACAGGCTCATCTCGCTACCCGCCAGCATTCGTAATCGCCTTCCGTCCCAGGCTCGTGAGATTTACCAGGCTGTGTTTACCAGTCTGTTGAGTGATCCCTCATTTGCGGACAGTATGGCTGATCCTGCATTGAGAATTGAAAAAGCGCACCAGGTGGCTGTCCAGATTGTCCGTGGTGAGTACAGTCCGGAAGAAACGCCGTCTGCCTCAGAAGATACCTGAGACGTTTCACTGGCAGGATATGTTCGAAACTTCAGTCCGAAAGAGCGCATTGCATCGAGCCTCGCTTCAAAGCTCTCAACTACCTTACCATTCTCCTGCTATATCCCACGCAAGCGCATTCGATAGGAACAGTCAGCCCTCTTTGAAGCGATGCGCGACGTGTCTCCTGTTGGTCACGTCCTTCTAGAAAGCAGGAGCGGCGCCTCGTCGCATACAAGAGAGCGGCATGAGCAAGACGCTGCTTTCACTTCTTCCTTTGCTGCCGTGCGTGTTTCTTGGCGCACTGGGCCAGTTGCTGATCAAACAGGGTGTGCAGAGCATAAAATCGGCTGCGGGACACGACCTCACGATAGGGATGATGTTGAGTCACCCAACGCTCGTCGTCTTCAACTGGGCGATTGTTGGCGGATTTGTCGCCTATGGTCTGAGCTCTGCGTTCTGGCTGACGCTGGCCTCCAAGTTTCCACTTACCTACATCTACCCGATGGTCGCTCTGACCTATGTTCTCGTCGTGCTCGCCTCTGTTGTGTTCAACCGGGAGCCGGCGAACCTGTTCACCTGGCTCTCTCTGGGACTGATCGTCGCAGGCGTGTCGCTTCTTGCCGGTGCAGGCGGCAAATAGTCTCTCGCAGATGACTTTTCAGCGCCCCATCAGATCGCAAGTGGCCAGAGTCTGGACTGGATCCAGGGTCAAGAGTGAAACTGATTCAACCGTGCCGGAGATATGCGGGCACAGATCGAGGACAATCTCCAGCGCCCGCCCGGCGGCATAGGGCGTCAGGTCCTCAGCAAGCGTGCAGTGTGGCGCCCAGATATCCGGTAGATAATAGGCCCAGGGGCGGTAGGCGATATCCCGGAAGCGTTCGTGGAACTCCCGGTGGAGCCGGTAAAGATCGTCCGTCATCGCAGGCGCCAGAAAAACAGTTGCAGGCTTCTTCAGGAAGGCCCCGACTTGCGACAGTTGGATGACCTGTGCGGGCTTCTCCTCTGCCCACTGGGTCAATCGAGCGATGAATTGCTCGCGCCGGATATCCTCGTAGACCGCTACCGTGATGTAAGGCCGTGTGGCTTCAAGGACGCTGTCGTCAACCAGACCAGCCAGAGCGATCTCACCCGAAAGATGGCGCAGGGCCAGTTCTGCGGCGACGTTCATATGCAGCTTGACGGCGTATGGCAAGAGGCTTCTCCAGACTGCCTCGAGCATGCGTCAATATTGCCTGAATCGCCACCCACGTTCGCGTGCTCTCGCGTCAGGTACCGACTTCATAACCTGTACCATTGCACTGCGAGCACTCGCCAGTCCCGTCGCACGAAGGACATCTGTCGTCTATGAAGTCCTCAGGCTCACTTGATTCAGCCGGAGTTGGATCCTTGTAGACGAGTTTTCCTGTGCCACCGCACGAAACACAGACGCCTGTTCCTGAACACACGCTGCAGACCATTTCAGATGAGACCTCTTTCCTGAGCAGCTTTCCTTTTGTGTCATTGTTCCCACAGATGGATGCCGGACACTCGCACAGAGCGCACAATAAGTCTGGACCCTCAAAGCTGAGGATAACGCAAACTGAGAAAAAACATGTGACTCGAGCACTCTGGTATGCTAAAATGGGCCGAAAGCTAGGGATGGCTGGGACGGACACCGGAGGTGTCTGCCGTGTCCCGCAGGATTGCACATCTTAATGGTGATTGATCTCAGACAAGAGGCCGCGCCCAACTCAGGTTTCATGGTCACTCTTCAAAAGTTCGAGGGTCCGCTCGATCTTCTGCTGCAGATGATTCGCAGCCAGGAGATTGACATCTACGACATCCCCATCGCAAGCGTCACAGACCAGTATCTGTTCCACTTGCGCGCGATGGAGGAGATGGATCTGGATGTCGCCAGCGAGTACCTCGTCATGGCTGCGACGCTCATCGAGATCAAGAGCCGCTTTCTGCTCCCGAAGCCTCCCGCGCCGGAGCAGGAAGAAGGACCGGATCCACGAGATGAGCTGGTTCGCCGCCTTCTGGAGTATGAGAAGTACCGTCAGGTAGCCGATCTCCTGCACGGGCACGAAGATGCGCAGAGGCTGCTGCATGCCCGCACCGTTGAGCTGGACCCCGATGATTTGCCCGCAGTGCCGTCATCTTCCGTGACCACGCTCGATCTTCTAAGCGCGCTAAAGCGGGTGCTTCAGAACGTGGGAGACGTTGTTACTGCGCCAGTTACGACGATCCCCAGACAGAAGATTACGCTGCGCATGAAGATGGCGGAAATGATGCGGCGCGTGCATGAGTCTGGATCACGCATACCGTTTTCGCAGCTCTTCGCGGCGGAGCGCACCCGGCCCGATATAGTGATGGCATTTCTTGCGCTGCTCGAGTTGATGCGCCAGTTCAAGATAGTCGCGGAGCAGGATCAGCAGTTTGGAGAGATTTTTATTTCGCCAGCCGTGCAGGTTGAACAGAAGGCGCTTGCTCAGTGACTGATTCCAGCGAGATTCGGCGGGCAGTGGAGTGTTTGCTGTTTGTGAGTGGCGCTCCGCTGGGGACCAGAGACCTGGCGCTGGCTCTGGAGTGCGAGGAGGCCTCAGTCGTAAGCGCGGCGGAGGAGCTTGCCGCCCGGGACCCGGAAGTATCAGGCCTGCGTGTGCAGCAGGTCGCGGGCGGATGGCAGATGGTGACTCGCCCCGAATACGCCCTGGCTGTGGCGCGCTTTGTGGGTAAACGAGCGCAGAAGCTATCCAAGGCGGCGCTCGAAGCACTGGCCATTCTAGCCTACAATCAACCCTCAACACAGCCGGAGATTGAAGCGATTCGGGGTGTGGATTCCTCCGGCGTTCTCAAGAGCCTGATTGAGCGCAATCTCGTCAAAGAAGCCGGTCGCAGAGATGGTCCCGGACGCCCAATACTCTACGAGACGACCGACGGTTTTCTTGTGTATTTCGGTCTGAACTCGTTGGATGACCTGCCAGATCAGAGCGTGCTGGAGAGCATGCTCGCAGAAACTCAGTCCCGCGTGGAAGAGCGCGCTGACGAGCAGTTTCCGGCTTCCACTGATGGAAACGATAGTGTCAGTGGTGGGCAGGAACAGGCGCAGGGAGTTGAGGAGACTCTGCATATTTCGGAAGGCTTCGAGCCGGAAGTCGTGGAAAGGTAGCTGCAATCCAGGCCACTTTAGATGCAGCAGATCATCAGTAAATCCAGTCTTACAGTAGGGCTATTTCTGTGCGCCTTTCAGGTTTTTTGTATGCGCTTGAGCGCCGGAGCCGCTAATGCCACAGTGTCTCCACCATCCTCACCAGCATCAGTTTTTCAATCGCCTGCGCAGTCTCCGCATAATCCGAAAGCCGCAGAGGCTGTACCGGGTCTTCCTGCGCCTCCAGCAGTCAAAGCCGCTTCTGCCATTCTGGTAGATGCTGTGACCGGACAGGTCATCTTCGCGAAGAACGAGCACACGCGTCGTCCGAATGCCAGCACCACCAAAGTAATGACTGTGCTTCTCGCCCTGGAGCACGGGAAACTTGACGATCAAGTTGCCGCTCCCGGGGTCGTGAAGGACATTCCGGAAAGCTCATTCCATCTGCTTCCGGGGGAAAAGCTTTCGCTTCTTGACCTGCTCTACGCCGCGTGTGTCCGTTCTGCCAACGACGCGGCCTGGGCGATAGCCGAGCACGTCGGCGGGACCGTCCCGAAGTTTGTGGAGATGATGAACGCGCGCGCCCGTGAAATTGGCATGAAGGATACGCAGTTCAAGAACCCCAACGGTCTCAACGCTCCCGGACACTACTCCAGCGCCTACGATCTTGCGCTGCTGACGCGCGAAGCCATAAAGACGCCGCTGTTCAACGAGCTTGTGAACACGCGCAGCATCACCATTGATCGCTCATCGAGTCAGGACAAACTCCTTAGAGCGCGCTCCAAGTTTTTGCTTCACTATCCCGGTGCGGACGGCATCAAGTCCGGGTACACCCGGCAGGCTGGCCACTGCTACATCGGCGCGGCTACGGAAAACGGATGGCGGCTGATCTCAGTTGTCTTGAAGAGCTCAAGTGCCGGCGAGGACACCAAAGCTCTGATGAGCTATGGTTTCAAGCACTTTGAGCGTCTGCAGCTGGCCAAAGCTGGCGCGCGCTACACTGAGGTGGAAGTGCCCAATGCCCACCCTGAGAAACTCCCGCTGATTCTCCAGGACGATCTGAGCGTGGTTGCTCCAAAGGGCCGCTCCAAATCTGTGAAAACGCGTTTGGATATCGCGTACGTTCGCCCTCCCATTAACAAGGGCGATGTCGTGGGCTATGCCGTAGCATCCGGTGGGTCCAGTGAGGTGCGGGTCCCACTTCTCGCTGCCGAAGACGCCCGGGAAGCCAGAAACAACCTCCTCGGATTTCTTGCCGTCGGCGCCTGTCTTCCTCTCGGTTATGCCGGAATCAGGCGGGCTGCCTCAGATCGCCGCGCTCGTGGAGGGCGAAGGGCGTCAGAGTTGGACCTCAACACTCTGCTGAAAAACGATCGCGCCTAGGACACAAGCCCACTGCGCCCGGATAGCGCATAATTGTCTACATGCAGGAGCGATTGCAGAAGATACTGGCGAGTGCAGGTCTGGGCAGCCGACGGGAATGTGAGAAGCTCATTCAGGACGGTCACGTGCGCGTGAATGGCGAGATCGTGCGCGAACTTGGCGTGCGCGCAGATCCGGATGAGGATGTTATCGCTGTTGGTCGCAGAGCCATACACGCCAGAAAGCTCTCCTACATCGCGATGTACAAACCGCGCGGCTATGTCTCTACGCGCAGAGACCCTCATGCGACGCGGACTTTGATGGATCTGCTTCCGGAGAAGCTGCGCCATCTTAATCCTGTTGGACGGCTGGACGCCGCCAGTGAGGGACTCATTCTTTTCACCAACGATGGGGAGCTGGCCAACCGCCTGACGCATCCGCGCTTCGAAGTCACCAAGACATACCGGGCTACTATTCGGGGTGTTGTCTCGGATGAGGATATTAAGCGTCTTGCTGAAGGTGTTGAACTGGACGACGGGCTCACGCTGCCTGCGCGCGTTGAGCTAACTGTACGCGATAAGGAGAAAGAGCGCACGCGCGTGGCGTTGACTATTCGTGAAGGACGCAACCGTCAGATCAGGCGGATGTTCGAGGCGCTTGGGTACGAAGTTGCGCGTCTCGTTCGCGTTCAGCTTGGGCCTGTCAGTCTGGCGGATCTGCGGCCGGGTCAGATCAGAGACTTGACGGACGAAGAGATGTCCTTGTTGAACAAACTGAAGGCGCAACCGGCGCAGTCGAGCAAACTCAACCCTGCGGACGCAGCTCGGGAGTCAGGCGCTTGACTCTACCCTGGACCAGGCTCAGCGCTCTTGACGCCGGCCGTCGCGTAGTTCAGACGCTGGCAGCCGTCCTCGTTGTCGCTGTAGTACAAGGTTGCGTATCCCGGTCTAGTTCCCCCGGTGTCAGGACGTCGTCCGAGACTAACGCAGCGCCTAAGCGCATCGTTTCTCTGTCACCCAGTACCACAGAAGTTCTGTATGCCCTGGGTCTTGGCAGCCGTGTCGTTGGTGTCACTAAGCAGTGCAACTTTCCACCTGAGGCAAGGTCCAGACCAAAAGTCGGCGACGTCAACATCAGTGTGGAGGCTGTTCTTGCCCTCAAACCTGATCTTGTTGTGGGCCATGCTCTTCTGAACCGGCAACCACTTGAAGCGCTCAGAAAAGCCGGAATCCGCACGGCCGAGATGAATCCTGTAAGCTGGCGAGAAGTTGGGGATGAAATTGAGAGTCTTGGTAAAGTCTGTGGAGCGCCGGACCGGGGAGCTGTCATCCGAGCTCAGATGGACACCGCTTACACTGAGGTTCAGCGCAGGTATGCTGGCAAGAAGGCGCGGCCTCTGGTGCTTTTCGCCGTCCAGGGCAATCCGGTCTGGGCGGCAGGACCGAAGACCTTTGTTGATGACATGATCACTGTCGCCGGCGGCGTGAACGTTGCGCACGATGCGAGCCCCGGCTTCAACCACCTGTCCCAGGAACTCACCGCGAAATATCAGCCAGACTTCATTTTTGTCACTGATACAGCAGCCAGAAAAGACATTTTGAACTCGCCTTTGTGGAAAAGAGCTCCTGCAGTTCGACGTGGGAAAGTGTTCCAGGTAGATCCGGATCTCTATCTCCGCCCCGCGCCGAGACTTGTGGATGGCCTGCGCCAGATGGCTCGGGAGATTGGCCCAGCGCACTCTGCAGGGAGCAGCCTGCAGCCGTGACTAACTCGAGCAGACTTGGGCACAGGATGCTGGTAGCCGGTGTTGTCCTGCTCGTGGCACTTTTCGTATGCATTGCCATAGCCCTGCGAGTTGGCGCTGTCGGGATTGGCTACGGTGAGATTCTGCGCGAGATCGGGCAAAGTCTCTGGAATGTCCTCACGCGTCACCACGACGACTCCACAAGCATAATCTTTGACCTCCGTCTGCCTCGCATTTTGCTGGCCGCATTCACGGGTGCGGTGCTGGCGGCCGGAGGGGCCGCTCTACAGGGACTTCTTGGTAACCCCCTTGCTGAGCCTTACACCGTTGGAGTGTCTTCGGGCTGTGTCCTCGGCGCCAGTATGGCGGTTGTGCTGGGGTGGGACAGCTCTGGCGCAGGGTGGATAATACCGCTGTGCGCATTCGGGACGGGAGTAGTTGCGGTCGCCCTGGTGTTTGCCTTTGCCCGTCGCGCGGGCCGTGTGGACGTGAACACGTTTTTGTTGTCCGGAATTATCGTGGGGGCGCTTTTCTGGGCGATTACGACTTTTCTGCTGACCGCCCGCACCGATGATCTGGGACGCGTCTTCATCTGGTTTGCAGGGAGCTTTGAGACGCCGTCTCCGTGGGGCTATCTTGCTATGGTTGACCGGGCGGCCGTGGTCACGCTGGGCGGCCTTTACTGGTTCTCCCGCGATTTGAACGCCTATGCGCTGGGAGAGGAAACGGCGCGGCAGCTCGGAGTAGAGCCGGAACGTCTGAAAGCTTGGGTGATTGGGCTGGTCACTTTTGGCACAGCGGTGACTGTCGCTTCAGCCGGCGTAATCGGCTTTGTCGGGCTTCTTGTGCCGCACGCCATGCGCCGGGTGCTGGGAGCAGATCACCGGATGCTGTTGGTGACCAGCGCGCTTGGCGGAGCGTGCCTGCTGGTGCTTGCTGACGCGCTGGCTCGTGGATTGGCGCCGCCTAGAGAGATTCCCGTAGGTGTCATCACAGCGGCAGTGGGGGCGCCAGTGTTCCTCTACATTCTGACCAGAGGAAGCCGCAAGGCCGCGCAGGACAGGCCGTGAGCGCTCAATTGGAAATCCGCAAAGTCGCCGCGGGATACAACCGCGCGCATCCTGTTCTGAAGGATGTCTCACTGCAGCTTGAGCGCGGGCGCTTCATTGGGCTGGTCGGGCCAAACGGGAGTGGAAAGAGCACGCTTGTGCGCACCGCCAGCCGCGGTGTGAAGCCGCTGCGTGGACGGGTGCTGTTGGCGGGAAAGGACATCTGGAGCTACTCAGCCAGGGATTTCGCCAGACGCGTTGCGGTTGTCCCTCAGGAGATCAGTGTCCCTTTTGATCTGAGTTGTCTCGAAATCGTACTTCTTGGAAGACACCCTCACGTTGGTCGCCTGCATCTGGAGACTGTAGAAGATGAGTCTGTGGCTCTGAGCGCTCTGGACGTAGTTGGAGTCTTGCCACTGGCGTCACGCTCAATTCGTGAAGTTTCCGGGGGCGAGCGCCAGCGAGTCACGATCGCCAAAGCTCTGGCGCAGGTGCCGGAAGTGCTGCTTCTGGATGAACCAACCGCGCATCTGGATGTCGCCCAGCAGACGGCAATTCTCTCCCTGGTCGCTGATTTATCTCGTGAGCGGGGAATTGCGGTGCTGGCCGTTCTGCACGATTTGAACCTTGCTGCTACGTGGTGCGAGCAGATTGCCGTCATGGACAGCGGTCGGATTGTGGAGCAGGGCGCCCCGCAGGACGTGGTGACTGAATCTTTGCTGGCAAAGGTCTGGCAGGCTCGGATGTGGGTGCGCCGCAATCCCATGACCGGGCGGCCTTATATGCTTCCGATGCCGCCTCTGTTCGAGCCGGATAGATCTGACGAAGGCGCGCCCACGGTGCATGTTGTCTGTGGAGGTGGAAGCGGCGGGCCGGTCCTGACAATGTTGATGAGCGAAGGATACCGCGTTACGTGTGGCGTTGTAAATATCGGGGACAGCGACGAAGAATTGTGTCGCGCGATGAACATCCCCCATGTTGCCGAAGCGCCGTTCTCGCCTATCTCTCCGCCTCGCGCCGCTGCCAACCTCAAGATGGCGCTGGATGCAGATGCCATTGTGCTGACGGACTTCTGCCTTGGGCCGGGCAATGTTGACAACCTGCGTGTCGTTATGGAGGCGCTGAAGGACTACAAACGGGTCATCAGCCTCAAATCCAGTGACAGCGATAGTGGAGCGGAAACAGCGCAGGACTACACGGACGGTCAGGGAAGCCAGTGGCTGGCGGCCATCCGGGAACAGGCTCAGGTCGTCTCAAATCCTCCGGCTGTACTCGATGCTCTGCGTGCGCAGCTTGGCCGCAATTAGCGTGCTTTCCAGCCCATGTCCGCCTAAAAGCGTACTACATCCTCACACGCAATTTGGGATCTCTCCGAGCGTTCCTTTGCAGTGTAATAATCGCGGGCTGATTGCGCGCATGCCCGTGGGCTGATACACTGAATACAGCTTTTCCACGGCCCATCGGCCGTCATCGCGGAGGAGCAAAGGAGAATCCATGTCTGGCTTTCGCGCGTATGTGTGCGTGCTCGTGCTCGCAGCGGCTTCCAGCGGCTCATCGCAAACGGTGCGCCTGGCCCTTCCGGGCGCCTCAGGACAGACCGCTATCTTCGATGCGCAAAACCAGCTCAGTGTTGTGACCCACAGCGTCCCTGCTGGCTACATGGACCTCTACCCAGCCTATCGCGCCGAGTCCGGCCCTCCGGTGATCATCGTTGAAGGCTTTGATCCGACAAACAAGACAGTACCTGACGCCGTTTATCAACAGGTCAACGTGCTCGGTGGGATAGACACAGTCCGGGCAGCCGGGCGCGACGTCTGGATTGTGAACTTTGGAGATGGCGGGGGAGCTATTGCGGCGAACGCGAAGCTTGTAAGCTCCGCCGTCGCGCAGGCCGCCAACTACGGTGGTCTGGCAAGTGGGCAGGTGGACATTATTGGCCTCAGCATGGGAGGGGTCATCACGCGATGGGCGCTGGCGGCGGATGAAGCTGGCCACGGTCCCTCAGACGGTCTGGTGCGCCTGTTCGTCTCCGGCGATTCCCCTCAGCAGGGCGCTAACGCCAACCCCAACCTCCAGGAGCTCATCATCTTTCAGAACAGCCCTGATACACTGCCGCTAATGCGCTCGGACGCCGCAGTGTCCATGCTCTACCAGAGCGTGCTCAGCTTTGCCACCAATGGCTGTGCTCTCGGCGCGCTACCCTCAGCCACCAGTTTTGTGAGCTCACCCGCTGCGCACGACTGGTTCTACAACGCTCTGAATGCGCTGAACGGCGACGGCTATCCTCACAAAAGCCGCAACGTCGCCATCTCAAACGGCTCCTGGAGCGCGCTGCCTTATGCCACCGGAGACTGGCTGGCCGCCTGCCGCACCTATGCCAACTTCATTGTGCGCATCCAGGTGTGCTCTCAGACTTACAGCGCAACGGCCACGGATGTCGGTCCGGGTTCCCTTGCGGGAGACTTCGCGGCCGGAAACATCCGCACGCCGGAGTTTGAGATGGATCAACATTTCGTACCTGCGTTCATTCCAGCTGGCTCAGCTCTGGACATGCGCTCTGGTCAATCCATGTTCGACCGAACTCTTGTCCAGATGACCGCTCAGAATCACTCCACTATTACGCCCGCCACAAATGCGTTTATGCTGGACGAAGTGCTGGGAGCCGGCGCAAAGGTGAATCCCTGCTTTATGCCGGACGGCGCAACGGCTAATATCGCTGGTCTTGTTGTTACCGGCGTCTATGCGGGGCGGTTCTATGCGGAGCAACCGGATCGCGCGTGGGGAGTGGCTGTAGAAAGTCCTGCGGCAGTCGCTCCCGGAGACACTGTGACGATCTTCGGCCCAATGGCGACACGTGGGGGTGAGCGCGCAGTAGCGGCGTCCTCAGTCACAATCACCGGTCACGCCTCGCCTCCCGCGCCGCTCACAATGAAAACGGGCGCGCTCGGTGGTGGGCTCGTGGGGCAGTTCTCCGCAGGTGTGACAGGTGGAGTTGGCGCCAGCAATACCGGTCTGCTGGTGCGTACAGGCGGCCTTGTGACTGGCGTCGCCGACGATCAATCCTTCTTTACTATCAATGACGGTTCGGGCGATGTGCGCGTGCTTGTAACGGGCCTCTCTGCGGGACAGACGATAGCCGCGCCACCGGTCGGTGAGTTTGTCACCGTCACTGGCGCAAGCTCCACCTCAGACACCGGTTCAGCAGTTTTGGCGGCTATCCGTCCGCGTGATCAAGGCGATATCGAAATCCTCACCCAGCCCTGAAGCCCGAAGCCTGGTTTTTCCCGCTGCCGCTAACAGTTCTAGAATGAGCTCTCTCCTGCCAGCCCGTGACTCGTCACACAAGGGGAGCCATGCTTCCCAGCCTGGCTGGTGTACAGCAGCCGGGAAAACTGCAAGGCAGGAGGCCGCTTGAGTATTGAGGAAAGGAAACGCAGCGATGGTTGAGGGCTGAACATGACCGACTACGAAGTTCTGGATATCTCTGGTTTTTGCAGTGCGGGGGCAGACGTGCGTACGCAGGTGGACTATGAGCCTGCCGCCTGGCCGACGGACTACCGCGGAATTCCTTTTCGCTTCGTTCCAGATATGAAGTCGTGCTTTGTGTGCCTCGGGCGCCGGCCGGATAGCTCAGCGGTGGGCGCCAGCAAGATATCAATCCCCATCGGCAAGACAGCCAGAAACGTCATCTTCGCCCACGCGATGCTGGAGAGTTTTCTGGAGCGCGGAGACAGTCTTGGCCGTACTGTGGGAATCTACACGTTCGTGTACGCGGATGGAAGCAGCGTCGAGGCGCCAATTCGGGAGCGCTTCGAGATTGCCGCTATTCCAATTCCCTGGGGCTTCCTGCCGTTCGCTTCGCTCCCGGACGGGCGCGACGGCCTGCACACGCGGGGGCCTGTTCCGCCGGGTGAGGCCGGAAATCGCCAGCAGGAGGTAGGGTTGGGATGGCCCGGAGACTACTATCTGTGGGTCTGGGAGAACCCGCGGCCGGAAGTTCCTCTGGATCGTGTTGAGCTGAGAGCCGCCGAGCCTTCGGAGCGTTCACCGGGCCGGGCGGATGCGCTTGGACCGCACAGCCAGACGCTGGACGAATACGGTAACTTTCCCTTGCCAGGCTTCGTCGTCGGGGCCATCACTCTCGGGCATCTCGACGAGAAGCCGTTTCATCAGAGCGCGGCTGTTCCTGTGAAGCTGACTCTGCTCAGCCCGGAGCTCGCTCAGAAAAACTTCAACCTCGACGTTACTGTTGATCGAGGTGTCGCAACCTACGTCTACGCCTTGCCACTGGAGACTCCGGTCGCCTTTCTGGCGAGCGGCCACGCCGGATTCGGCGAGGAACAGAATCTGACAAGTTCGCCTGCGTACGTGGAGATCGCAGCGACGCCGTCAGCGACTCTCACCGTCAAGCAGGGCGAAGATGAAATTGCACAGGCGAATTGGGGTGAGATCGAGTCCAGGGGCAGCGTCGAGACGGAGCGCGTCAGAATCGAAGTCATTGAAAGCGGCCGAAACTGGGTGCATACCACCGTTCTGGATGCCGATACCGGAAAACCCGTTCCCTGCCGCATCCACTTTCGCTCACCACACGGCGTTCCGTACCAGCCGCACGGCCACCACGGGCACGTCAACTCAAATCTCGGAACCTGGCACATAGACATCGGCGGCGACGTGCGCCTGTCTCAGATTACCTACGCCTACATTGACGGAAAGTGTCAGGGCTGGCTACCCCGTGGTGAGGTCATCGTGGATGCCGCGCGGGGGTACGAATACGAACCACTGCGCCAGACTGTGACCATCCAGCCTGGACAAAGAGAGCTGACTCTTCGCCTGAAACGCAAGCACAACCTCAACGCCGAGCGCTACTTCAGCGGGGATACGCACGTCCACTTTCTGTCTTCGCAGGGCGCGCTGCTGGAAGCGTCCGGCGAAGACCTGGACGTCGTCAACCTCCTTCAGTCCCAGTGGGGACATCTGTTCACCAACACCGAAGAGTTCACCGGGAAGCCCCACGTTTCGGGTGACAAAGAGACGATCGTCTATGCAACGCAGGAAAACCGCCAGCACATTCTCGGGCACCTTACGCTGCTCGGTCTGAAGGAGCCTGTCATGCCCTGGTGTTCTGATGGTCCGGGCGAGGCCGAAATGGGAGGGAATCTGGAAACGACCCTGTCCCGCTGGGCGGACGTATGCCACGCTCAGGGTGGCACCGTCGTTATCCCTCACATGCCCAATCCGAACGCAGAGCCCGCTGTGCTCATAGCGACAGGCCGCGCAGACGCTGTCGAGATGATTGCGCAGAACATGTTCTTGCACGTGGACTATTACCGCTATCTGAACGCCGGATACCGCTTGCCCATCACAGGCGGGACCGACAAGATGGACGCGGGTGTTCCGGTGGGTCTGTACCGCACGTACGCCTGGATCCCGCCGGACGAGGAGTTCACTTATGACAACTGGTTGAAGGCCCTTCGCAGCGGAAACACCTTCATCTCCGGAGGACCGCTGCTGCGCTTCAAAGTGAACGGACAGACGATGGGTTCAACCATTCATCTTGGCAGGGATGGGGGCACTCTCGACGTGGAGTGTAGCGCGTCGAGCATCATTCCTGTCCATACGCTGCAGATTGTGCAGGGCGGGGAGGTAGTCGCGCATACGCAGGAATCTGCGGGTGCGAAAGAATTGACGCTGCGCGCGCAACTGAAGATAGACGGATCCACCTGGCTGTGCGCGCGCTGTGGGGGACCGGATTATCACATCGAATCCGCACCAGCAGGAAAGGCAGTGCGGCACTTTGACTCGTGGCGGCGCGCGGTGTGCGCGCATACGTCTCCCGTTTACATCCAGGTAGGCGAAACCTACGACGTCTGTAGCCCCGCTTCACTCCAATACATGCTGACGCTTGTGGATGGCAGCCTGCAGCACATTCGTCGCGCGCCTCAGTGGAAGCCCGGGCACGTCACGCATCACCACCACTCCCACGACCATCTAGAATATCTGGAGGGTCCACTGCGCGAGGCGGCTCAGGCCATCCACAAGAAGATGCACGAGCACGGAATCCCGCACTAGACTTCTGCGGAGAGTGCGCCGCTTACCATCCCTCCAGGTTTCCCAACCTGGAGGTCCGCCGGGCAGGAGGTGAGGACGGGTGGCTGATCGAAGGAAGCTCTAGGTATTTCATCCCTCCAGGTTTCCCAACCTGGAGGGATGACCCTGCCTTGTCCGGGTTCTGGAAGTCTCAATGTCCAACCCTCACATTCCGAAATACCTACGGTGCAGGCAGTTGTAGTGGCTGGGATCGGTCCTATACGTGGTAGTCAGCGCGATGCGTGAAAACAGCGAGGCACTCGTCGCGGGGCTGGCGTTGGCGGCTGTGCTGCAGTCCTCCATCTTCTACTTCCAGCTTTGGCGGCCACGCCTGGAGCGCATGCGGCTGCTGCAGGGCCGTAGTGTTCTTAGCCAATGGGAACTGGCGGAGCTTTTTGCCATCGCCGGCGCATCAGGGCTGTCAGTAGCGGCGAACTTAGCCGTGATCGGCAGATACCTTCACGTGCACTCTGGTTGCCTCAGGCCGACAGATAGACTGGCCGACTTATACTGCGTGTCCCCTTTTGCCATCAAGTACATAGGCTTAATAGACTCCGACATCTTTCGCTGCAAAGAAGCGATACGGGACCGGGTCGAGCGCCAGCACCGCTTTCGTACCTGTCTGGTGGGGGATGTAGTGGAGCAACTGCCGCTTTCCGTACTGCTAAGCGGCCTTGAGCAGCAGAGCGTTCGCCTGTGAACTGAGGCTGTAGGTATTTCGGGATTTGAAGGTTGGACGTGAGAACCATCACATCTCTGGGGAGTTACGGCTCCAACCTGGAAATCCCGAAATGAGGGGGACGCCGTGAAATGGAAGAGCATTGACACTGGCGCAGGCTGCTACTGCGTCTTACTGCCTCCAGGTTCGGAACCCTGGATGGATGAAAAGACTCGATCTTTTCGACTGCAGAGCAGGGGGACCAACCGGATGGTTCAACCCTTACATGGGGGAGAACATGGAGTACAATGCTCTGGGCACGCTGTGTGGATACAACGTGTTCCAATCCTGTGACAATTGTTGTAAGAGCCTGTGCGGCTGTGTCTTTGGACACTGGTGACATGAGAATCTTACGCGTTTTTCTTGTCTTGCTCACCGCCGGCATAGCCGTTTGTGGTTGCGCTCAACGGTCTCGCCCGCCGTCCGGCGATATTCCATACTACGTGACGCTTGTCGGCCACCCACGTTCAGACGTGGACCGAATCATGAGGCTGGGCGGTGGCCAGTACGTGCGTAGCTACAAATCAGAGAAGGAGTTTGCCGCGTTCAAGCGTACGATCTCTCCGCTGACGGACAAGACGCTGGACGGGGAGGTTATGCAGTACCACCTTGGAGGCGACCTTGGCAATGGGGTCTTACTGGTCTTCTTGGACCACCGGGGCACGGTTACGGCCATTCATTGGGCCGTCGACCGATTCTAAGGAGCCAAATGGAGAGTTGGTAGCCAGAGCCTACCCCAGCGGAGGAGGGCAGTACTACTTCTTCGACTGGCTGGGCTCGACCATCGCGCATGCGCCATTAACGGAAGGGACACGCACGGATCGTCTGTATTTCCATCCCTCCAGGTGTCCTCACCTGGAGGAGGCGACGGGACGGACTTAGGTACGTACGCCTGGTAACCCGCTGGGAGCCAGCGGGACCGGAGGAGGCTTTCAGATGCTGCGGGAATGGCAAACCTCACCAGCGTGTCGACTGACTGAAACTGAAATTCCCGCAGCCACTCCGGACTCACCGTGCAGCCGGCGGCTGTGGTATCATAGCCTCGTGAGCAACCAGCGCTACCGGAACAGCTACATCGACGGGTGCTCCCACTTCGTAACAGCGAGCGTCGCCGGCTTCGCGCCGCTTCTGGCGTCCGATACCGGGCGGCAGACGGTTCTGCGATCGTGGAGCCACTGCCGGGGCAGGTATGGTGTCCTGATCGAGGGCTTCGTGATCATGCCGGAGCACATTCATGTCCTTGTGCGAGGGAAGGCGAAGCCTGTCGAACAATTCATCCAGTACAGCCTGCAGCGTTCGGCACGTCATCTGCGGGAAGTATATGTCGCCGCGGCACGGGGTGGTGACCCGGCTGCGGCAGCGCTGGTGGAGCACATACACAGTCTGGGTCGGGTCTGGAAGGAGCGGGCGCGCTGCGTGGCGCTGTCGCGGGCCGAAGATGTGCTGGGGAAGCTCGAGTACATGCACAACAACCCGGTGAAGCGCGGGCTGGTGGTGGCGCCGGGCCAGTGGGCGTGGTCGAGTTGGGCAAACTACTACGGCGGTGAGCCGGTGCTGGAGATCACGCCTGCTCTGGGCTTCGACGAACCGGTGACCCTCGCGGCGTCGCAGGTGGCTGCGGGAATTGAGGCCAGTGGAGGACGAGGGGCATGAGAAGTCTGTCATTCCCGCAGCATCAAAAAGTGGAAGAGCATTGACACTGGCGCAGGCTGCTACTATTTCACCAGCGCCTGCTCGGAGTGGCTCCCAACCTTGGACCTCCCGGACGGATGCGACACAGTGTGCGTTTTCAAAGTATTGACTGCCGGCGCTTTAATACGAGGGAGGCCGAAGGTGAAGAGAAGAAATGAACGGCTATGGGACCAGATTCTGCTGTGGCTTATGCTGCTTGCCATGCTGGCAATTGCGGCGTCAATCATGGTACCTGCCTACCGCCTTACGCTTGAAAGTCGGTAGTGCACCCCAGGTAGAGCCGTCAGGCTCAGGAGCCGGCGTCCGGCTCTGCGGCGACGGACATTGATTGGGAGTGGTCAAGCGCCAGAGCGTATGCCAGGCAGCAGACGGTGGAGACCGACGATAGCCTTGACGCACTTAGCGGGGGATGAGACTATGACTACGACCTTTGGCCTCCAGGTTGGGAAACCTGGAGGGATGAGGTAGCAATCATTATGGACGAGTGGGGGCTGTGACGACGGCGACAATTGACCAGGACGAGGCCGCCAAGCTGGACGCTCTGCAACGCGAGTTGAGTTGTTCTCGGCGACTCCGTTTGCGCTCCGTACTTGTTGCTATCTTCTTCTTTCCGATTGTCCTGCTGGTATTCTTCATTGAACGCCGACCCGCGGTTTCGCTGCTGATGTTTCTGATCTTTGTCGTCTACGGGACCAATGCGCTACAGCCGGTGGCCTCTCACTCAGCGCTTCGGATTCTGAAAACGCTACGACCTTCTCGTGATAGCCGCACAGTGAGTGTTCTGTTCGATGCTATGCAGTATTACTCTCTCGCACCAGCAGCCAAGGAACAGCTTATGCGACTGCTTTTGGAGGGCGACGGTTATGATGCTCACGATCAGCAGCCACCTTGACGTTGCCAAGTGGTATGACCCGGCGGGCAATCGGCGGCCAGCCAGCGACCACAGGTACAATACGTATAACGCGGCAGACATGTTGCTGGCGAACGGCCTGAACGGCGATACGCTCTCCGGAAGTGGGCGATCCAACGTCTGGGATTCGCAGAAACGGCTTGCGTAGAACCGCCACCTTGGGTGGCGTCATGACGCAGTGCATCCTCGACGGGCAGAGCGTAGTGCAGGAGATATTTAGACGCTGCGGGAATGGCAAATCTCGCCAGCGTGTCGGGCGACTGGAAACCGAAATTCCCGCAGCATCAAAAAGGAGGGGGACGCCGTGGAGTGGAAGAGCATTCAGATGCTGCGGGAATGGTGAATCTCACCGTTGTGACGAACGACTGGAAACCGAAATTCCCGCAGCATCAAGAGCGCCGGATGAAAGGCTGCGCTTGCAGACCGGTCACGGCGAGGACGGCCGCAGGCGCCATTCTCGTTTGATATGCTTTGAGAGGATGACACGGTACGCGGGATGGTAGGCTCTCGCGTAAACCTCGGTGTGGCTGACTGCAGGATACCCGGCCTTCTTCATTCGCGTGTCCAGCTCTTGCCAGTCCTCGAACGTTATCTGCATTATCCGGCGCTTTTTCAGTCGCTCTCCGAGAAGCTGCCACTGCTTGATAAAGCCGGTTTTATCTGCGCGGAACTCGTTTGCTGATGCGAGGAACGCCGCCAGCACGGCTTCCTCCGAAATCCCCTGTGCTTTGGCCACTGCCAGGTTCAAGCGAACGAGTCGGCCGTCGGGCCTGAGCGCGACGATGAGCTTCTCGCCGGGATCGGGCTTGCGGAGGCCGTTCCACTCTCTGTCCAGCCAGGCGCGCGCGCCCTCAGGGTCGGATACAGCGTGTTCGCCGCCCATATTCGCCTGAAACAGCCACTTGTAGGCATCCTGCACCTGCATCGAGGGCGTGCTCTTCCATGCCTTCACATACCAGTCCAGGCCCGGTGCGCAGGCGACAGCACCGGGCAGAATCAGGCAGAAGAGTATTGCTGTCAAGAGAGGTTTCGTGTTGACCACGTTTTTGCTTTTCGCTTTGGAGCTCGCTGGAACGAACGGGTCGAGGGACATGCGCCCTCCCACCTGTCTACTTTCTTGACCTTCGCCATCTGGAATGTGTTTTCATCCCTCCATGTTTCCCAACCCGGAGGCCCATCGCGCGGGCAGGAGGTGAGGTCGAGTGGCTGGAGAAAGTATCTCTCGACCGCGCAGCACTGCCCGTTCAGCCAGCCGAAATCGCGGCCGTGTTGTTCTCTTCGTCGCGCTCAAATACCGCGTCATCCGGATCGAGCCGCACGCGGAGATGACTTCTGCTCGCACCTTCGGGCAAGGGAAGGCTGACGACAACCGTGCTCAGGGTCAGGTTGCGCGGGCTTGCCAGCGCCTTCACGGGATGCGACGAAAGCTGTTTCCATGCCCCGCCGCTTTGCTGCTCCAGCGCGACTCTGAAGGCAGAGGACGGTGCGTTCCCAATGTTGTGCACAGTAATGTATAGCTTTTGTCCTCTAACTTGAATATCACGAGTCGCGATAGCCAGATCCGGCGCCTTCACTGGAATTGTGGCGGCCTCATCGAGGCGAAGGTCAATCTCGTACTCCTTGCCTGGGGGAAGCTCAACGTAAACTGGCTGCGCCCGGTGCAGAATTTTCATCTTCTGGCGCGGACCCCAAGCGTACCGGTGTTGTCCTGCGTGCTCTCCGCCCAGGACGCGGCCTGTCATCAGGATGTATGTCCCGGGCTTCAGCAGCCACGGACGCAGAGCGATCTTCTTCGTCTCCTTCCAGAACGAGTACATCCGTATGCGCAGGCGCTGGGGTGTGCTTTCGGTCACCAGAGCGGCAAAACCGGTGTCGGGTGTGACGTAGGTCACGGCAAAAGTTGGAGTGGACGCGTCGCGCAGCCCCTCTACTGCTCCGGTGTAGGCGCCAAAGACCGTGAGCGCATTATTCAGCGCTGCGCGGTCAGTGGACAAAACCTCGGTTGTCTGCAACTCCAGGTTGGTTCTGTTCGCCTCGGCAGTTCGTTGAAAGCTGCGCATATAGCGGTCCAGATTGTAGTCGGTCCGGTAAATCTGAGCGGGATCACCAAAGCGTCGCGTGTACTCGTCATAGACCCGCTCTCCCGTGAGATAGCGATACAGCGCTGTCTTGTTGGGATCGGCCATGCTCGCCATCGCCAGATTACAGTACTCAACCGTTCCTGGCGCGGGATTTCCTGAAGGCAGCGGCCCGAGCGTCGCCCCATCCATCAGAAGCTGAAAAGGCTTCAAAAACGTCCTGTCTCCACTTAGCGCATAGGCGCACAGGATTGCGTCGTGGATCATTGTTCCCATCTGCCCGTAGTAGTTGCGTTTTTGGTCCCACCACGGATATCCGCCGGGAGGAGAGATGGATCCGGACGGATACCAGAGGCTTTCAGGAGGCAGGCCGGGCAGCTTCGTATCGCTTTTCGAGCTGGTCGCTGCGGCCCAACCCTTGCACCATCGGAGGAACCAGTCTCTGGCCACCGGATCACCCTGCCATGCCTGCCAGATGAGGTGCTTCATCGTGCGCGCGTTGTAGCCGGTATCACCTCCGGCCTGCGGCTGGGTGTGTACCCCGTTCCATCCATACTCGCTGGACTTGAACCGCGGATAGCCTTTCGCGTCAATACCCAGAAAGCGCTCAATAATCGTCTTGCACGATCTCATGTTGCGCTCCACCCAGAGCGGGTCCCCATAGCGCAGAAAAAGCATCGTGGGCAGCGTATCCGCAGACGGCTCAGCCGAGTGCTCCACATCCCCCACCTTGTCAAAACCATCCTTCAATACAGACTTCCAGACGCCATCAGCAAGCTTCTCAATGCCGGCCTGGGCTTGTGTGGCTCCAGTCGAGATTGCGGCGATTTGCATCCAGGTGCGCATCAGCTCGACATCGTCTCCCCAGCCACCACCAAGCTGTCCATCCGGCGCCTGGCGCTTCTCGAACCAGACATCCATAAGCCGCACCTGCCGCGCGTAGGCTTCGTGAAGATAAGCCGCCCATGCAGGATGACGCTGCGTATCTGCGTTCAACTCCTCTCCCCACGGAATCGTCTCGCCCGTGTACTCCCGAAGGATCACATTTTCTGGCCACAGCTTCTTCAGATCACGCATCCAGCCCACAGCTTCACCAACCACCTCGTTGTTACCGCCCTCCTTTCCGTCCCAGTAGCGGTAGCGGGCCTTGTACAGCAGGGCCTTGTAGTAGAAGGGATTGTTCTCACGACCCAGAGCCACAAGTCGCGACGCCGATATTTTGCCGCTGCGCGCCATTTTCAGGTCCGCAAACCATCCTGATGCTGTGGCCAATGCGGATATCGCAGGGTTTTCCGGACTCTTGCTCAGCAGCCGCTGCCAGGCCCGCGCCACTTCGGCTAACTCACCTGTCCGGTCGCTCTCCTGAAAACGCAGGTCGCCTGCCACATAGGACCACCCGGCCATTCCGATCAGCGTGTCCGCATGGGCCTGGAAATCGTGCAACGCGTCGGCTATCTGACCCCTGTTGAACTTATCAATCGCCGCCGAAGCCCAGGCAGGGCCATCTCCGGGGCTGTCCAGCGCCAGCTCTCTTCCTTCCCGGCTAATAGGGAGACGTGGAAGGCTTTCGAGGTATTCAGGCGTTCCCGCTGCAGGTGTTACCCGTTCATAGACGCGCACGTTGTCTGCGTACAATCCAGCCCAGGTCACAATACCGGCGCGGTCAAAGCCGGGTCCACCCAGTGGGTCCCGCACCGTTGCGTGAACGAGAACTTTCCCGTTGACCCTCAGGGTGAGCTCCCGGCCCTCCTTGGTGGCGGAAATGTGGTAGGTTTCCCCCTGCCGGATCAGCACCTTCGGATGCTGGTCAACCACGCTGAACCCGGGCCCCACAATCTGATTCACGCGGTTATTCTGGCCGCCGAACGCCAGCAGATACCTGTATCCGTACTCTGAACTGGCCGCCAGTCCCGCCGACAGATCAACCGGCGGATAGCGAGGGTCAGCCTCCGCGTCAAACTCAAGTCGTACGTCGGGCTTGAATCCGCGGTCAATTATCGCAAAGACGCCGCTGCCGGTGAGATGCAGGCGTCCGTTTTCAATGCTGATCTCTCCGTTCACAGCCTTCCATTCCAGACCAACTTCGTCCCTTTGAAAATCGTCACTCCAAACCAGTTTCCATTGCGCATTATCGTGCCTGATCTCCGTCTGAGAGAGCGCTGCGAACGGATGGAGCCACATTACTAACATCAGAAGATAAAGAGCACTCTTCATAGCGCCTAAGGATACCACATGGGAGACGCACAGTTCTCTATCTCGGGGAATGTGGTTTCAAGCGGTATCACAAGTCGTCAGCTTGACACAAGCCGCGCTTTGCTGTACCTTAGAGGAAGAAGGTAGTCTTTTCGGAGTCGATTGTGGCTTTTTCAAGAAATCTGCGGCTCTATGCCTGGTCCGCGCCCTTCAGACGGTCGTCTAAGGGTTTCACGCTGATAGAGTTGTTAGTGGTGATTGCGATCATCGCTATTCTGGCTGCCATTCTGTTCCCTGTGTTCTCACGCGTGCGCATGCGCGCCAACGTCGCGAAGTGCACCAGCAACATGGCGCAGCTTGCCAAGGCCATGGTCATGTATGCCAATGACAACAAGGGCTATCTTCCAACTCCGGGGTGGAGTGGAGACTGGCCGAACTGGGCAGGATGCAAACCTCCGCAGGCGACTGCGCAGATGCCGAAGGCCAACTGGGTCTATCCAGAGGCCGGACAGATCTGGCCGTACGTGAAAGCTGCCAGGGTCTATCTTTGTCCGCAGGATGTGAAGAGGGCCGCTAACCCGGACTACTGGGATCCGCCGGCTGGTAAGTCCATCAAGGACATGCCGTTGTCCTACTCTATGAACGGCCGCTTTTCAACGGGAAATCCGGACGGTAGCGGGGCTACACCGATGGACAGCGTGCGTGGAAATATTGACCCTGCGCAGATAATGCTGCTCATTCAGGAGGCTCGAAACCGGGAAGATACCTCCCCGGTAGTCTGGTCTGCTGGAATGAATGATTCGGTGTTTGATGCGCACCCGGGCAACTTACAGGACAATCCGAACCACGTGCACTACGACGGTACATGTGTAGCCTACCTGGACGGTCACGCGAAATGGAAGCCGTACAAGCAGCTCGATACAGAGCACAGAAATGGGCAATGGATGCCCTATTCGCGGTATTGATATAATTCTATTCGCAGGAGTTGTGTTTCAGTGATGAGGCATTTTTCAGTTACAAGGCATTGGAATCGCGGTTTTAGACAAGCACGGACAATCTGCACAACTGATTGGGCGATGCGTGCTTCCGGTCAAAGCTCTATTGGCCTGATCTCTCCTGGCCGGATGAAAGTGGCAAGGCGCAGCTTCGCCGGATTCACGTTGATTGAATTGCTGGTCGTCATCGCGATCATCGCCATTTTGGCTGCCATCCTCTTTCCCGTATTCAGCATGGCGCGTCAGAAGGCCAACATGGTGAGCTGCCTGAACAATCTCAAGCAGCTTGGCGGCGCGTTTGTGATGTACGCCAACGACAACGACGGGCGCTACCCTTCTGCGCAGGGTCCGGCGGGTCACGTTGAGATTAACTGGTGCGGGTCTCTGGGTCCCAGCATGTGGGTGTACCCGGAGCGCGGACAGATCTGGCCGTACGTCAAAGCAATAAAAGTCTATGGATGTCCCGTCGACAAGAACCAGGTTGCCCCGGCGATTGTATATCTTCCGTCCGGGATCACCAGCTCCCGCCAGTATCCTTTGTCGTATTCGATGAACAACACCATCAGCCGCGGTAAGCCGGATGGTATGGCTATCCGTCAGCCGTCGCAGTTTATGCTGTTGATTCACGAAGCCCGGCAGATTCCGGGAGTGCACTCAGACCGTGAGCTTGCTGGTATTAACGATGGCGTTTTTGTCCCACAGCCGCTCTATGATCGGGATATTCCCTCGCGCGTACACTACGAAGGGACGACCCTGCTGTATCTTGACAGCCATGCGCGCTATGGCTCCTACAACGAATTGAAGAAGGAAAAAGACTCGCGCATGTGGGCGCCAGATGACTACGTCTTCTAGGGAGCTCTGCTAGAAAGTCTTACGTCTCAGGCCGGAGATCATGGTACAATGACGTCGTATCGCGACGTCGAGCAGTCAAGGGCCGGTCGCGCACTCTGTCTGGTCAGCCACGCCGTCAGAATTGTTCCGGCTGCCAGGTCGAGTCGGGAGGGTGTATTGCTTCGATTTAGAGTTTTTCCTGCGTTGTTCTGCGCGCTCACACCGCTGCTTGCTGCTGTTTCTCTCGGTGGACTTTCTGCAGCTCCTTCGATCCAGTTTGGCGATCCTGAAACGGTCCAGGAAGTGGACCAGCTGCTCAATGGCGTCTCTATGGATTTCGATCCGTCCAACCGCGCCCACATCTCCTACGTCAACTACAGCGCTGGCAACATTGTCATGTACGCCTACTACAATGGCACGAAATGGATCACGCAGTCTCTCCCTCAGCTTCGTGTGCTGTCTTCGATTTCGCCAACCTCCCTTCGTATTGATTCTGCCGGATACCCTCATATCGCGTGTAACGGAGTCAGCTATGATTATGCCTACAAGGATGCATCAGGCTGGCACTTCCAGGACGTCGCGGGTCGCGTGGGTTCTCCATCACTTCGATTTGGCTCGGATGGCAAACTGCGTCTGGCTTACTACGACGCAGATATTCAAGCGTATCGGTTCGGAGTGCGCTCCGGTGGTGTCTGGACACTGGAGACTGTGGCTCCCACCATCTATCATTCTGGTAAGATTCCGTGGGAGTGGTGTTCGTTAGTGCTGGATTCTTCGGACAAACCTCGCATTTCTTTCTGGGACCAGGATGCAGACACTCTTAAATACGCCTACAAGTCCGGAGCTTCCTGGATCCGTATCACGGTCGATGGCAATCCTGCTCAGGTTGGGTTTCCAAACAGTATTGAGTTAGACTCCAGCGGGAATCCTCACATCATTTACAGCGACTACACGAACCATCGTGTGCGCCATGCCTGGATTGAAAGCGCGCTGTGGAAATGGGAAGATATCACTTCAGCAGGCGCGGCGGATGCGCTCAGTGTGGATATGAGCCCCAGTGGCGTTCTGGGAGTCGGAGCGGCTATTAACGGCCAGATATACTACTTCCGCAAGATAAATAACTCCTCATCCTGGGTGACATCCAGCACTCCTGGGGTTTTGCAGAGTATTGGGTTTGCGTTTAACAACTCCGGATCGCCTTTTTTCGCTATGAACTCTGCAGGGACGCTCAGGGCACAGTACTCGCTTTACTACACAGCTTTCGTCGCAGGAAGCTGGAATCGCACACTCATAGACGACGGCGGTTTCTTTGGGGAATTCGGGATATCTATATCCCGCGACGGACGCTGGATAGCTTACGGGAGCACGGGCACAGAACAGTTGCGTGTCCGCGAAAATAGTGTGCTCGGCTATCGCCACGGGGTAATGGATGTAGGGCCAGGGTCAAACAGGAGCATGTCTGTTGACACCGCGCCGGACGGCACTGTCTACGCAAGCTACAGAAATACTATTGACGGGTCCCTTCGAGTCGCTAAGGGACCGCAAGGACCGAACTTCTGGAACGACTGGGAGATCGTAGACAACACGGCTACCGTGGGTAACTCGTCTCTGACTGTGGGGAGTACAGGCGATATTTACGTCAGCTACGCTGACATCACTTCGGGTTCTGCTCTGCGCTTTGCGCGCAAATCGGGCGGAGCCTGGACGAAGGTGCTCGTTGACGGGGTGGGCCATAAGGGAGGCGATTCACGCATTGCTCTGAACACGGCCGGACAACCCCGAATTGCCTATACCGACGTGCTTGGCCATCAACTCTTGATCGCCTACAGCAACAATCAGGGTGCTAGCTGGACCACGCAGACCATAGACACGACCTCTGTCCAGTTTCAGTGGCCTTCGCTCGCCTACGATACCTCTAACCTGCCTCATGTCGCCTATCTGGACAGCGGCCCGGTAGATTTGAAGTACGCCAGGGGGCCAATCGAATCCTGGTCAACTCAAACGGTTGATGCTGCTGGAAGCACAGGGCTGTACCCGAGTCTTGCTCTCGATATTCAGAACCGTCCGATCATCTCTTATTACGACAATACAGACAGGGTGCTCCGGTGCGCCTGGTATGACGGCTCTACCTGGCGGAAGCTTTCGCTCGATACCGCATTTTACACCGGGATGAACAGCAGCATTGCCGTCAACGGCAACCGGATTGATATCGCCTACAGCGATAGTAGCAACCGGTCCGTCAAGAAGATTACCGGATATTACGACTACACAGCACCGGCTACGCCTGTTGTTACGGACGCGGGGCAGTTCACAACAAATGCGTCGCAGCTGTGGGCATCGTGGACTGCCAGCGATCCGGACAGCGGAATTGACGGTTATGAGTACGCTATTGGGACCTCTCCGACTGATCCAGGAAGCGGCTACACCGTTGGCTGGACCTCCAGATCGTCGGCGTCCGTTACCCATACTGGGTTGTCGTTGGTTAACGGGCAGACGTACTACTTCTACGTGAGAGCGAAGAATCGCGCGGGGGATTGGAGCGCGGTCGGAGTCTCAGACGGGATCAAGGTAGTTACCGGCGCGCTGCGCATCGCGGATGCCAAACAGCTTGCAGATGGCGTCTGGGTACAGCTTACTGGCAAAGTCGTCTCGCGCAACGCCAGCTTCTACTACACTTATGTACAGGAGCCGGATCGTTCCAGCGGCATCACCATCTACAGCGAAGGCGGTGGTCTGTCCCTCGGTATTACGAAAGGCAAGATTGTCACCGTAACCGGCAGGATGGGGCATTTCCTTGGGCGCCGCTGCCTGTATGATCCGTCCGTCTCTATCACCGGAGCCACGGCGCCACCACAACCACTGTACGTTCGCGGCAGCCAACTCGGCGGCTCGCCATTCCTCTATTCAGCCGGACCGCCGGAAACCGGCGAGCGCGGATATCCTGGAAGCGTGGGACTCAACAACATCGGACTGTATCTGCGCATCAGCGGGCGTGTGACGGCTATCCCGAGCAGCATTTCCTTCAGGATAAACGACGGCTCACGCGTGGACGACATTAGTGTCGGCTACTCGGCTGGCCCGCTTCCTGTGGTCGGAGACTATGTTGAGGCCGTGGGCTACGCAGGTATCGGTGCGTTCTCAGCCGATAGCTGGGTCAAGAAAGACTGACTTGGCCCAATTCCGCCGTTGCGGCCTGCCTCTGGGCGAGAGTTTCTCTCAGGGGCAGGCCGTATTTTCAATGAAGCTGGAACCGTGTCGCTGACCACAGTTCCAAGCAGCTTTCCACTTCCATCACGAGAACCCAGTCCTGGAAAATTGGCATTACGTGCCATCCCGCTGCACCCAGCGGCATTTTCCATACGCCGTTGTCATCTGGGGTAATCTCGCCCAGGTCAATCTCTTCTGCGTTGATTGGGCTGAAGAGGTAAGCTCGGTACTGCACGCCAGGCTCAATTCCCTGAATGGTGTCCGCCGCGAAAGCTGAAGGCCAGTAGACAATTCGCAGTTTGCCAGGGATTCCCGCCGCGTAAGCGCCCATGGGGCTTTCATCAGTGTATCGCCCCTTGACCCATTCCGGGTGAGGCTCCATCTTCCACCATTCAAAGCGCTCCAGCAGCCGCTTCCCGAGCCCGATCTGCCGCGATCCGGGAAGCTGAGCCGCGTCCTGCCAGGAAGGACCACCCCACGCCAGTCCATGGGGAGAAGGGCCATAAGGCTGCTCGGGTGTGTTGACCTGCCAGATGCCGTTTGCGCCGTAGGTATGCCCGGCGGCTCCGCTCAGCATGCTCGTCCAGAACAGCATACGCTGCACTTCCTGCCGGCAGGATTCGCCAATTCCCTCATAGCAGACTTCGCCCACCAGCGTAGGCATTTGTGGCTCTGCGGCGCGAGATCTGCTCACTGCTGCGACTGTATGGGGAAGGCTCACGCGGTCGCCGTGGCCGGTCTGCAGCATATCGAAGTCAAGAACCGAATCGTCCACCACTTCAAGCCTGCCGTCCTGGCGTGGATGGGCGGTAAGCGGACGATGAAACGGATCTACCTCCCGCACGTAGCGGGCGACCTCCGTCCACGCCTCACGCAACTTTTCTGTATCCGCCTCTTTCGTCTCGGACAGGTAGAACGGCATTCCCGTCTCTCCCGCCAGAATCCACACCACAGGGTAAGCGCCGTACCGGGCAATCAAGTTGCGCCAGTGACGCTTCACCTTGTCTATGCCCATCTCCAGCAGGTGATAGCCCCAGCAGGCGACAATCGCGGGCACAAGACCACTCTCCACCAGATACGCGATCCTGCGGTCAGCGAAGTTGTAATACTCCGGGTTGATCTCCCCGAAATCCGCCGTCCATGCGAATCCGGCTTCGTTGGCGGCGCGCGCATCGAACGCTGTCATATCGGGGTAGGGGCCGGCGACAATCTGTATGAGGTTGTAACCCTTCTCCGCTCGGTCCATCGCCAGCGTCTGAAAGCCGCGCGGCCAGTCCATCCGCTTACTCAGCCCCATCCACCACGTATCGCCCAGCCACAGAAATGGAGATCCGTCCTCGTGCTCAAAATGGCGCCGGTCAGCAGCCACCCGCAGCGGGCCTTTCCTTAGAAGTGGGTTGTCTCCAGCGTAATCAACAGCGACAAACTCGGACTCAAAGCCGTGCAGCCCGCTCTCTGTGGAATCGCTGCAGACAGTGCGAACAGAGTGCTTCCCGGACCTTTGCGGGGCGAACCGCACGCGCCAGACCTCACCGCCAGCCCAGAACCCCGGAACCACCCACTCCGTTCCGTCCTCGTGACGCGCCACCATCGAAAACTCCGTGTCCACCGGTCTCCGCGGCGCCGATGAGACGAAGCCCCACTCATAAACTCTGCGAACTTCTAATGCCTGCATGTCCACAGGTCTTCAAGAAGTGCCTGCGCTATTCCTTTGTACCTTTTACGCCTTTACCACGCCTGGATGTCGGTCTGAGTGCGCACAAGGATCAGCGGGCGCAGCTCTTCGCCGACCTGGTCCACCGCGCATACCCCGGTGATAATGGCGTAGCTCCACGCGCCGCTTGCGGTTATGCGGGGGCTGTACACGCATTTGGCCGTAGATCCGTCCGGGTCTTCCAGAACGATTGTCCGGCTAGCCGTATCCACAGATTGCACCCGTCCAAAGGTCTTCACCAGCATTCCAACCTGACTCGGGCCTCCCGCCGATCCCGGTTTCACCGATACCGGACCCTGCAGACCAGAGGCGCCACCTCCAAGATGGGAGAGGGGTACGAACAGCGGTCGAACGGTCACATTACCGACTGATTCTGGTTGCAGCGCTGTCATCAGCGCTTCGCCATTCTTCACCGAAATTGTTCCAGTAACAGAGTAGCGTCTGTTGCCAAAGGACAGACCTTGGCACCGGATACCGCTTGATCCCATAGGGTCCTGGAGTGCGCCCGAGACGCCGATGTCAGCCACACCTGCGCCTGAAACCACGTCCGTAAGGACAAATGGCGTACCCGCCGGGAGTTGTCTCGCTGCGCCCGGAGTGGTAACTACTGGCAGCACAGAATATTCTCTGAGACGGGCTCCGTACAAGGTGTAAAGCGTTCCCGCCGGATCGGCATCGGCGCTTAGCGCGTCGAGATACGCTGCCGTCTCATAGTGTTGATCCAGACGCATCTGGACGATCCCGCCTGTGCTGCTGTCAATAAATAGCCGCCCCTCAGTCAGCGCGAGCGCCCCCGGATTCACCTGACCCAGGAAGATGTTTGGATCGGTGAGATTGAAGCTTGCCAGCAGCGCCCCTGTCGGCGCATACTTGCGAACGACCCTGTCTTGATAGCGGGACTCGTAGAGATTGCCGTCGCTATCAACTTTGATGCCGCCAACCGTGTGCACAGCAGGGAACACATAACCCGGCCCGCCAAACGTCCGCAGATACTGTCCATCGGAGGAGTACTGGTAGATCGCGTTATCCAGATAGCGCGCAACAAAGACATCCCCGTCGCTGTTAGTTGTCAGCGCATGGGCGATCCAAGGAAGCATCCATACAGGGTTCCCGCCCGCAGAGAACTTGCACACACTGTCTGCCGTTGCAACGTAGAAGCTACCATCTGGACCGACGCTGACTGCTCGCACTCCCGGAGCTAACGATTTCTGCGGTGGAGTAGCAATCGCCTGGATGAACCGGCCATCCGGGTGGAATATCTTGCAGGTGTCGTCTTCTGTGTCAACGATGAACAGCCGCCCATCTGGAGCGCGGGCGACGTCTGCCGGAGAGTAGAGATTGTGCAAGGGTCGTGGAAACGAAATCTGATACCAGGCCGATCCTGGAGATGTAAAGCCCGCAAGCCACGTTTTATCAAACAGGTCCAAACCCCAGACTATGCCGGTTGGGTCCGGATACAGCGCTGTGAAACGGTACGCTGGCTGAAGAGTCTCCTGTCCGAGGAGTGCCCCGGAGGTGTCCAGTTTTGTAATGGACGTCGCGCCGAGAACGACTATGCCGCCGTCACCGGTCTGGCAGACATCCAGTGGAGTGTTGATGTAGCTGCCTTGCCAGAGAGCTAGCTGGGTCCCTGAAGACGTGTGTTTAGTGATCGTGTGCTGCGACGTGTGGACCGCGTAGACAAAACCCTCAGCGTCTACGCCACAGGAGTTGCCGGAAGTCACGTTCAGAAACTGTGTATTCGGCAGGTCCGGATTCTGCAACCTGCGGATAGTTACCGTGTCGCAGGCGTAGATGGAGCCATCCGGACCGAAAACCATTTTCGATCCGCCGGCCGGACGTGTGGAGACTACGTCACCACTTTGTGTGAACTCGACCAGTGTCCCCGAAAAGTTCGCGTACAAGTGGCCTCGGCCATCCACGAGCAACCCGCTCGGTTGGGCGGGCGCCGGGGGAGAACCAGTGACGTATCGCCAGGACATCACCGGCTGCATATCTTCGTCGAACTTGACGACGCGATTGTTTTTGCTGTCGCTGATGTAAAGGACATTGTTCGCGTCGAATGCAACGCCCGCTATTGCGCCGACGTGTTCAGGAGATCCCGTTCCCCAGCTACTGCCGCTCTTCAGCCCGCCAGTGATAGCCGGCGCGACTACCGAAACTGTCGCCCATGCCTCTAATCCATCGTGCGCAGTCGCATGAACGCCGAAAAAGCTATAAGCCGGGCTGGCTATTGCGGTCAGTATCCCGTCGGGCGCTATCGTGCCGATAGAAGGGTCACACTCCCAGATCACGCTCTCTTCTTCGACGGCGACTCCACCGTCGTCGCTGTACCGGACAACGGCAAAGGCCTGCGTCGCGCCTGTGGGGACCGCCGGGCCTCCCGGCGAGATGTAGATACGGTCAGCGCGTATCTGACAGGGAATCGCTCCTATCAGAAGATACAGAACAATCAGCGGCTTCCAATTTGAATACAGCACTGTTCGATACCTCGACTGAACATGATCTGAGTTGTAACAGTTATGGTAACTCTGCGGCGGCAGCCGGTCAAGTAGAGCTTCAGCATTGCGAAATTGATTCTCCCCATCTCTCCGCTGTATAATCGCGTTATGCACTCTCTTCTCCCTGGACTGCGCCGTCCAGCGACTGTGTGGCGCGCAACAATGGTGATTGCTCTCTTGGCAACTTGTGTTCCGGTATCCAGTGCTCGAGACTGTGGGGGCATTTATACGGCTCAGCGCATTGCCAACACCAGGCGCAACTGTTCCCGTTACGGCTGGGCCAGAGATCTGAAGGCTAAGGCACTCGAAGCCGCCCGCCCGTGGAAGGACATGTCTGATGAGGCGCTCTGGCGTATGGTTCCAGGGCAGGACTTGCCGCGCTGCATTGACGTCTCCTGGGATTACAATCTGGAACCGCATCGGGTTGGCTGCCTCAACTGCGGGAGTAAGATTGACGGCTTTGGCAACTATCCCTATCGCCCCGACATTCCGGCAAGAACCTGGAAGCTGACCTGCCCCTCCTGCGGCGCCGTCTTCCCAACCAACGACTTTGGCAAATACTACCAGAGCGCCATCGACGAGCATGGGCTCTTCAATCCGGCTAAAGGTGACCGGTCACTTCTGTTCAACACCGACCACCCGGATCCTTCAGATCCGCTGCACACCTATGGCGTTGATGACGGCTTCGGCTACAAAGCTGCGGACGGACGCACATACAAGTTTGTTGGCTACTATACGTGGAAACTCTGGCGGGAATTGCTGGGTGGATTACAGCGCCTGTCAGAAGCCTATCTCTACACCGGCGACAAGACCTATGCGCGCAAGGCTGCCATCATACTGGATCGCATAGCCGACGTCTATCCCTCTATGGACTGGAAGACTTATGCGGATATGGGATGGTACCACTCAGATGGGTCTTCTCACAAAGGCAAAATTGAGGGCTGTATCTGGGAAACCGGAGTTGTGCGGTGGATGGCCGACAGCTATGACATGATCCTGAGTGGGACGGTGGACAATCCCGAACTCTACGCCTTTTTGTCAGATCGCGCGAAGGCGTACGCGTTGCCTCGCCCCAAGGGAACACGCGATCTCTTTGTCGCGAATGTGGATGACAACATTCTGCGCTGCGCCGCGCAGGCGATCAAAGACGGCCGCATCCGTGGTAACGAAGGGATGCACCAGAGCGCCATGGCCGCGCTGGCGACTGCGCTCAACACAGATCCTGAGACGTCGCAGTGGCTGGACTATATATTCGCGCCGGAAGGAGGAGCCATTCCCGGTGTGATCGTCGGCAAGATAGACCGGGACGGCTTTGGGGGCGAAGGAGCGCCCGGCTACTCCCTGCTCTGGAACAGCGTCATTGCCGATCTGGCCGAGCGCCTGGCCACGTTCCCTGCCTATAACCGTCACAGCATTTTCCGGGATTTCCCGCAATTCCGCCGCTCTTACACCTCAGCCTGGCGCGCCTGCGTCCTGGGCTTGTCCACTCCTTCTATTGGAGATTCAGGCGCAACGGGCTTGCTGGCTGCTATCAACGTTGATCCGGAACGGATGGCGAGAGGTTTTTACTACCTGCGCGATGCCGAGATTGCTCGCGCTACCTGGGAGGCCAACGGCAAAAGTGCCAAAGGGTTGCACGGTACAGTTTTCGATCCGGACCCGGAGAAGCTTGCAGAAGACATCGAGAAAGCCGCGAAAAGCCAGACTCAACAGAGCGTTTCCAGCCGGAACCTCGCCGGCTTCGGGTTGGCAGATTTGGAGAGTGGCGGTGCAAAGGACGGGACGGCCCTCTGGCTTTACTACGGCCGCATGGACCACCACGGACACGCCGATCGTCTCAACATAGGCATGTATGCCTTTGGGGTGGACCTTGCTCCGGACCTTGGCTACCCGGAGTTTGCCGCAGACTGGCCGCACCGCTACGCCTGGACTAACAATACGCTATCTCACAACACGGTGATCGTTGACGGGGCACCACAGGAGCGCAATCTCTCCGGGCGTCCGCTCTGGTTCCGCCAGTTCGATGGAATCGGAGCGGCTCAGATTGAAAGCCCAGGTGTCTATCCGGGGACATCTCTGTATGGGCGCACGATTGCCCTGGTCCAGTCACCCGGCGGCGCTTATGGCGTGGACATTTTCCGCGTCGCTGGAGGAAAAGAACACGTCTTCAGCTTTCACGGCCCGCCCGGGCCCCTCGCCGCGGATGGTCTCAGCCTCACCGCTCAGCCAAGAGGCACTTATGCCGGCCCGAACATTGCTTTCGCGAGCTTGGACGCCGCGGTCCCATTGGGATTTTCCTTTCTCTACAACGTATCTCGGGACACTCGCCCATCGTCCTCCTTTGCGCTGGACTGGAAAGCGGAAGCGGGCTATCGTTCAGTGATTGACAAAGACGACATCCATCTGCGTCTGCACTCGTTGACTTCACTCAGCGAGGTAGCGCTTGCAGACGGCGACCCGCCACAGAACAAGCCCGGCAACCCTCGCCGCATCCGCTATGCCCTGTTGAAGCGTTCCGGACAAAACCTTGCGAGCGCTTTTGTCAGTATCCTCGAACCTTACAAACAGAAGCCCTTCATTGACAGGGCTTCCAGTCTACTTGTTTCCGGCTCAGACAGCTCCCGCGCCGTGCGTGTGGCGCTAAAAGACGGCTCCGTTGACTGTATTCTAAGCTCAGTGGACGGCCAGAGGATCGAGGCTGGCGGCATTACCACTGATGCCTCGCTAGCCTTCCTTCGCTTTTCGAACGGCCGGATCAAACAGGCTGCGCTGTTCGGAGGCACGAGCCTGCAGTACGGGGACTTTACACTCAACGCGCAGGCCCCGATCCGCGGTAAAGTCGTAAAATGGGACGAAGGTCTGAACGGCAAAGGCCGGATCTGGGTCCAGGCGGACATCGCAGACGCCGGAGCGCTGACAGGTGAGCAGATTGTCATTGAGAATGACGGAGCGCTGAACGCCTGCTATGACATTCGCAGCGTAATCCGAGATGGAAAGCTCTGGTGCGTTGACTGCGGAGATGTTTCTTTTGTTCGCGGATATCTTGATGCGTCCAACTATGACAAAGGTTTTACTTATAACTTTAACTCTGGCGCGGGGTTCACAATCTACAATAGCGCCGAGTGGACGGCCAAGCCAGAGCGGTGAACAGATCAGGTGACTCAGCGCTCTGCAGGCGGCTCTGCTATCAGAGTGCTGGATGAACATCACGCTTCCCTGCTGGGATGCTCTGCTGAGGACCTGCGTTCCGGCGAATTGAGAGTTGTGAAGAGTCCCCACCGCAACATTCGCATTGCCAAGGGCTGCCCGCTGCCGGCTTTTGCTATGGATACAGGCGAAGGGACACTGTATTCAGTCCGGCCGGATCTCTGTGAGGCTGTCAGCGACGCGGTTCGGAGCTCTCAGAATCTCAATGAGGTCACCTGTCAGAGAGTCGAAACTGCTCTCGCGGGGTGGGTGTCAGAAGTGGAGTGGTTTCGTGGTGTCCGGCTCTGGCTCGACACACAACACTTCATCGATTGCCAGAAGAACGGCGTTGTGGACATCAGCGAGTCTCACGCTACGGGGAAAAATCTGAGGCGCATCTGGGGCGGTCCGGTGTTTGCTCATCTCATAGATGGGGCGCCCGTCTCCTGGGCTGCCGTCAAGCTCATTGGTCAAAAAGTCTGGGATGTCGGCTGTGTTGAAACACTGCCTGGTTTTCGCGGTCAGAGCTACGCCCGAAGCGTCGTATCTGTCGCTCTGAAGTATATCTTCGATGCCGGCCGCCTGGCCTGCTGGGGCACCGACGCCGACAACGCCGCGTCTCTCCGGACTGCCAGAGCGCTTGGTTTCCAGCGCTATGCGCTGGAACATGGGTGTTTTGTCCTGTAAGGACGGCGGCAGTTTGCCAAAACTCGCTATACATGAGTCTCAGTCAACTGAGTCCGCAATCGGCAAGTCGCCGATCTTGCGATAGTCTCAGGTTGCCTGGGGCAAGGAAGCGCGCTCAGAGAGCTGTGTCGTCACAAGTGTCAAAATCTGGAGGAGATCAGCAGTGAGTCAGGTCGGAAAACTCGAAAAAGTAAGCATTCAATCCGTTTGGCGAACAGAGCCGGAGTTTACGAGATGGCTTGAGCAGAATCCAGACACGCTCAGCGAGACGCTCGGTACGGCTATCGAATCTCTGACGCGTGAAATGTCCGCAGGCGACTTCTTCGTAGATCTGGTCGGCGAAGATGGATCCGGTGGAAAGGTAGTTATTGAAAATCAGTACGGAAAAAGCGATCACGACCATCTGGGCAAAGTCCTGACATACCTTGCGGCTTTTGAAGCTGTAACGGCGGTCTGGATTGTAGAGACACCACGTCCTGAACATGTCAAAGCTTTTGCCTGGTTGAACGATGCGTCCTCAGCCAGCTTCTATCTGGTTCAGATGCAGGCCGTCCGTATTGGAGACTCTGCGCCGGCCCCGCTTCTCACGCTCATTCTTGGCCCAAGTGAGGAGCGCGGGAGGGTCGGCGAGATTAAGAGGACACTTCGCGAAAGGCAACAGGTGCTATTGGAGTTCTGGACGATATTTGCTGAAGCGTTAAAAAAAGCTGGGGATAGTGCGCATGCGCATCTCAAACCTACCTATGGCGATTGGCTATCCACTGCGGCAGGGATTACTGGATTGGGATACGCGTACGTCCTTTTGAACGATAGCGCCCGAATCGAGCTCTATATAGACAAAGACACCACAGAAGCAGAAAATCGCGAATTGTTTGACAGATTGCTCAGCCATAAAGAGGCCATCGAGCGCGACTTCGGCGCCCCTTTAGATTGGGAGGCGCTTGACGGCAAGCGCGCAAAAAGAATTGCCTGGCGGACCGATCTGGGCGGGATCAAGAACCGCAAGAAATGGCCACAGCTTCAGGCGGAGCTCATTGACCGCATGCACCGCTTCATGAATGCGCTGAATCCGTATGTATCGGCACTGAAATAGACTGTCTATTCAGCCGACTTAGCGGAAGCGTGCCACCTTGCACACTTCCGCCCCGGTCTCAGGCTAGATGTGGCCTAGAACGCCCAGGTTGCGCCGAGCGCCAACTGATTCCTGAAGCCCTGCCCGAGATTAGCCAGGCCAATATCCAGATTCAGGTTCTTGTTGACGACATAGCGGGCGGCAAGGTCGCTCCATGTTTTGGATCCAACCTGCTGGCGAACTTCCGTGCCAACAATCAGGTTCTTGGTGACAAAGATCGCAACTAGCCCCTCAAAGCGGACTTTGTGGCTGCCCAGTCCGTACACTCCCTGACCAAGAGACGGGGTCGAACGAACGCCCGCGCTCAGGATGATCGGGTGGTCTTTCACGTCCGAAAACACCTTCGTCGCTACAATCCCGTACTCCTGATCAGACTTGGACCCGTCCAGATCGCGGTGCAGGACCCACACAGCCACAGCCGGGGAGTTCTTCGTTTCCGCAACAAACTGATACTTGGCGTGAACGATATTCTGGTCTTTGAGACCGGGCACATCCACAAATACCCGCGTGTAGCCGATGTCCGCTTTTCCGCCTAGCCCATGTGTTACGCTGGCCGAGTGGACGGCTCCAACCTGATCCAGACTCACGTAGTGATAGGCCACTTCCGTCTTGTTCGCGCCGAGAGGATAGGCCAGCGCGTTCAAAAAGACGCCGTTTTGCCCTTCCCAGTTGAGCGCCGCATGCGCCCCGGGCGCAGGCAGGATCAGCGCAGCCGAAACCGCAAGGGCGGCGACAGTTACAAGGCGGTGAGAGATTTTGATATGCATTTGATAGCTTCCTTTTTCTTGTTCTTTTGTTTGTATCCTAGACTAGGCTGGATGCAACGCCGAGGGTAGAGCCTGGCTGTCCGGCGACTGTCTGGCTGGCAGCCAGAGCCTGCTCGAGGTCCGCGATGATGTCATTCACATCCTCGATGCCGACCGAGAGCCGGACGTAGTCTTCGCTGACTCCCGACGAGGCTTGTTCTTCAGGCGTTAACTGTTGATGCGTCGTTGATGCGGGATGAACGATGAGGCTCTTGGCATCTCCCATATTCACCAGATGCGAGAACAGCTTTACACTGTCAATCAAGCGGATACCGGCCTCACGGCCTCCTTTGATTCCGAATCCGATCATGGCGCCGAAACCCTCCTTCAGAAAGCGTGCTGCGCGGTCGTGGTCACGGTGGGACGGCAGGCCCGGGTAATTCACCCATGTCACGGCCGGGTTGCTCTCCAGCCACTCGGCCACGCGCAGCGCGTTCTCTGAGTGTTTGCGGATACGCAGTGGCAGGGTCTCCAGGCCCTGCAGGAAGAGAAACGCGTTGAACGGAGACAGCGCCGGTCCGATATCGCGCAGGAGCTGAACTCTGGCCTTGATGATATAGGCTATCCCGGGAACAACGGCCTGGTCGTGGCTACCAAACGCCGCCCAGTAGTTTACGCCATGATAAGACGGGTCTGGTTCGGTGATCTCGGGAAACTTGCCGTTGTCCCAGTTGAACGTTCCCAGCTCCACGATCGCACCGCCGATGCTCGTCCCGTGTCCCCCGATGAACTTTGTCAGAGAATAGACAACGATGTCCGCGCCGAGCTCTTTGAGCCGCAGAAGAGGAGGCGGGCTGACCGTGTTGTCCACAATGAACGGAATCCCGTGCCGATGAGCGACCTCGGCAATAGCGGGGAAATCGTCCACGTTGTTGGCCGGATTGCCGATTGACTCTGTATAGACGAGGCGTGTATTTTCATCAATCGCCTTCTCGATATTGGACGGATCCGAGGAGTCCACAAAACGCACCTGGATGCCCAGCTTCGGCAGTGTATAGTGGAAGAGATTGAACGTCCCGCCATAAAGGCAGGTTGTGGACACGATATTCTGCCCGGCTTGCGTGATGTTCAGAATCGCCAGCGTGATCGCAGACTGACCTGACGCCAGGGCCAGCGCTCCGGTTCCACCGTCAAGCTCTGCCAGACGCTTCTCGAGCACATCTGTCGTCGGGTTCATAATACGGGTGTAGATGTTGCCGAACTCGCGCAAACCGAAGAGATTCGCTGCGTGCTCCACAGAATTGAACACGTACGACGTAGTTTGATAGATGGGCACGGCCCGAGAGTTTGTGGCCGAATCCGGCGTCTGTCCTCCGTGGAGGGCGACGGTATCTGGACGGAATCCGTTGGCGGACAAAGTGCTTACCTCCTAATATCTGATAATATTGAGTGATTTAGTCAGGATTTGAGAAGTATAGCTGTCACACCAGACGGCTGTCAAGAGGTCTGGCGCAAAAAAGCGCAATATTAGAAAATTCTCAGAAAGGAGATTGGGTGTCGTTTGGAATCAGGCGTCAGGGCGCCGCGCCCTCTAAGACGAGGCCGGAATACCTGGACTCCGTTTCTCGCTCGGCCTGACTGTGTCTGATTGTGTTCGAACTGCACCGCTAATGGCAGACTGTGGTCTCAACCTCAGTTCCGTTCGAACCTGAAGTTCCTCACTAGAAACGGTTTCGGCCCCAGCAGGCGAAAGTCTGCGAGCATGTTCTGTCCCCCTGCAAGGCTTGCGTTCGGAAGGCGTACGGAAGCGCGCTTCCAAGTCTTTGTGTTCCCAGTCTGGATACTTTCGGCGGGGTGGTATTGCTGGTCGGTGTCGTACTGTGAATCGTACTGGAGTGAGATGGACGCATCGCCTGAGTCGAAGTAGTCAAAACTGAAGAGATAGTCTCCGGGGCCGCTCGCCTTCATGGGCGTCACATCGAAGTAGATACAGCGCGACTCCTCAGATGTCGTCAGCGCCCATCTGCCGCCCACTTTATCGAGCGCCCACGTTCCGTCTCCGCCTCGCAGCACTCTCAGACCCGGATCGTTGTAAACCGCTTTCAGCTGCGACGCAAGGTCAGAAATTGTGTCAATGCGCTGCATAAGATAAGGCTTCACCAGCGGATTGGACAGCAGGCTCACCGTAGCTTCAACTGCCTGTTCCTGCCGGTTCTGGCTCAGCAGCTTTTCGATTTGCCTGGCCGCTACAGAGATCGGGTCCTGTCCGGTCAGGCCTGAAAGCGCCTGTGTGACGGAGTTGGCGAAGCCCCGCGCGTTTGGTGGCGTGTTGCCTTGTTCTGAGACCTTCAAAACTGCAGCAGCGGCGCTGGATGCGCGAGCTTTTGTAGAGTCTGTGCCGTCCAGGGCATACAGAGACGTATAGAGGAAGGCTTGTTTCACGCTTCTCCAGAACGGAGCGCGGCCGACATAGGCTTGAACCGTGGCCGTAAGAGCTCGCGATTCCTCAGACGGAGCTTTGTCCACTACCCTGCGAGCGGCCTGCTCAGCAATGCGCAGTGCCCAGTCCGTTGTCTGTGCCTCCGCATCCACGAGTTCGACAGTCTGTTCTGTCGGCTTCAGAAGCATCGCTGCTGTGGTCTGCACTTTGCCGGAAGATCGGTGTTCCAGTTCCTCGCGCATAGCAGTATAGCTGCGCATCCGGCCGTCTTCCGTGAGAAAGTCTTGCCCCAGTCCGCTAATCATCAAAGCTCGTGCTGAAGCGATCCACTTCAGGGCTTCTGTCGCATCCTGTGACGCCTCTGCAAATCGTTTTGAAGTGACAGCGCGCCATACTTCGTCAATATTCTGAAATGGCGCCTGTGCCAGAGCATACGCGGCGTCAAGATTCAGTTGGTTCAGAGCCGGCTTCGCAGTAGCTCCGGCTGTTGCGCGAATCACAATGCCTGCTTTACCGAGTAGCGCAGCGTCAGCTGCCTGCGCCGCCATTTCGTCCATCCTTGTCACGGGAAGCTGTGGTTGCAGCGCCTGGCCGTTTGAGGCGTCCACGATCGCCGTGTTTTTCGGGACATCATTCTCGGATGTGAGTATCTTTTTGACGGAACGCCTGTGCGCTTCAGCGATGACTGCCGGATCGTTGCGCAAAGCCTTGTCAACTATCCACCCCACAACGGGCAGTCTGCGCTTGAGTGTTGCGCTGTCAACATTGGCGATATGGCAACTTCGGGCGTAGATCCCGGCGATATTATTGAACTGAAAGCGCAGCCCGGCGCCCGTCAGCGCGCGATCTGCCTCTGAAGGGAGCGCTTCCCGCTCCAGGCCACTGTCTGGCGCAGTCCCGGCTGAGAACACTTCGATCTTTCCGAGACGTCCGCCGGGACCCAGTTTTCTGGCCCACACGCGCAGCGTTGTGACATCCCATTCTGGCGCGCCCCGGGCGCCGAACCCAACCGCAACGTAGCCGTCTGGGAGCAGGATTTCCGCTTCCAGCACATGATCTGGCTCGCTGCCTGCGCGCTCTGTTTTGGGGTCCACAAGCCGTCCGTCTGCGCTTACGCGGTGGTATCGGCAGAGCATCGTCGTGATGTTGTCCTGATGAGCCCGAAAGCCCAGCCCTGTGATAACGCTGCCGGCTGGTACATCTATGCGGACCTCGGTCATCTCCTGAACATCAATGCGCTGCCCAAATGTGATCACGTTGCTGTGGGCGGTGGAGGCAAAGCGTAGCAGAAGAAGTGTGCTCGCGAAAGCCAGCCAGGTGACTTTTTTCATAATCCCGAGTTCCTCTTGTTTTGTACCAGGTCTGCGGACGCTTGCGGCTTTCAAGAGTACCCTCTGAAAGAGCTGGCAGAGATTGCGGGACCATGCCGCATGCCAGGGTGGTCCGTTGCGTCCGGCTGGCCAGTAGTTCATCGCTTCTGCCAGGATTATTAGCGCAAAACCAACATAGCCGGTGAGAACAGACCCAGGCTCACTTCGTTAGTCTGAAGGCGCATCCCTGCCGTGACGCAACAGACGGGCAATTCCTCCCACATCAGCGTTCTCTATTCGCTGCAGGAAAACCGCCTCCAATCGTCTGACGTAACGGCAAATGAAGCCGGTATTCTCCGTAAGGAAATTGGCCGTTGTCACGGTCGCAAGCCTGTGGATGATCCTGATTTTTAGTCCCTGCCCATGCGGATATTGGGCTGCCGATGGTCTTCATGGTGCTCCCTGCCGCAGTCATGGATCTTTTGGGTTGGGGCTACGCTCGGGGACTACAGACTGCCTGGCATCGCATCTTTGCAGTTACACTTCAGAGTCCCTGGCTGATGCCTTACGAGAGTGACCTGCACTGGATGGTACCGGCAGCGGCCATGGTACTTTGCGGGTTTTTCTTTCTCGCAAACGTCTGGCTGGAGTACCTTGTAATGCGGCGCATGGCTCAAGATGTGGAGCGCCGTTTAGTAGGCCGCTGGGTGTGGCTTGCGAATGCCCTGAGCTATGGTCTGATTGAGTTCGCGTTGCTGGCCGTCCTCATCGGAAACTAAACAAGCAGCCCACATCCAGTCTCTCTCCATTCTTGTTTCTTCGGCTCTGATGTTTTGCTGAGCTTCGCACTCGCGCTTTCACTCCGGCTCAGCGAGGATTTTTGCCGCCGCGAGTCAAACACCACAGACGGTATATGTCAGCAGTTCTAAAAACCGGCAGGCTCGGCTCTGGTCAGCGGCCGCGTCAGATCAACTCCCCGGTCAAGCGCAAGCGTCTGCTCGATAGTGAGCTTCCAGAGAACTCGCCGTCAGCTCACGGGAGTTGTTCCTTCGCAAGACTCAGACCTCGGAATACAGGCGCTGGTATTATTCAGCCTCTGAGCTGTCAGTGACTATTGGAAGGAAAAGAGGGTTCGGTGCGCGACAGTGAAACACGGGAGAAGGAGAGGTTTTGAGCATCCTGGCTTTTACGCTGATCGTCTGGACTGGGTCGCTGGTCGCGGGCTTCGTCGGTGCGCTAACCGGGCTGGGTGGCGGTGTCGTTATTGTCCCGCTTCTGGCTCTTGCGCTTGGCGTTGATATACGCTATGCGGTTGGCGCCTCGCTCGTCTCCGTGATCGCCACCTCCTCAGGCGCAGCCGCCGCATACGTGCGCGAGGGCTTCACTAACATCAGAATTGGCATGCTGCTTGAGATTGCTACCACATTTGGAGCCATCGCCGGAGCCCTTGTCGCTGCTCTCGTTACTCCTTCCGTAGTGGCCATTATCTTTGGCGGCGTTCTGATTTATTCTGCCTACGCGTCATCCAGGCCAAGGCCGGCGGATGCGCAGAGCGCGAAGCCGGATCGTCTGGCCTCTCGCTTAAGGCTCAACGGCGCCTATCCGGACAAAGACGGCAAGCTCATCAACTACAGTGTCAGAAATGTGCCGGGTGGCTTTGCTCTCATGGGGCTGGCAGGCGTGCTCTCGGGGCTGCTTGGGATTGGCTCGGGAGCTGTCAAAGTGCTGGCAATGGATCAGGCGATGCGCATTCCCTTCAAGGTATCAACGACAACCAGCAATTTCATGATTGGTGTGACAGCAGCGGCCAGCGCGGGAGTATATCTGCACCGCGGGTACATAGATCCGGGGCTTGCGATGCCAGTGATGCTGGGCGTTCTCATTGGCTCCCTTGTCGGCGCGCGTGTTCTGGCGCACTCTCACCCCGCCATACTGCGCAAGGTCTTTGCGGTAGTGATTCTGGCGCTCGGATTGGAAATGATCTTCAATGGTCTCACAGGGCGAATCTAACAAGCGGCCTCGCAGAAAACTGGCTCTTACGGACGAAGCCATGGAAACAGCCATCAGTCGGCTCTTGCAGGCGGGCGTCGCTCTGGCGGCTCTCGTTGTGGCGGTGGGGGCAGTGATATATTTGCTTCACCACGCCAACCAGAAAGCCGCCTACTCAGCATTCCAAAGCGAGCCTTCTCATCTGCGCTATGTCACCTCCATCATCGAATACGCCCGGGATGCAAGTGGCCGGGGGCTTATCCAGCTCGGGCTGTTGATTCTAATTGCAACTCCTATCGCGCGTGTGGCGTTCTCTGCCATAGCGTTTGCCGTGCAACGAGACTGGCTTTACGTTGGAATCACGCTGGTGGTGCTTGTTTTGCTGGCAGCAAGCCTTGCCGGCCTGGTTTAGTGGCCAACTCTGCCAGTATCCTGGCATCGCATAGACTCACCCGTCGTTTGTCCCATTGATTCTTGGACTTTTCACCAAAGTCTCCTGATACTTCTCTGCGCTGTGCCGCCACACTGCTGCCAGCATACTGGCAATAAGAGAGTGGAACAGGCTGGATATGGCGCTTGGAATAGCGAAGGCCGGATTGGCGAAGCTGCCCCGCGCCAGGACCACTCCCAGTCCCGAGTTCTGCATTCCGACCTCAATGGAGACTGTTCGCGCGGTGATCTCTTCTCCTGTCATAAGCCGGGAGAGCGCATATCCGAACAAGAAACCGCCCGCGTGCAGGGAGGCCACCGCGGCAACCAGAGTCAAACCCGAGCTCAATATGATAGATTTGCTTGCCCCGATAATGCTGGCGACAATAAGCGTAATCGCCAGCACAGCGACTAGCGGCGCTACCGGCAACAGGCTTCTGGTAAGCCGCGGCAAAAGGCGGTTCATTGCCAGCCCCAGGAAGACAGGCACAACAACGACTTTCAAGGTATCAATCAGCAACCCAATCCGGTCGACGTGAACATAGGCGCCGGCAAGCTCTCCGGTCAGGATTGGTGTCATGACGACCGCCAGAACTGTCGAACACGCCGTCATCGTGACGGAAAGCGGTACGTCAGCTTTAGCGATAAAGGATACTACATTCGACGCCGTCCCACCGGGACAACAGGAGACCAGTATCAGTCCGACTGCAAAAGGCTTGGGTAGATGATAAAGCCTTGCAAGAGACAGTCCGAGGGCTGGCATCACAGTGTACTGCAGCAAGACTCCGACCAGTACCTGTCGTGGCATTGTCAACACGCGCCGGAAATCCTCCAGCGTCAGTGTCAAGCCCATGCCGAGCATAATAACACCCAGCCCGATCGGGATCAGAGGTCCTGAAAACCAGGTGAAAAACTCCGGCTTCCACAACGCCAGCAGTCCGCAGGCGAGCACCCAGAGGGGAAAGCCGTTTACAAGCGCGACGAGCATAGCACAGCAAGGATAGCAGATTGAGGCAGACATCCGCCTGCCTCAACTCGCCTTTGACCATCTGTCCGAAGACGCGCGCCTAGTGAGTGGATATGTAGTCCGCCAGCGCCGGGAGTGCCGGGGCGATATTCGCGTTTGCCCACCCACACTCGCCCAGAAGCCACGCTGCGCACCCGATAACGTAAGGGTCCTTCTTCATCTCCTGATCGTACCAGGTGTAGTCCATAATAAGCAACGGAGTCCCGACGAAGTTGTATCCGCCGTCCTGCCCCGTCTCCGTGAGCACGAGCGGGATAACCGCATTCCTGGGCGCCAGATAGTTGTACAGCTTGCGATAGCGTGTGACCAGATCAGGACCGGCATTGGAGAGCAGGGCGTGCTGTCCCGGATCTGCCCACAGCCCGTATTCATGCAAACTCAGCATATGGCCACCGTGCGCGGCCGCCCGGGCGCAGGCGCGGGCGATGTCGGGGTAGTATGCCTCGGGCGGGTTGCCAACGGACGCCGACCATATCGCAAGCTTGAACCCGTCCGCCTCAGCCAGATCCATCAGCGCAATGTAAAAGTCTGCCTGCCATGCCCAGTGCCAGGACCACTCGTTGCAGGCTTCCCACACGTCTATCCACGGATTTGCCTGCCAGATAGGCTTCACAAGCGAGTAGTAGAACGCCGCGACGGCCTCCGGAGACTGGTTCACATACCCATCCAGACCGCCCAGATCAACTGATCCAACCTGGTTGATCCGTCCTACGGTCAGCGTGTATTTGTTGACCTGCTTCGCCTCATAGGCTGGGCTGAAGTCGTCCACGACCTTGATGACCCTTCCTGGGTGAAGAGCGTTTGAGCACTGCTGCAGGAACTCAAGATACCCTGGCCGCGGTCCGCACACAACGTGCAGGCCAACTTTGCTGTAAGGAGACAGTGGATTGTTCACGACAATGGTCGTCATCGTCGTAAGGTAAGAGTAACAGCCGGTGGCGCTGGAGGTCGCCCGAATAGAGAATTGGCTCGATGCCGCAATCGGGCCACTTGGCAGGTTGATTGATCCGCTGGTTCCTGCTACAGCACTGCCGACCGGAGATCCCTGCTTCAGCAGTTGATAGCTCACGCCCACTTCAGAAAAATCAACTGTGAATGTTGTGCTTCCACCCGGATCAATCGGATTATTCGAGACAGACACATGCAAGCCTGCCGCAGGCGGCGCAGATACCGCTACGGATTGTTGGGTTGTGAGTCTGGCTGAGCAGGTCGAATGGTTCCGTGTAGCCAGCACGTCGAAAACGGTATTCTCCGAGATTGGGCCCGTCGGTAGCTCGATGCTCCCTCCGTTTCCAGCTATCGGGGCTCCCACATTTACGAGATTGGTTCCTTTGCGAAGCTGATAGGACACGCCTGGTTCGGAGGACTGAACTCTGACGACAGTGGTCTGTCCTGGACAAAGCACGGAGTTGTCGATGGTGACAGGCAGGTTAGTCGCGGGACTCGTACATCCTGCCGTAATCTGCACAATGGCGGGCCGGATTTGCCCGGCGTTATCCGCAAAGGTTGTGACAGGCCCTGTGACGCGGTTGAATGCGCCTGGTGCTGGTTCATCTGGCCAGCCCAGGATTCTGAGCCCCTGCGTCGGTGCGCCGGACAGGTCGGTTCCGTCAATCAGAGCGCTACCGTCGTCCACGTAAAACGCGCCGTCCTGGACAGCGCCAAGCGTACCCCACACGCGTGCGAGAAGGCCGATGTTGTTGAGTCCCACGCCGCCCTCGATGCCTGGGGAATAGTTGTTCAGATCTCCACCGCCAACCCGGGCATTGTTCATCCCCAGCGCTTCAACAGGATTGCTGCCGCCTGCCTGCACTTCTGAGATCACCTGAAGCCTGCGCTCACCGTCAACCGTGGAGATAGTTCCGGTTACATTTCGCAGACTGCCAATCGGTGGCAGCGTGCCGGACATAACGCGCAGGGCGCTGGATCGGTCCGGCTCCTCGATCCAGTAAGATTGTCCTGTAGAAGCTGTGACTGGCTTTGCGCTCAGGCTGACAGTCTCTCCGTCGGCGAACGCTTTGGCCTGGCCAATTCTGGAAACCGGGTGTCCCGCGAGCACTGTCGCCGTCTGCTGTAGCGTGGCCGAACAGCCTGAGCCCGTGGACGCGGTAGCTCGGACGCTGAACTCAGAGGATGCGTTGACAGGACCAGTGGAAAGATAGACCGTCCCGCCGTTACCGGCAACTGGCGTTCCGATGTTGGTTCCGTTTTTCTGTAACTGGTAATAGACTCCTCGCTCAGAGGGCGCTACTGCCACCTGCGTTGCGCTGCCAGGCTCCACGACGCCAGCCACGGGAGTGACCGAAGGTAACGCGGATGGTTGGACGCAGGGCGCTGAAGGATCGCTCGGGTCCAGAGCTCCGCTTGTTTTCAGACGAAAAAAGTCAACGTCCATAGAACCCAGACCCGGCTGACTCAGACTACCGATATAGACGACGCCGCCCGATGCTGGAGCGATGCCTTTGGAAGCCAGTGTCCAACCGGAAGGGCTGAATGTGTAGAGCCAGTATTTTCCGCCCGCAACCCTTGCCCACAGCTCGATCCACTGGTTGACTGGCAGCGGAAGCGAGGATGGCCAGCCGGAGTCCGGTGTGCCTGTGCGGATTTTCAGGGACCCATCAGTGTAGCTCAGTCCAAGGCGGCCGTTGGCGACTCCGTCGTTGATCTGCAGCCCCATCGTGTCCGCGCTTCCCGCGCCGAATCTGACACGCGTATGCATCGTCACGCCCTGGACACTTGACCAGTTGCCTCTGTTAATGCGTCCCATCCGGCTGGAGGACGATTGATCCTGCAGATGCAACGCCAGCTCTCCGGTGTCTGCGACTGTGGATGTGACGCCGCTGGTGGGATCGGGCAACTCCAGCGTATAGGGAGCGATTAGCGGAAGCGTGCCTTCCAGGCGCTCATCCCAGTTGTCTGCCCTGGTAGCCGGGACTATCAGAAAGCAGAAAAGAAAAGCAATGGAAAGACCCGCTGCAAACAATCGAAGCGCACGAAAAAGACGTTCAGGGTAGGTGGCCAAGGTGGTGGATCTCCAGACAGCGCACAACGTGCTCAAATAGCCCGTCCTTTGGAGTGAACTAACGCGCTATTGCCTGTACGCGCCGCCGCTGCCTGTTACTATGGTAAGCGACAGGCGCTACTGTGTCAACAGACTCTTGAGAAAACCGCTTTCTCTTCCAGCTTCAGCGGCTCCCAGGGGTGCGCAACCGCCCACATTGGACGCCGTATCCCATAGCTCCGTCTCTCCCGCAGACAAGTGTTTCGCGTTCTTCTGCCTGTCGAGAACGATAGCCCGTCGTATTCGCGTGTCCGGCAGCAGTTGCCACTGATTACCAGACCTTCACTTATCGATTTCTTTGCCCAGCTCCAAACGACCCCGAAAATTGTTCATCACGCTCGACATCTCTAGCGTTTGGAGTGTGTCATCGGGTATCCTTATAGCGACACCGAGCCCACAGGGCCGGATGACTACACGTCTGGAGAACCGGCTTGTCCCTCAGGGTCTATAACACCCTCACCCGCACCAAAGAAGATTTTGTGCCGCTCGTCCCCGGCTTTGTCCGCATGTACTGCTGCGGGCCGACTGTGTACGATCACGCTCACATAGGCCACGCCAAGCTTTACGTAGCAATGGATGTCGTTGTGCGCTATCTTCGCAGCAGCGGCTATAGCGTAAAGTACGTCCAGAACATCACGGACGTGGGGCACCTCACAGATGACGCGGACAGTGGCGAGGACAAGGTAGAGCGTCGCGCTGCAGCCGAAAGCGTCGATCCCATGGAGCTGGTGGACAAATACACCAACAGCTTCTTTGAGGATATGGACGCTCTGAAAGTGCGCCGGCCCTCTATTGCGCCGCGCGCAAGCGCTCACATACCCGAACAGATTCAAATTATCCAGGACTTGATTAACCGGGGAAGCGCCTATGAGGTGGATGGCTCCGTTTATTTTGATGTAACCAGCGCCGAGGACTATGGCAAGCTCTCCGGGCGGCGGCTGGAGGACATGGAGGCTGGCGCGCGCGTTGAAGTGGACTCCAACAAGCGCCACCCGGGGGACTTTCTGCTCTGGAGAAAGGCCGCGCCGGAGCATATTCTGAAATGGCCGTCACCGTGGGGAATCGGTTATCCCGGCTGGCATATCGAGTGCTCGGCGATGGCAAAGCGCTATCTGGGAGAGACCTTCGATATCCACGGCGGGGGCCTAGAGAATATGTTCCCCCACAATGAGGATGAGATCGCTCAGAGTGAAGCTGCCAACTGTGCGCCGTTTGCCCGATACTGGATTCACGTCAATACGCTGACGGTCGGCGGACAGAAGATGGGCAAGTCGCTCGGAAACGCTATCTACATCAAAGAAGCGCTTGGCCGTTGGAGCCCGGAAGCCATTCGTTTTTTCATCCTCTCCACACACTACCGCAGCGTGCTGGACGTAACAGAGGAAGCCCTGGACGCTGCCGAAACCGGTCTCAAGAGCCTGACCACGCTCTGGCGGCTTCTGAATGAAGCCCTGGCCAAAGCGGAAGACGGTGAGGAAGCAACAGACATAACTGAAGCCGTGGGCCATTTGAAGGGACGTTTTCGCGGCGCGATGGATGACGATTTCAACACCTCTGCGGCGATGGCGGCGCTTTTTGATTTTCGCCGGGAACTCAACACGGCGCTGGGCGTCAAAGAAATACCCGCGCGACAATCGCTGGAAGCTGCCGCAAAGGCGCTGAGGGATACTGCGGGTGACGTTCTGGGTATTCTCAAAGAAGACAGCGCCACTGAGACTGATGATCTGGCGCCGCAGTTGATGGACGTTCTGATTTCAACACGCTCTGCGCTGCGAAAGGCCAAACAGTTCGAGCTGGCAGATAGAGTCCGCACGGAGCTTGCGGACGTTGGTGTGGAGTTGGAGGATCGAGCGGGTGAAACGGTCTGGCGAAGAAAGAGTTAGCGCTTCATCTGCCAGCGTCTTGAGCTGGCGGAGTGTTGCACTGGGTTGCGCCGCTCTGGCGGCCTGTACAGCCGGAGCGCTTTTCGGACTCGATCGCCATTTTGTTCTCAGCCAGAAGATCGCACAGGGTGTCAGCGTGGCAGGCATCTCCATTGGGGGTCTGAGCTACGAGCAGGTTGCCAACCTGCTTACAAAGAAAGCTCCTGCTCCCTCCTTTGTGCGCCTTGTCGTGAATCAGAACGCGGCCCCTATGAATCTGCCCGCCTCCTCTGTGGGCCTCAAGTACAATACACCAGAAGCGCTTTACATGGCGCAGGATATTGGGCGTAAAGGCTCGATTGTCCGTCGCTTCACGGATCGTCGCCGCGCGCGTGAGACGGGTGTCGCTCTTCCACTGCACGCAACCTACAACAAAGGCGCGCTGAAGTGGAGCCTGGACAACGCCGTTCGCAACCGTTTTGAAGTCAAACCTGTTAATGCGAGAATAGCGGTACAGTCCGGCGAACTGGTGAAGATATCCGGGCGCGATGGCATTGAGATTGACGTTCCCCGCACTCTGAAAAACGCTGTCTCTTTTGCCGTGACAAAGCCAACAGAGTACGTGGAATTGCCGGTCGCCCTGAAGACTGCCAGACCGCACATTACGCTGGAAGACTTGCAGCCAATAGACAGCGTACTCGCCACCTACACTACCAGCTACAATCCGGGAAAACGTTCACGCACCAACAACCTGAGGTTGGCTGCAAAATCCATAAACGGCAGCTTGCTCAAACCCGGTGATACCTTCTCCTACAACGACACCGTGGGACCTCGTGTGCGAGAAACTGGCTACCAGGATGCTATTATCTTCGTCAAAGGTAAAATGGAGCAGGGGACCGGAGGCGGTATCTGCCAGGTATCCAGCACGTTGTACAACAGTGCGCTGCTCTCCGGGCTCAAGATCACTCAGCGCAGCAATCACTCCATGCCAGTCGTTTATGTTCCCCCGGGGATGGATGCCACTGTAGCTTACGGGTCTCGTGACTTCAAGTTTCGCAATTCGCTGGGGCACACAATATATCTTCAGATGGCAGCCAGCGGGTCGCGTCTCACGTCAACTATCTACGGGGCAGCATCAGACAAAAAGACTGTGAAGATTGTTAGAAAGGTCGGTCGCAGTGTGCGGCACGGCACAATGACAGTGGTCAATCCATCTCTTCGGCCTGGCCGGCGAATTGTCAGCGAGCGCGGCCTGAACGGTGTGTCCGTGACGTGTCAGCGTGTAATTGAAGAAAACGGCGAGCAGAAAGTAGACATGGTCTGGAGCAGCCGCTACCGGCCACACCCTACTCTTGTGGAAGTGGGGCCGCAACCCCGCCCGAAGCCAAAGTCTGATCCCAGGACTGCTGCGCCTGCAGGCGCCGCCTCTGCAGCGTCTGCTCAGCTTGGACGAGGGTTCTTCAGACAGGCTGTGACCAACTAGCTTGGGTCGCGGCAAGGATCGCCTGCTTTGAGTCAACCGAGCGACGTCTCCGGCGCCGAGAGATTTTTTCACGCCGCCGCTTCGGGCGCAACAGCTCAACTAGCTGAACTCCTGCAACAACATCCCGAGTTGGTAAATGAGCGGGATGAACGCGGCCACACGGCCCTTCACCTTGTTGCACTCGGTGGGTGGAGCGCCGACGCTAACAGCGACTATGTCGAGGCGGCGAAGACACTGCTTGACGCTGGCGCAGATGTAGGTGCGCCTGCCAGTCACGAAAGCCTGGGAGACTCCAGCCCGCTGATACTGGCTGCTTGTGGGGGAGGTCAGGATGCCGGATTGGCCCGTCTCTTGCTGGAGCGCGGCGCAGACCCAAACGCCACAAGCAGTGAAGGCGTGACGGCTTTGCAGGCTGCTGCAGAGCGCGGGGCACGGGCGATCTGCGACCTGTTGCTTACAAAAGGAGCCGAGCTAGATATTCACTCGGCGGCTGCGCTCGGGATGCGTCAACAGGTGCGTGAGATGTTGCGCAATGACGATGCACTTGCGCGAGAGAAAGACCGTTATCGCCGCGCGACTCCGCTCTACTACGCAGCGCTGCACAATCAGAAAGAGATTGCGCAGCTTCTTCTGAACTTTGAAGCGGACATCAATGCCACAACGAACATGGGGAATACCGCTGTTCATGTGGCGTCTGCGGCTCCTGCGCGCCGGACCCTTGAGCTTCTGTTGGACAACGGTGGGGACGTGAACGCGCGCAACTACAAACTCCAGACTCCCCTGCACTATGCCGTTGAGGAGTGGTGGGCGGAGGGCTCAGAAACGGTCCGGCTGCTCATCGAGCGCGGCGCCAATGTCAGCGCAAAGGACGAAACCCGCCAGACTCCGCTTGCCAAAGCCCTTGCCCGGAACAAACTGCACATTGCTGAGATTCTTCGGGCTTCCGGCGCCAGAGATTGACCCCCTGACCGCGCTTTGCGCCTGAACTGGGCTCTGTTTGGAGGTTTCGGATAAAAGGGTATGTAAGGTTCAGCGGCCGGCGTTCAGGCGTCAGCCGCGGACAATTTTACTGCGTGAGACGGAGGATTGGACGATGGCTGGTCGGACTGTAACCATGCATGGCACGCCACTGCCGGTGTTAGGAGATGAACTCAAGAAGGGCGATAAAGCGCCGGACTTCAAGCTGCATAAGCTCACTGATGGTGGCGTGGGGGATGTCACGCTCTCTGACTTCAAGGGCAAAACGCTGATTCTCAGTGTGGTCCCATCGCTCGATACGCCTGTCTGTGAGATTCAGACGATGCGTTTCAATGAAGAGGCCGCGAAGCAGCCAGAGAACATAAGCGTGCTTACCGTCAGTATGGATCTTCCTTTTGCGCAGGGACGTTTCCGTGAGGAGCACAAAGCGCAGAAAGTCCAGTTTGGCTCCGATCATCGGGATGCGTCATTTGCCCGGGCTTACGGCACCCTGATCGAACCGTTACGCCTGGAGGCGAGGTCGATCTTCGTCGTCAATCCGGAAGGCGCGCTGGACTATGTGCAATACGTCCCGGAGATCACAGATCAGCCAGACTACGATGCTGCCCTGAAAGCCGCCCGCAAAGAGGCCTGAGCGCTTCACACTCGAACGAAGGTAGATACTGAGCGCTGGCTGCGCGAATACGCCGGGTTGCTATCGTAGTACGCGACCTGGCCGCGCAGCCAGCCGCTTCCGGCTGTAGCGCGAACTTACCAGACACTCCCCGCACCGACGCAGCGAGAGCTCTGCATCATACAGAGCCAGCACAAACATCAAGCCTCGCGACCGCTTCGCCACTCTTGTTATCCACAAACGCCAGCGCGATGCGTCCAGCAGGGACTTCTCTTTTCTCAGACATAAGCCGGGACTGTCGCTTCGAGCTCGCTTCATTGACCTCAATGAGTAAAGTGTAGTCCTTGAATACTTCCCTGCGTCGAAGCACCTCAGTCTCCATATCCGATATATCTTCGCAGTGTGAGATACCTGCTTCGCGAGCGGCCCTGAGGTATATCGGGATCACACACTCATCCGCGTTGCTTGAGACTTCGAGCGGAACGGCGCAGTAGATGACTTTCCCCTTTCCGTGGGAAACGACGAAGATCGAGCTATCGTTCGACCCGCAGACGACGGCGCGGTCCACTCTCTGCAGAGCTTCTCCAGAAAATACTGCGCGGGTGTGGGTGGGCTCTACTGGCGCTCCGGCGTCATATCGCAAATCCTCGCATCGGTGCACTGGGACGGAATGTGTTTTGATCCCAAGTCTGTCCAGGCGTTCTACTCTGCGCCAGTAGTCATCGCAATCAATGAACCCTGTAGCAAGAAGTGTAGAGCCTTGTTCAACTTTTCCCAAGAGAGCTTTCCAGCAGTCGGGGCGCAAGTTTCTGGCAACCGGCAACACTATGAGCCTGGGTTGACCCAGGTCTGCCATTCGATATTCGCTGACACAGCGCGTTGAAATGCCTGCGCCATATTCCAGAGCGCGCACGGCTGTACGCGTCGCACGATCTGCAAGACAGCGCGCGCTGAAGAGGTTGGAGTGGGGGATAACGATCACAGCTTCTTCGCGCTGACGGCCCGTCATCTTCTCCGCATTGCTTCTGAAGAACTCTGCAATAGCGCGAAAAGCGTCCAGCTCCGGTTTTTCTGTGCCATCTGCCCGGAGGAAGCCTATTCCCACCTCATTATCAGAGTCCATGTAGACGTTTGTATTCCACAACCACTGAATAAACCCGGCGCATCCACCCGCGAACGACAGAGCCATCTTGCGCTCCAAAAGACTTCGCGCTTCTGAAGGAGTGCGCCAGGCTGCTCCGTCCGGGGATTCTACAAACATGATGCCCGTCTCTTCGATCAGATTGGGCTTGTCTGGGAGTTTGGTGAATACGGAGTCCCACAGCAGGTCGTCATTCTGCCACCAGGAATGGTTAGACGTGAAATCCACGGCCGGGCCATAGAAATGAGGTGCGGGACGCTCGCCCGTGCCGCCCTCGTCCTGCCCAACAGTGACAAGCTGCGCAGGGTTACCGGTAGCGCGAACCACCGAAGCCATGTCCTCCGCCCACCGCCTGAACATCTCCTGCGCAAACAGCCTGTAGGTCATAGCCCTCAAAGGATGGGCGCCCTGGTTGATCTGTTTGTCCTGAAAATCCTCCGGAGGTGGCAAGGCGATGCCGTCGTTGGGAGTCAGACGCCACCGTTCTCGCCACTCGTCTTCACTTGCCTGCTCCAGCAGCCATCGCCGCCACGCTTCCTGCTCAAAGCGATCATAGTTCGGCCGCGTGTACCACTCATTCGCTTTGGACGAGAACGAGGGCTCGTTGATGAAATCCCATAGAAAGATGTCACACTCTTTGAAACGCTCGACGAACGCGCTCACGAACGCTTTTTGGGCGGCGACAGACTGCGGGTCCAGATAAGGGTTTTCACCCCCCCAGGCTGGTGGCAGAAACGCAAAGAACGTGAAAATCACCGGGATGTCATACTTGCACGCGCTCAGTAGAAATGCGGCAAATGCCCGCAGAACACCCTCATCCACTGCACCCGGATCAAGCATAATACGGGACCACGCTGTCCAGATGCCCGTTCGTACCACGTTCACGCCTGCGTCTTTCATACGCGCGAAGTCATGGTCCCACTGAGCGGGGTTCGGCTCGAATAGAAACTTCCTGTGCGTGTCGCCGGACATGTAGGTAGTTCCTGTCACTGGAAACGGCTTTCCACGCCGCCAGAAGTAGTCGCGGTCTGCAGTTAGTGGAGCATTACTTCTGAGCAGATGCGCTTCGTAGCGCCAGAAGCCGGTTTCGCACTGCGCAAGCAACTCACCCGTATCTTTGTCCAACAGTTCGGCGCGGTAACAGTGCAGACCAGGCGAGGCCGCTTCGTCAGGACAGCTCAGGCGTACAAATGAATGGGCGCCTCCAATCTGCATGCTTTGTTGCGCCACCGGATCTTCCACGCTGTCCGGCTCGACGTCGCCTGGCCTGTGGGGTTGAGACTCCAGCCCCCGTGAAATGCGTTGGAGCCTCACGGAGGCGGAACGCGAGATGCGACCCGCGCGAGCGCTGACAGCAAAAGCTGGAGACTCTCCGCTGTGGTAGCAGGCAAAAGATGGCCGCACGCTGAACTCGACCGAACCCTGCGCAGCCTCTTTGATAAGTTCGGACAGCGTCTGTGCGGGGAGAGGGTTGGCCAGGTCCGCGTTTACCAGAAGCCAGCGTCCGCCGCCGAAGTCTCCATAGAAACGGTCAACACAGACGATGGGCGCGGCAATGCGGCGGCCGTCGCGACAGCCTTCGAGCAGTGGGCGCAGTTGTGCGAGCCTTACAGATGTAGAGCCGCATTCATCCGGGAATTCCTTGTCCTCGCAGAATCGCACCTGGAGAGACCAGCACCTGCGAATCTCGGCTGCCGGCAGATCTGGCTTTCGGAGCGCCTCTTCCGTCCATCTCCACTCAAGTCCTTGCGTCTCCGTCTCAAAGGCGTGATTAATGCGAAGTTCTTTGGCATAAGCTCTCTGCGGGCACTCAACCTCCCAGCGTCCGTTCTCTCGCCGCACCGGCCGGGAGAGCGGGTCGCCACCCAGATTGAGCCAGCTCCCGCCGCGCTTCAAGTAATCTGAAAACTGCGGCCAGCACGCTTTGGAGAAAGCAGACCCGTACGGATTGATAACAACGTCTGGCTGCTGCGCGAGTGCAGCGGGCAACTCGTCGTCTGAGCAGAAGAGCACATCCTTACCACAGGCTTGCTCTATCAACTCACGGGGATGTTCACAGCAGTCCAGAGTGGGGAAGCCATCCTCCCATAGCACAACAACTCTCAAAATCACACTCCTCTACGCCCTTCTGTCTTTCGCGCCTGCGTCAAAGCCAGTAGAAACTGTATCCTCAGGAAATGCCACGCCGCGCACCGTCTTTGCTGAAGAACCGCTCATACGTGAGTGCGCCGGACCAGCGGCGTATCCCTTCGCTCGATGCAGTTCAAAACCACGCCTTCCGCCGTATCCGCAGCATCTGAGAGGTTCACTGCCTGACATCTTTTTGGCAACAGATGAATGATGTCTAAAACCAAATCTATGCGGGTAACTCTCTAGTGAAGGCCGGTCTGGAACGAAGGCAACTCGAAATATCGCGATTATTTTGATTACTTTACGAGTCGCTTCACTGGTGTTCTTGAAGGCCGGCAGGCGACGTTTTTTGCGCTGATATAAATGGGCGCAAGAATCGAAATGACAGGGAGGTAAATACAATGACTCCAGATACTGTTCAAGGCGGAAACTCTCCGGCAACGGGGACAGAGGCGATGCATCCGTGGCAGCGCTGGCAAGACTGGGTGAACCTGTTCATAGGCATTTGGCTATTTGTCGCTACATGGGTGCTGAGCGCATCTGTCGCGAAAGGCTCGGCGCAGAGCGCGGCGGCATGGAACTCGGGTGTCCTCGGGATTATCGTATTTGTCCTGGCGCTCTGGTCCCTTGCGGCGCCCCGAGCTATGGTGGCTGAATGGATAAACGTGATAGCCGGAATCTGGCTGTTTATCGCGCCGTGGGCGCTGGCTTTTCACGCGATTGCGACAGCGGCTGCGTGGAACCAGTGGGTGTTCGGTATCATCACGTTCATTCTAGCGCTATCCGTAGCATTGACAACGCATTCTCTGAGCGGAACAGCGGGGACCCATGCGCCGCACGCAACCTGATGTCATCTGAAACGCAACGACTAAAGTCATACGTGAAAGGATGATTCGATTGCAGATTTGTCGCAGCCGGATGGCCTCACAAAAAGGGCCTCCGGCTTTTTTGCGTCTGCTGAGGTCCGGGACGCTCTGCAACCTCGGGTTGATGTGGCCATCCATGCAGTGGTTCCGTGCCTGACCACGGATCTGTGTCATGTGGCCACAGCCTCAGGCAGGGCAGACGTAAATATCCCTGGCGATGTCTTTGTCAACGGCAACGTCGGTCTCACCGACGCGCAACACGTAGGACGGGCGCTTCTGATGCAGCCACATTTCAGTGTCAGGGGTAATGCCCAGCACCGCCAGGCGATCCAACCGGCCGTTGCGCCCGGATGTGATGAACGTAATGCGGTAGGATTTGCCCACGACAGCGTCTGAGAGCGGGACCACAAGCGGGGAGATGTCGCGCGTCACTTTCTGACAGCAGCGGCCGCGTGGAATCGGTCTCCCGTGCGGACACGTTGGCGGGTGCCCGAGAAAAGCGCAGATGTGGTCCGCGACAGCCGGGCTCAACGCGTGCTCAAGCTGACAGATTGTGTCTTGCTCTGCCTCCACGTCAATATTCATAGCCTGGCTGAGCAAAGCTTCGGCAAGGCGATGGCTGCGGATGAGTTGCTCCGCTCTTTTTGACCCCTTGCCAGTAAGTACAACGTTTCCGTTGCGGCGCTCGGCGACACCAGCTTCCAGCAGATCGGGCAGACACTCACAGATAGTCTTGACGACACTGTGATCGGCCGCAGGTCTGTCCTGATGCCCTTCGCACGAGGCCGTGGGGATGGATTCGTTATCGTGGCTTTCCGCCAGTACGTCGAGTCCGTCTTCTTCAGCCATCCAGAGCTGTTCCAGCAAATGGTCTATATGTGTGTTCATCAGTGCTTGCCCGGCCTTATCCGCGCGGCCAGTCCGGAAAATATCTCCATGACTGTCGATTTCATTTTAATCTCTATGCCGCAATTTGGACAGCAGGATACCCCCAGTCCTGCATGATGCATCTTCATAGGACAACGGTCGCACTTACTGAGCAATTCCTCTTCAGAGTATTCGTATCCACAAAAGTGGCAGGTTGAGGTTTTCATATCAGCCCCGAGTTCAACAGCAGGCGTACGATCCCGCCAACAATAAACGACAGTGGAACGATAAAGGCCGCCTGCGCAAACGCGGTCTTCCAGCCTCGCTCCTTGCCCATCACGATAAAGTTGGCGACACACGGGATAAACAGCGTAATCGTCACCAGTCCCACCAGAACGTCCGATTCGTTCAACAGATGGTGGCGATACATGTCCAGCAGCCCCGCTCCGCCGTAGTCGCGCCGCAAAAAGCCCATGATAAAGACTTTTGTCGCTGAAGCCGGCAGGCCAAGCATTCCGGTTACAAACGGGCGCCCCGCCATATCGAGAAATCTCAGAACGTGCAACTTGTCGAGCGTGAACAGAATCAGCGTTCCCAGGATGAACAGCGGGACGGCTTCCTTGAGATACCATTCCGTTCTTGCCAGAGTCTTGGACATGATGTTGCCGATTTTGGGAAGGCGGATGGGTGGCACTTCCAGGATGAAGTCCGACCCGCGGCCCGGCATCAGCTTGCCTGCGATAAAACCGACTGCGAGCATGACCAGCCCGACGACTGATCCCCAGATGAAAAATCCGCGCGTGTTGCCCTCCAAAAGAGCCGAGACAACCGCGAGCTGAGCCGAGCATGGCACACCAAGCGCCAGCAACAGAGTCACCAGCGTGCGTTCTCGCCGGGTTTCCAGAACTCGGGTGGTCAGCGTCGCCATCGTGTCACAACCGAGCCCCAGCACCATCGGTAACACGGCCTTGCCATTCAGCCCCATAGCCCTGAATATGTCGTTTACCATTACCGCCAGCCGCGGCAGGTAGCCCGAATCTTCAAGCGCGCTGAAGGCGATGAAGAAGGTAAACACCACAGGCATCACGATGGCCACGCCGTACGTCACAGCCATGGTGATGATCCCGTACTCCCCGACAAACAAGTCCCTCACGATTGGGAACGGCACATGGGCGAAGGCCGATCGCGCCGCCGGGTTGATATATCCGTTGAAGAGCACCCCTTCAACCCAGTCCACAAGTGTTCCCGCACCCAGCACTCCGACAAATTTGTACGTCAGGAACAAAGTCATGGCCAGGAACGGAAGTCCCCAGATCGGGTGCATGGACACACGGCCCAGCCACGCCGCCACGGGGCCTTCCGAGCCTTCCGTGCGCTCCGTCACCTTGTTGTATATGCGGTTGACCTGGTGCATACGGTGACGCGTAATGATCTGGCTGAGTGGCAGGAGAAAAGCTCGCTCCGTCCCTGCGCGAATTTCCTCGATTGTCGCAAGGTCGTCCGCAGGGATCTTCGCGCGCAACCAGTCTGCGATCGTCGGGTCTCCCGAGAGCGCCATCAGCGCGATCCCTCGTTGCGCCGAAGTCTGTGGGAGCAGCGGGCATATTTTCTCTACCGCCCGCTCTATCAACTCCGGAAATTCAGTTTCGGCCGTGAACGCTCTGGGACTTCCGAGAGCTTTGATCAGAGCCTCAACACCCGTCTTCTGAATAGCCACTGTCGGAACTACAGGCGCTCCAAGCTCGACGGAAAGCTGATGGGCGTCTATGTGAATGCCGCGAGCGTAAGCCTCATCCGACATGTTGAGCGCAAGAACCGCGGGTACCCCCATCTCCGCAAGCTGCAGCGTCACAGCCAGCACGCGTTTGAGGTTCTTCGCGTCTCCCACCTGCAGCACGGCGCCGGGCGGATGATCCAGCAGCAAATCTCGCGTTACGCGCTCGTCTTCCGACATAGGCGTCAGGCTGTTAGTGCCAGGGGTGTCAATGATTGTCTGGCGCGCTCCGTTGAGAGTGGCGGACCCTTTCAGTATTTCAACGGTTGTGCCAGGATAGTTTGAGACGGTGACGTAGGTACCGGTTAGAATACCGAAAAGTACACTCTTGCCTGTGTTGGGATTCCCAACCAGGCAGATCGACTTCTCAAGAGAGGATTGTGGGGCTTGGACGGCCATTGAGTTTGCTCCAGTTGCCACCGAGTGGCGACTACTGCCCAAAAATAAATGGTTGCCGGAGCAACCATGCCTCTATCATTCTATTCCTTCCTTTACAGCGCTGTCAATGAGCGAAATCACGGCCTTACATAGTGCCGTCGCCGGATAGACATCGAAGGAGCAGGAATGGGACGACCTCACAGCCGAACATGCACACGACTACACCGTGGATGAATCCCCACTAAAATGACGTCAAAAGACTTAGCACAGTTCCGCGCGGGCCAGGCGCAGTTCGGAAAGGTCGCCGCCATATACGACGACCTCATGTCTGGAATTTCTTACGATCTCTGGTTGCGTTATGTGAAGCAGTTGTGGCTGCGGCACGGGCAATCTCCTCACACTGTCCTGGACGTCGCTTGTGGCACAGGCAATATGAGCTATCTTCTCGCGCAGGACGGGTACGAAGTCGTGGGAATAGACTCCTCCGGCGGAATGATTGATCAGGCGTGGGCCAAAGCCCGGAACAAGACGCTTCCCGTTGACCAGAGCAATCCAGCCTTCTACTGCCAGAACGCTGCCGCCATTGATCTGGATCAGCGCTTTGACGCCGCTATTTCATTGTTTGACAGTCTCAATTACCTGCTGGAGTACGAGGACTTGCGGCGATGTTTTGCTGGCGTTGCGCGCTGCCTGAGTCCCGGAAGCACGTTCATTTTTGATGTAAACACCCGCTATGCGCTTTCGCACCGCTTCTTTGATCAGGACAATATGCAGATCGGGTGCTTCCCGTTGTACAAATGGAGAAGCCAGTGGGATGAGCAGACTGGCGTGTGCACAATAGACATGGAGTTCCACGCGCTTACGGATGCAGGTGTTGAAGTGTTTTGCGAGACCCATCGCCAGCGCGGCTACTCAGTAGAAGAGCTGAAGAGCGCTCTGCTTGAAGCGGGATTTCTGGAGACTGAGTTTCTGCAGGCCTTCACATTCAAAGCTCCGCGCGCAAAAACAGACCGTCTCTACGTTGTGGCCAAACTTCCTGGCAGCGAGCGGGGGAGGATTTGAGCGCTGTAGAGTGAAACTCTGCCGCAGCGAGATTGTGTCAGCACAGAACTGACCGCCTCTGCTGAGCAAGGAGACTTCATCTCATGGCCCAAGGCCTCATCTCTCCGCCGAAGGAGACCTCGAACCTCCGCTGGTTCCAGGGAGTAAGCTCATACGCGTGGCTTGTACTGATTGTCTGCGCTCTGGGCTGGCTGTTCGACTGTATGGACGGCAACCTCTTCACCCTCGTACGCCAGAAATCTCTCAACGATCTGCTGCAGCCTCATTACGCCACAGAAGCAACTTTGAACGAAGCTGTCAATCGAATCGGTGGCATCATCACGTCTGTGTTCCTTCTTGGCTGGGCAGCAGGTGGATTTATCTTTGGCGTCCTCGGGGACAAACTCGGACGCACGCGCACTATGATGATCACAATTCTGGTGTATGCGGGCTTCACGGGTCTTAATGCGCTGGTTCACGAACCCTGGCAGTATGCCGCGTGCAGATTTCTGACCGCTCTGGGCATCGGTGGAGAATTTGCTGCGGGAGCGGCGCTCGTCGCTGAAGTCTGGCCGGCGCGCTCTCGTCCGATGGCGCTGGGGACGCTTCAGGCGCTTTCTGCGGTCGGCAATATCATGGCGGCTGTTATCACCTATGTGCTGGCAGGTATCACGTGGCGATGGGTATTTGTGATTGGGGCGCTGCCTGCTCTCATGGTGCTGATAGTGCGACTGTACATGAAGGAGCCAGAGGCGTGGACAAAGGCGGAGCAGCAGGCCAAAGCCTCCGGTACACCGCGCGAACTCGGCAACATGGCGGATCTCTTTCGTGATCCGGTCCTGCGGCGCAACACGATCGCCGGTATCCTCATTGGCATTGCGGGAGTGGGCGGTCTGTGGGGCGTAGTCTTCTTTATGCCGGACTTTCTTGGCAGAGTTCTCGCGCCGGCGGCAGCTCATTTATCTGATAGCGCCGCAAAAAAACAGCTTCAGGAGTGGCGGAGTCAAGCTTTCTTTGTCCAACAGGTCGGAGCGTTGCTGGGCATGTTTGCTTACGCTGCGCTCAGCGAGCGAATGGGGCGCAGGCCTTCTCTCGCGCTGTTTTTTGGCGCCGTGATCGTCGTCGTTCTCGGTTCATTCTGGAATATCCGGGATATCACGGGTGCAATGATCTGGTCTTTCTTTCTGGGCTTCTGCGCGCTTGCGCCCTTCAGTGCTTTCGCTGTGTATTTTCCGGAGCTGTTTCCGACCCGGCTGCGCGCGACAGGTGTGGGAATGTGTTACAACTCCGCGCGTGTCATCTCTGCGCTGGCGCCTTCGGCGCTGGGTTTTCTGGCGTCCTTGTGGAAAAGCCCGACTGACCCTGCGTTCGGGTTTAGAGTGGCAGCCAGCATTGTGGCATCCGTCTATCTGATTGGCTTCATCGGGCTGGCTATCGGTCCCGAGACACGCGGAAAACCTTTGCCTGAGTAGGTCCGAAAACATCCCGGTACTGTGGGTCTCCAATGGAAACAGGAGGGACCATGACCGCAAAGACGCTCAACTTGTCACTCGCAACCTGCCGCTGGGCTACGCTCACAGCGCTTGCCGGCGCTGTTGCTCTCTCCACACTTGCGGCACGGCAGTCTGCCTGGGCGGCGCCCTCTGCCAGTGATGTCCCTGCCAGTCGCTCGATAATCGAACTGGACTCTTTTCTCAGGAACGCTCAGGACAATGCCGGTGACCAGACACACGCCGAGTTGTGGACGCTGCTGGACTCTTGTCAGCAGCGTCCGGACAGTATCACAGACAGCTATGACCGCGCTCGTCTGGGGTCGGCGATCAGCGCCTGCAACCGCAAGAGTGATTTTGACCGGCTCCTGAGACTCTACGACGCGGAACCTTCCGCCTACTCCAGGCTGACTGTGTTTCTGCGCCCGCTGTCAAGCTTCTGGATTTCGCGCACTCTGGCCTCGGCTCCCATCGCTCGCAGTAGCTGGCCGCCATTGGGTTCATCTCTGCCCGAAATGCCCTCGAGTGTCGGGCAGATGTCAGAATATATCCAGACTTGCTGGCCGGAATTTCAGGCTGTCAGGCTTGCGGCTCTGACTGTTGAGTTGCCTCCGGAAGTCACAGAGTGGAGCAATCCCGTTAGTGTGTCGCTGTGGCGCGACTATCATCCAGACAGGCTTCAGGGGAAGCTGGTATTCGGCCAGCAAGATTTCATGCTGGCCGATCCTGTAGAGTTGCGCTCCAGAGAGCCGAGATTTCCTCAGGTTGGACGGGGCGTCTACCGAGTTGAGGTGCATATCCCTGGCGGGCATATGTGGATGGCAAGGGGCGTAGTCATGGACGGGCGCGATCAGACAGTGACGTTGCGGGATACTGGTCGGGAGGCCACTGCGCCAATTGTTCGAGGAAAAAAGAATAGCGCCGGATGATGACCCGGCGTGATCTGGTTCGCGCGTCGTGTGCGTCGCTGGCAGCTCTGTTCCTGCGCGGCGCGTCCGCATCCGCCGCAACCTCTGCCACGCGGGAACAGAACGGCCCGCAGAGAGATCTCCCTGCTATGAAACTGGGACTTGTTACGTACAATCTTGCGGCCGGTTGGGACCTCCCGATGGTGATCAACCGCTGCAGGCAGACTGGCTATCAGGGCGTCGAGCTTCGAACCACTCACGCCCACGGTGTAGAGCCGGATATTAGCGTGACCCGCCGGAAAGAAGTCCGCCAGATGTTTGCGGAGTCCGGCCTCACCCTCTGGGGCCTTGGCACAGCCTGTGAGTTCCATCGCGACAATCCCGCTCTCCTGCGAGAGAATATCGAGCTTACCAAGCGCTTCTGCGAACTTGCGAGAGATGTCGGAGCGCGCGGCGTGAAAGTCCGGCCGAATGGGCTTGTTGAGGGTGTTGCGGAAGACAGGACTCTGAAGCAGATTGCCAACGCCCTGAAGGAGTGCGGCGACGCTGGAGGCGACAACGGCGTGGAGATATGGGTGGAGATGCACGGCGCTCAGACTCAGGAACCGCGCAGGATGCGCAGAATAATGGATCTCACAGCCCATCCGAACGTCGGTGTGACCTGGAACTCAAACCCTGTGGATGTCACAGACGGCAGCGTCAGGGACAGCTTTTTGTTGATGAAAGAATTCATTCGCTCTGTCCACATCAACGAGTTGACCAGTGGCTACCCATGGCGCGAACTTTTTTCGCTGCTCAAAGGCGTTGGCTACAACCGCTTCACCCTGCAGGAGATTCAGGGCATCGAGTCCTGCTCCTCCGAGCAGGACATTCTGCGGTTTATGAGATATTACAGAAGTCTTTGGGAAGAGCTGAGCCGCTCATCCGCTTCGATAGAGAAATGAGAGTAGTAACGTGAAATCTGAGAAAATCGGCCGCCGGACTTTGCTGAAAGGCGCGCTCGGAGCAGGCGCCGGTCTTGTTATGGGGTCCTCAGCGCATGCCATAGCGCCAATCAAGCGCCCTGACTCAGGTCCAGGGAGGCTGAGGCTCAGTTGTGCAGCATACAGCTTCCGGTATCAGCTTCAGGGGCAGGACTCGGCCCATCCGATGACTATGCTGGAGTTCATCTCCAATTGCGCTAAATGGGGATGTGACGCAGTGGAGCTGACCTCATACTACTTCGATGATCCGCCTACTGACGCTTATGTGCTCTCTTTGAAGAAGGCCGCTTTTCTGCACGGGCTGGACGTTTCCGGAATGCCGATAGGAACCAATTACTGTAGCGCAGATCCGGCTGAGCGCGCTGCGCAGATTGCGCACACCAAGAAGTGGATTGATCGCGCCGCGCTTTTGGGGGCGCCCTGCATCCGCGTCTTTGCCGGTGGAGACGCCAAGGGCAACATCGAAGAGCAGCGAAAGTGGTGCGTGGATGCTCTCAACGAGTGTCTCGAGGCGGCAGGGAAGGTCGGTATCTATCTTGCGATGGAGAACCATGGTGGCATTGTCGCCGGGCCGGATGAGCTTCTTACGCTCGTGAAGATGGTTGATTCTGAGTGGTTCGGGGTCAATCTGGACACGGGAAACTTCCACACCGACGATCCGTACAGGGATGTCGCTAGGGTTGCACCGTATGCGGTTGTCGCTCAGGTGAAAACCGAAGTGGTGCAGGGTGGCAAGCGTCAGGATGCGGATTTGGGCAGGATGATGAAGATTTTGCGTGACTCTGGTTACCACGGTTATGTCGCACTCGAGTACGAAGCTGCTGCGCCCGCCCTCGAAGCGGTGCCGAAGCATCTGGCGGATCTTCGACGTCTGATTCAAGACTAGCTGGAGTCCGGTCCTTTTCACTGCGCCGCGCGTCGTCCGGGCAGGGAATCTATCATCTCGCGTCCAATGTATGCTCGGAACCTCTGGCCGGGTAGCCCACCCAACGCGCAAGGCTACGGCGGCCGAGCAGATAGGAACCTTTTGTATGCATTTTGCTGACCCAGCAAGCGGAGCGCCGGAGGGCATTTCGGCTTCCGCGCAGTCCTTCTCCCGTCGAGACTTTCTGCGCCTTGGAGCTGGAGTCGCAGGCGCTCTGGCTCTCTCCCAGGGGCAAGTTGTGACCGCCGCTCCCCGCAAGCCCAACCTGGTTCTCATCTTCTCCGACCAGCAGCACTTCCAGGCGTTCGGACTGATGGACTCGTCATTTGACACCCCGGCGATGAACGCTGTGGCCTCAGAAGGGACGGTCTTCGAAAACACGTTTTGTACGACACCACAATGCTCACCCAGCCGCTCGTCCATGATGACCGGGTTGTACCCGCACAAAACGGGCGTTATCGGGAATATCGGGGCGGCGGGCTTCGGTGAAATCGCGCAACTTGGCCTCAAGACAGTCGGTGTAGATCTCAAACGGGCCGGCTATCGCACGGCGTACTTTGGCAAGTGGCACCTCGGGGACGTCCCGACAGCCCGTGAGGGCTGGGATGAGATATGGACGGTCCCCGGTGGTGATATTGACCCGGAAGTCACGCGCCGTGGCACTGCTTTTCTGGATAGCGTGCGAGACTCGCAACCTTTTGCGCTGGTGCTCTCATACGTCAATCCACACGACATCTATCACTTCGATCCGAATGTAGACAGCGGGCCGCGCGCCGCCATGCCTTCCACTTTTTACACGGAAACCTTCGCCGGGAAACCTGCCGTGCAGAAGCAGTTTATGACGGAGGATCAGGGTGAGCCGATCTGGTCAAAGCCAGAAGAAACGTGGGAGCGCTACAGGGGACTCTACCGCGAAAAGACGCGGATGTACGATGAGCAGCTGGGGCAGGTGGTTTCCCGGCTGAAGGCGCGCGGTTTGTGGGAGAGCACTGTTCTGTTTGTCACCTCAGACCACGGGGACATGGACGGCAACCACCGGCTCATTTTCAAAGGGCCTTTTATGTACGAACACATGGTGCGCGTGCCGCTGATTGCGCGCGTTCCGTCGGCCTTTGGCGGCCAGACGCGCCGTATTCGGGATGACGTGGTTCTTACCGACCTGGCCCCCACGCTGGCTGACTTCGCGGGTGTAACACGAGCGCCCTGTGATGGATTTTCACTGAAGCCCGCTCTAACCGGCGCCGGTCCAGTGAGAGCTCGAGACTTCGTCATCAGCCAGTATTACGGCAAGCAGCGCTGGACAAACCCCATCCGCATGATTCGCACGCCGCACTACAAGTACAACTTGTATCTTGACAACGGGGAAGAGCTCTACAATCTAAAAGACGACCCGCAGGAGTTGGTCAATCTGGCATCGGACTCTGGGTATCGCAAGACCTGCAAAGAGATGCGCGCGCAGTTGGAGCGCTGGATGCGGGAGAACTCAGACCCATTCCACCTCTACGGACTTACGGACAGGGAAGGGGCGCCTGTTTAGCCACTGTCTGCTGCCTGCTGCTTTCGAAGTTTGACGGCAGACGGCTGGAGCGCTATACTTGGGCGCTTGAAGCAGACGGATCTTTTCGCGCGTCTGTCATCGGCGCTGGCTGGTATCGACAGGAGATTGAGACAATGAATCAGAAATCAAAGGCCAAAGTCGGGGTGGTCGTGGCGATCATTCTGTTCGTGATCATCCAGTTGATTCCCGTCGAGCGCACTAACCCTCCTGTCAGTGCCGAGATGCCCGCGCCACCGCATGTCCGGGAGATTCTCAAGCGCTCCTGCTACGACTGCCACTCCAACGAGACTGTCTGGCCGTGGTACAGCCGGGTCGCGCCCGCATCGTGGCTGGTGTCCAGAGACGTCACGGAAGGCCGCAAGGAGCTCAATGTCTCTGAATGGGATCGCTACAATGAGCGGCGGCGGGCCAAGAAGATGCGCGAGATCTGGAAAGAAGTTGACAAGGGTGACATGCCTCTCCGGATTTATCTGCCAATGCACCCCAACGCAAAGCTCACTGAAAAGGACAAACAAGCGCTGCACGAATGGGTCGTCGCCTCAGGCGCACAAGAAAAGCCGTAGCTTCGCGTGTCAACCTCTCCGGTCTTCTCTGGTCTGCGCGCGCAGCAAGCTAATCTCGGACGCTGATCCGTTCTAGATACGACCTTCGCGCTTTATCTGAAGATACTTGTTGAGCGTCGCTACTGTAGCTTCCGCAGGCGCGACGTCCAGTGTCAGAATACCTCTGGCTTCAAACTCGGCCAGAGCTCGCCGCCTGTCCGCCATCACGGACGCCGCCACGGTCTGCCTGTAGAGTTCGCGCTCAGTCTCCGGCCGTTTCTGCAAGATGTCTTTCAGCTCATAGTCTGAAATGGCGACTACCAGAATCAGGTGGCGGGCGGTCAGGTAGTGCAGGTCCTGTAACAGCGATTCCGAGGAGACCGGATCTATCAGATCTGTCATGACAATGAAAAGTGAGCGCCTGCGCACAGTGTAGGCCAGACGAAGAAACACCGCGCGGTAGTTTGGTTCTTCTGCGCCCGCTTCAAGAGGTGTGAGAGCCTGCATAATTCTGTCAAAACAGCCCGGCCCTTTCCCCGGCGGGACAAGCGTCTGCATCTCCTGGCCGAAGGCCGCAAGACCTACCTGATCGCGCGCCTGAGTCGCCACCCACGCAAGCAACACACTGGTGTTGATGGCGTAATCCGCCTTGGTCATGGGAATCATCTTCGGACCTTCGATCACCTGTCGCGCCATCGTCCGTCCCAGGTCAAGCGTAAGGATAATATTCTGACTGCGCTCGAACTCATACTCGCGAGCAATCAACTTGCGTCTGCGGGCGGTGGCTTTCCACTCCACGTTGCGCATTCCATCGCCGGGCATCCAGTCTCGCAGGGAATTGAACTCAAGTCCCGTTCCGCGCAATCGGCTGAGGTGGACGCCCATCAAGTTGAGCCGGTTCTCTCTCGCCAGCAAAGCGTGCTCGCGCGTTGTGGTGACGTTTGGCAGCACGCGCACTGACTGCGCTGCGGGTTGCGCCCATTGCCGGCAGATTAGCCCAATCTGGCTGGACATCCGAATCGAGACAGGACCAAAAGTATATTCACCGCGCTTGGCTGGTCGTACATTGTAAACCAACTCTGCGCTGAGACCCGGGAGGGCGAGTGCGCTTCTTCCGGCATGGGACGCAAAAAGCTCTTCCGGCGGGCTGTCTTTCACGGCGGCAAAAAGTGGCGTCGCGTTGGGATTGTGCAGGCGAATGCAGATATCGGCAGGCTCTGCAAGAGACATAACCTCGGACGCATCCCGCTCAACATCCAGCCGCTCGCTCCGGTGCAACAGCGCCAGTTCGTAAGCAGCGAGCAGGACCACGGCCGTCATCCACACAGCGTTTAGCAGAACCAGCGGCTTTCCAGCTACCGGAGCAAGTGCCAGAGTGCCGGCGCCAATCGCAATCGCAAGGGCAAGCCGGGGAGTGGGCAGATAGACAGATCGGCCGGCCTTTCTATCCGCTACTGCTTTCACCGGGGTACCGGCACGTCCGACAGTATCTGATCTACCACAGCATCCGTGTTCAGTCCCTCGATCATGGCGTCCGGGCGAAGGAGAAGGCGGTGACGGAGAACCGGATGCGCCACCTGTTGCACGTCGTCCGGAAGTAGATAGTCACGACCTTCAAGCGCGGCACAGGTCTTGGCCGTCATCAGCGCCGCGACGCCAGCGCGCGGACTGGCGCCAAGAGAAAGAAGCGACGACTCACGGGTGGCGCGCACGATATCTGCTACGTATTTCAGCAGTGACTCCTGCGCTGTCACCTTTCTGCACTCTTCGCGCACCGAATGTAAGAGCTCCGGCTGCGCGATCTGCTGGATTCCGCTGGCCTGAAGCCGGTGTGGATCGAAGCCTTCATGGGCGCGCGTCAAGACGCCAATCTCTTCTGCCTCCGCCGGATAGCCGACCGCAATCTTCATCATAAACCGGTCGAGTTGCGCTTCCGGAAGTGGGTACGTCCCTTCGTACTCAATTGGGTTTTGTGTCGCTGTGACGAAGAAATACTCGGGCAGGCTCTGAGTGTCGCCATCAATTGTGACTGTGCGCTCCTCCATCGCTTCCAGAAGCGCGGCCTGCGTCTTGGCTGGCGTGCGGTTGATCTCATCGGCCAGCAGCACGTCCGTAAAGATCGGCCCCTTGCGCAGCGAAAACTGCGACGTCGCCATATCGAAGACATTGGTCCCCGTTACGTCGCTGGGCATCAGGTCCGGCGTAAACTGTATGCGCTTGAAACGCAAGCCCAGGACAGTCGCCAGCGTCTTTGCCAGGAGCGTTTTTGCGACACCGGGGACTCCTTCAAGCAGCGCATGGCCTCCTGAGAAAAAACAGATGAGCAGCTCAGTTACCGCCTTATCCTGCCCAACCACCGCCTGCGCAATCTGCGCTCGAATCTGATCTGCCAACTCCGCGGGCTTCATCGCTGTTGTTTCGCTCCTCTCAAATAGTCAACCGTGTCACGCCACTGCTGCGCCAGATGCAGAGTATCGCTGTTTTCATCTCCCGTGTCCGCTCGTCTGGCTGCTTCTACCAGCTCTCTGATCTGCCGGCCATCTGCGCCGCGCCGGGCTGCTCGCTCAGCCAGAGTCTGGGCACTGGCAGACGGCGCCAGACCGATCTCATGCGCCAGATCCTGAACAAACCGATCCCCGAGCGTCCTACGGGCCAGGGCGTTGGCTCTTGCACGTTCCAGCAGTAGCGCAAGCGCCGTCACGTATTCTGTCCTTTCTCGTGGTTTTCGCTGCGGACGTCGAATCTGTCCGAAGCGCGTCGCCCGGAAGATCAACCACAGTCCGAGTGCCAGAGTCGCCTGCCAGACGCCCAGCCACGTAAACCTGTTAAACAGCGGCTCCTGGCTGACGTCGTGGTAGCCGTGGTGAAACTCATCAAAGATTATCGCCCTGTGAGTCTGGGGCGGACCGATGATATTCAGCAGAAAACGGATGTTGTCTCCGGCCCCCAGCCATTTGTTGCCCATCACAGAGGGAACGGACAGAGTGTAGATAGTTCCTCGACCCATCCGCGACATTCCCACTGCCATTCCACTGCTGTCTCCCAAAAGCTGGACGATTGGCGTTTCTGTCTTCTTGTCTTTCACCCACTCGCGCCTTAGAACATTCCACGTGCGCCCCACAATTCGTGACTCGCCCGGCGACGACAGTGTGCGGACGCCGAAAAGCCGCGGGGACGGCAGGGTAGGGTGGAGTGACAGACTCCGGTCTTGGAAGCCAGTAGCTCTGTCCATGTTCGCATCACTGGTGGGGGGACTTGCGGCTTCCTCGGAAGCAAAGACATCAGCAGCCAGCACAAGCGTGTTGCCGCTGGAAACCCATCGCCGCAAAGCTGTCAGCTCCTTCTGGCTCAATGCTTCGTCCGGCTGCACTATGAACAGCGTTCCGGCGTTTGATAGGTGGGTCAGAGGTTTGCGAAAGCGCTGCGTCCTGTACCCTGCCTGGGTCAATCCGCGGTACAGCGCCTTCAACCCGCGCGTCCGCGCGGAGTAACTTGAAGAGCTCATAGAGAGTAGAGTGTCGCGCTGCCTGGGAGAGGACGCCAGGCTGAGGAGAATGGCCAGCAACACCGTAACCGTCAGCATCACTCCTACGACGACGATGTCTTTGCGATTCACCGCAGTCACAGGACTCGAAGCACCTGCTGGTAATGACCGAACATGCTGGCGCAGTCATCGGACGTGGCAGTCTCGATGTGGTAGAAACGGTCGTCAAAGAGATCAGTCGCCTCCCGCATGGCCTGCTTCAGATCTGGGCGCTGCAAGCGGCGGAGCACTTCGCGATTGGTCATCCCAGGCTCCATCCGGACAGCGCCAGCCTCGTGCAGACGAAGGAGCGTCGCCCGGTACAGAAGGCGCAGCGCCTGCAGGAACTCACCTCTCTTTTGCAGATCACGGGCCCTGTCCAGAGCGTCTTCGGGAATCTCAGGCTCATCAGACAGATGCTCACCAGGCTTTGCTGAAGCTCTCCGGCGCAATAGTCCATTTCGGAATATCGCGATCCACGCCAGCGCCATCAGAAGGACAGCCACCGCCGCAGTTACAACCCAGGACAATGCCTGTATCGCCGCGCCTGTGCCCGCGCCTCCCCGCCCAAGAAGACCGGAGAGCCAGCGCATCATCCCTTCCACTGCCTGCCGCAAGAACTCCAGAAACTCCGGCGAGCGGTACTCTGAACGTTCCAGTTCCTTGCGCAGAGCCTGATCCGCTCTCTGCTCGGAAGGGGCTGCCGGTTCATCAAGCGCATCCGCGGCGGTCTGCAGCCTTTCGGCAACATTCTTCAGAGTCTCAGAGTCCACGGAACCGGATTTGGGCTTCAGGAGACGCACATCTGTCTGGTCGAACAGTGGCGCGCTTTCAACGCCCCAAGATTCCATCTGCACGAAGTAAGGTCGGGTGAGTGGCTCCAGAGCGTTTGCCGCTGCGGAGAGATCATTGCCTGCGCGCGCGCTTGCCTGAAGGCGTGCCTGTGCCGTGTGGATAAGGCCGCGGTACTGCTCGAGTGTAATTGCCGGAGACTTCGCCTGGATAGTTGAGCCAAGCGCCAGTGCCAGACACGCCGTAGCTACCGCCGGAAAGGGTCTCATGTGGGAGGGACGGCTACGGCTTGTTGTTCGGAGCTCTGTGTTTGCCCCATCGCCTGCGCCAGAAGCTCCAGATCAAAGCCTTCGCTGCGCACACGCGCATCAAAATACAGCAGCACGGTCGGCACGCGGCCTATCGGCTCGGCAAAGCCGGCCAGGAGCCCGTAGGCCAGGCCGTAGATGCCGGCCAGCAGGAGGTTCGACGCCATGAGCTCGTTGGCCAGAGATATGGGAGCTGTCAGGATAGACTGGATGATTCCAGCCAGAATAAGAACGACCAGAATTGTCCAGAAGCGCGTCCGCGCCAGTATCCACGCGCGTCGCGCTGCTTTGAAATACCAGACTTTCTCGATGATACATGTGGATGGGAGCATGGCAATCCACACCAGGCCTGCCAGCCACAGAACCGCCAGTACGACAAGGAATGGCGCCACGCCAATAACAAGAGCGACGATGGCGCCCGTGGATTGGGTGGCCAGCGCTACTGCAAGAACAGTAGCCAGCGCAGCCATCACCCCCAGATAAACAGCCATTGCCACCAACCCAATCGCCGCGAAGGTTCTTGCCAGTGGCCAGAACAGCTTGATCACAGCTTTGAATGCGCTGCTGATAGTAACATTGCGCGCGAGGTAGCGCTCTGCAACCGCATAGGTGAGCACAGCGCTGGAGAAAAGAGAGGCTGGAATCACAAACAGCAGGACTAACACGCTGGATACACCGCTCGAGATTGACGTCTGCATCTGGCCTTGCGCCTGTCCCATGTCCGGAAGTGGAATGAACGTGGCGATTATTGACCCCAGCAAATACGCCAGCATGCTCGCTGGCACGACGAGAACCGAAGAAATTCCGAAGAAGAGCAGGAAGTTGCTGCGGTAAAGGTAGATGCTTTCGTCAACAAGACTGGTCGCATTGAGCGGTCGAAGAATGGGTCTGCCGGGTTGCATATGTTTTTCTCGTCGGGCAGAACTGAGCCCGGGCACATCCGCATGTCTCAGATCCCAGGACACGGTCATTCTACCACCCGCGCCACACAAACTACAACTGAAGCTTTAGTTTCGCTCTACACGTAAAGACAATCCGCGCGAAACACGGCTTACGGCTTCTGTTCCTCTTGACATCACAGAGGTCGCTGCGCAATAATCAAGCGGGTGACGCCATGTCATACTTTTCATACGAATAGGAGCAATCATGCCTTCTTGTGATTCGCTCGAAGATCAGTTCTTCGGTACCGTGACGGTTGGGGAGCGAGGGCAGGTTGTCATTCCAGCGGAGGCGCGAAGGCGCCTAGGTATCAACACTGGAGACAAGCTGCTCGTTATGGCGCATCCACCGTCCAATGGCGTCATCCTCTGTGGCGTCGAAGCCATGCGCGACTTTCTCAGCAAGTTCATGAAAGGGCTTGAACGAATGAGTGACACGGAGGCATCGGACCACGCCAGTGAACGATAGCGTTTGTAAATTTCTCTCGACTCTCGCAGTGGCCTTTCTACTCACGGTGAGTGTGCCTGCGCTCTCAGCGGTCAACAACACGGATCTTCCGCAGGTTCCCAAACCCAGCGCGGAGCCGTCCAGCCCGCCACAGACTCTGGAAACAACGGAAGCCAATCCTCTTACGCTCAATCAGGCTGTCAATTTGGCTTTGGCTCACAATCCGGGTCTGTCAATCGCCAAGGAAGCCTACCGGCGCGCTGGAGGTGTGCTTGTCCAGGCCCGTGGCGCACGGCTGCCGAATCTCAGCATTAATGCCAGCTATCAAAGGTTTGATAAGGTTGAGACGGCTACTTTTGGGACGCCTCCAAATACGCAGAAAGTTGAGTTGGGGCAGATTGACTCCAAGCGCGCTACCGCCACTCTCGCACAGCCTGTCGACGTCTCGGGAGCGCTCGGAGCAGGCGTGAGTGCAGCGCACTACCAACAGCGGGCTGCGCTGTACGATTTCGAAACCAATCGTCAGCAGCTTCTTCTCGTTGTTCGCCAGAATTATTACGCATTGCTGCAGGCGCTTGAGCAGGAGCGCGTTGCAGGGGAGTCCGTGGCGCTCTACAAAGAGCAGCTTCGCCTGGCAAACGTGCGTCTGGAAGCGGGTTCCGCTCCGAAGTTTGACGTGCTTCGCGCACAGACTGATCTGGCCAATGCCGAGCAGACCTTGATAAGCGCGCAAAATGGCGTGCGGATTGCGGAGATTGCCCTGGCAAATACACTGGGCGTGCGTCTGGTTTTTCCTGTGCGTCTCCAGTCTCCAGATATCCAGCCGCGTACGTTGCCAGAAGTTGACCAGCTTATCAAGGAAGGAGAGTCCAGCCGTCCGGAAGCTGAAGCGAATGAGGCTTCGATCGAGGCCGCAAAAAAAGGCATCCACATTGCGCGAGCAGGTCTCTCGCCCTCTCTTCAGTTGGCCTTTCACTACAACTACAACGGGAACACAACACTCTTTCAGCCGCGGCAGTTCACCTCTGACCTGCTCCTCAGCGTTAGTATCCCCATTTTTGATGGAGGCGTCACAAGAGGCAGGATTGAGCAGGCCAAGGCCAACCTGGAAACAGCAAAGGCAAGCTACGATCAGACAGACCTCAATATCCGGCTGGACGTAGAGCAGGCGTATGTCAGCATTCAAAACGCTGAGAAGCGTCTTGCGACAGCGCAGACAACTCAAGCGCAGGCGCAGGAAGCGCTGCGCCTCGCTCAGGTGCGCTATGAAGCGGGTGTCGGGACACCTGTTGAAATCACCGATGCTGAGGTCGCCTACACTCAAGCGCAGACCAACGTTGTCAATGCGCGCTACGATGTGCTTCTTGCCTATGCGCGCCTTGCCCGGGCCACCGGGGAGCCGTCTTACGCACTCGATTGACCGCAGACCTCCAGACGACGGATGAACCTTGTCTTATCGCGGCAGGTCTATCGAAGAGGTTCGGCAGCTTTACTGCGGTCGATCGTCTGGACTTGAAGGTGGACAGGGGACAGACATTCGGATTTCTGGGCCCCAACGGCGCTGGAAAGTCCACCACGATCAGGATGATGCTTGGTCTGGTGAGTCCGAGTGCGGGAGTTGTGACTCTGCTTGGTCGCGACGTGGCCCTGGAGCGTACCAAGGCGCTGAAACGTGTCGGGGCCATGGTCGAGATTCCCGCCTTTTACTCGTATCTGACGGGGCGGCAAAACGTGCGACTCTTCGCCCGTCTGTCCGGCGGCGCATCAGAGGACGATGTCACTCAGGCGCTCAAACTCGTTGGGATTTTGCACCGGGCAGATTCCAAAGTCAGGACGTATTCACACGGGATGAAGCAAAGGCTTGGCATCGCCTCGGCGCTGGCTCCTCGGCCAGATCTGGTGATTCTGGATGAGCCAACCAACGGACTTGATCCGGAGGGCGTACGCGAGGTGCGAGACCTGATTCGCGATCTCGGCACAAGGCACGGAATGACAGTGTTTCTGTCCAGCCATTTGCTTCACGAGGTTGAGCAGGTTTGTTCGCACGTTGCCGTTATTGCAAACGGCCGGCTTATGGTGCAGGGCGCCGTTTCACAACTTCTCGGCAACCATTTTGGACCTGTTGAGTTTGAAGTCGATCGGCCAGAAGAAGCTGCGGCCCTGATCCAGGCTACCATGGGACTTGCTCCGCACTGGACGGACGACACGCGGGTGGCGATTCACATGGACCGAGCGCAAGCGGCAGAGGCAAATACTATTCTCGTTGGAAAGGGTTTCAAAGTCAGCGCGATTGAGCGCCGAAAACAGACGCTGGAGGATGTGTATCTGCAGCTCGTACGGGACCAGGCGGAAGTGGAGGCTGCTGAGCTGCAGTGAGCACTTTTGGGCTGTTTGGCATAGAGATATTCAAGCAGTTTCGTCGCCTGCGCACGCACATCGGAACATTTGGGCTGCTGGGCATTGTGCTGGCTGTGGCCATCGGGTTGAAGTACGGAGATGCTTCTCACTTTGTTGGGCGGCTCACCCGGCAGCCGAACTTTCAGATTTACGGCTCGCCCGTCAACGCGCTCTTTCTGGCCAGAGTCGTACTGCCGATGACAGTCTTTCTCTTTCTCCCTCTGTTCGTGAGTCTGGTGGCAGGTGATCAGATTTCCGGGGAGGCTGCAGACGGAACCCTGCGCACTGTGCTGACTCGCCCTGTAAATCGTTTCGCATTGTTGAGTGCAAAGTTCACTTTGGCCATTGTCTATGTGGGGGCATTGACGGCCTTTCTCGGGGTGGCGGCGCTGACTGTAGGCTGGGCCCTGTTTGGTGTCGGTGGGCTGGTGAGCTTCGGGTGGGATGGAGTCAGCTACTTTGGGATAGCAGAAGGGGTGCACCGGCTGACCCTCTCCTACGGACTGGCAGCAGTGTATGTGTTGGCGGTCGCAAGTGTAGCTTTTCTCGTTTCTACCCTGTCCAGCAACTCGCTCGTGCCCATCGGAGTCACAATGGCTTTGATGGTGATGTGTGGTGTGCTCGGGCAGATCCCATACTTTGAATCTGCTAAGCCTTACCTTTTTACGACATACTCGGAGCTGTTCTTGCGCGCCTTCGACGTCCCGGTAGACTATCCCGCCTTGCGTCACGGAGTTTTTGCCCTTCTTGTGTACGTTGTCGCGTGCTTCTGCGTCTCAGCGCTGATATTCACACGAAAGGATATCCTCTCTTGAAGACTGTGCGCGTCACTGTGATCGGGCTGCTGCTTGTCACCGTGCTGGCGGCCAATGCCAGGACGGATGCGTTGATTGAGAAGCTTCGCGCGCAACTGGCGAGAGTGAAGGACTACCGGTGCGACGTCATCCTCAACGCCCGCCTGCCGTCCTTCACTGTCAGTAATATGCGCATGGCGTTGTACTACAAGCGCCCGAATAAGCTGCACGTTGAAGCTAAAGAAGGTTTTGCCATGCTGCCGGAAGAGGGGTTGTACCTGGGTGACCCTGTGGAAGAGACTCTGCGATCTTACAACCTCATCCGCCTGGGCGACGTGAAGTGGCAGGGTAGGGCGGCAGTCAAGTATGCTCTGCGGCCCAAAGTTGACAGCGCGGCTCCCCTGGCGTCGGCTCGCATTTTTGTTGACAAGGCGCGCGCTGTTCCACTGGGATTCACGGGGGCATCTCCGCAGTTTGGGGATGTCACGACGGTGTTTTCTTACAGCCTGGTTGAAAAGAAGTTCTGGCTGCCGACTAAGACTGTATTCACTATGAAGTATGCGCCAAAACACTCCGCTGACGGCCGAGTGGTGGAATCCCGTTCTGGTAACGCAACACTAACCTATTCCAACTACAAAATCAATACCAATCTGCCGGATTCACTGTTCAAACGTCCGGCGAAATCTGGCTCAAGCGCGGGGCCGCGCGCAGGGAGGCAAGGGAGAGGACGCAAATGAGCGTTTCAACCAACTATCCAGAGAGAACTCTGGTCTTCGTAGCTGTTGTACTGGCAGCAGTGTTGACGGCTGGTTGTGGAAAGAAGCCTCCGCAGAGCCAGTCACCGACAGCCACGGCGGTGGAGGTCGCTCAGGTGGAAAGGGGCGCCATCGAGGACGTCATCGAGGTTACTGGCACTGTTCGCGCGCTTGAGGACGTCACGCTCTCGGCAAAGCAGGGCGGAAAGGTTACGCTGGTGCCTTTTCGCGAGGGAGACAGAGTTACCAGTGGCGCGGTAGTCGTGCAGCAGCAGCGCGAAGATCTCCTCAACGCCCTTGAATCCAGCAAGGCCTCTGCGTCCTCGGCGCAGACGCATCTGACTCAGGCTCGCACGGCGTCTCAGGTCCAGGATGTCACCAGCGACACCACGCTGCGTCAGGCTCAGCAGGCTCTGTCAGTTGCTCAGCAGAGGCTTGCAGTCGTGAGGCAGGGCGCGCGAACGCAGGAAGTTGCTCAGGCTCAGGCCGCTGTGGAAGCTGCCCGGGCGAACGCCTCCAACGCACAGACGTCTCTTGAGCGCACCCGCAAGCTCTACAACCAGGGCGCTGTCGCCCGCGCAAACCTGGATGCAGATGAACGGGCCTACGATGTCGCGCAGGCAAACTTGCGCTCGGCTCAGCAGGCGCTTTCACTGACCAGAGCTGGAGCAAGGCCCGAAGAGGTTCGCCAGGCCGAGCTTGCTGTGCAACAGGCGCGGGAGCAGGTGTTGCAGGCTCAGGCAAACCTCAAGCAAAAGGAGCTTCGGCAGCAGGATATTCGCTCAGCAGAGGCGGCGCTTCAGCAGGCCCGAGCCGGTGTGGCGATGGCGCAACAGGCGCTTGCGGACAGCAGTATCCGGTCGCCTATCCGTGGCGTTGTCGCTCAGCGAAGCGTCGAGCCCGGGCAGATGGTTGCGCCCGGATCTCCACTAATTCGCGTCTACAACCCGGTTACCGTGTACTTTGAGGCCACCATTCCAGAGGTTAGCGTGGCTGAGACCAAACCAGGTCAATTTGTTTCCGTGCGCACAGACGCCGTTCCGGGCCGCCGCTTCCATGGGAAGGTCGTCGAAATCTACCCGGCTGCTGACACCGCAAACAGGTCCTTCAAAGCCCGTGTGTCGGTGTCCGACGCGGGTACCGATCTCAAGCCCGGAATGTTCGCAAAAGGCGACATTGAAGTTGAGCGCCACCAGAACGCGCTGATTCTGCCGCGCGATGCTCTTGTCAGTACGTCTGACGGGCAGAAAGTTTTCCGGGTCGTCAAAGCGCCGGTCCAGCGGCCGAAAGCTGGAGCCAGGCCGGACGGTAAAGGCAAGGTCCCGATGGAGACTGTAGACGGGGCGGTTGTGCGTCTGCGCTCGGTGTCAACGGGATTGGCGAACGGAACGCGGATAGAAATCACAGAAGGTCTGTCAGACGGTGACAGAGTGGTTCGTACGGGCCAGGCTTACCTCAAAGACGGACAGGAGGTCAACATCGTTGACTCCTCCGGTGAGGATACGGAGGCACAGGCCAGATAAATGATCACAGCGGCTGCCATTCGCCGGCCGGTTTTCGTTACGATGTTGTTCCTGGCCGTCGTCCTCATGGGTTGGATCGCTCGGGCGCGCATGCCTGCCGAGATGCGCCCGAAAGTGGACCTTCCCTTCATCACTATCGTCACCACCTATACTGGCGCCGGGCCCCAGGAGATCGAAACGCTCATCTCCAAGCCCATTGAGGACGCGGTCGGCTCAATCTCGCGACTGAAGAACATCACATCAACTTCGCAGGACGGCATATCTGTTGTCAGCCTGGAGTTTGAGTTGGGGACAGACATTGACGCCGCAGCGGCGGATGTGCGCGAGAAAGTTGACAGCATCCGCCGCCAGCTCCCTAACGAGATTGATCCCCCCAGCATCACAAAGGCGGATATCTCCGCCCAGCCTGTTATGTCCATTGGGATGGAGGGGCCGATCTCACCCCGCGACATGCGCTACTTTGCGGACGAGGTCGTCAAAGACCGGCTGGCCCGCGTTCCAGGCGCGGCCGCCGTGGCGGTTTCGGGCGGCGATGTGCGCGAGATTCAGGTTCTTGTGGACAAGAGGCGATTGGACGCCTACAACCTCACGATCAACGACGTCGCTCTGGGCATTCAGCGAGAAAATATAAATGTCCCTGGTGGGAGCATCAAACAGGGACGCCAGGACTATGCGATCCGCGTTGTAGGAGAGTTTGACTCCGCACAGACGCTGGCGAACATGCGCCTGCACATCCCGGATACACGCGGCGGTGGCCCTGGCTGGAACATTGCGCTGTCTGATGTTGCGACGGTCAAAGACACTATCGAAGACCCGGATCAGATTTCAAAGCTGAACGGCAAACCAGCCGTCATCCTGGCCGTTCAGAAACAGACCGATGCCAACACTGTTGATGTGGCCGATGGAGCAAAGAAAGAGCTGGCTGGCCTTCAGCCGATTCTTCCACCGGGGGTCAAGTTCATTATCGCTACTGACGAATCCGACTTTGTCAAAGAGCAGCTTCACGATACCAACCGCGAATTGTTGTTCGGAATTCTTCTTGTTGTCATTGTCGTCTTTGTCTTCCTGCACAGCGCCCGCGCAACACTGATTGTCTCTATAGCCATCCCCACCTCGATTATCGCCACGTTCCTGCCTATGTCATGGTTCGGCTTTACGCTGAACTTTATGACGATGCTTGCTCTGTCGCTTGCGGTGGGAATTCTCGTTGATGACGCGATCGTCGTCCTTGAAAACATCGATCGTCACCTCGAAGAGGGAGAACCTCCGCGCGAAGCTGCCATTAACGGGCGCACCGAGATCGCTCTCGCCGCCGTCACGATCACCATGGTGGATGTGGTTGTCTTTATCCCCATCGCGTTTATGGGCGGCATTGTTGGAGAGTTCTTTCGGTCTTTCGGCATTACTGTCGCTACGGCCACCCTGTTTTCTCTACTCGTCAGCTTCACGCTGACGCCGATGATGGCTTCTCGCTTTTACAAGCGGGCGACCAAACAGACCAGGCGGAAGCACGAGCTGGAGCGCCACGGGTTTTGGGAGCGCTTGTTTGAGAGGTTTGAAGCTCGGTATCAGCGCCTTGAGAAGAACTACGAACGCCTTCTACACTGGTCGCTGGAGAATCGCTGGCTCACATTTGTCATTGGCCTCGTCAGTCTGACAACCGTCTTCATCATGCTTTCTCCGCCGATATGGGCTGGAGGGCTGCCGCCGCGTCTGTTCAATCTGATCGTCTTTGTGCTTATTCTTGGTTTGCTGGCAACTCGATTGTCACCCAGCAAGAGCGTCGGTCTTTTGTTCATGTTGATCGCGGGTCTGCTGAGCCTGTTTGTCCATCTTCCTATTAAGGGTGAGTTTATTCCTGAAGTGGATCAGGGGCAGATTGGCATCAGTGTCGAAGCTCCTGCGGGTAGCAGCTTGAAGTACACAGAGCGGATCACTAACCGCCTGGAGGGCATGCTCAAGACGCTGCCTGAGACCCGGTACTATCTGACCAGCCTCGGGTCTGCCAGTGCAGGCGCCTTCGCCGGAGCCGGCAATACCGGCCCCCAGTACGCGCGTATTTCGCTTCAGCTTGTGGACAAGACTGACCGGCGGCGCGGGATGGATGAAATTATGGTTCAGCTGCGCCAGGAGATTGCCCGCTCCATCGCAGGCGCAAAGATAACAGTAGCTTCCGCAGATAGCCAGGGCGGGGGTGGCACACCAATCGCAATGGAAGTCACTGGCGCCGATATGCAGGAGCTGAACCGGGTCGCCAACCGCGTCGCTGAGGTCATTCGCAGTGTCCCCGGCGCGCGCGATGTGGATACTTCGTGGAAAATCGGGCGTCCCGAACTCGAAATCCACGTTGACCGGGACCGCGCTATGGACGTCGGCATTTCAACAGCCCAGATTGCCCAGGCCGTTCGCACATCTGTTGAGGGTGATACAACCAGCAAGTTCCGCGTTGAGGGGACAGAGTACAACATCCGCGTCCAGGTGCGCGAGCAAGATCGCGCGCAGCTCGAGAGTGTCAAACAGCTTATCGTCGGTACTGCTAATGGCGCGCCGGTCTATCTGGATTCTGTGGCAGATGTCCGGCTTGCGGCAGCGCCCACTAAAATTGACCGCAAGAACCGCCAGCGCCTGGTAACAGTCAGTGCCTTTCTGCAGCCTGGCGCGCCACTGGCTAACGTCCAGCAGCAGATTAGTAATCGTCTCGCGAGTCTGCCCACCGGAAACACGACCATCAGAATTGGCGGCACTTCTCAGATGATGCAGGAGAGCTTTAGGTATATCATCAGCGCCCTTTTGCTCGCTATTGCTCTGGTTTATATGCTGCAGGCGGGGTTGTTCGAGTCTCTGTTCAATCCTCTGGTCATTATGATCAGCCTTCCACAGGCGCTTGTCGGAGCAATCCTTATGCTGGTTGCCCGTGGGCAGTCGCTGTCCATTACCTCGATGATCGGCTTCATCATGTTGATGGGCATCGTCACCAAGAACGCCATCCTGCTTATAGACTACACCAATACCCTGCGCGCGAGAGGCTTGTCCCGGCGGGAGGCCATCCTGCAGGCGGGGCCAACCAGACTGCGGCCGATCCTGATGACCACTTTCTCACTGCTGGCTGCTCTGACACCTACTATGCTGTTTCCTTCGCGGGGCTCCGAGCAGCGAGCGCCTCTGGCCACCGCCGTGGTAGGTGGTCTAATCGTCTCCACCCTCCTGACTTTGCTCGTTGTGCCTGCAAGCTACAGTATTATGGAGGATGTTCTCATTCGTTTAAGACGAGTATTTGGAGGGTTGCTTGAAAGAGTATCCCGCATTGTCGGTCTGAAGAAAGAGGGCGGCGAATGAAACTCGCCATCATCATTTATGACACTGGAGCGGAATCTCTGGTTGAGGAGGCTCTCGAGGAAGTTGGCGCCAGTGCGTGGACGCGAGTGACAGATGTAGTGGGCAAAGGGCGAACGGGACTGCGTATGGGAGATCCGGTCTTTCCCGGCGTCAACAACGTTATGCTGTGTGTGATCGAAGATGAACAGGTTGAGCCGTTGAGACAGCGTCTGCTCAGCGTGCCGGATGAGTTTATCAAGCAGCTTGCTTTCCGCGTCTTCATCTCAGACTGCGAAGTCCTGGTCTAGCCTTTCTGTGCCCTGGAAACGCCAGGGGCCGCCAGCCCTCATCGCCGCCGGCAGCCCCTGATACTCGGTCAGATTGGCAGCAGTCTATCCTTTGATATCGCCGGCTTCGATGCTGAGAGCCGCCGCCACTCCTTCTCCGTAAGCCTTATCAGCTTTCAGGCAGTTGCTGATATGACGCCCCTTGATCTCATCTGGAACACCCGCCATAGCCCGGGCCGTGTTTCCGAACAGGGCTTTTCGCTGCTCCTGGCTCATTAGGCGGAACAGCATTCCTGGCTGCGTGTAGTAGTCGTCATCGTCTTCCCGGAAGCTCCAGTGGTCCGCTGCGCCTTCAATCTTCAGCGGAGGCTCCGCGTACTCCGGCTGCTCCTGCCACTCCCCGTAGCTATTCGGCTCATAGCCAAGAGTCCCACCGAAGTTTCCGTCCACGCGCATAGCGCCATCTCTGTGGTAGCTGTGCGCATTGGGACAGCGCGACGCATTGACTGGAATGAGGTGGTGGTTAACCCCGAGACGGTACCGCTGAGCGTCTCCATAGGAGAAAAGACGCCCCTGCAGCATTTTGTCTGGAGAGAATCCGATTCCCGGCACAACATTAGCCGGATTGAAGGCTGACTGCTCAACCTCAGCGAAGTAGTTCTCCGGATTCCGGTTCAGCTCCATCACGCCCACCTCAATCAGTGGATAGTCCTTGTGAAGCCAGACTTTGCTGAGATCGAACGGATGGAATCGGTAATGCGCTGCGTCAGCCTCCGGCATGATCTGCACAAAAAGCTTCCACTTCGGGAAATTTCCGGCGTCGATGCTTTCCAGAAGGTCGCGCTGATGGCTTTCGCGGTCTTTAGCGACAATCGCTTCAGCTTCTTCGTCCGTCAAATTGCGAATGCCCTGTTGCGTCACGAAGTGAAACTTCACCCAGTTGCGCTCATTCTTCGCGTTGATGAAGCTGAATGTGTGACTGCCAAACCCATGCATGTGACGATAAGAGTAGGGGATTCCCCGATCGCTCATCGTGATTGTCACCTGGTGCAACGCCTCAGGCAGCGATGACCAGAAGTCCCAGTTGTTACGCGCGCTGCGCATATTCGTGCGTGGATCGCGTTTGACGGCGTGATTCAGATCCGGGAATTTTAGCGGATCCCGCAGGAAGAACACCGGCGTGTTGTTGCCCGCCAGGTCCCAGTTGCCTTCTTCGGTGTAGAACTTGATCGCAAAGCCGCGAATGTCGCGCTCCGCATCCGCCGCACCCCGCTCTCCAGCTACGGTCGAAAACCGGACAAACAGGTCAGTTTTCTTTCCAATTTCGGAGAATATCTTCGCTCTGGTATAGCGGGTGATGTCGTGGGTGACCGTGAATGTCCCGTAGGCCCCGGAACCTTTGGCATGCATGCGTCTTTCTGGAATGACCTCGCGGTCAAAGTGCGCCAGCTTTTCCAGAAACCAGACATCCTGCAGAAGCATTGGCCCTCGTGGGCCGGCGGTCATCGCATTCTGATTGTCAACAATCGGCGACCCCGCGTTGTTCGTCAGTTTCTTTTTCATGCGAACCTCCAGTCTGCGTTTTCACGTATTTGTCGTATTCGTTGATCCGATAAAAGACGTTCCGTGCGCCTACAAAGACCAGTTAACCGCTTCTCCCGCCCAAACCTCTGTCGGACCGCGGGATTTGTACGCTTCTGCTCAGGATTCAACAGACAATGTCGTGACACGATATGGACACATTTTGAGGTTCATCCGCACAGACAGCGACCATTGTGTATCCAGCGCCAGGCGTGTGCCGGCCGGATAGCCTCGCCCGAGGGGGAGACCTTCAGCCAGCCTGTCTGAGGGCCACGGCCTTCTGACGCTTCTGCAGTACCTCTTCGATTTGCTGCAACTCTTCTGGCGTCAGGACAACGTCGCTGGCGGCTGCGTTCTCTTCGATCTGGGCGGGTGATGTTGCCCCAACGATGGGCGCAGTGATCTCAGGGTGTGTCAGTATCCACGCCAGCGCCAGTTGATTCAACTTCGCGTTGCGGCTGTGAGCAATGTCCGCGAGAGCACTGAGGGCGCTGATATTTTCCGAGGTTAGAAGAGACTCCTGAGCCTTATCGTCAAGACGAGACCCGACCGGCGCTTTGCCGCCCAGATATTTCTCTGTCAGAAGGCCCTGCTCCAGAGGACTGTACACGATCATCCCTATCCCCTCAGCTCCACAGCGCTTCATCAGAGTCGTTTCGATGTGCGTGTCGAACATGCTGTATCGCGGCTGGATGGACACAATCCGTGGCAGACCCTTGCGCTCCGAAGCCAGCAGCGCGTCCCGAAGAAGCTCTGTGTCATAGTTCGAGCAGCCTGCGTAGAGCACCTTACCCTGTCGCATGAGCAAATCCATCGCTTCAAGCGACTCCTCGATCGGCGTCTCGGCATCAGGCCAATGAAACTGATAGATGTCCACGTAATCCAGATCGAGTCGTTTGAGGCTGTGGTTTGCCGCCTCAATGAGATGTTTCTTACTCAGGCCCTGGCCATTGGGCCCGTCCCACATCTGCACCCGGCCTTTGGTCGCCACAACGACCTGTTCGCGCGGTTTCGTCTTCAGCCAGGCGCCCAGTATCTTTTCCGCTTCACCATGCGCATAAGCATCAGCGGTGTCGTAGAGATTGACGCCCAGGTCCCACGCTCGGTCCAGCACCTGGTGCGAAGCCTTTTCATCCAGTTTCGCTCCCATCGTCAGCCAGTTCCCAAGCGCTATCTCTGAGACCTTAAGTCCCGTTGCGCCCAGTCTTCGATACTTCATTGCTTGTCTCCCCTATACTTCGAATGTCGCTGCTCCATTCGGTGGCGACCTCCAAAACTACGTCTAAACACTATCTCTACTTGCCGCTTCTCCCGACTCAACTCTGTCAGTCACGATACTTCAAAGCGACAGCCAGCGTCTCCCCGGGATGCTCCATCACCTGCTCATAGGCTTCAGGCGCTTCATCCACACTGAACTCATGCGTAATCAGGCTCTCAACTTCGACCTGGCGAATGTGCAACAGCCGGATAAACTCCGCCAGATTCCGGCCCTCACTCCAGCGAACGTAAGGGTAGGGCAGGTCCTCTCCGTCTCTTTCGTAGGAAGGATCGTAGCGTCCAGGGCCTGCTGCGCGGGAGATCAGCACCTGCGCTTCCTTGCCAAAGAACAGCGATCGATCCAGTTCAATCTGCGCCACTCCCACGACCACGATCCTCCCGCCAAATCTCAGCATCTTCAACGCCTGGGCTATCGGCTCTGCTGAGTCTGTAGCGACACAAATGACGACTGCATCAGCGCCGTGGCCATCCGTTGAGGCCAACAACTCATCCACAGATACCTCACCTGGCCGGATTATGCACACCCCTGCTTCGGCCGCTGTGTCAGCGCGCATCTGAAGGAAGTCACACCCAAAAACCTGCTGCCCGCCCGCCAGAAATATGCGAGCCACTATCTGTCCGAGCACGCCAAGCCCGAGGACAACAACGGTCTCTCCGAGGCGCAGGTCAGCCCTGCGTACAGCCTGCATAGCGATACCGCCGAGACCGAGAAACGCCCCGGATCGCAGCGACACATTGTCTGGTAGCTTTACGCATAGATGCTTGCTGATTTTGCTCTTTGAGGCGTGACCTGCCTGAGCGAAGCTGCTTCCATAAGCTCCTACGCGATCCCCAGTTGATACTGTATCCACACCGGAACCCACAGCTGTTACACAACCGGAGTTTGTATAGCCCAGCGGCGTCAATCCGGGCTGGTTCGCTGAAGACTTTCGCGCCGCACGAATGCCCATAGTCTCCGTTCCGGTGCTGATGATGGAGAAAGTCGTGTCGGTCACTATGAACTGGTTTCCAACTTTCGGGTCTTCGGTTTGCCGGACGACTATCTCGCCCCTCTCATTCAAACAAACTTGTTTCATACGTCCTGTCCTGTCCGTTGCCTGGTAGCTTTAGAGGAATGAAACGCTTCACCGCATAACGCCACTTCAGACGCACTCGGGTCACAGGAGAGTTGTTACAATGCGGGAGTTGATTCCTCTATTGCGGGCCATTGATACGCCGACGCTGGCCAACGCTATCGAACTGCTCGATTTGCGCCATCCCACCACCGGCTTCTCCAGCGCTGAGCTCAGACATCTCACGCCAGAGCTTGGAGTCATGTGCGGGTTCGCACTCACCGCCGAAGTCGAGACTATGTCCGCAGACCGGGTGCCTCCGAGCCCTGAAAAATTCCTTGAGCTTTACCGTGCTCTGGAGAGCGCGCCGAAGCCCGCAGTTGTTGTTCTTCGTGAGGTGACAGGATTGCCTCTGTATTCGGCGCATGCAGGCGAAGTAATGAGTACGGTCTTCAAACGCCTCGGAGCCGACGGTCTCGTGAGTGACTCCGCAGTGAGAGACCTGCCGGAGGTGCGGGCGTTGGGTTTTCACTACTTTGCCCGCGGGACCGTAGCAAGCCACGGCAACTTCCGAATTGTGCGCATTGGGTCTCCCGTCACTGTCTGCGGTCTGCAGATTTCTCCAGGGGATCTGCTGCACGGAGATGTAAACGGTCTGATACAGGTGCCACAGAACGGTAGAGAGCGCCTGCCTGGCCTGGCAAGAGAAGTGCGCGAGCGTGAGCAGCGGCTTCTCAACTGGGTGCGTAGTGAGGATTTTCAGATGACTAAGCTGCTGGACCGGATGACGCACTAACCGTCCCGAATCCTGATTTCCGGACTATTTTTGTTCGCTGTTGCTTTCTCCGGAAGATGTCACTCTACTGCGCTCCCGCTATGAGCGCCAGGCGGCCTTGAAGTCCGGCGGCCGTCTGCGCTGGCGCCAAGCCCGTGTGAATCCTCACTGCGATCTCGTTCTCGCCTTGCTTCAGCAAGTCTGTCACATCAAGGCGCATCTCTGCGGGGCGTTCGTAGGCGTCTTTGTACGGGCGGTGTCCCGCGTATTGGCCGTTTACCCACACCCATCCCTCTGTCTCAAGCACCGGTGCGTACAGGTAAACCCGGCGTCCTGCTGGCAGCTCCGGGACTGTGACCTTCGTGCGATACCACAGCGCGCCTGTATACGGAAAGCCTCGTGAATCCAGATAGCCCTGAAGATAGAATGGTGACGTTGTAGAAACAGGCCGCCAGCCGCGCTCAGAGATTTCGGATTTGTACCACTCCTGAATCAGCCCGTCGTCGCGCTCATCTGTGCGCAATAGCGCTTTCTCGGGCAAATAAGCGACGACTGGTCCTGCTTTTCCGGACATAGCATCTGCCATGTCCTCGTAGTATTTCAGGCGATCCGGCAGTCCCCAGTAGGCGTACGGACTTTCTTGTTCCGGCATGAGCAGTCCGTTGATTGCGTTCAATTCTTTGCGCAGTGCCAGCATCCTGCGCGCACCGTCGGCTGCCTTTCGAAAATCACACAGAGCTTCAGATCTGCACATTGTCATGTAGGCTTTGAGATGCTCGTAAATCAGTCTGTCCACCCTCACGTGCAACTGGTCACGCTCAGTGTCAGCGAGCCGCTCAGCGCGTCCGAGGCTTACAGCCAACGCGCGCATCAATGACGGAGTATAGACTTCAGGGAGCACTCTGTCTTCGTGGCCGTGCACGTCCGTCTTTTCCAGAGCAGCCTCCAGCGTATCGTAGAAACTGCGCCCTGCTGGGGCCGCCTTGCCGTACCAGTTCTCATAAAAATCGTCGCATACAGCGTCCACGTCTGCGCTGGCGTTCCATTCCAGTTTTGCACGCACGTAGCGGCTGAGTACTCCCGGCTCAGCCCAGACACTCCTTGCTTCGTCGTGGAATCCGATGAGGCCGGCTTTCTTGAGAAAAGGAATATCGCGTTTGAGTTTGCGAACCTCGGGAACCGGAGTGAGAGCAGATGCCAGCATGTTGTCGATGTAGCCGTACAGCCACACATTGTCGCTGAGTGCGCACCACTGCCGGATCATCTCTCCCATTCGTTCCTTCTGCCAGCAGTGAGGGTCATCGAAGGCGTGGATCGTGCAGCTCCAGATAGCCGCAAACATGATGACTTCGTGATCGTTCAGTTTGACTCCGCGGGGCGGGAGAGTTCTGTTTGCATAGCCGTTGGTAGCGATGTAGACGTCTGGGAACTCTGAGCGAACCTCTTCTATCACTCTGTTTACGAACTGAAACCACTCTTCGCTGATGCTGACTTCGGAAGGCACGCCTGGCCGTCCGATCGGGTCTGTAAATCCTTGATTCAGTTTGCGTGCCTGCGGACCCCAGTCACGTGGCATTCCGTCATCCGGAGCAAAAGCGAAGGATGTCCGCCCCGGATGCTGTCTGAAATAGTCTTTGATCTTCTCCGCCACAGCTCTTGCCGCATCGGGGTTGGTGAGGCTTGGCATGTGGAAGTTCAGAGAGCCGTCCTGATTCTCAGCAAACAGCTCCGGGTGCGCTTTTGCTTCATCGCCTTCAGGCAGCAGGTCCCTTATGCTGGAGTCGGTGGGAATCTTGAAGATGTCGTCGGGATTCATCTTGTTGCGGATTTTCCATCGCTTTTCCTGCTCTGTGTATTTGGGCGGCGTGTGGCACCACCAGTTGCGCATGACAAAGTCCGGCCGTTCAACAATTGCCGTCGGTTCGAAAGAGACGCTGCGGTGTCTGGGTATGTACTCTCCAAACTCTCCAGGTGCGTACCAGCGCACGCCCAGCCTGTTCAGAAACTCATAAACCGCGTACTCCGTGCCGTGATAGGGGTCCGCGTCATTTCCCGCCAACACGAGGCGCTCGGGCGTGCAGAAGATGACAAAGCCCTCCTCGCGCCTGGCCGAAGTGACTCCGGATGGAATCCGGCTATCCCATGCCAGTGTAGCCTTGCTCCTGCCAACCAGAATTGCGCTTCCAGACAATGGCTGGTTGTCCTCCACAATCGGAAGCTTCGCTCCTGACATGGCTTCGATACAACGCTGCAGATCGGCGGCGGCCTCTCCGGTTTTCTCGCTCCTGACATCTGCGACGACGATAGTTGTCGCCGGGCTTCCATCTCGCACAACAACAAAGGGCTGAGCTGCAGCGCGTGCGCCCAGGCCGGCAGACAGAACGATGAGAATAGTTCGCAGAGTCTTGTAATATCGCATGTGGTTTCCTGTTGTCGTCGATTGCCAGAGGAAGTGTTGGTGACAATCCCATGTGCGTCCTCTCTTTGTCATACTTCTCTCAAATGCCGGTAGAAATGCTGTTTTTTCGCAGGCTGCCTGGCCTTTGACCTTGACACACGAGTGTATTTGATAGACCATGACAGAGCAGTACGTATGGGCAGCGTCACGAACAACCGAGCGCTCCATCGCGCTGCGCCGCGCCAGCGTTGAGCCAGAACCAGTCTCTCTATTGCAGAGCTTGCTCAGCCATTTGGTGAAACGCTTCGCTACAACTCAACTTGGGCATTATAGCCTGAAATTCTGAGATAACCGGCCATCGTCGGCCAAATGACGAAGGAGAAGATGAGAATGAACAGAGCAGTTTATGCCTGCATCGCAGCCTGTGCGCTGGCTGTTGTGCCGGTGCTGTCTCATGCCGCGCCGGTATTTGGCACGATCAATAGTTCCAGCTCTCTGCCACCTGCAGGGTGGAGTGAGTACGGCGCGAGTGGAAATCCGAGCCCGGGCGTTATTGCCAATCCTGACTATACGAAGCCCGGAGAAAGCAGCTCCAGTGAGGGCGCGATGTCCTATCTGGGCGAGGATGTTCTGAGCATCGAGCGCGCCAAAACAAAGGGTCCACACGGGTATCAGCAGTCGCTCTATGACCCTGATACCAACACCAACTATACTCACGTGACCCTTGAGTCAGAGTTTCGCGTCCGCTTCACCAACAACACGGTGGGGAACCGGGGCGATGCCATTCTGGAGCTCGGTGTGCTTGGCGGCCCGACACTTGCCATTACCGCCAATGACAAAGACTATCCGTCCATTGCCGACCATTACTGGTTCCGCCTGATTCAATACAGCACCAGTGCCGGTGTTGTCTCGACTCAGGAGATTATGCCTTTCCCACTCGTACCCGGAAGCACTCCGACTTCTGGCGAAAGCTACCAGGAGTCCAACTTTCATAGTGCAAAAATTGAGCTGAATGGCCCCCATGCGCTCGTATGGTGGGATGGCACGCTCATTCTGGACAGGGTTTTCACCGAGGGTCTGAACACTGCCGGTGGAAACGTCGCCTTTGGCGTAGGAACGCCCGTCAACAACGTGGGTGGCGCCAACGGCACAAACTACTTCCGCAGTGTCACTCTGGTTCCTGAGCCGGGCAGTATGCTCACGCTGGGTGCAGGGGTGCTGGGCCTTTTGAGCGCACTGCGACGCAGACGCTGACTCAAGAGAACAATGTTCAACAATGCAGGAGGGAGCGCTGGGCAAATGCTGCCTCCCTCCCGCTTTCTGATCTTTTTATCTCACGCGTCCGCAGCGGATCTGAGCGCTGAGTCGACCGTTGAACTCGGAGAAGATTGAATGAATAAGCTGTTTGTGGCTGTTGGCTGTACGGTTCTGATTTGCGCTGGGCCACGTCTCGGTTTTGCTGCGTGCGACCCGTGCCCTGACCCACAGATCCCCTACGGATTGACGGACGGCTCGACACTACCTGGCTGTCCGCTATGGAATCACTTGATCAACTGCTATGGGCCCACGATCAACTTTGTCCGGATTGACGACCTCGGTGACGGCAACAAAGGCATCTTTATGCACAAGGACGACGACAACCGTCATCCGGGTCACAGTCCTGTCAATGAGTATCGAGGTGAGCTTCTAGACGCAACAGAGTTGACGGCTTCCGCGCGATTCAGGGTGGACTACTGCAACAACCAGGCTATCTACAAGGCCGGTGGAACCGGTGACGGCATGTTTCTTCTGCAGGTGAAATCCGGACTCTTTATTGACCTCGCAGACAAGGACTACTACAAAGGCCGGCCGGATCACTACTGGTTCCGCCTCTATACTGTCACAGGGGCTGACAAGGACCACGTTGCTGACATTCAAGAGATTGATTTCAACGCGCAGCAGAAGTCGGGCTGGCACACGATTCACGTCTACGTCAACTCTGGTACGTACATGGGACAAGTATTCTGGGATGGACTGGAGATATTCAACGGGCCGCTTCCCAGATCGGCCAGCGAGCTCAAGAGCCTTGAGTTCGGCCCGGCGCTGGTAGGTTTCAATGTCGGTGGCGCCATCAACGATACGACATGGGACTGGGTGAAGCTGGAGCAGGGCAACACTCTTGCTTTTGTGCCAGAAGCTGCGAGTATCGCATCAGCCAAGACCAGGCCAGACTTTACCTATCTGGCTTTGAACAATGTCGTTGTCAGCCGCGTCGGGTTTGACGGTTTCTGGGTTCAGCAGCAAGATCGCGCAGCAGGCATTCACGTGGTGACCAATCTCGAACACACAATGCCTGGAATCAGTGCCTCTGAAAATCAGGTGGTCAATTTGGTCGGCACAGTACGTACACAGGGGTTGGAGCGCGTTTTTGTCGCCGACAGCATAGCGACCGTTGGGTCCGAGACTCCGGTTCCACTCGGCACAAAGAATATCTCGGTTGGTGGTGAGAAAGTCGGCGGTGGAAACGGGCTTCCCGACGATGGCTTGCTTGTCAAGGTCTGGGGACGAATTACAGGGTATGACTTTATCTATTCCGGACCAGACGGCAATCCGGCCCCGTTTATCTACATTGATGACGGCTCTGGGGCAACCAACGATAGCCCGCTTGGGCTGGTGACTTCTCAGGTGCCGGGTCTGAAAGTCCTGACAGATCAGTTCCCATCCGGCCAACCGCAGTTCGCAACGGTCACGGGAATTGTTCGGCTTATGCCAGGTCCAAATAACACTGTGATGAGAGTCATTGATCTTTCCACAGTTGACTTCACAGATATCCCGCAATAGCGCTATCTCAAAATGAGGCAGCCAGAACGAACCCTGGCTGCCTCTCACTCTTCGGGATGCCTAGCCGATGAAGAACTGGATTTCTGGAGATTCTGCAAACAAGGGGACTTGCAGGCGCGGCTCCGTGCGGGACAGGCGTGTTCCTTCGGTAGCCGACGACTTTCGGGGTCCTTATCTGCGCCGCTGCGGATTCACCTTGATTGAGCTTCTTGTGGTCATCGCGATCATCGCTATTCTCGCGGCTATTCTCTTTCCGGTCTTTGCTCAGGCGCGTGCCCGCGCCAAGACTGCGAAATGCCAGTCACATCAAAAACAGCTTGTCGCAGCTCTGCTGATGTACACAGATGACTACAATGGCCGCCTGCCGTGGATGAAGTTTCTCACCTACACCAACTACCGGATGCCGGACGGCTCAACTGTCCTGCTGCATCTCTATGACCCGTACGTGAAGAATGACAACATCATCCTGTGTCCGTCGAAGATGGCCTACGCCTACAACGAATGCCTCATCAGCCCGCTCAGCAACAGTACGTACGCCGGTACCGAGGCCTTCCGCTGGTCGTCGTTTCCCGGAACTGGCCGGGCTATGGGCGATATCGTTTCTCCTGCCGCCACTCCTGCGTTTATGGACGGTTTTCGCTACGAGAAAGACCCTTCCGGTCATCCGAATGGCTGGGGTTGGGAACCAGTGGACGGACTGAACAAAGACCGGATGATTAACCTGCACAACGACGGCGCCAACTATGCTTTTCTGGACGGGCATGTACGCTGGTTGAAGCCCGCAGGCAACGGCGTTTATGTTGCGGTGGAGGGAATTGATTATGACGGCAACGGTTCTACAGGCAGCGGACTCATTCTGCGCTAGTCCGGGCAGATTCCAAACCCGTACATGCGAAGAGCCTTCCCTGTTTACCAGAGAAGGCTCTCACAGTCCGCAGATTTAACGGCTGCGGATGCCCGTCAGAAAGGAGAAGGATGAAACGTCATTGCTCTTCGCTGTGCTGCAGTGGTGTGCCCTCACCCCTACATATATCTTGACGCCTCACCGCCCCAAATCGTTCCTTCAATCTGACAATAAATAATTTCCGACGCCAGCGCAGACTCTTTCCGCTCCAAAATTCCTGCTCAGAGAACGCCAATCTCTATCCTCGGCGGGTATCATCTGCATGCTCAAAGCTAAGGAGGCCCTCAGATGAAAGCCATACGTGTCACCCAGTTCGGGGATCCGGAAGTTCTTCAACTCACGGAGGTCCCGGACCCTGTCCCCGGTTCCGGCCAGGTTGTAGTCCAGATCAAAGCTGCCGGTATCAACCCAGTTGACACCTACATCCGCTCAGGAGCCTACGGAGAGCGCCCGTTGCCGTACACTCCCGGATCAGATGGAGCGGGGACTGTAGAGTCGGTAGGCGAAGGCGTGAGTGGCATTCAGCCAGGAGACCGGGTTTACACCGCAGGATCTCTGAGTGGGACTTATGCTGAGAAAGCCCTCTGCGATGCCTCACAGATTCATCCTCTTCCTTCAAACATAAGCTTCTCTCAGGGAGCGGGCGTTTTTGTGCCTTTCGCTACCGCCCATTACGCACTCTACCACCGGGCAAAGGGTCTGCCTGGTGAATCCGTACTGGTGCATGGCGCAACAGGTGGCGTGGGGACAGCCGCTGTCCAGATTGCGCATGCCGGCGGTTTTGTTGTTTTTGGCACCGGCGGCACTGAGAGGGGGCGTGAACTGGTCGCGGAACAGGGCGCGGACTTTGTTCTGGACCATCACGCAGATGGTTATCTGGATGAAGCTGTCGCTTTGAACGGTGGTAAAGGTTTCGATGTCATCCTTGAGATGTTGGCCAACGTCAACCTCGAGCGCGATCTCGAGCACCTGGCTGACAACGGGCGCGTCGCCGTAATCGGTAACCGGGGGACTGTTGAGATTGACCCGCGTCAGGCAATGCGCCGGGATGCTTCTATTCTGGGCGTTCTTCTTATGAACGCTGACGAAAAAACGGCTGCAGGCATCCACGCAGCGCTTTTCGCCGGATTGTCAAATGGCGCTCTGAAGCCCATTGTCGGCAGAGAGCTTCCGCTTTCTGCGGCCGCCCAGGGGCATGCGGACGTCAGGGCTGCCGGGGCCTACGGGAAAATCGTGCTGATTCCCTGAATCCATCACTCAGCGCGCCAGCGCCGAGGTCGTCTTTGAGTTGCTCCCAGAGGACTGAATTGCGAGGTCATTCTGTTGTCGCAGTTTCACGACCCGGATAGTGTGGCCCTCCCACACCTCACTGGCGCTGATTCCGGTCACACTTACAGTGTCGTAAAGCGCAGGAGGTTGGATCGGTTCGTTGCCGCTGCCGGTTTCCTGGTAGTCGTAGCTGATTCGCACACCATACGGCCCGTACCCATCCAGCAATCGCTCCCCGTCGTCAATGTAGAAAAACCGATTGAAGTAGTTGATGTGCGTGACGACTCCCCATGTCGCCACGAGTAACCCTTTGTTGTATGGGCCTGTTGGCTTTGGAAGGTTCACGCCAGGCATTTCAAGACTCTGTAGCGTTCTGGCATTTCCACCGAGGCTGCTGGCCCGCATGGTGAGGGGGCGCGGCAGGTCAGATGCAGGCGCTGGCGTGACCGGCGAGTTATAGAGTTGCAGATACGTCTCATCGGTGGCAGGGTCAACGCTCAGCAGCCCCTCGAGTTGGACGCGATCTCCGCGCCTGACACCGGCCGGATAGGAGTCTGCAGAGCGAACCTGAAGACCGAGTGTCCGCTCTGTGTTCTGAGCATAGAACACACCGTAGCGAAAATCCTGAAGCTCTGAATTGCTATCCGACGTGACTGTCATATCGCCCAGCCTCACGAACACCTGGGGCGCAGCTTCGGCGAAGCCGCTGGGCGCCAACCAAAGAGTCAGAATGAGGGTGTAACACAGGTAACGCATCTGCAATCTCAGCGTACTGTCAACCTGCTACCCTGTCAAGAAAAAAGAGGGACTGCGCGAGCAGCCCCTCTTCAGTATCACAAAAGCTAAGTTGCCTTTCGCTTAGGAGTGAATGCGGATGTTTCCGAGTTTGAGCTGAGTCGTGCTGTCCGGAGTTGAAGAGTCCGGCTGTCCCATCTGGTTGTCATAAACGACATCTCCAGAAGCGTTCATGATTTTAATCCGCAGCTTGTCTTTGCCGCCGGCTATGGAGCCGTCAATGCCCGTCAGGAGATAGCTGTACCCCGCGTTACCGTTGAGTTTTCCACTGCCTTTGATCTGAACGCGCCCGCCCGAGATCACCAGCCATTCCATGTCCGTACTGTTGAAAACAACGCCCAGAGTGACATAGTTGAACGTGCGGTCACCACTCGGTGTGGCATTATCGCCGCGGTAGCGCGACGCAAAGACAAACAGCCCCGGGCCGTGCAACCCCGGGCTGGCGACGTAAGCGCCGGCAGGAGACGTAATCCACCCGGAACCTGTCACGTAACCTGCTGCAGGGTCGTAGACCACAACATACGCATTGGCAGGCCCGTTTGGAGTCTGCACAGTATCAGTTACGATCTGGTTGTTTCCGGAGTCTGAGGCTATGAGTTTGACATCGTAAACGCCGGCCTGCGTAAAGGCATACGTGCCGCTAATATCTCCGGTGTTCTGATCAACAGTCGCAGTTGCGCTTGATGATGCGGATGGGCTCTGGAATGACCACAGCGCGGAGACGATGCTCTGGCAACCGCCAGTGGACGTCCCACTCAGGGTCACAGGGGTGTTGACCTTATACACGGATTCCGGCTGCGGACCTGTGATAGCCACGGTTGGGGCTGCGCCGCCTATCGGGCCTGTCGGCAGGCCGACACCACTCAGATCCTGCACCTGGGCTGGTACTGGCTCACCGCCGATATACAGATTGTTCAGCGGCGTTACGGTTCCACGCCCAAGCTGGCCGTAGTCGTTGCGTCCCCAGCCCCAGACAGTGCCATCGTCTTCAACCGCAAGGCTGTGTCCCTGGCCTGCGGCTATGGCAACAACATTAGAGACTCCCGATACGAGAGTGGGAGAACTCAGTCCATAGGGACCATTTATGTCATAAAATCCGCACTGACCAAAGGCTGTGTGTCCCCACGCATAGACGTTGCCATCCGCCGTGAGAGCCAGGCTGTGCGCGTTGCCTGCTGCAATCGCAACGACGTTGGAAAGTCCGGGCACTTCAGTTGGCACATTGGAAATGCCGCCCTCAAATCCGCGTCCAAGCTGCCCGCGGTCGTTCTTGCCCCAGGCTAGCACCTTTCCGTCCGCTGCCAGCGCCAGGCAGTGATCGCCGCCCGCCGCAATGGCAGTAATGTTCGTTGGGCCATTGACGAGCGTAGGGGATGCTGCGTAGTTGCTGGGCGCCGTTGAGTACCCAAGCTGCCCATATTCATTCAGCCCCCATGTGAAAATCGTCCCGTCGCTGGCAAGCGCGATGCTGTGGGAGTTTCCACCACTCACCGAGATAAACGTCGGTTGCGGAATTGTGACCGGATTGGCGGCGTTCGTTGTGCTGCCGTCACCAAGCTGGCCGTAATCGTTCAGGCCCCAGCTTTCCAGATTCCCACCAGAGAGCGCAAGCCCAAAGGAGTTTGCGGCGCTCAGCGAGCCCGCGCCCGTGATTCCTATCGCCGTTGGCAACGAGAGGTTTCCGGAAACCGCTCCATTGCCCAGCGCTCCGTAGGTCTGCGATCCCCACGTTAGCACCTCGCCATTGGACTGGCGCACGCCGGCGCTGATGCCGTTGCCAGCGGATACGCCGGTCATACCGCATAGCCCCTGCACCTGAGCCGGGACAAGACTGTCAATCAGCGACCCGTTTCCGAGCTGCCCAAAGTTGTTCTGGCCCCACGCCCAGACAGAACCGTCTGTTTTTAGCGCCAGAGAGTGTGTCGTTCCGGCGCCAATGGGTTTGTAGTCAGTAGCAAATGCCCCGGGCGCCACTGTTGACAACAGCGCAACGCCCAGGATAGCTGAAATTAGACGCATCACCAATCTCCTCTCGAACATACAGTTGCGGGCGAATATGAGGTTGCTCTCGTTTTTGACAGGCCTCTGCTGGACCTTTTGGCGCTGTTATTCTAACGGTCAGTCAGCCGTTTGTAAAGAGCAGACCGTGAAAACTGAAGCGGCCACTCGATCTATAAGCGCAAGAAGAGACGCCTGGACTTCTTACAGATTACACTTCGCTAGATGCGGTCATAAGGGCGACGCATCGGACGCGAAAGCATAGCGTTGGCTTCTTTGTCGCCTTTGAAGACTTCTCTCTTCGGGTCCCATTCCAGCTTTCGTCCACCCAGTCTCAGCGAGATATTCCCAAGGTGGCAGACACTCACGCTGCGATGTCCGATCTCTGCGTCACAGATGGGCTGGCGGTCACGTTTGCGGATGCAGTCCAGCCAGTTGCCGGTGTGGTCATCAGAGAAGTAAAGCCGTTCGGCATTTTCTGGTAGGGGTTCGTCCAGGAGTTTCTGATCACTGGCCTTCAGCACACCGCGGCTGACAAATATCCAGCCGTCTTCTCCCTGAAAGTGCACACCGTTCTGGCCTTTGTTGGTCGTGCGCAGGGTGATACCGTCCTCATAGGTGTGCAATACGTCGAACTCTGGAAAAGTGCTGTAGCACTCACTGCAGATAGTCGGACCTTTGCCCATTGCTTGCGTGCTGACCGGACCAGATCTGTCCCGTCCAAGCCCCCACTGCGCGATGTCATTGTGGTGAGCTCCCCAGTCCGTCATCATGCCCCCTGAGTATTCCAGCCACCAGCGAAAGCTTCCATGTGTGCGCTCTTTGACGTACTGCGTTTCAGGCGCAGGCCCCAGCCACATATCCCAGTCCAGATCACTCGGAATGGGCGTGGGCTCAAAGGGTCCTCCTTCCGGCCCGGTTGGAAGATGAGCCTCTGCATACTGGATCTTGCCGATCCGTCCATTGCGTACAAGCTCGCACGCCAGCCTGAACTTCGCGTCCGAGCGCTGCTGGCTACCGGTCTGAAAAATCGCTCCAGTCTCTTTCCACACTCTGACAATCTTCTTTCCTTCGTCGATTGTCAGCGTCAGAGGCTTTTCGCAGTAAACGTCCTTTCCGGCTTTCATTGCGGCGATGGCTATGTTGGTGTGCCAGTGGTCTGGCGTGCCGATAACGACAGCGTCCAGATCCTCGCGCGCCAGCAGATCGCGGTAGTCTTTATAGGATTTGCAGTCTTTTCCGAAGGCAGCGAGCGCCTCCGCCAGATGGGTCGCATCAACGTCGCAGGCTCCGATCACCTTTACGCCTGGATGTCCGGCGGCGGCCTGCGTGTCGTGCAATCCCTGTTTGAAGCCACCTTTGCTTCCCCCTGCGCCAATGACTGCGATGTTGATCTGGTCGTTCGGGCCGAATTTCCGGCTGGTAGTGCGCGACACCGCGCTTTTTGCGGCTGCCTCTTCCACAAACCATTTTGGCAATCCGGTAGCGGCAATGGCGGCTGCTGATCCCATCACGAAACTGCGTCGAGAGATAGTTGTTTTCTTATCCTTCAATGGAGCCTCCCAAGAGTGGACTACGCAGGCTTGTTCTGCGGCTGGAGCCGCTTGTCCTGCGGTTCGCGTGTCGATTGCCCTGCGCGTAGTGAGCTTTTGCCTGTAGAAGCAGATACGCCGGCAAGAGAGCTTGATAGAAGTCTTTGTAAGTTCGCGTGCGTCTCTGTATATAGGCATACCTGCTCACTGTGATGTACAATACGCGCTGACGAGCATGCCAAACGCCCATTCTCAAGATCACATCCGCAATTTCTGCATCATTGCGCACATTGACCACGGCAAGTCCACTCTGGCTGATCGTATCCTGGAACTCACCCAGTCAGTAAACGAACGCGAAAAGCGCGATCAGATGCTGGATACGATGGACCTTGAACGTGAGCGCGGAATTACTATCAAGATGACAGCCGTCCGGCTGGCTTACACGGCGGATGACGGAGAGACGTATCGACTCAATCTCATAGACACTCCAGGGCATGTGGACTTCAGCTACGAAGTATCCCGCAGTCTCACGGCGTGCGAAGGTGCGCTGCTTGTCGTGGACGCGGCACAGGGAGTGGAAGCCCAGACGCTGGCGAACGTCAATCTGGCCATGTCTGCGGGACTGGAGATTATCCCTGTCATCAACAAGATTGACATGCCCGCAGCAGATCCAGAGCGTGTGAAAGAGGAGTTGGAGAACGTGCTTGCGATTGATTCCTCAGACGCGGTTTTGGCTAGCGCGCGGGAAGGGATAGGAGTTCACGACATTCTTGAGCACATCGTGCATCTTATTCCACCGCCTTCCGGCAACTCCGAAGCGCCCTTGCGTGCTCTGATTTTTGATTCCCACTTCGATCAATATCTTGGCGTTGTGGCTTACGTCCGTATTGTCGATGGGCGTTTGGAGCCTGGCGAGCGCATTCGCATGATGTCCAGTGGCCGGGTCTTTGAGGTCAACGGGGTGGGGGTTTTCCGTCCCGCTATGCAACAGACGGACTCGCTGGCCTCCGGCGAGGTTGGTTATATTATCGCCTCTATGAAGCAGGTGGACGATGCGCGCGTTGGAGACACTATTACCACCGCTTCGGGAGGCGCATCTGAACCTCTCCCTGGCTACAAGCGCGCCAAACCGATGGTCTCCTGTGGCCTGTACCCGTTGGACTCTGAGGACTACCCTGACTTCCGGGAAGCGCTGGAGAAGCTGCAGCTCAATGACGCGTCGCTAAGCTGGGAGCCGGAGACCTCCGCTGCTCTCGGATTCGGCTTCCGCTGCGGGTTTCTGGGGCTGCTCCACATGGATATTGTTCAGGAGCGGCTGGAGCGGGAGTTTGGCCTGGGCATCATCGCCACTGCGCCCGGCGTTGTGTACCGTGTGTACAAGACTGACGGGCAGATGGTGGAAGTGGACAACCCGTCCAAACTGCCCGCAGTGACACAGATTGAACACATAGAAGAACCTGTTGTGGACGCGACGGTAATTGTTCCTTCAGATTATCTCGGAGGGGTGCTGGACCTGTGCCAGGACCGGCGCGGTGAGTTCCAGCATATGGAGTACTCCGGAACAACGCGCGTCATCGTGAGGTACAAGCTTCCGCTTGCAGAAATCCTTATGGATTTCTACGATCAGCTCAAAAGCCGCACGAAGGGCTATGCGTCGTTTGACTACGAGGTCGCCGGTTATCAGGAGTCCCAGGTTGTCAAACTGGATATTCTCCTGAACGGCTCACCTGTCGATGCGCTGTCCTTCATCACGCACCGCGATCGAGCCTACCAGCGAGGCAAACTGATGGTAGAGCGCCTCAAGGATATCCTGCCTCGCCAGCTTTTTGAGATACGCATTCAGGCGGCTATCGGGCACAAGGTCATCGCTGCTGAATCCGTGCGCGCTCTGCGCAAAAACGTCACGGCCAAGTGCTATGGTGGAGATATCACGCGCAAGCGCAAGCTCCTGGAAAAACAGCGTGAAGGCAAGAAGCGTATGAAGTCGATTGGGTCGGTCGAAGTTCCGCAGGAAGCGTTTCTCAGCGTTCTGAAGCTCGGAGACTGATCATTCACTGATCGAGCTTTTCGTCTGCTGGCTCGCTAATCACTGTTTTTCAGAACGAACTCTGTCGATCAACGTCGTCTACAGATCGGACGTTGCACTCTCGCAGAGAGCGTGGAATGACGAAGGACTCCCACATACATCACGCCGCTTCCTGTGCTTGAGAGCTGTTGATGAGAGAAACAGCGTGTTTGAGCGCTGGCAGGATGACCTGCATAGCCTCACGCGCAAAGCGCGGATTTCCCTGAACACTGACGACAAGTGTCTGGTTTCGAATACCTGCGACTCCTCTGCTTAGCATGGCTCGCGGACTATTCTGAAGCGCCGCCAGACGAATGGCTTCCGGAATTCCCGGAATCAGAGTATCGAGAAGCGGGGTCACAGCTTCCGGGGTGACGTCGATTGGAGCCACGCCTGTTCCTCCCGTCGTCACGACAAGCTGGATATTCGAGTCCGGCTTGCACCACTTCTCCAGGATCGTCTGGATCAGCGCCTTGTCCTCCTCAAGCACCATGTGTTCCTGTACGGCAAAAGTGTCCTTGGGCAGACAGTCGCGGATGGCCGATCCGCTCACATCCAGAGCTTTGCCGGTAGCAGCGGCGGAGTTGACTGCCAGTATTGCGACGTTAATCATGTTACAGACTCCCGGGCAGTGAAAACGCTCATCACTCTGCTGTTTTTCCACGAATGCAGGCAGTTACCTCAGCCATTCTGACCTCAATAGAAAAAGCCCCCGGACTCAGCGAATCCGGGGGCAGATATCAGACGAAACCTGCGATGTTCTCAGGTTGTGGATGTTACTTCTTCCATCTCAGGAGTTGTGCTGGCCGTTGTATCCACGTCCAGACTTCCGCGCTTGCTCCAGAGCGTCGCTCCTGTCAGAGCGCCAATGGCTATGATAGCGATGATCGCCCGCGTAGCTGCGGACATATCTGACAGGACGATAGGCGCCAGCAGTAGAGCGACAAGGTTCATAACCTTGATCAACGGGTTCAGAGCCGGACCGGCCGTATCTTTGAACGGGTCGCCGACTGTATCTCCGACCACCGTCGCCTTGTGCTCTTCCGTGCCCTTTCCGCCGAACATGCCGTCTTCAACTTTCTTCTTGGCGTTGTCCCAAAGACCGCCCGTGTTGGACAGCATCACTGCCATAAGCTGGCCTGAGAGAATGGCGCCGGCAAGGAAGCCACCAAGAGCTTCAAAACCGCCCTGGGGATCTGCGGAGATGAGGCTCAGGCCGAACGCAACCAGAATGGGTGCGCTAACGGCCAGAACAGCCGGACTCAACAACTCTTTCTGAGCTGCAGCGGTTGAAATAGCCACACATCTCTGGTAGTCTGGCTTGCCAACGTCAGACCCGCTCCGGGGATCGTAATCCATAATCCCTTTGATCTCCCGGAACTGCCTTCGCACCTCTTCAACAAGCATGAACGCTGCGCGGCTGACCGCGTTGATAGCAAATGAGCTGAACAGGAACGGAACACTGCCACCGATAAGCAACCCGATAAAGACGTTAGGCTTGTTGACTTCAATCGCACTCAGGCCAGTGTCCGCCATGAAGCTGCTGAACAACGCCGTCGCGGCAATGACCGCTGTGGCAATCGCCAGCCCCTTGGTCAGAGCCTTCGTCGTATTGCCCACAGCGTCCAGTTTGGCGACAATTTTGTGCGCGTCTGGATTGGTCCCCGGGTCCTTCAAGACGCCGGACATCTCAAAGATGCCGTTTGCATTGTCTGAAATGGGACCGTACGTATCCATCGCGAGCATAAAGCCCGTAGTCGCCAGCAGGCCCAGGCCCGACAGAGCCACGCCGTAAAACGCCAGTTCTGTGCTTCCGGCAAACAGCAGGAACGACGAACCGATGGCGCCGCAGATAGCAACGACAGACCAGACTGAAGACTCCATTCCTGCGCCGAAGCCGCTGAGAATAACGGTCGCAGGCCCACTCTTGGCGGACTTCGCGCACTCAGTCACAGGCTTCTTGTCAGTCGCTGTGAAGTACTCAGTCAGCTTCTCAATCACCAGAGCCAGCACGACTCCAGTGAGGTTGGCAACCGCGAACTTCCACCATTCGACCGGAGTCCCATTGACACTGATCGGGTGCAACTCTTCAAAGACGTACCACGAGACTGCGAAGAAGCCCAGGATGGCCAGTATTCCGGAAATCCAGAATCCGACGTTGATTGGCTTCATCGGGTCCATACTCAGGTCGTCTTTGCCCACGACGCTGTAGATGCCAATAATTGACGCAAACACGCCGACAGCTCTAATGAGCAGCGGGTACATAACCAGCGCAAGCACCGCCTGGCCCCCGCCGACCGCCGCCGAGGCTGCTGCGCCGAGAATAATAGCGGCAACCAGAGTCACTTCATAAGACTCAAAAACGTCAGCAGCCATACCTGCGCAGTCACCGACGTTGTCACCTACGTTGTCCGCGATAGTTGCGGCGTTGCGTGGATCGTCCTCAGGGATATTCTTCTCTACCTTGCCGACGAGATCTGCGCCTACGTCTGCAGCCTTAGTGTAGATTCCGCCGCCAATCCTCATAAACAGAGCCGCCAGACAACCTCCGAAGCCGAAGCCTACCAGCACCTTCATAGACTGGTTGCCGAACAGGAAGAATACAATGCAGGCGCCCATCAGTCCGAGTCCAACTGTCGCCATCCCCGACACCGAACCGGAGCGAAACGCGACGTACAGCGCTTTCTTGTAGCTTGTGAGTGCAGCGTTGGCGACCCGGCAGTTGGCCTGGACTGCCATCATCATCCCGACTAACCCTGCAATGTAAGACGCCGCAACTCCCATCACAAACGCAATGGCGACACCTATATACAGCGGTATAGCCGTGCCTTCTATGTTGTAGGCAGGATTGTCTTTGTACAGAAATATCAGGCCAAGAGCGATGATGATCACAAACCAGATCATCGTCGCCATCTGCTTCTTCAGGTAGGCCCATGCGCCTTCCTGAACTGCCTTCGAAACCTCCACCATGCCTTTACTGCCCGGATCCTCACGAAGGATCGCGAGGTACCACACGCCTCCGAAGATCAGGCCGATGATAGCGCTGATAAAGACGACCCAGATAGCCGTCATCATTATCGGAAGCTCTGAAAAGGCAGGAAGCTCGATCGCTTCAGCCGCATGGGCGGGCGAAGCTAAAGCAAGCCCCAGGGTTGCCAAAGGGGCCGCTGCCAACCACGTTCTAGAACGTCTCAGCAATGCTTGAGTCCTCTCATTGATAGCCCGTCAGCGTACAAGCTCGTCCTCGACTGCGCAGTTCGTCTTTGAGAGAATAGCTGAAGGGGCCTGTCATTTAGATTAGGCGGGTTGCGTCGGCGCACGTCCGCCAGACGCGCACGGTATCCGGATACGACGCGCCGGCAACGGCTGCGCGCGTCCGAAGCACCGGCGCTGGCAATAAGCCGCCGTATTATAAGGATTTTGGCGGCCTCGAGTCAAGACGATTTGCAGGCTTCTTATCGTGATTCTGCGCTCTGGAATTGGCCAGGAACTGCCAATTGAGCGTGCGCGCGTCACAATAGCGGCTTTTGGTGTCAGTTGCGCAGTACGAATAATCTGACGCGGTGGTTCAAAAGTACTGCGACACTTGTCCTTTGTCTCAGGCGTCTTACAGGACGGTAGAACCTATACCCCCCAGTCGCCACCGGTCTGAATGACACAAGCGCGAAAAGGCCCGAAAGCAAACGCTTCCGGGCCCGGCAACATTTCCTGCTGTAGTCGCTGCGTATCAGTCTATGATGTACTGATTGTGATCGCCTCCATAGCTGCGGACACTCTCGTCCGCCTCAGCCGTTCTTGCGTCTTGCTCGTCGTGCTCAGCCTGTGTCCGGGCCAGCATCTTGGTCACTGCCCGTCCGCCGCCTAACGTGACGATCCCCGTAACTCCTGCGATCATCAGAATCACTCCTCGTGTTCGTTTTCCAGTGTCCTGAATGGGCGTTTGCTGACGTCCGGCGGTCTCGCCACGCTCGTGTGCCGCGAAGGCGTTGGCGAAGCTCTGTGCCGTGCCTGTTGCTGCCGGAGCAGGTTTGTTGTAGGCAGCCTGATCAGTTGTAGCGGGAGCGTTTGCCCCATAGACTTGCGGGGCGTCTGCCTGCTCTGCTTCTCGGCGCTGTTCCTTCTCCTGTGGAGTCTGCTGATGGAACTCGGGATCCACCGGAAGCGGCAAATTGATAGCCGCTCGGACGGCAGTGGCGCTTAGCAGGACGCCCACTGCAATGGCAGGTGCAAGAAACTTGGTCATATCTCCCTCCACGACAGCGAAGTAAGCGTTGGAGACATTGGAAGGTTGATATTGATGAGAGAGTCTCCCATGTCAGCCCGCCAGCGCAGGCGGTTGTCGTAGTTCATAACAAGTGGCAGGCTCTGCAACACCATGGCCTCATCACGAGAAATGATGGAACCGTTGAACGTGACGCCGCCTGAGTTCTCACCAAGCCGCCCGCCTCCGAGGAAGTTGGTGTAGAGCACGGCGTTTATCTGGTGAATTGATTCGCTGACGCTGTCGATGTAGTTGTCGCCCAGGATAGACTGATAGCGCATTTTCCCTGTGTAGTCCGTGGCCTTTGCATTGAAAGCCGGAATCAGATTGCCGTTGTCGTCATAGCGGGCTTTGGTGAACGGGGGGGTCATATACTGCAGTTCAGTGTTGCTGAACTTCTTGGTGTTGCCCATGATCACGCTTCCGCGAGCCGCCAGGCCAAGCAGGTCTTTCTTTTCGTTTGCCTTGTCCACGGTCGCAATGTCGCTACCGACGAAGTTTGGCGACTGACTGTAGGTGATATCTCCTACAATGTGCACATTGCGGCCGGTATAGATGCAGCCTTGTCCGGAAATGACGCCCTTGATGACCGCATCTCCCGTGATCGTGACCGGGCCGTGTATTTTCACGGGTTTGCTGCTGGTTCCGATGACTCCCAGGCTTCCATCGTACACGCCATTTGTGGTCACGCGTTCGTACCTGTTTGTGAGTGAGTTGAACATTTCGATGTAGGCGCCCTGGCCGTAGTAGGGGTTGTTGGAGTTATCCTGATACTTCTCCTTAGCATCGACATAGTTCTGACTGAGCTGCTTGTAGTAGTCAATATCGGAGAGATCCGGCATTAGAACTTCTTCAGTTGGTTTCGGGCTGAGAAGCTGGTTGGAGTAGGTGCGGATGCCGTTGTTGTCTCCGATGACCGCGCCGCTTGGTTGTCCGCGCACCATACTGCCTTGTTGATCGTAGATAATATCTCGCCACTTTTCGTACTCATCGGTGCCTTTGACCCCCATCTTGCTTGCGGAGTAAGCCATACGCGCCATCGTGGGCGCTTTCGTGGTGTAGGTGGTGTTGCTCCACTGTGTAGGATTGATGTTGACGATACCTGGAGCGGCCGGGATTAGCTTGTTATTCTTGGCGGCGTAAACACTCCCGTTAATAGTCGGGGTTCCGCCACTGAAGTCGAAATTGCCGTTGGCCCGCATGTCTCCGTTCACAATCAGGTCGTTGGCGCCAAAGCCGTTCATCCAGCCATAGTTGTTCACAAAGTACGCGTAGTCAAAGACCTTGGAGCGATCCAGCGCCAGCTCTATCTGAGACTCGATGGCGCGGCTTTCCTCACCGTTATCCAGGGCTCCGTTGCGGTTCTGATCAACCCACCCAATGGACCTGACGATCACCTGTCTTCTGTATGTCCCCTGGATGATATAGTTAACAACTCCGACAGAGTACCGCACGTCGTACGTAGCGGCGCCCTGCACAAGGCCGGCCATAACGAGGCGGGGCGCCCCTGTTGTAGCCCCGGCGCACTGAGTATCCAGGCTGTCGAAGCGCTGCGTGGCTTTGAATGGCTGCCAGAGGTTAGCCATTTCCTGCTGAAGGCCTGCATCAGCGGCGTTCAGGGCAATCGCTGCGTTCTCATCGCGGGAGACCCGCGCAGTTCCTGCGGTTGTGAATGACAGCAGTCCGGTGCCAGTGACCATTATCATTCCCAGCCAGAGCAGCGAAGACGCGAGCGCAGCCCCGCGAGGTGATACGAGGCATTTGATTCGCCGTGAGATAATGCGCTCAAATTTCATTGGACATTCCTCAGTTGAATGACACCTGTCTTGGTGCTGGCAAAGGTCTCCCGCCCAGTGGAAGTGGACGCGGAAAGCGACACCAGCAGCGCATGACCGGATGGCTGGAGAGTGAAAATTCTGGCTCCACCGCTTGTCTGCATATTCGTCAGGAGTGGACGGCTGTTGAGAGACCAGATCAGCCGATTCCCGCTCTTATAGAGCCTTCGGGCGATCCCGTCCGAAACCAGAGGAGCCGTGTAGTGCTTGCCTGTCGCATCCACATAGGTCTGCGGATAGTAGAACGTCAGCCCCATACCGTCGGCGTCGACCTGTACCGAGTAGGCCTCTCTCAGCCCTTCGTCAATTCTTCTGATAGCCTGCGCCGTGTCCGTCTCGACTACCGCGCGGCCAAAATCCCGGCTGTAAGTGTTGACCGCAGCCACGACAAGCGACAGCCCGCCAAAAGCAAGCATTGTGAAGACAGTCATCGCGGTCATTGTCTCGATCAGCGTGAATCCGCACCGGGAGCGCCAGTGCGACAAAAGCTGCTTTGTCATAGTCAGGTTCCCCTTCACTGGACATTGGCAAGGTAAGATGACAGTGAAATGGAGCGCGTCGCGGATTTCTCTACCCAACTCACCACTACTGTGACGCGCAGTACTCCTGTCCCTTGTGGCACAACTGTCAGCGTTCCCGTCCCGGAGGGCAGCGTGTTCGCGATTGTCTGAGACGAGCCGTGTGTCACGTTCGAAATACTGTATGGCGATGAGGCGGGAGTTGAGTTGATGAGGTTTGCGCTCTGGAGTCCGCCGTAGCTATTTGCGATACTGTAGCCCGCGTCTCGAAGCGCCTCCATCTCTCGATCGGCCAAAGTCAGCGCCACTGCGTGGTTGTCCGTCTTTTGACGGTTGGTGGTGGATGTCGGAAATGCGGCAGCATACACTAGCGCACATGCGAGAATTACGGACATCGCAAACACGATTTCCAGCATGGTCATCCCGCGGCGAGATCTCAGATATTGGCTGACTCTTAAGGATAGTGGCATGGACTGATCTCTCACTGAATGGTGTGTTCTCCGCCCCTGGAGCATGTGGGGTCGGTGCCGAGATCTCCGATGCTGTAAGTCCCGTTCTCGGGACATACAGGCTTCTGCCCCTTGAGATATGTCGGCACAATGTCGCTCCAAACTGGAGTCGAGCCTGCGGGTTTGTTGTTTTCCATAGCCCACCGCTCTTTGGCGTGGGCGACGGTGCGCAGATTTTCACGGCAGACTCGGGCAGCGCTGTTTGAGCGGGCCTTGAGCATATTGGGGACGGCGATGGCCATCATGATTCCGAGAATCAGAATCACGATCATAATCTCGATGAGTGTAAAGCCGTGGCCGTTGCGTGTGCGTCTTGTTTTCACCAGTTCGTCCCTGCGCTGGTCGTGTGTTTGTGTTGTGGTTGGTTGTGACTGGGTCCGTTGTCCGCAGTCTCCACACTGGAGTTCAGCTTACAGAAAGTTGGATTTCAGCGCGCAAAGCTAGTGAGGGCTCAAGGTCCGAAACGCCGAAAGGGTGGCAGCGCGACACGTGTCAGCGCTTGCCACCCGGAAAGCTCAGATCAGTTTATGGCAGGGTGTGCCCTGTCACTGTGCACGTTGGGTCGGTATCAACCGTTCCGATGGTGTAGGTGCCGCCGGCCGGGCAGGCTGGCATAGCAGAGCCTTTGATGTAGGTGCCCAGCAGGTTGGCGGATGTCACGCTGGCAGTGCCTGCCAGGCGGTTGTCCATTGCGTACTGCTGCTTGGCAGAATCAATCTGCTTCAAGTTGGCGATACAGCTCTTGGTGCGAGAGGAATCCCTCGCTTGAATGAAGTTCGGGACCGCGATGGCCAGAAGGATGCCGATAATCAGCACCACGATCATGATTTCGATAAGGGTGAACCCCTCTCGAGACTTGCGAAGCCGCTTAGCGAATGAAGTCATCTACTAGTCCTTTGTGATGATTCCCGTCCCTCTTGACAAGGTGGTGGAGAAACGGGTGTTGCGACCGCCACAACCAGGGCATGGCGGTCTGGTCTCATTACCAGTTGTTCCATGCGAATATCTGTTGATGGCACAGCTTTTTTGCCTGCTTTGCATCTGTGCCGCTGTCCTCATGCGTGGCGCCAAAAAAAAGCGGCCCGCGCGTAGCGAGCCGCTTCCTCCAAAAAAAGGAACAGATCGAGAACCGCTTACGGCAGGGCGTGCCCTGTCACTGTGCAGGTGGGATCGGTATCGACAGTTCCGATAGTGTAGGTGCCGCCACCCGGGCAGGCGGGCATAGCAGTGCCTTTGATGTAGGTGCCCAGCAGGTTGGCGGATGTGACGCTGGCAGTGCCTGCCAGGCGGTTGTCCATTGCGTACTGTTGCTTCGCCGAGTCAATCTGCTTCAAGTTGGCGATGCAGCTCTTTGTGCGAGAGGAGTCCCTGGCCTGAATGAAGTTCGGGACGGCGATAGCCAGAAGGATGCCGATAATCAGCACCACAATCATGATTTCGATCAGCGTAAAGCCTTTGCGGGACTTCCTGATACGGTTGAGACTCAACATCTTTTCCATTCTCCTGATAGGGTTTGAACACGCCTTCAGATAGGGCAAGCCCGCAGGACAGGGAAGAACGATAACCAGCTTTGAGTGCAGGTGAAGATTGTCCGTTGCGGTCTTGGCGGTGTCTGTTGTGGTCGAGAGCCTGGCGCTAACTGGCCCAGGCGAAGTACAGTCAAGGGATTTGTTCCGCTCAGAAGCACATCCGACGACTGTGATAAATGCGGGCTTTTCGGGACACAAAAAACCAGCGCGCCAAAGGCGCGCTGGCAAAGACAAGTATTCTAAGGTGGACGCCTCTACCGCTACGGCAGGGTGTGCCCGGTGATTGTACAGGTCGGGTCAGTGTCCACGGTGCCTATGGTATAGGTGCCGCCGGCCGGGCACGCAGGCATCGCACTGCCCTTAATATAGGTGCCCAGCAAGTTCGCGCCGGTTACGGAAGCCGTTCCTGAAAGGTTGTTGTCCATCGCGTACTGGTGCTTTGCGCCGTCAATCTGCTTGAGGTTAGCGATGCAGCTCTTGGTGCGCGAAGAGTCTCTTGCCTGGATGAAGTTCGGGACCGCAATGGCTAGAAGGATGCCGATAATCAGCACCACAATCATAATCTCGATGAGCGTAAAGCCTTTTCGAGATTGCGTAATCCTCTGACGGAATCTGTTCTGAAGGAAAAGCATAGATAAGGTCTCCCGGTGCGTGGTGGGTGGAGGAGAAGCCGCCGTACCACTGTGACAGCTGTAGCTGTCCGGTGAGAGCGCAGGCATCTCCGCCAGGCGATTTTGTCAGGCTGTCAGGTCTACTAGTGCCGGACCGGCCCAAGTGTGTTGTATCTACTACTTTCCGTGTCAGAATGTTCATCGATCCCCGTAGTTGTGCGGGAAGATTGGCCAGACTTCACAATCCTGGTGTAGGCAGCCTCCTTACAAATCCGGCTCCAACCTGATCTGGATGGCCCTTTGGGGTCTCAGATTACTTCCAGATCATCGCGGGACGGCAACTCGGGAAACGGCGCGGTCGGCAGCGTCTGATACCACAAAGCGCAGGAGGATATGTCATCCTGCAGAGGGAGGTAGCGCCCTCTGCTGCGCCATCCGAGCGCCTGCATGGTTACGCGCAGATCCCGCTCAAACCGGACTGGATCCATAATGTGCCAGCGGTACAGACCGAAGCCGGTCTGTGACTGGTACGTTCCGTCCGGGCGTATCACCTGTGGAAGCCCGGCGTACGCTTTTGAGAACTCTGTGTACTGCCCTTCTCTGTCAAAGTTGTAACTTCCACAGAAGTAGTCTTCAGTGCCGGTGCCTGCTATTGTGGGAAACTCCTTATCCCCATCCATATAGAACTTGATCTCGCCTTCTCCCCACCAGCCCGTGTTGTTTACCTGCCAGGCCATGTATGTCCCCACGTACTGACCCTGTCCTTTGACACCGTCGAGAATCGTGTAAGGCTCCTTGTAAGGAAGGGGATTAGTGCGTCGGAACTGGGCGTGGAAATAGGCTGCATCCTCCGGGACGTCAGTCAGCGTGTAGTTGATCTGGTAGAAGAGGGTCATTGGCTCCTCACCGATATTACTGAACGTGATTTTGCAGGACTTGCGAAATGGCATCTCCCAGTAGCAGTTAAAAGCGCTGCCCGGGTTGACACACACGGGAAGGGAGTTCACGTGCGCGTATCTGCTCCATCCGCAGGCGAAGAAATCGCCAACCGGGCACTCTACGGACGGCTGATCTTGGCCGTCCCAGTAGATTCGCAGGATTGAGAAACGCCAGTGACCCGTGGGTGTCATCCATATCTGCTGAATAGCGCCAGACTCATTGATATCAGCGATCGTGCGTGTCTCACCCGGTTCAATGCGAATGCTTGGAGAGACTTTCCACCCCTGACCCAGATCGCGAGCGCAGCCCGCACCTGTGCCGCCCGTCCAGTTCCCGTCGGAGTCCTGTTTCGGGACAGCCATTGCCGCTTTGCCCTTCTCGCCTGTGAAGTTCTCAGGGCTGATAGAGCGGGTGCGCGCATTGGAGAGCCTGGCCAGGTTTCCCAGATGCAGTCCGAGACCGTTGAATCCTGTCATAGCAAAACCTCTTTTACTGGTAGTGTGGTATCTGACAAAACGTGCTCATTCTACTGCATACCTGTTTGCTTGACTAGGTAATCACGGCAAGAGATCGTTGGCGCCCGCAACATGACTACACCCCTCGGAGTCAGCACGTAATCCCGTGCGCGCAGCCACAGACGCCCCTGGGCGCGGCTGCAATCTCTCTGCGTGCAGCCTGTCACGATGCGTCGTAGCCGCTATAATACTCTGGAGCTTTGATGGACAAGAACACGCCAATCCCTCATTCAGATGTCATTGTTGTCGGTGCGGGCCACGCTGGCTGTGAAGCGGCGCTTGCCTCTGCGCGCCTTGGCCTGCAAACCACGGTTCTCACTTTGTCCATCGAAAAAGTTGCCCTGATGCCGTGTAACTGCTCGATCGGCGGTCCGGCCAAGGGGCAGGTTGTGCGGGAAATTGATGCTCTCGGTGGTCAGATGGCGCTCAATGCCGACGCCACCACAACTCATGTGAGGATGCTTAACACCGGAAAGGGCCCGGCTGTTCAGGCTCTGCGCGCCCAATGTGACAAGCTGCTCTATCAACAGACCATGGGCAGCGTCCTGCTTTCAGAGCCTAATCTCGCGCTTGTGGAAGGCAAGGTGGTTGGGGTACTGGTAGAAGATGGCCGGGCACGCGGAGTGCTCACCTCGGATGGCCGGGAAATCCAGGCGTCTGCTGTCATCATCACAACGGGGACATTTCTGAATGGCCTGTGTCACTACGGAGAGCAGCAGATAAGCGCGGGTCGGCGAGGAGAGGCTCCTGCGACTGAGCTGTCACAGTCTCTGAAAGAGCTTGGCTTCCCGCTTGGACGCCTGAAGACCGGCACTACTCCCCGGGTCAACAAACAAAGTCTCAATTTCGAGAGACTGGAAGTCCAGCCGTCAGACATTCAACCGCTGGCGTTTTCGTATATGGCGGAGCCTGTCGCGGCCACTGACCATCGGCACGATCTGTTGCCCTGCTGGGTGACATCCACAACTCTTGAAACCCGGCGCATTATTGAGGCGAATCTTCACCGTTCAGCTATGTACAGCGGGCGCATCGAGGGTATCGGGCCACGCTATTGTCCAAGTATTGAAGATAAAGTTGTAAATTTCCCACATCGCCAAACCCATCAGATCTTCCTGGAACAGGAAGGCTGGAACACTGACTCCATCTACGTTCAGGGCATGTCTTCAAGCTTACCTGCTGAAGTTCAACTGGAATTCTTACACAGTGTGCCAGGACTGGAAGACGCAGAAATGCTCGTCCCGGGCTATGCGGTCGAGTATGACTTCGTGCCACCGACGGAGCTCTACCCAACTCTTGAGACAAAGGCGATCAGCGGTCTTTACTTCGCCGGCCAGCTCAACGGCACTTCCGGCTATGAAGAAGCAGCGGGGCAGGGCCTTGTCGCCGGAGCAAACGCGGCTCTAAAGCTCCAGGGGCGGGCGCCCTTTGTGATGGACAGGACCCAAAGCTACATTGGAGTCATGATTGATGATCTTGTCACCAAAGGTGTCAACGATCCTTATCGGCTGCTTACGTCCCGTGCTGAACACCGCCTGCTGTTGCGTCATGACAATGCCGACACTCGACTGACTGCGCTTGGGCGAGAGATTGGGCTCGTGGATGACGCTCGCTGGGAGCGCTTCTGCGCGAGGCAGGAACAGATCAGGCTGGAGCGCAGGATTCTCGAGGATACCCGTGTTCCCGCCGAGCTGGCCCGAGATCTGAATCTTTCTCGATCAGATGGGCTCTCACTGGCCACTCTGCTAAAGAGGCCGGAGATCCGCTACGAAGACATCGCGCGCCATAACGGGTGCGCCAGCCTGAGCCCGGATGTCGCCAGACAGGTAGAGATTGAAATCAAGTACGAGGGCTATATCAAGATGCAAAGCGCGCAGGCAGAGCGTCAGCGCAATCTGGACGACTGGGCTGTGCCTGCACACTTTGACTATCAGTCTTACCAGGCCCTGTCACGAGAAGGCCGTGACAAACTTTCGCGCATCCGGCCGTTGACTCTCGGACAGGCGTCGCGGATTCCCGGTATTACGCCCGCGGATATCTCGATCCTGATGGTTCACCTGTCCCGCCTGAGGCAGGAAAATGCGACGCGTATCCCAGCGTCAGATTCTCTGGCTGGATAAGACTGATTTCCGCATTCTCCTCGGACAGTCCCGGTGAGCGCGACGCTTCCGGGATTGTTGCGCCAGCACACTGTCCTGCGGCTGTACGGGTAACCTATCCGGCGTGCTTCCGCAAGAGTTGTCTGAGCACGTACTGCAGGATGCCGCCATGCCGGTAGTACTCTATCTCCTGGGGAGTATCAATTCGCACCGTCGCTGCAAAGGTGGTCTCCACATCCAGCAGTTTCGCCCGTACGTTCACGGTACGCCCGCCCTCAAAGCCGCTTTTCAGCTTGTCTGAGAGACCTTCTATCGAGAACTCCTCGTGGCCGGTCAACTTCAGAGACTCGGCGCTCTCTCCAGGAAGAAACTGCAGAGGCAGGACTCCCATTCCGACAAGATTTGAGCGG